>CAZDZL010000031.1:0-44243 GCA_964509885.1 uncultured Opitutaceae bacterium | reverse complement strand
ACGATCACGCTCGGCGCGATCCAGACCCTGAACAAGGAGTTCTCGGCCGGCACGAACGGGGAGTTCACGGAGGCGGACCTGAAGCTCCTGACGGAGGTCGCCGAGTACTCCTCCGCCCTCATCCACCGGATGATCGACCCGAAGTTCCAGCTCGGGCCGGATGACACCGCGCGCTTCGTCTCGAAGCTGACCGACCTTCCCCTGATCACCAAGGCGGAGGACCTCGACATCGACGAGAAGGTGGTCGAGACGACGGGCGACGCCATCATCCGCAGGGAGGGCGTCTTCCCCTACAAGAGCCTGGGGACAGGGTCCGTGGCGGTCGTGATGACCAACCCCCTCGACTACGCGAAGCGCGAGGCGTTCACGCAGGCGACCGACCAGAGCATCGACGACGTCAAGGTGGTCTCGGCGACCCTGTTCGAGTCGCTCGTGACGAAGTACTTCAAGGGCTCGAAGGCGGCCGCCGACGGCGACGTGGACATCGGCTCGGTCACCAAGGTGATCAGCGAGGCCTACGAGATCGACGCCGAGACCGGCGAGATGAGGGCCGGCGAGCTCGAGAGCGAGGACTCGGCCCCCATCATCCAGCTGGCGAACCGGATCGTGGAGGACGCCTACATCTGCGGGGCGTCGGACATCCACATCGAGCCGATGGAGAAGGACCTCCTTGTCAGGTACCGCATCGACGGCCTCTGCCAGGAGAAGCTGCGCCTGCCCAAGCAGGTCGCCACCGCGCTCGTCACGAGGCTCAAGATCATGTGCAACCTGGATATCTCCGAGAGGCGGCTTCCCCAGGACGGGCGCATCGTCTTCAAGAAGTACACCAAGAAGAACATCGACATCGACCTTCGCGTGGCGACCGGGCCCATGAACTACGGCGAGAAGGTCGTCATGCGCATCCTCGACAAGCAGAAGTCGACGCTGCCGCTGCCGGCGCTCGGGTTCTCGGAGGAGAACCTGGCGAGGTACCGCGAGTGCATACGCCAGCCCTACGGCATGATCCTGCACTGCGGCCCGACCGGCTCGGGCAAGTCGATGACGCTCTACTCCGCGCTGGCCGAGGTGAACACCCCGGACATGAACATCCAGACGGCCGAGGACCCGATCGAGTACACGCTGCCCGGCCTGAACCAGATGCAGATGAACCGGCAGATCGGGCTCACGTTCGCCCGCGCGCTGCGCTGCTACCTGCGCATGGACCCGGACGTGATCCTCGTCGGCGAGATCCGCGACGAGGAGACGGCCGGCATCGCCGCGGAGGCGGCCCTCACGGGGCACCTTCTCGTCTCCACCCTCCACACGAACGACGCGCCGTCCACGGTGACGCGCCTCGCGGAGATGGGGATCGAGCCGTTCAACATCTCGGCGTCCCTTGTCTGTGTATGCGCCCAGCGCCTCATGCGCCGGGTGTGCAAGAACTGCAAGATGCCCTACGAGCCCGTGGGCCGCGAGAAGGACATCTTGGAGAAGGCGCTCGGCTGGAGCGGCCAGATCTTCAAGGCCAACCCCCAGGGGTGCCCGGTCTGCAACGGGCAGGGCTACAAGGGCCGCGTGGGCATCCACGAGCTCATGGTGAACAACGAGGAGCTCACGGAGGGCATCAACAAGGAGGTCGAGGTCGCCCAGTTGAAGCGCATCGCGATGAAGACGGGGATGAAGACCCTCCACCAGGACTCCATGCTCAAGGTCAAGATGGGGCTGACGACGGTGGAGGAGTCCCTCGCCAACGTGCCCCCGGACCTGATCCTTTGATCGGGGCGGCGCACCCGATGCCCGACGCCCTGCCCTACAGGATCGCGGTCCTTGTCTTCCTCGAGAACGCCGCCGGCGAGCACCTGCTGCTCCTGCGGGCAAAGCCCCCGAACCTGGGCGTGTGGAGCCCGATAGGCGGCAAGCTGGAGATGGCGACCGGGGAGTCCGCGTTCGAGTGCGCGGTGCGGGAGACGCGAGAGGAGACCGGCCTCGAGGTCGCCACCGGCGACCTCCACCTGTTCTCGGTGATCGCCGAGAAGGCCTACGAGGGGCAGTCGCACTGGCTCATGTTCCTCTTCCGCTGCCGCAAGCCTCTTGCCGGCCTGCCGCCGGACATCTCCGAGGGAAAGTTCGGGTTCTTCAGTAGGAGGGCGGTCGACGCGCTGCCGATCCCCGAGACCGACCGGACGGCGCTCTGGCCGACCTACGACGCCCACCGGGACGGGTTCGTGGCCCTGCGGGCCGATTGCCGGCCCGGAAAACCGGTCCAGGTCGTCGTGGAGGAGATCACTCCCGCCCCGCCCTGAAAACCACGCTTGATTTCCAAGCTATCCGGCTGGAAACTCATCCTTTCCACTCACCGTGAGCAAGAAATCCAGCGCCACCGCCGAAGGCCGAAGCGACCCAGGGACCGGCAAGCCGGACCTTGCGGGAGCGCCCGTGAACGCATCCCTGTCGGCCGACCAGAAGATCGGCCTCTACCGCCTGATGGTGCGCATCAGGAGGTTCGAGGAGCGAAGCCTGCGGGCCTACCAGGCCAAGAAGATAGGCGGCTTCCTGCACCTCTACATCGGCCAGGAGGCCGTGGCCGTCGGCTGCTGCTCCCTGATGGGCAAGGACGACCACGTCATCACGGCCTACCGGGACCATGGCCATGCGATCGCGGTCGGCATGGAGCTCAACCCGCTCATGGCCGAGCTCTACGGGAAGGTCACCGGTTGCTCCAAGGGGAAGGGCGGCTCGATGCACTTCTTCGACCCCTCGCGCAACTACTGGGGCGGCCACGGGATCGTGGGCGGCCAGGTCCCGCTCGGCGCCGGCCTCGCCTACGGCCTCAAGTACAAGGGCCTCAAGGGCGCCTGCATGACGTTCATGGGCGACGGCGCGGTCAACCAGGGCGCGGTGCACGAGGCGTACAACCTTGCCGCACTCTGGGACCTGCCGGTCATCTTCGTGATCGAGAACAACGGCTACTCCATGGGGACAAGCCAGGCGCGCTCCTCGGCGGGCGACCTGGCGCGGCGCGCCGAGGGCTACGGCATGGCCTGGGGCGTCTGCGACGGGCATGACCTCTACGAGGTGCGCGCCTTCATGGCGCCGTTCCTCGAGAAGGCCCGCCAGCAGTGCAAGCCGGCCGTCGTCGAGATCCGCACCTACCGCTACCGGGGCCATTCCGTCGCCGACCCGGACAACACCTACCGGGCGAAGGCCGAGATCGAGGAGTACCGCAGGACCAAGGACCCGATCCAGGTGTTCCAGAACCTCCTGATCGCCGAGAAGGTCCTCGACGAGGCGGCGGTCGAGAAGATCGACGCCGAGGCGCGCGCCGAGGCCGACGTCTCCGCCGACTTCGCCGAGGCGAGCCCCTTCCCCACCGCCGCCGACCTCCAGAAGGACGTCTACTGGGAGTCCGACAACCCGTCGAAGCGTACCTCCGAGGGCCGGCTCTTCTTCAACTGACCATGCCCGTCCTCCAATACCGCGAAGCCATCCGGCAGGCCCTCGCCGAGGAGCTCACCCGGGACCCCAACGTCGTCGTCCTCGGCGAGGAGGTCGCCCAGTTCCACGGGGCCTACAAGGTCACCGAGGGCCTCCTCGAGAAGTTCGGGCCGAAGCGCATTGTCGACACGCCGATCAGCGAGGCGGGCTTCATCGGCATGGGCCTCGGGGCGTCGATGCTCGGGGTCAGGCCCGTGATCGAGCTCATGTTCTGGTCGTTCTACTCCGTGGCCTTCGACCAGATCCTGAACAACGCGGCCAACGTGCGCTACATGTCCGGCGGCCAGATCAACTGCCCGATCGTCATCCGGGGCCCGGCCAACGGCGGCACGAACGTGGGCGCCACCCATTCGCACACGACCGAGAACGTTCTCGCCCACCACCCGGGCGTGAAGGTCGTCGTGCCGTCGACCGCCTACGACGCGAAGGGCCTCCTCAAGTCCGCCATACGGGACAACGACCCGGTCTTCTTCCTGGAGAACACGATCCTCTACGGGGACAAGGGGGAGGTGCCCGCCGACGACTACCTTATCCCACTCGGGAAGGCCGACGTGAAGCGCGTGGGGACCGACCTGACGATCGTAAGCTACGGACGCGCCGTCATCCAGTCCCTGGCCGCGGCCAACCTGCTCCAGCAGGAGCACAACATCTCCGTCGAGGTCGTGGACCTCCGGTCGATACGCCCGCTCGACATCGACACCGTGCTCTCCTCCGTGCGAAAGACCCACCGGGTCCTCGTGGTGGAGGAGCAGAAGCCCTTCTGCGGGGTCGGCGCCCAGCTGGCCTACATGATCCAGAGCGAGGCGTTCGACGACCTGGACGGCCCGATCGCGCGCCTCTCCACGATCGACGCCCCTGCGATCTACAGCCCGCCCGCGGAGGCGGAGCAGCTCCCCAACCCCCAGAGGATACTGAAGGCGGCGATCGAGGCCCTCGCCTAAAGCCCGCCCCCGCGGACACCCATGGCCAACATCATCGAGATGCCGAAGCTGAGCGACACCATGACGGTGGGCACGCTCGTAAAGTGGCTCAAGAAGGAGGGCGACGCGGTCAAGACCGGCGACATGCTGGCGGAGGTGGAGACCGACAAGGCCACGATGGAGCTCGAGAGCTTCTTCGACGGCACGCTCCTCTCGATCTTCGTGAAGGCGGGCTCGCAGGTGCCGCTCGGCGCTGCGCTCTGCGCCATCGGCAAGCCGGGCGAGAAGGTGGACGCCCCGGCGTCCGCCGCGCCCCAGGCCGCGGCGCCCGCGTCCAAGGCGCCCGCCGCTCCCCCCACCCCCGCCCCGGCCGCGGCGGAGGCGAAGCCGGCCCCGGCTCCCAAGGCCGCCACCCCGACGCCCGCCGCGGCGCCGGCTCCCGCGCCCGCACCCGAATCCGGGGAGCGCCAGAAGATTTCCCCGCTCGCCCGCAAGCTCGCCGCCGAGAAGGGCGTCAACACCGCCGGGATTTCAGGGAGCGGCCCGGGCGGGCGCATCGTGCGGGTGGACATCCTCGCCGCGCCGGCCGGCGGCGCCGGCAAGAAGGGGGCGCCCGCCGTGGCCTACGCGGGCACCGCCAAGGGTCCCGTGCAGGAGGACAAGGTGGTCCCGGTCTCCAACATCAGGGGCATCATCGCCAAGCGCCTCGTGGAATCCAAGACGCAGATCCCCCACTTCTACCTCGACGTCGAGGTCGACGCCGGTCCCCTCCTGGAGCTGCGCGCCCAGCTCAACACGGCGCTCGAGAAGGAGGGCGTGAAGCTCTCCGTGAACGACTTCGTCCTCAAGGCCTCGGCGGAGGCCCTGCGCCGCGTGCCGGCCGTCAACTGCTCGTGGGAGGAGACCGCCATCCGCCACCACCCGGCGGCGCACGTCTCGTTCGCGGTCGCGATCGAGGACGGCCTCATCACGCCGGTCATCCGCGATGCGCACCTGAAGACCCTCTTCGCCATCAGCACCGAGGCCAAGTCGCTCGGTAAGCGGGCCAGGGACAAGAAGCTGGCTCCCGCCGAGTTCACGGGGGGCACCTTCTGCGTCTCCAACCTGGGGATGATGGGCATCGACCGCTTCTCGGCCATCATCAACCCGCCGAATGCCGCCATCCTGGCCGTGGGCGCGACGGTGAGGAAGCCGGTCGTCAAGGGCGACCAGGTCGTCATCGGGCAGAGGATGACGCTCACGCTCTCCGTCGACCACCGCGTGGTCGACGGCGCCGTCGGCGCCACGTTCCTGTCGGCATTGAGGGAGCTTCTCGAGAAGCCGGCCCTGCTGCTTCTCTAGGCCCGGCGCGGAGGGGCGTCCCCCGGAATCCCTCGGGCCAGGCCCACGTACACCCACATGGGGAAGAACTCCCGGGTTGTCGTCCTCTGCATCCTCTCCTTCCTCGCGGGGGCGTTCGTTTCGAGGAAGCTGCCCCGCTCGAGAGTCGAGCCGGCGGCCAAGGAGGCTTCGGTGCGCTTTCCCGCTCATGCGACGTCGCCGTCGATTCCCGAGGCCTCCGTCATGCCCCAGTCCTTTGAGGAACGACTGCGGGTCGTTCCCGGCACGGACTGGAACAACAAGGACGAGCGGTCCCGAAGAGCCGCCATCCTGGTAGAATGGCTCGGCGCAGACCGCAGCGCCGCCCTGCACTACCTGGCACTGAACCATTTCAGTGACATCTTCCTTCCCGGCCTGGCCGAAGCCATCGGAAGGACGGCAAACGCGGCCGAACTTCTGGCCGTTGCTAACTCAGCCGAGAACCCGGGCGGGGCAATCTCGATGATCGGTAAATGGGCCGGCCCCGAGACGATCAACGGCCTCGCCGACCTCATGCCCTCCGTGAGCGCCGATGCGGCGCCCCAGACCGCAGCAGCCGTCGCCGGCCTGCTCGCCGGAATCAATTTGGACAGGGGCCTTGCCTTCGCCATGGCCCAAACAGACCCGCGCTCGCGGGCCGATGCCATCGGCGGCGTCTTTGACGAACTGCGCGGCGGGCCGAATGGGGAGACGGCGATCCGCGCCCTCTATACAAAGATGCCGCCGGACATCCAGTCGTCCGATCCTGTGCGCTTCAGCTACGGGAACGTCATCTGGGGATCGGACCCCGTCGCGGCGCTCCAGACGCTGGAAGGCATTGCCTCGCCGCAGGCGCGGACCATGGGCCTTCTCGTCCTGGCCCGGAACACGGCGAGCTCGTCGCCCGAAACCGCGATAGCCGCCATCTACGCCTCCGGCCTGACTCCCCAGGGCATCTACAACCATGTCGGGCCAATTCTCCAGAACTGGAGCGCGGTCGATCCCCAGGCTGCCGCCAGCTTCCTGTCGACGACCCAGATCATCCCGAGCGGGGACGTCTCCCGCTACGCCCCGATCGTCGCGACGGCGCCCGGGGGCAAGGGATAGGACGCCGCGGCTCCGGCACATACCGGATCCCACCGTTCATTCGGCTAGGTCATTGAGCTCGTCCGGGGGGTCCGGAGGTCGTTTGGTTTGGACGAATCTCTGCCACAACGGCGACAACATCCATGAACCCACCCCTCATTTTCCCCCGCCTCCTGCTCCGGTCCGGCGCCGCCTGCGCGCTGCTGGCGAGCCTTTCCCCGTTGTCTCAGGCCGCGAACTGGAGCGGCATCCTGAGCCCCGAGCGCGCGGCGGACTGGTCCCAGGCGGGAATGCCCGAGGGAATCCCCAACCGGACGACGATCTTCCGGACGATCGCCCCGGGCGCCTCGGCCGAGGACATCAACAGCGCCATCGCATCGTGCCCGAGCGGACAGGTCGTCCAGCTGGCCGCAGGGACCTTTTCCCTGTCGTCCAGCATCGACTTCGCCAACCACAGCGGCGTGACCCTGCGGGGCGCCGGGGCCGACCAGACGTTCCTCCTCTTCACCCAGGGCGATGACAGGAAGGGCAAGGGGTCGGATTCCTCGGACGCGGACATCCGCGTCAAGAACTTCGACGTCAGCCTCCCCCACTACGAGGACCACACCTCGCGCTCGCCCAACAACGTCGCCGACTGGACCGACGGCTATGCGCAGGGCGCGACCGAGATCACGCTCAGCAGCACGGCGGGCGTGGTCCCGGGAAAAAGCGTCCTCTGCCTTGACCAGCTCGACGACTCCGACACGGGCAACGACACGATCTGGGTGAGCCAGACGAAGGGCGTCTCCGGCGTCGAGGGACCGGGGGGCGCCGGCCGAAAGGGCCGTGCGCAGATGCAGATGGTGCTCGCGACGGCCGTGCACGGGAACACGGTCACGATCTCGCCGGGCCTCTACATGCCGAACTGGAGGTCCTCGCAGAAGCCCGGAGCCTGGTGGGCGAACTCGCTCATAAGCGGCGTGGGCATCGAGGACCTCTCCATCGACCACAGCAACAGCCGGTCGAAGTCCTCGATCCTTCTCTACAACGCGACCCGGTGCTGGGTGAAGGGGATCCGCGACATCAACAGCAACCGCAACCACGTCTGGTTCCACCTCGCGAACCACTGCGTCGTGCGCGACAACTATTTCTACGGCACGCAGTTCAAGTGGTACCTGAGCTACGGGGTGGAGACGTACATGGGTGCGGACAACCTCGTGGAGAACAATATTTTCCAGCACATCGTCTCCCCCATGATCGTCAACGGGAGCGGAGCCGGGACTGTCTTTGCCTACAACTACGCCGTCGACGACTATTATGCCGACGACTACGCGCGCAGGACGAAGATACGGGTGTGGTTCCTGGCGGCTAACGCCATGCACGCGGCGGGCACGGACATGATGCTGATCGAGGGCAACGACTCAAACGGACTCATCGCTGACTACATCCACGGCACCCACAACCTGGTCACGGCGTTCCGCAACCAGTTCATCGGGTGGGAGCCCGGCATGAACCGCTCGACGGTCCCGATAAACCTGTTCACGGGCTCGCGCTACTTCAACCTTGTTGGAAATGTGCTGGGCAGGCCGGGCTACCACGACACCTACGAGTGCTCGCCGCCCGACGGAAAGAACGGCAACACGGCGATATACCTCCTCGGCTGGTCGGGAAGCGAGGGCAACTCCCGGCCGCCGCTGAAGGACGACCCGAGGGTGGCGGGGACGCTCGTGCGCTGGGGCAACTACGACACCGTGACCCAGCGGGCGCATTGGGACGCATCGGAGATGCCGAGCGGCCTCGCCCAGCTGGCGAATCCCGTCCCGGCAGACCACAAGCTGCCGGCGTCCTTCTTCCTCTCCGAGAAGCCCAGCTGGTGGGGCAAGACGCCGTGGCCGTCCGTGGGACCCGATGTCACCGGGGGGGACGATCCCACGGGGCACGTCTACGCCAATCCCGCCGAGCTCTGCTACAGGAGCCTGCCGAAGGACACCTCGTACCCCGTCGACGAGGTGGGGAACAGTATTCTCGTCTTCAATGCCAGCCGGTACTATCCCTCGCCCACCGCCCCCTAGCCCCAGGCGGTCCCGGCCCGGGACGAAGGGGCGCCTGAAAAGTATGCCTTCAACATGAGAAAATTCCTGTTTGCCCTGGTTCTCTCCTCGCTTGGAGCCCCAGCGGGCCCCGCGCAGACTCCGGAGCCGGCCAAGGCCCCTCCCAAGGTCCGGCCCCCCTGGGAACTGGAGTGGGCCTACCTGTCGAAGTACCACGATGCCAATGCCAGGCTGGGTCCCCCCGGCCGCGCGGAGAAACGGGTCGTGTTTCTCGGGGACTCCATCACGGAGGGCTGGGAGAAGGCGGATGGCGCGTACTTCACCTCCCACACCTACGTGGACAGGGGCATCAGCGGGCAAACCACATCGCAGATGCTGGTCCGGTTCCGCCAGGACGTGATCGGGCTCATGCCGACCGTCGTCGTGATCCTGGGCGGCACCAATGACATCGCCGAGAACGGGGGAATCACGACCCTGGAGGCGATCGAGGCCAACCTGCAGTCGATGGTCGAGCTCGCCCGCGCGAACAGGATCCACGTCGTCCTGTCCTCGGTCCTTCCGGCCATCGACTATCCCTGGCGACCTGGCCTGCGGCCCAGGGACAAGATCGCGGCCCTGAACGGCTGGATGAGGGAGTTCTCGCGCCGCAACAATATCGTGTACCTGGACTACTACTCCGCCATGGACGACGGGCACGGCGCGCTGAGGCCGGAGCTGTCCCAGGACGGGGTGCACCCCACCCCCGCCGGGTACTCGATCATGGAGCCGCTGGCCGACGAGGCCGTTCGCAGGGCGCTGCGGGGCTGAAACATTGTCCCCGCCAGCGGGGGCCGTCGGACAGTGCGGGCGGACAGTTCGTTCGGCTAGGTCAATCCTCTCGTCCCCGTTGCCGGTCGCTGGCATTCGGGAGGCAAGCATGAGAATGAAACTGAAAGCCGCCATGGCCCTCGTCGCCACCCTTTCCGTCCTTAACGCCGCGACCAACGCCCGCGCCGACGTGAAAGACCCGCTGCCGGAGGGTGGCGCGGGCATCGCCGCCAAGTACCCCGGGGACAAGGGCATCGAGAGGGACGCCGGCGTGCTGTTCGCCGAGGATTTTGAGACCTGCTCCAGCGTCGAGGACCTGAGCCCAAAATGGGACGTCCTGGTTAACCAGACGCACCTGGCCATCGCCGACGCGTCGGCCAGCAGGCCCGGGAGGGGGAAATCCCTCGAGATGACCATACCCCAGCAGGAGGCCCCGCTCGCCACCGGGGTCGCCAGGAACCTCGCGCACACCGAGACTGTCATCTTCCTGAGGTGGTACCAGAAGTTCGACGCCGGGTGGTTCGTGCCGACAGGATCCGTCCACAACGGGGGATCGATCTCGTCCAAGTACTTCGACCACGGGCGCGCCACGCCCGGCGTCAGGGCGGACGGGCAGAACAAGTTCCTGGTAAACTTCGAGAACGAGAACTCCACGGGCGACGCCCCGGGCCAGATGAACGTCTATGTCTACTGGCCCGAGCAGGCCAGCAAGTGGGGCGATCACTTCTATCCCTCCGGCAGGGTGCTGCCCATGTCCGAGACGCGCTCGGGCGAGGCCACGTTCGGAAAGGACTTCATGGCCCGGCCGGACTTCTCGCCGCAGACCGGCCGCTGGTACAGCTACGAGTACATGGTCAAGGCGAACTCCCTGGGCCGCCGCGACGGGCGCATAGCCATGTGGATCGACGGAAAGCTCATCGGGGATTTCCAGAACCTTCGTTTCCGGGATGTCGCGGCGCTAGAGCTGGACCGCGTCGACCTCGGCGTCTACATCGCGAGCAACACCGTGCGCGCGAACCGGAAATGGGTCGACGACGTTGTGGCCGCCACCTCCTACATCGGGCCCATGGCCCCGGCGAAGTAACCTGTCTCCGCCGACCGCCTCCGCCCCAAACCCCCTTCCTCATGACAACAACAGGCATGGCGTTCCCCGGGGGCTGGCGCACAGGAGTGGCGGCCATCCTCCTGGCGGTCGGGACCGGGACAGGGGCGTGCGGCGCGCCGCCGCCTGCGGCCTACCCCGAAATCCCCCGGGAATACCTCCTTGAAGAGGCCCATCCGCCGGATTTCTGGGTGAGCACCGTCGACGGCGTGGCGCGTTTTCTCCGGGAGCGCGTGCGTCGGGGGGAGGTCGTGGTTGTCGGCAAAAGCGCGGGGGGCCGGCCGATCCAGGCCGTGTTTTATGGCCGCGCCCGCGAGGGGAAGGGCACGACGACATTTTCCGGTGCGGTTGGGGCCGGCACCATGCGTGCGTACTTCGGCCCCGATTTTGACAAGAAGGTTTACATGGCGATGGCTTCGATACACGGCGGCGAGTTTGAGGGCATCGTGGGCCTCGTGAACCTCGTCTCCGTCCTGGAGACCGGGAAGGACCTGCGGGGCCGGCCTTGGCCCGAGATTGTCGATGCGGCCGGCCGCATCGATCGGCTCATCGCGATCCCGATCGTGAACGTGGATGGAAGGGCGCGCGTGCCGCTGCGGATGGAGGCGTTTCACGGGTATGACGGCACGATAAACCAATACATGAACACCGGCGGCTGGCGGGACGGGAGATTGATCGGCTGGCCGGAGTGCAAGGTGTTCATCCCGCTAGATTTCAGCCGCACGCAGTTCCCTGGGGGATATCCGAATGACAGCGGGGTCAATATCATGCACGACGACTTTTTTGGCGCGCGCCAGCCCGAGACCCAGGCGTTGTTCGACCTGGTGGCCCGCGAGCGACCCGACCTGATCCTGAACCTCCACACAGGCGCCAGCTCTCCGTACTACTATACCCGGATGCTCAGGCCGGTCGCGGAGGATGCCCTGAGGCCTGCATTCGACGGCCTCTATAGGTCGGTTCACACGGCCCTTGCCAAGTCGGGATTGCAGTACACGAGCGACCCGGCGCTTGAAGCGGACCCCGCCCAAGCGCCGAGTGGCGTGTTCAACCTCGACACGGCGCTCGACTACCACTGCGGCGCCCTCTCGGTCGTCGTCGAATCGCCGTCTCACGCCTACGCGGGCAAGGACAAGCAGGGCGGCGAGATCCGGCAAACGGCCGACCTGCTTCTCGACGCCCAGCTCGTTGTACAGCAGGAGGCGATGAAGTACCTGGCCCGCGAGGGTGGCCGGGCGAGATGGGCGGGCGGAAAATAGGCGCCGCGGACCCGGGAAGCGGGCGGGCTCCAGGTCGGTAGGTCATCACCCCATATGCTCCGCATCGTGTATTCGGTACTTTCCCAACCCGGTAAACGCCATGAATTCCTTCTGCCGCATGACGCGAGAAGACTCAGGGCCGGGGGCAATTTCGACCCCGGGTTCATCCCGTCTTCGGCGCCGGCGCGCATGCCGCGCATCGGCAGCCCCTCGACTCCGCGAACAGCCTCAGGTGTCATGAGCTTCGCCCCTTTGCTTTCGTCCCGCGACGGCTCCTCCGCCCGCAGCAATTCCGAGCCCGCCGTTTCCGCCAAGCGGGAGAGCCGGCGGGAGCCTATGTCAGCGCGCCGCAAGGCGGGGTGCCGGGTTGCACCCCGGACCGAGGAGCCGCTCGTCGTGCCCCCAGTGGCCGACACGGTCCAGCACGCCCACGGCCTTGGTCTCATCCGGCTGGTGCTGCGCCGCGAGGCATTGCCCATCTTCCTCAATCCCTCGCTTGTGCTTGCGGTCGAGGACCGATCGGGTGGAACCCCGCATGTGACGGGAAGCTTGGTCACGATCACCACGAGCAGGCTCAGCACCGGCTCCGGCTACCCCCTGTCGTCGCCGTTCTTGGTCCGCGAGACGGCGCAGCAGGTCATGGACGCGATCCTTGGGGCGGAGATCGCCCACCCTCCCGGCCCGAGCAAGATCCTCGACAGGCGAGAGGACGGGGGCCCGCCCCGCTTTGGCGCGGATCCCTCCTATCCCCAGGTCCGAAGAAGGGGAATTGCCGTGACCTTCCTCGACTGATCGAACGCCTCGCGGCGTTTCCGTAAGGGCCGGGGGTGTGGCCCCGGCCCCCCACCTTCGGATTGACCTCTCGAAGCACGTGTTCCACCGTCGTTTGCCCCTCCGGCGACCGAAACGTCCTCGTCCCGCAGCTCCCTCAACCCAGGAGATCATCATGACGGCCTTGCAGACCCTATGGCTCCCGATCGTGCTTTCTTCGGTCCTCGTCTTCGTGGCGAGCACCATCATCCACATGGCGCTGCCTTGGTGGCACAAGGGCGACTACGCCACGCTCCCCCGCGAGGACAAGGTCATGGAGGCGCTGCGGCCACTTGCGCCTCCTCCGGGCGACTACATGGTCCCCCAGCCGTCAAGCTTCGCGGAGATGGGGACGCCCGCATTCCAGGAGAAGCTGAAGCAGGGCCCGGTGATGGTGCTGACGGTGCTCCCGAACGGCATGATGAACATGGGCAAGAGCCTGGCCCTCTGGTTCGCATACCTTCTGGTGGTGACCTTCCTGTCGGGCTACATCGCCTTCCACGCGCTTCCTGCCGGGGCGAGGCACACTGCGGTCTTCCGGATCGTCGGGGTCGCGTCCTTCCTCGGGTATGCCGCGGCTCTGTGGCAGATGACGATCTGGTACCGCCGGTCGCTGGGCACCACCCTGCGTGCCACCCTGGACGGCGTGATCTACGCCGGATTGACCGCCGGGACGTTCGCGTGGTTCTGGCCCAAGTAGGGTCGCGACCAGAGAGGCGCCCCGCCGCTAGGCGAGAGCCCCGAAGAACCGGATGAGGTTCGCGACGTGGTCGTCGATCGACACGCCCAGGCTCTCGCAGCCGAGGTAGATCGTCTTTCGGTCGACCTTCGCCGCGAATGACGGCTCCTTCAGCTTCTTCTTGATCGAGCTGGCCTTCATATCGCCGTAGCGCACGGGGTTCAGCTTCCTGTAGGCGTAGAAGATCCCGCTGATCTCGTCGCAGGCGAGGAGCGCGGCCGCGAGCTTGGAGTTCGGGAGCGTCGTGAAGCCGTGGTAGCCGTAGGCGTGGGCCTCGACGGCGTGGACCATGTCGTCGGGATAGCCCCATTCCCTGAACCACTTGAGGCTCTCAGCCGGATGGACGTCGGGAAACTGGTCGAAGTCCAGATCGTGAAGGAGGCCCGTCACGTACCAGATGTGCGGATCGCCGCCGTAGAGGCCCGCGTATCCCTCCATCGCGGTCGCCACCATCAGCGCATGGTAGCGCTGGTACTCGTCGCTCACGCGGCTCTCGAGCAGCGCGTTCGCCTCGGTCTTGTCCGGGAGGTTCATGGGGAGGGCGTGCCCACGATCCTGGAGCCCGAACCGCCCCGAAGCGAGTCCGCAGGCTACTTCGGCGTGGCCTCGGCCACCGGCATGGCTCCGCCCGTGGAGAGGGCCGGCACCTTGGATTTCGGGCTGTCGGGATGGGTCGTCCCCTCAAAGCTCGGAATCAGCGCCTTCACAAAGCCGTTGTGCAGCCCGTTCATGATGGTGCGCAGGGTCTTGACGTCCGTCCCTTGCGAGTCGCCCGAGAACGGAATCCGGGTGGCCAGCTGCTTGGTCTCGCTGTTCTTGAAGAGCTCTATCACGGCGACGGCGGCGCCCTTCCAGATGCGCTGCCCGAGGCTTTTCTTGTCATCGTCGAGATTCTTGAAGTCGACGTGCTCAAGGAACGGCTTCACATAGCCCTCATAGTGCGCCTTTGCCATGGCCATCTGCCCGAACATCGTGAACTCCCCCTTTGAGGCGTCGATGCCTACGTAAGCCCTGAGGAAGTCGTTGAGCGCCGGCAGCGAGACCTTCTTCAGCTCGACCGCCAATTCGAAATGCGCCTGGTCGGCGAGCGGCTCCAGCTTCGCGTGAAGGCGCAGCTGGCCGTTTCCGAGCGACCGGCCCGAGATGTCGATCGTCGCCGGATACCCCCCGTCGGCCTCCGACGGCCGGTTGCGCAGGCCCGTGGCGATCACCTCGATCTCCTGGATGGCCACGTCCACGCGCGGCTCCTTTGTCTCGTCAATGTAGCGGATGACACCCCCCTCTATCTCGAGATGGGCGATGTCGATGGGGAAGATGTCGTTGATGGCGTCCTGCCAGCGGCGGTCGGCGGTCAGCTGGCTCGTCTCCTCGGTCTTGCCTCGCAGAAATTGAAGCCGCCCGTCGGTGACGTGGATGTCGCTGACGAACCGCCCGTGGAACACATCCCGCCAGGCCACAGAGAAGTCGATCCGGCTGGCCGAAAAGAACGGCTCCGACACCTTACCGTTTCCCCTGACGACCTCGATGTCGTCGATGCGGTACGCGCCCCGCCAGAGGTGAAGGCGAATGTTCCCCACATGCCCCGCATACCCCGGTATTTCGCTCAGGCGGCGGTTGATGGCGCGCTGGACGTAGCCGGGAGCCATCAGGCGCGCGACAAGGGCGGCGACCGCAAGGACCAGCACGGTCCCCAGGGTCACCGCGTGCCAGCGGCGCAGGCCGCGGGCATGGGGCGGTTTCATCGGTTCTTGGGGAGGGGCCACGTCCCCCTACAGTATGTCGGGTTCCCCCGCTGTTCCCTGCGGGCCCGAAGATACCCTCCCGGCGCACCCGGCCGGCCTCAGGACTTGCCGACGTCCTCGGGATGGATGGGCCAATAGCCCTCGTGGATCACCAGCCCCTCGGCCTCCATGAGGGGCCCGAGGACCTTCACCTGCGGGGAGATGCGGCCGAGGACCTCGTGGCTCGTCAGCGGGTTCGGGTCCGGGGGAAGGCCCATGACCTGCAGGAACGGCGCCTCGGATGTGCCGTAGACCACGCGGCCGATCCCGGCGAAGCAGATGGCGCCGCAGCACATGGTGCACGGCTCGGTGCTCGTGTAGAGCGTCGACTTCGAGAACGTCTCCCGGTCGATCTTGGGGCTGAACGCCGAGATCAGCCCCGTCTCGGCATGCTTCGTCACGTCGCGGGTGGAGTGCACGCAGTTGGAGAATTCCGCGATGATCTTCCCATCCTTCACCAGGAGAGCGCCAAAGGGGCCGCCGCCGTGCGTGATGGCGTACCGGGCGAGCTCATAGGCGCGCGCCATGTAGATCCTGTCCTCGGCGGTGCAGGCCGGGTCGTCCGGCGACGCCGCAGGAAACCCGGCGAACGCGCTCGAGGCCAGGAACAGGAGCGGCGCAAGGCATGACAGCCGCATGGGGGTGCGATTCATGGGGACCCTCACTGCAGCAAGCATGCCAGAGGCCAAGGCTCGGCCCGCTCTCTGGACTCGAAAAACGGGGGCGACCCGGCGACACTGGGCCCACCATGAAAAAGGAAACCCCCACCCATGCCCTGCTGGAGGACGCCTCGCGGCGCGCGATCCGCTATTTGGACGGCCTGGGCTCTCGCCCGGTGGCCCCGACCGCAGGCGCGGTCGCGGGCCTGAGGGCCTTGGACGAGCGCCTCCCGGAGGCCTCGGGCGATCCCGCCGACACGCTGCGCCTTCTGGACGAGGTGGGCTCCCCGGCCACCACGGCCATGGCGGGGCCCCGATTCTTCGGCTTCGTCATCGGGGGCGCCCTGCCGGTGACGCTGGCCGCGAACTGGCTCGCCGGCGCCTGGGACCAGAACACCGGCCTCTACCGGCCGACCCCGGGCACGTCCTATATGGAGCAGATCGCGCTGCGCTGGCTTCTCGACCTCCTCCATCTTCCCGCCGAGTGCACGGGGGCGTTCGTGACCGGGGCCACCGTCGCCAACCTCTGCGCGCTGGCCGCCGCGCGCCACGGCGTCCTGGCGAAGGCGGGGTGGGACGTCGAGGGCAAGGGCCTCTTTGGGGCCCCACCCGTGACCGTCTTCGTGAGCGCGGAGAGCCATCCCTCCGTGACCAAGTCGCTCGGCATCCTCGGCATGGGCCGCAACAGGGTCGTGAGAATCCCAGTCGACGGCGAAGGGCGCATGCGCGTCGACAGCCTACCGCCCCTTTCCGGGCCGACGATCGTCTGCGCCCAGGCCGGCAACGTGAACACCGGGTCGTTCGATCCCGTCGACAAAATCTGCCAATGGGCCCATCCCGCGGGCGCCTGGGTCCACGTGGACGGGGCCTTCGGCCTCTGGGCCGCGGCGGCCCCGTCGCGCAAAAGCCTCATGGCCGGCGTGGCGGACGCCGACTCCTGGGCCACGGACGCGCACAAGTGGCTGAACGTCCCCTATGACTGCGGCCTGGCGTTCGTGAGGGACCCCGACGCCCTCAAGGCGTCGATGGCCATCTCGGCCGAGTACCTGCCGACCCAGAGCGAATTCCGCAACCCGAGCGACTTCACGCCGGAGCTCTCGCGGCGCGCGCGGGGGGTCGAGGTCTGGGCGGCCCTGCGCTCGCTTGGCAGGTCCGGGATCGCGGAGATGATCGAGCGCAACTGCGCCCAGGCCCGGCGGTTTGCCGAGGGCCTCTCGGCCGCGGGGTTCGAGATCCTCAACGAGGTCGCCCTGAACCAGGTGCTGGTCTCCTTCGGCGACGCGGAGAAGACGACCCGGACCATCCAGGCCGTCCAGGAGGAGGGTACCTGCTGGTGCGGGATAACGGTGTGGCAGGGACGCACCGCGATGCGCATCAGCGTGTGCTCCTGGGCGACCACGGACGCCGACGTGGAGCTCAGCATTGCGGCGATCATCCGGGCCGCCAGGGGCTGATCCGCCCGCGCCGCGGCCGACGCGGGAAAGGAAACTTATTCGTGATGCCCGACTGGCATCCCTAGGTCCGACTGGCTCCGTCGTGAGACCTTGTTTTCTCCCTAACCCCTGACTTCATTGATTTTGCGGGACGGCGCCGTCATTTGGTTTGAAATCACGTGGTACCATTATGATACTGCTTCGATGCCCCGGAAGATCAGGGAGTTGATTTCGGATCTGCTTCGAGCCGGCTTCTACGACCGCGGAGGCAAAGGCAGCCACCTCAATTTCCGCTATCCCAAGGGATCCTACCTCACCCTCTCCGGCAGAAGCGGCGACGACGCCATGCACTACCAGGAACGAATCGTGAGGCAAAAGATCGCAGAGGCGAATTCTCAAAAATGAAACCCACACAATCCGAGATCAGGAAGCACGCGAAGGGTTATCTCAAGGTGATCGAGTGGCATCCCGAGGACAACCGGTTCGTCGGCAGCGCCCCGCCGATGATCGGGCCCTCATGCCACGGCGCCACGGAGGCCGAGGTTCTCGGCAAGCTGGGGCCGATAGTCGAGGAATGGGTCGAGATGTTCCTGAAAGAGGGAAGGCCCCTTCCCAAGGCGACGGCCAACAGGGAGTATAGCGGAAGATTCCTGGTCCGCCTTGAGCCCGAGCTCCACAGGAAAGCGGCGCTCCACGCCATGGTGAGGGGGCTGAGTCTGAACCAGTACGTTGTCGATACTCTGGAGAATGAGTACCTCGCACGGGAGGCGGCCTCCGGCTACGGCACATCCCGCTCCCGTAAGCGCCGAAAGCCCTAGCCCTCCGCCCGCTTGCGAGCGTCGGCCTCTATGAGCGCCTTCAGGCGGCCGAGCTCGGCGCGGACGCGCTCCTTGACGGCGGGAAGCTCCGCCTCCGTGGCCACCTTGTCGGAGGCGAAGAGGTAGAACTTCATCTTGGGCTCGGTCCCGCTTCCCCGGGCCGCGAACCTGTAGCCGTTCGAGAGCGACACGAGGTAGAGGTCCTGCTTCGGGATCTCCTCGCCGTCCGCGTCGCGGATCGTCTCCCTCCCGAAATCCTGGAACGCCGTGACCTTGACGTCCCCGAACGCGGAGGGCTTCGAGCTGCGGTAGGTGTCCAGGATGCGCTTGATCTTGGCGCTTCCGCTCGCCCCCTCGTAGTAGACGTTGATCGTGTCCTCGAGGTAGAAGCCGTACTTGATGTAGAGGCGGTCGAGGTACTCCGGGACGGTGATCCCCTGCCCCGCCACCCACGCGCAGAGCTCCGCGAACATGAGGCACGCGGCGTTGCCGTCCTTGTCCCGCACGGAGTCGTTCGGCAGGTAGCCGTAGCTCTCCTCGGTTCCGAACACGAAGAAGGTGCTGTGCTTGAGGAGCAGCTGGGCCCGCTCCCTGAAGGGGGTGCCGTCGTAGTCCCATCCCGGGCCCATGGCCTTCTCCAGACGCTCCTCATAGCCCTGTATCTTGGCCGCGATCCACTTGAAGCCCGTCAGGGTGTCGATCACCTTCACCCCGTGCGCGAGGCCGATCGCGTCCTGGAGCTGGGTCGTGACGAAGGTCTTGATGATGCACGCGCTCTTCGTGCCCTCCCTGGGGATCCAGCCGAGCTCCTTGTACTTCAGGAGGCGGTACTCCGCGATCATCGACCCGATCTGGTTGCCCGTGAGGAGCTCCATCTTCCCCGTGCTGCCGCGCACGGCGACGCCCATCCGGTCGCAGTCCGGGTCGGTCGCCATCACGACGTCGCACCCGCGCCTCTCCGCCGTCGCGACGGCCATCGAGAGCGCCTCGGCGTTCTCGGGGTTGGGGGACTTCACCGTCGGGAACCGGGGGTCGAGGGACATCTGCTCGGCCACCTGGATGACGTAGCACCCCGCGTGGACAAGGAGGGGCACCACATGGACCGCCCCCGTTCCGTGGATGTTCGTGTAGACGACCTTCATCTTCGCCTCCCTGAGGATCGACTTGTCGACGATCGCGAACGCGGCGACGTCCATGTACTCCTCGTCCTGCTCGCGCCCGAGCGTCGTCACCCGGGAGAGGTCCTTCTTCAGGAAGGCCGACACCGCGCTGAGCGGCACCGTCGCCACCCGGGCCGCGATGCCCGAATCGTGCGGAGGAACGACCTGGCCCCCGTCGAGAAAATAGGCCTTGAACCCGTTGTCGTGGGGCGGGTTGTGGCTCGCGGTGATGACTGCGCCGGCGTGGGCCTTCAGATGGCGGACGGAGAAGCTGAGCTGCGGCGTCGGCCTCGGGCCGTCGAAGATGAACGCGTCGCCCCCGAGCTTCGACCAGATGGACGCCGCGAGCTCGCAAAAGTGGCGGGAGTAGAAGCGGACATCGTGGGCGATCACGAGGCGCGGGGCCGTGGCGTCGCCCTTCCCCTTCAGGTAGTCTTTGGTGTAGTGGAAGAGCCCGATGACCGCCCGCGACAGCGTGAAGTCGTTCAGCATGTTACTTCCCACCGCCGCGTGCTCCGGCGTGTTGAACAAGCCGGGCGTCCCGGTCTCGGCCGCCGTGGCGACGGCGGCGATCGTGCGGCCGCGGATGCCTCCCGTGCCGAACTCAAGCTCGCGGTAGAAGCGGTCGTTGAGCTCCGCCCAGCTCCGCTTCTCGAGGAGCTCCGTGATGCTCGCCTGGGCCCAGGCGGGAAGGTTGGCGGAGAGGTACGCGGCGATGTTGCCCACCGATCCCGGCATGAGCTGGCCCGAGAGCACCCCGGATTGAAGCTGGTCGGACGGCGTCATGCGGTGGGTGCCTCGAGGCACAGGCCCTCCCCGATCGCGGGCTTTGCCTTCATTCGGCTCCAGTTCTCCATGAATGAGTCCTCGTCGTATCCGAAGAGCGGCGAAACCTCTAGATTGAAGTCGGGCTTGCCCGACGAATCCACCCGGACGGCTGCCCCGGCCATCCCCAGCCAGCGGGCGAACTGGCGCAGCTGGTCGGCGCGGCACGAGGCCGGTGAATCGACGCCCTCGGCGTTCTTCACCGGCGAGAAGTCGTCCGCGCGGCTCGTCTCGATGACGACCGTGTTTCGGGCAGCCGGCAGCGCGTCAAAGACGAACATCTCGAACTTCACGCCGTTCGCCTTCGCCGGCTTCACCTCGTTGCCCGACGCGTCCACCGTGGCGATCTTCTTGTCGGCCCTGTGGAACGGGAGCGCCCCGGAGCCGCTCGCCATTCTGCGGATGAATTCCCGGTCGATGGCGTGGATGGCAATGCTCCCCGCCTCGTAGCGCAGGCCGCCCGTCGAGGGGTCCATCTCCCGCTGCAGCTCCATGGGCAGGTCCGAGTACTCGATCACGACCAGCTTCCCGCCGCGGATGCAGAAATGCCCCAGCTTCTCCTCCGGGTACGCCTTGGGCACCGTCTTGCTCGACATCTCCGAGGACCGGCCCAGGTGCCATCCGATGAACGCGGGGTCGATGCAGCGCACGAGGGGGTTGTCCACCTGGAAATAGCTGAGCGTGTCGATCCCCTCCGACGCCATGAGGTCCAGCGCGCCGCTCCTCTGGAGCGCCCTCAGGGACCCGCCGTGGCCGTCCGGGGACAGCGCGAGCGATCCCCTTGTCTCCAGCATGATCTTCCCCGAGAAGTCCACTGCGGGCATCCGGCCCTGCCTGAAGAAATGCACCCGCTCGCGGGCCAGCCCGAAATGCCGGTTCCCCTCGAAGTACGCCTCGGTCGCCTCGTGGTTCTGGTGGCTGGTCATGATGAACCAGTGGAGCGGCCGGCCGTAGCGAAGCCCCGCCGCAAGGATCTTCTCTGCGAAGACCTGGAAGAGGGAGTGCCGCCGAACGGGGGTCACGGGGAACGTGCCCTTGGGCCCGTCATAGCCCAGGCGAGTGCCCTGGCCGCCTGCGACCGTGAAGGCGGCCACCCGCCCGGCCCTGAGCGCGGCCGCGCCCGCAGCCTTCGCCCGGGACCACGACGGCGCGTCGCCGCCCCGCGCGGGAAGGCGCTCGTAGGGCGCCGGCACGATCCCCGCAAGGTCGACCGCGGGGGCGCCGCCGGCGGCGACGAGGGTGCGGACGAGCTCCGCCACCTCCCCGAGGTCGATCTCGGAGGCCTCGGCGATCAGGCGCGCCCTCTCGCCGGGCGAGAGTTTGCCGTAGAACGCGAACACCTGGCCCTGGCCGGCACGGCGGAAAGCCTCCATCAGCGCTTCGGGATCACGTGTCATGCGCCGCGGCACTCAATCCTCAAACCGGTAGATGTCCTCGCCGGGCTTCGCGAAAAGGAGCTTCTTGCGGATCACCTGCTCGACATAGGCGGGGTCATTCCTCAGGCGATCGAGGACCCTCTCCTGGCTCTTCAGCCTCTCCTGGACCTCCGCGAGCTTCTGGCGGTTCAGGTCCTCGACCTGGAGCAGCCGGCTGTACTCGTGGCGCGCGTCCAAAAAAAGATAACCCCCTGCAACGCTCAGCCCCGCGAACAGCAGCAGGTAGAGGCTCAGGATGAGGTGTCGGGAATTCACGATACTTTCACGTAGATAAACAGCGGGCCACCATGGGTTCGCAATAAAAATGGGACCCCCCCTGCCGGGGCGGGTTTTGGCGTGCGTTTTGGGACGGTCCGGCCTTACTCACATCCGCATATGTATCAGAGCTACTACGGATTCAATGAGATGCCTTTCAACATCACACCGGATCCGAAATTCCTCTTTTTGAGTCCGACGCACCAGGAGGCCCTCCAGCACCTCAAGTTCGGCGTGCGGGAGCGCAAGGGGTTCATCGTGCTCATCGGCGAGGTCGGCTGCGGCAAGACGACGCTCTGCCGGCGCTTCCTGAACGAGCTCGACCCGGCCCGGTTTGACACCGCCCTGATCCTGAACCCCCGGGTGACCGAGACGCAGATGCTCAAGGCCATCCTCGGCGAGCTGGGGGAGACCAAGCTCGCGCGAAGCCAGGTGGACCTCGTCTCGCAGATGAACACCGTGCTTCTCGAGCGCATCAACCGGGGTCGCGACATCGTCCTCATCATCGACGAGGCCCAGAACCTCTCCTTCGAGGTGCTCGAGCAGGTCCGCCTGCTCTCGAACCTGGAGACGGACAAGCAGAAGCTCCTGCAGATCGTGCTCATGGGCCAGCCGGAGCTGAAGGAGGTCCTCGCCCGCGAGGAGCTGCGCCAGCTGCGCCAGCGCATCCTGGTCCACTACGAGCTCCACGCGCTCTCGCAGAAGGACATGATCCACTACATCCAGCACCGCCTGACGCTCGCGGGGGGGACCGGCCGGCCCTCGTTCACGCCCTGGGCCCTCCGGGCGATCCACAAGGCGAGCCGCGGCATCCCGCGCATCGTGAACAACCTTTGCGACAAGGCCATTCTCTCCGCGTTCATCCGAGAGTCGGACGAGGTGAACTTCTGGGACGCGAGGCGCGCTGTCCGCGATATGGAAACCCTGACGGAGTAGGCGCCCACCATGAGCCTCATCAACGATGCGCTGAAGAAGGCGGCGCGCCAGCGCGCCGAGGAGCAGGCCGACCTCGTGGCGCCCATGCCGGGCGGCGGCTCCAGGCGGGCCTCCAGCAAGGGCGCGCCGATGCGCACCCAGACCATGGTCCTGATCGGCGCCGTGGCGCTCGCGCTCATCGTCGTCTCGGCGGTCATCACGGGCATGATGATGACCGGAAAGCCCGAGGCGAAGGCGCAGGCGGCGGACAAGCCGGCTCCCTCCCCGGCGCTGCAGGCGCCGGCGCCGAGGATCGTCATCCAGGCTCCCGTCATCGCCGCCAGCGTGCCGAAGCTGGCCGCTCCCGTGCCGACGGCCGTCCCCACCCCGACCGCGGCCCCCTCCCCGACGCCGACCCCGGCGCCCATCGTCCAAGCTGCGCCTCCCGCGGCGCCGAGCAGCCCCGCGCCCTCCGTGGCAAGCAGCCCGGCCCCGGCCGCGGCGGCGCCGCAGGGCCACACCGACATGGTCCAGGGGATCGTCGACGCGTTCCATATCTCCGGGGTCCGCCTAGCCGGAGCCGGGAGCAAGGCCCTCGTCGACGGGCACGTCTACAAGCTGAACGACATTGTCGACAAGTCCCTTGGCCTTAGGCTCGTGAAGGTGGACGAGGACCATCTCACCTTCGCCGACAAGGAGGGAAACACCTACGTGAGGACCTTCTGAGCGGCGCTCAGAACGCCGTCTCCGGCGGGGCGATCACCTGCCAGAGCGTCCTCGCCGTGATCTGCAGGTCCATCCATGGGGACCAGTGGGAGATGTAGTACACGTCCCAGTAAACCCGCCGGCGCACCATCTCCTCCTCCAGCACGGCCCCGCGGAACCCGAGGCTCTGCGACAGCCCGGTAATGCCGGGCTTCACCAGGTTGCGCGTGCGGTAGCCCTTTGTCTGCTGGCGGAACTCCTCGTCAAGGAGGGGCATGTACGGCCTCGGCCCCACGATGCTCATCTCGCCCACGAGGACGTTCCAGAACTGGGGGAACTCGTCGAGGCTGCGGCGGCGGATGAAGCGTCCGAAGGGGAAGACGCGCTGGTCCTCCGTGAGGGCCTGCATCGACTCCGCCGCGGCGTTCTCGGGCGCCACGAACATCGAGCGGAACTTGAGCATGAAGAAGACCTTCCCCTGCTTTCCCCTCCTCTCCCGGGCGTGGAACAGGGGGCCGGGCGCCTGGATCGCCTGCATGGCGGCGACCCACGCGCAGAGGACCGGAAGCACCAGGACCACCACGGGGAGCGCGACCGCCAGGTCGAAGGACCGCTTGATGAGGCGGTTCATCGGGTCCTCGAGCGGCTCCCCCTGGAGCGTGTAGAAATGCCGTCCCTCCTCGGTGATGGGGACGAGCGGCTGGGTGTAGCGCTCCTCGATGTCGCTGTGGATGAGCAGGCGGCAGCCGTGGTCGCGGCACGCGGCGATGACCCGGCCCGCCTCGTCGTCGTTGGCGGGAAGCTCGAGCATGACCACCTGGCCGACCGTCTTCTCCTCGAGCACGCGCGGCAGGTCGGCCAGCGTGCCCAGCCACGGCACCGAGAGGGCCTCGGGTCCCGCCGGGGGCTCCTCGGGCGAAAGGAGGCCGACGGGGAAGATGCCGAGCGGCTCCTTGTTCGAAATCCACTCGCGGACCTTCGCGAACGACACGGGCTTGCCGATGAACACCGTCGGCAGGCGGTGGCCCTTCTGGAAGATGAGCCGGGCAAGGCGGCCGGGGAGCCACGCGTTCAGGACGGTCAGCCCGAGCCAGCACCAGAGGAGCATGGTGCCCAGGTATAGCCGGCTTATGCTGTGGTCCTGGGTCGCGAACATCGCGGCGAAGATGAGGAGCGCCATGAGCGCCACCTGGCGGAACGCGAGCCGCGCCGACGCCCCGAGGTCGGGCAGGTGAAAGCGGGCGGCCAGGCTGCGCGACACGTCGCGGGCGGAGATCAGCATCCCGCCGATGGCGCAGAGGAAATAGGGCACGAGGTTCTCGTACGGGGTCATGTGCACGTACGGGACGTGGAAGTTCAGGTTCACGTAGGCCCACACCCAGAAGACCGCGCCCACGAAGAGCGTCATCACCGCCGCGTGGATGTTGGCCAGGCCGCGTGCCCGCGCGTCGATCACGTGCGCCTCCGTTTCCCGGCCAGCCAGGCCTCCATCTTCGCAAGCGGGAGCGTGTTGACGACCTCGGCGCGGGTGAGCCAGCCCTTGCGGGCCGAGTTCACGCCGGCCCGCACGAACCCGAGGCCCTGCGTGTCGTGCGCGTCGGGGTTTATCACGCATTCCAGCCCGCGCGCCGCCGCCCTGCGCCAGTGGCGCCAGTCCATGTCGAGGCGGTAGGGGTTGGCGTTGAGCTCGATCGCCACCCCGTTCGCGATCGCCGCGTCGATCACCTTGCCCGCGTCGACGCGGTAGGGCTCGCGCTCGAGGAGGAGCCGGCCCGTGAGGTGCCCCAGCATCGTCACCCGCGGGTTCTCGAGCGCCTTGATGATCCGAGCGGTCATCACCTCCTCCTCCTGGCTGAACGAGCTGTGGACCGAGGCGACGACATAATCGAGCTTCGCGAGCGCGGCGTCTGAGAAATCGAGCCTGCCGTCGGGCAGGATGTCGCACTCGGTGCCCGCGAAGACCCGGGTCTTGAAGCGTCGCGTCGCGTTCAGCGCCGCGATCTCCTTGATCTGGCCGAGGAGGCGCTCCTCGGTGAGCCCGTTCGCCTGCCGGCTCGACTTCGAGTGGTCGGCGATGCCGAGGTACTCCCATCCGAGCCCCTGCGCCGCGGCCGCCATCTCCGCGAGCGTGTTCCCTCCATCCGACTCGGTGGTGTGGTTGTGGAAGGCCCCCCGGATGTCCGCCAGCTCGACAAGCTTGGGGATCTCCCCCTTCTCGGCGGCCTCGATCTCGCCAAGGCCCTCCCTCAGCTCCGGCGGGATGTAGGCCAGCCCGAGCTCCTTGAAGAGCGCCTTCTCGTCGTCGGCCTTGAGGCTCTCGCTGCGGCTTGCCTTGTCCTTCGCCGTCCCCTCCCCCGCCGACGGGACGAGGCCCCACTCGCTCAGGCTCATGCCCCGGTCCAGGGCGCGCTGGCGCATCTGGACGTTGTGGTCCTTCGAGCCCGTGAAGTGGTGCAGGGCGAACGCGAACTGGCCGGAGGGAATGATCCTCAGGTCCGCCTGCAGCCCGCCCTCAAGGCGGACACTCGCCTTGGTGTCCCCCTTGGCGGTGACCTCGCGCACGCCGGCCTGCCCGGTGAACCAATCGACGACGGGACCCACGTCCTTCGCCGCGACGATGAAGTCGAGGTCCCCGACGGTCTCGAGGCCGCGCCGCAGGCTTCCGGCCGTCTCGGCGCGGCTCACCTGGGAAAGGGCCCTCAGCCCGGCCAGAATCGGCATGGCCGCCTCGCTCGCGCTCCACCAGAGGTGCCGCTTCGAATAGGCCTCCCGGTTGCGGATGCCCGCGAGGATCTTCTCCTGGGTCTTCTCGCCGAAACCGTCGAGGGCGGCCACACGGCCGTCCCGGCACGCCTTCTCAAGCTCCGGTATGGAGGTGATCCCGAGCTCGCGGCCGAGGGCCGCTATCTTCTTGGGACCCAGGCCGGGTATCCTGAGCATCTCGACAAGGCCCGGCGCGATCGACGCCTTCAGCTTGTCGAGGAACTCGAGGCGCCCCGTGGCGTGCAATTCCCCGATCTTCGCCGCCAGGGCCTCGCCTATCCCCTTCACCGTGTTGATGCGACCCTCGGCGACGAGCGTCTCGAACTCGTCCTTCTCGAGGGCCTCGATCGCCCGCGCGCCCGCGGAGTAGGCGCGCACCTTGAACGGATTCTCGCCCTTGAGCTCCATGAGCGTCCCGATCTCGGCGAGCACGTCGGCGATCTCGTTCTTGGTCATGGCCCTATTCCAGACCCCCGGGGTTGCGAGTTCAACGCCGGAAGAGGCTCCAACCTCATCTCCATCCCGTTAGTCGAGACACTTGGACAGCCAAAACCACCTTGCACAGGACAGCGATTCGAACAGCCTATGGTGATGAAAGTCGAGATTGAGCAAGAAAGCGACGGCAGGTGGATTGCCGAGGTGCCCAGTTTGCCGGGGGCGATGGCGTACGGCGAAACGAGGGCCAAGGCCGTCGCAAGAGCCGAAGCACTGGTTCTCAGAATACTTGCGGACAAACTCGAGCACGGGGAGTCAGTGCCTCAAATAACCGAGGTCTTCACAGTACCTGCATGAGTGTATGGGGTGCCCGAAAGGCGAAGGTCGTCTTGGCAGCCCTACTTCGGATCGGTTGGCGAGTGAAGCGACAGAGCGGGTCGCACAAGGTGCTAGAAAGATCCGGTTGGGCAGATTACGTCTTTGCCTTTCATGATGGCGAGGAAATCGGCCCAAGAATGCTTCCGAGAATAGCGAGACACACAGGTCTGAGCCCAGAGGACCTTTGACGCACATTACCCTCAGGCGCCTTTCGAACTGGTAGCTTTCTATTCCATGCCCTTCACCTATTCGAGAACAGTCCACTTTGCGGACACCGATGCCGCAGGAGTCGTCTTCTTCGCCAACTACCTGGCGATCTGCCACGAGGCGTATGAGGAGTCCCTCTCCGCCGCGGGGATAAACCTGAAATCATTCTTCTCGGAGACCGGGGTCATCGTCCCCATCTCGAAGAGCGAGGCCGAGTACCTGCGGCCCATCTCCTGCGGCGACAAACTGGAAGTGAGCGTGAAGGCCAAGGCCCTCACCGAGGATTCCTACGAGATCCGTTTCGAGATCACGAGGCTCGGCCCCCCGGGCAAGTGCGCCGCGCGCGTCAGGACGGAACACGTGTGCATCGACGCGAAGAGCCGGGCCCGCAGGGTCCTCCCCGGGGCGCTGGCCGAGTGGGTTCGCTCGGGCTGAGGGTTCCTCAAACACCCGACGCGAGCCTGGCCAGTTCGGCGCGGTCGATCTTGCCCTGGGCGTTTCGGGGCCACGGGGAGATCTCGGCGTAGCGCTTGGGGCGCTTGAAGGAGGCCAGCGCGGAGAGCGCGGTCTCTATGGGGCCGATAGCCGGTGGCCGCGCCCCCCTGGGATGGCAGGCCACGACCGACTGGCCCCACTGGGGGTCCGCAAGCCCGATCACCGCGACATCCTCGAATTCCCCGCTCGAGCGCAGGGCGGCCTCCACCTCCGCGGGCGATACCTTCTTTCCGCCCGTGATGATGAGGTCGTCCAGCCGCCCGAGGATTCTCAGGCTCCCGTCGGCCCCGAGGGCGCCCAGGTCGCTGGACGTCCACGAGCGCCCGTCCGAGGATTCCGGAAAGTATCCCCTGAAGACCGACTCGCCGGAAACCCGGACCACGCCGTCTAAAAGGTCTATCCGCGCGTGGGGAAGCGCCGCCCCGCACCCGCGCATGCCTGCCAGGAACTCCCGGGGCCTGAGCGCGCAGACCATCGCCGCAGTCTCGGTGGCGCCGTAGCCCGTCGAGATCGGCAGCCCGAGGCGGGCCGCCTCCTCCACGAGCCCGTCCCACGCCGGGGCCCCTCCCACGAAGATGACCCGGAATCCCTGAAGCCAGGCCACCGCGGCCGGCGAGGCGAGAAGGCGCTGCAGCTGCGTCGGCACGAGGGAGAGGCAGCAGTCCGGCGGAAGCTCGGCGGGAAATCGCCCGGCCTCGATCTCCTTCCAGGCGCGCGGCAGGAAGGATCCGCCGGTCAGCGCGCTGCGCATCCAGGCCATGAAGCCGCTCACGTGGTGGAGGGGAAGAACGCACACGGAGTTCACGCGCCCGATCCCAAAGTGCCCGCAGAACCCCCCGACCGCGGCGGAGAGGGTACCCGCGTCGTGCCTCGCCAACTTGAGTTCGCCGCCGGAGCCGCCGCTCGGGATCATGAGCCAGCCGCGCTCCCCGCCGGCGCCCGCATGCGCGAGGCGGCGAAGCTCGGCGCGCTCGCCGGGTCCCCATGAGGGATTCGAAAGGAACACGTTTCCACTCCCGCGAACCGCGGAGGCAAACGACGCCATGAACCTCAGGGGATCCCTCTCGTCGACAATCGCGGCGCCGGCGGGCGCGCCCCCCCGCCCTCCCTCGAGGCGCTCCGCTAGCTCAGCGCGTTCCACAGGTCCTCCGGGTTGATCCTGTCCACATCCTCTATGCGGATGAACGGGGCCGCGCCGGGCCCGTCGAAGCGGGAATCCGCAAAGAGCGGCCATACCCCGAAGCCGAGGGCCGACATCTTCCCGGGCCAGGCAAAGGCCAGGCGCAGGGCCGCCTGGGCCCCCATGGCCGTCTCGAGCGCGGAGGAGAACACCACCCGCGCGTGGGCCGCCGCGAGTTTCCCCAGGGCGCCCTGGACATCCCCCATCAGCGAGGGCTTGACGATGAAGTAACCCCGCCAGCCGAGGCCCAGCCATCGCACGATGTCGCCCTCGTCAGCGATCGACTCGTCCAGGGCGATGGGGACGGGATAGTCGGCGGCCAGCCCCAGGAGGGTGTCGTCCGCGCCCTTCGACTCCGGCGCCACGGGCTGCTCGACAAACTCGACGGGGCGCTCGGACGCGCACCCGAGCCACCGCTCGGCGGTCCTGCGGTCCCACGCGCCGTTGGCGTCGAGGCGCACCCTAGAGCCCGGGGGAAGCGCGCCAATCAGGTCGTCGAGCATGGCCCTCTCGTCATCGGCCGCGCCCACCCCGACCTTCCACTTGAACGTCCTGAAGCCCGCGTCGGCCTTGGGCGGCGCGTCCTCGAGCGCGGCGCGCCCGGAGGGCAGGAGCGCCGCCACGCCCAGGCTGCGGTGCCTGGGGGCGCCCGCGGCGCCCCCAAGGGCGCAGCCCAGGGCGTTGCGCAGGGTGGAGAGGTTGCCGGGCACCTGGGCCAGCACCTGCTCGCCCACGCGGTCCCCGAG
Source organism: uncultured Opitutaceae bacterium (assembly GCA_964509885.1). GTDB lineage: Bacteria > Verrucomicrobiota > Verrucomicrobiia > Opitutales > Opitutaceae > Palsa-1447. The sequence goes on along the minus strand of CAZDZL010000031.1, from coordinate 14,490 downwards.
TGAACGGCACAGGGCCTCGGCCTCTCCGACGGTCTCCCTGCCGAACAAGGGGACGGGTGCAGCCTCCCCGTAGCCCACGGTCCCGTCGGGCCGCTCGAGTCGCACGAACAGGCCCTCCCTCGCCGTCCAGGCACCCCGCGATGTGCGCACGGGGTGGCGGAACTCGAGGCGATACCTTCGGAAATCGAGGCGGAAATCCATTTTGTTTGCCCTTTTACTGAACCGCACTACTTGGTTCACGGCAACTCATGAGCAAGGTTGCCAAGAAAACGCGGTCGGCGGTCGACGCACAATTCTACCTGCCGGCGGACGAATTCTTCCGCGCGAGCATACCCACGGCCCTCACGTTTGATGACGTCACGCTGGCCACGCTGTATTCCGAGATCCTCCCGAAGGATGCCGAGACATCGACCACGATCTCGGACTCCCTGAGCCTGCAGATCCCGATCATCTCCTCGGACATGGACACCGTGACCGAGACGCGCATGGCGATCGCCATGGCGCTCAACGGCGGCATGGGTCTCATCCATTACAACATGCCGCCGAAGGAGCAGGTGAAGGAGGTAGCGCGCGTTAAACGCCACATCCACGGCCTTATCCAGGACCCGATCACCGTTTCCCCCTTGATCACGATCGGCGAGCTGCTGGCGCTGATCGAGGAGAAGCGCTACACATTCTCCACCTTCCCCGTAGTGGACAAGGATGGCCGCCTCTGCGGGCTTCTTTCCGGCAACGTGGTCAAGGAGAGGTACGGCGCAAAAAGGGTGGCCGAAGTCATGACCCCGCGCGCCCAGTTGAAGACCGAGGAGGAGTCCGCAGTGTCAAAGGACCCTATCAAGGCTGCCGACAGGTTCTTCACCGCCAACATAGGCATCAACAAGATGCTCGTCGTCGACCGCCAGGGGCATCTGCGCGGCCTCGTCACGGCGTCGGACGCTGAGCGCATCACCGGCGAGACCAAGTCCCTCCGGAAGCCGGCCCGCGACTCTCAGTTCAGGCTGGTCGTGGGAGCCGCGCTGTCCCCCAAGCGGACCCCTCGTGGCGCCCTCGACCGGGAGGCCATCCTCGCCCATGTCGGGGAACTTGTCGCCGAGCATGTCGATGCCGTCGCGGTTTCGACCGCCCATGGCCACACCTCGGGCGTCGGTGAGGTGGTGAGGCTCGTGAAGGCGGCATTTCCGTCGCTGACGCTGATCGCCGGAAACGTGACGAGCGCCGCCGGCGTGGAATTCCTCGCGGATTGCGGGGCCGACGCGATCAAGGTCGGCCAGGGCCCAGGGTCGATCTGCACGACCCGGATTGTCGCGGGCGTGGGCATCCCGCAGCTGACGGCCCTCTACGTCGCCTCGACGGCGGCCAAGAAAAAGGGCGTTCGGATCCTCGCGGACGGCGGCATAGCGAAGTCCGGAGACATCGTGAAGGCCCTCACCCTCTCTGATGCCGTGATCTGCGGCGGAGTGCTTGCAGGCTGCAGGGAGGCCCCAGGCGAAATCATGGAAATCGGAGGAAAGGTCTACAAACAGTACCGCGGGATGGGCTCCCTCGCCGCGATGAAGGCGGGAAGCGCGGCGCGCTACGGCAGGGACAGGGACGGCACCCGCAAGGTCGCCGCCGAGGGGATCGAGGCCCTGAAGGAGGCGAGCGGCTACGTGGACGATGTCCTGAGCAACTTGGTGAGCGGCCTGCAGAGCGGCATGGGCTACCTGGGCGCCAGGAACCTGTCCGTCCTGCGCGAGAAGGCGCGGTTCGCCCGGGTGAGCCCCGCAGGCCAGAAGGAGGCCGCGCCGCACGACGTGGTCGAGGTCTCGACACGGGCCAACGGCTGAGAGGGCGCTCCCCCGCGGGGGCCAGTTGAGGCTTGCCCTCCGCCCGTGACTCCCCATTCCAATCCCCTGCAACAGGGGCTTGGGCTTCGGTTGCCAACGGCCACATGGCACTCCCCCCCTTTTCCAGCCAGCTCATAGCGGATGTCGGCATCTCCCTCGGCGACGAGGGCAAGGGCCGCCTGGTACCCGAGATCGTCGAGGAGCTGCGCGCGACCCCGAGGCGGGTCACGGTGGTCATGAAGGTGAACGGCGGGGCCAACGCTGGCCACACCGCCGCGGGCGTGAAGTTGAACCTGCTCCCCTCCGGGGTCGTCGAGCGCGAGATCCCCCACCTGGCGATCGGGAGCGGCGTCGTGGCCGACCCGCGCAAGTTCCTGTGGGAGGCCGACCCGCTGGAGAGCAAGGGCTACGCGGTCAGGGACCGCCTCCTGATCGACGAGCGCACGATGATTTCCGACCTGACGCACCGCCTCCTCGACCTCGCGGAGGACGACTACCGCGCTAAGGTGCTTGCCGAGGAGCCCCGCGGCTCCACGGGGCGCGGGATATCAGCGGCCTACAGCGAGGAGACGGGCCACTGGCAGATGTACTTCTCGGATTTCCTGGCCGGGCCCAACTTCTTCGCACGCAAGCTCGCGCAGCGCGCGGACCGGGCGTGCCGCACGATCCAGCACGTCTACCGGGTGAACGAGGAGACATGGCACGCGTTCTTCGACAGGCTGACTCAGGCCGAGGAGAGGGCCAACGCCGAGGCAATCGCGGGAGGCGTGTTCCCCAAGGACGAGTTCAATTTCTCGCAGTTCCGGGGCAAGCGGCCCTTCGAGCTCGATCTGGACCGACTGACGGAGGTGTACTGGAAGGCCGGGACCGCGCTTGGCAGGAACATCGGCGAGGTCCGCGAGCTCGTCCTGCGGGAGGTCCGCGCCGGCCGGACGATCGTCGGGGAGTTCGGGCAGGCCTACTGGCTCGACAAGCGCCACGGCTTCTCCCCCACCTCCTCCCACACGTTCACCCCGGAGTTTTTCGAGAGCGCGAACATCCCCGTGCAGCCGATCCACACCATCGGGGTGGCCAAGGCTTACGACACGAAGGTCGGGACCCACACCTTCCTCACCGAGATGGCCGAGGCCGATCCCCTCGGTATCATCCTCAAGAGGCTCGAGTTCGGGACGAGCACCGGCCGCCAGCGGATGGTCGGTTGGTTCGACGCGGTCGAGAAGGGCGACGCCCTGCGCTACGGCGGGTTCCAGGACCTGATGATCAACAAGCTGGACGCCCTCACGTGGGCGGGGGACTGGAGGGGCGACCTTCTCATCTGCACGGCCTACGCCACCCGGGACGGCAGGCGCTGCGCCCACGTCCCGAGGAACGAGGCCGTGCGCAAGGCGCTCGTGCCAGTCTACGAGCGCTTTCCCGGCTGGGCCGAGGACATCTCTGGCGTCCGGCGCTTCGCGGACCTTCCCGCCAACGCCCGCGCCTACGTCGGCGGGATGGTCAGGGCGATCCTCGACGTCGCCTACGCCGGCGAGCCGCGGCCCCCGGTCCTGCCGAACCTGCGCTATCTGGGTGTCGGCCCGGGAACCTCGCAGATCATCAAGGACGTGCCCCCGACGGCGGAGCTTGCGCGGCTGCGCTGATCCCCAGGCCCCTCAGAAGTCCTGGAGCCTTCCCTCGCCGGGGCCCCGCTGCGGCTCGAGGCGCGTGAGCAACTCCCCAAGGAGGTAGATGGATCCCGTGACGACGATGACGTCGTCGGGGCCGCCCGCGGTGCAGGATCCCGGCGCGGGAAACAGCCCTTCGACCGTCGAGCGGACAACCCGCCCGCGAAACGTCCCTGGAACAAGCGCCTCGAGCTCGGCGTAGGTAGACGCCCTCGACTGGTGGGGCACGACCAGGTGCAGCTCGCGGCAGTGCCGGCACAGGACCTCGAGCAGCGGGCCCGCCCTCATGGCGCCCAGGGCCCCGACGACCGCGACCGGGTCGCGGCCCGTCTCCAGGCGAAGCGCGGACAAGTTGGCGTCGAGCACCCCGGCCCCCTCCGGGTTGTGGGACGAGTCGAGGATGGCGAGTCGGCCCCCGAGCTGCGTGCGCTGCCAGCGGCCCGGCCAGTCGACCGAGCGAAGACCCTCCTCGACCGCGGACTTCGCCACGCCGAGCTTCCCGGACAGGAGCCCAGCGGCAAGGGTAGCGGTCGCGGCGTTCCACCTCTGGTAGTCGCCCTCGAGCCCCGTCCGCGGGTAGCGCTGGACGTCCTCGCCGTATTCCTCCCGGACCGACACGACGCGCGCCCCCCGCGACGCCGCGACCGCGCGCACGGTGGCCTCGGCCGCGGCCGGCATCCTCCCGATGACGACGGGGCGCCCGGGCTTGATGATCCCGGCCTTCTCTCCGGCGATCGCCTCCAGGGTGTCGCCCAGCATGTCGCTGTGGTCGATGCCGATGGAGGTGACCACGCTGACCTCGGGCTCCACGATGTTCGTCGCGTCGAGCCGGCCCCCCAGGCCGACCTCGATGACGCTGATGTCGCACGCCCTCCTCGCGAACTGCAGGAAGGCCATCGCCGTCATGAACTCGAAGAAGCTCGGCCTGTCATCCACGCCCCCCGCGGAGGCGATCCTCTCCGCCACGGGCTCGAGCTCGGCGACGTAGGCCGTGATCTCGGCCTCGGTGAGGAGGCTGCGGTTGACCTGCACCCGCTCCCCAAGGCGGACGAGGTGTGGGGACGTGTAGAGGCCCGTCTTCCTTCCCGAGGCCCGCAGGATCGACTCGAGCATCGCCGAGACCGACCCTTTCCCGTTCGTTCCGGCCACGTGGATGCAGGGGACCGCCCTCTCGGGATGGCCAAGCATGCCGGAGAGGATCCTCATACGGTCCACGCCGAACTTCACCCCGGCCGTCTTCAGGCCGAAGAGGTACTCCTGAACGGCCGCATAGCCGGCCAGCGGCACCTCGGTCGCCATGTTGGGGGACGGTTCAGGCGCCCGCGGCGACAGGCTCTTTCCTCATGAAGAGGGCCGCGAGGATGTCCCTGATGCGGTCCCGCATGTCCGTCCGGCTCACGATCTGGTCGACGAGGCCGTGCTTCAAAAGGAATTCGGCGGTCTGGAACCCCGTGGGCAGCGTCTGCTTCGTCGTGTCCTTGATGACGCGCGCCCCGGCGAAGCCGATCAGGGCCCCGGGCTCTGCGAGGATGACGTCCCCCAGGGTGGCAAAGCTGGCCGTCACGCCCCCCATGGTGGGGTGGGTCAGAACGGAGATGTAGGGCAGCCCGGCCTGGGACAGCCTCCCCAGGGCTGCGCTGGTCTTCGCCATCTGCATGAGCGAATAGATCCCCTCCTGCATGCGGGCCCCTCCGGACGCACTCACGATGATGCAGGGAATCTTCCTCTTCACGGCCTCCTCGATCGCCCGGGTTATCTTCTCCCCGGCCGCGGAGCCCATGGCGCCGCCGCAGAAGCGGAAGTCCATGACCGCGATCGAGACGGGAATGCCGTGGATGGCGCCGGTGCCGCTGACGACCGCCTCGGGAAGCCCGCTCTCGCGCTGGTAGCGCTTGATGCGCTCCGCATAGGGCTGCGAGTCGACGAACTTGAGCGGGTCATCCGAGCGCACGTCCGCATCCATCTCGACGAAGGAGTCGGGGTCCAGGAGCTTGGAGATCCGCTGCCGCGCCCCGATCGGGAAATGGTGGCCGCTCTTCGGGACGACCATCTGGTTGTCCTCGATTTCCTTGTTGAACAGGATCTCCCCCGTTACGGGGTCCTTTGTGTAAAGGCCCTCGGGGATGCCCTTCTTTTTTGTCCTGCGAACCGAGTACGTCGGCTTGTCGAAATGCATGAAGGTTGCGGGAAGGAAAGGGTGCTGAAACCCGAATGGAGTGGCAACCGAATTCGGGGTTCAGCGGTACTTCACGCGCCGCAAAAAAAGACCCTGCGGCGGGGCCGTCTGTACCCGCGCCGTCCGCACTCCGGTCGCAAGATAGGACTGGATTTCCGAAGGCGTGAGCTTTCCCTCCCCCGCCGCGACGAGCGCCCCCACGAGGCTGCGGACCATCTTGTACAGGAAGCCGTCCGCCTCGGCGACGATCCTCAGCCTGCGGCCGTTCGCGACCACCTCGAGGCGGCGCAGGTCCCGGACGGTGCCATCCTTCTCCCCGGGCTCGGCCCCGTTGATCGCCGAGAAGGCCCTGAAGTCATGGCGCCCCACGAGGACCGACGCCGCCCGCCTCATCACGGCGAGGTCCAGCGGTTTCAGGACCACCCAGCTGTACGGCCTCGTGAACGGGTCTGCGTCCCCCATGTGGACATGGTACTCGTAGACCTTCCCCTTCGCCGAGAACCGGGCGTGGAAGTCCGGCGTAGCCTCGCGCACCGAGACGATCTGGATGGCCTGGCCGAGCGTGTGCCTGAGCGCCGCGGCCAGCTTCTGGGGGCCGTGCGGCCAATCCGCGTCGAAGTGGAACACCTGGCCCGAGGCATGGACACCGGCGTCCGTCCTCCCGCTCGCGTGCGTGCGCGTGGCGACGCCGAGCACGGCCGCCAGGCGCGCCTCGACGGCGTCCTGCACCGAGTCCCCCTTCGGCTGGCTCTGCCAGCCGGAGAACCCGCCCCCGTCATAGGCGCACACGCACTTCCAGCGCTTCATGGGTCGACGGCCGGCGCGGCCTCCCCCGGGAAGCGGCCGTCGAGATAGTCCTGAAGGATGATCGTGGCGGCGCGCGAGTCGACGAGCCCGGCCTTGCGGACGGCGCGGCGCTTGGAGGGCGGGATTGTGGACTCGGCCTCGTAGCTCGTGAGCCGCTCGTCGACCAGGTGAACGGGAAGGCCGAACTCGGACTGGACCCTGAGGGCGAACGCCTCGACCTCCTTCGCCTTCGCCCCTGAAGAGCCGTCCATGTTGATCGGGTGCCCGAGCACGACCTCAGTGATGCGCCGCTCCCGGACGAGGGCGCCCAGGCTCGCCCACTGCTTCGCGGGATCCTCCGCGGTTATCGCAGCCAGGGGCGTGGCGACGCCGATCTCATCGCCGTAGGCCAGGCCGATCCGCCTCGTCCCGTGGTCGATGCCGAGGAATCGCGTGGTGTCCCGGCTCATGCCGCGAGCTCCGGATGGGCGGCCGCATAGTCCGACGCCGCCCGCGCGAAGGCCTCCTTGAGGCGCGCCCCCACCGAGCCGGCGCCGAGCGTGAACCGGGCGCCGTCAATCTCGCCGACCGGGACGATGTCCTTCGTGGTCGACAGGAGAAAGCACTCGTCCATCGACGGGAAGTCCGAGGGGGAGACCGTCTCCTCGGAGACCTGCACCGCCGCGGAAGCGGCGATCCCGCCCAGGAGGAGCTTTCTCGTGATGCCGACGAGGATCCCCGCGGACAATGGGGGCGTCACGAGGCGCCCTCCCCTGACAAACGCGATGTTGGACACGGAGGCCTCCGTGACCTCGCCCGCGAGGTTGAGGATCACCACGTCGTCGAAGCCGCGCGCCCTCGCCTCGCGCAGGCAGAGAAGGTTGTTCAGGTAGTTGCCGGTCTTCCAGGCGGGGTCGAGGCTCTGCACGGGATTTCGGCGAAGCGAGGTCGCGACCGAGAGGCGCAGGCCCGCGCCCGCCTTGTCGGCGGGTATCTCGGGGCAGGGCTGAACGAGGATGAGATAGTCGGCCCTGTCGGCCAGCGCGATGTCGAGTCCTATGGGCCCGGCGCCGCGGGTGATCTGGAGCCGAATATAGAGCTCGCCCGAGGCCGGCACGCGGGCCCGGTAGGCAGCGACCGTCCGGCGGATCTCCGAGAGCACGAGCGCCGGGGGGAACTCGAGCGCCAGGTGCAGGGCCCGGGCCGAGGCGCGCAGCCTTTCCCAGTGCTCCTCCCACGCGAATATAATCCCGTGATAGGTCCTCCATACCTCATAAATGGCGTCCCCGTAGAGGAATCCCCTGTTGAGCGGCGAGATCGACGGCTCACCGGCCGGGTGGAGCCGGCCGCCTGTATTGGCCTGAATATAATGCGTCGGCATGTCTCGGGGCCAAAAAAAGAGCCCCTGCCTAGAAAGCAGGGGCCCGGGGAACCTTGCAAGAGCGGGCTGCCCTCTAGGAGCGGGCCTTCACGAGGCCGAGGGCCTTCTTGATGTTCTGGACGCTCGGGAGCGAGATGCCCAGCGCCTTGGCGATCTGGGAGCCGGTCTTCCCGGACTCGACCAGCTTCTTCACGCTCGCGCGGGTCGCGTCGGTGATGACGGAGCGCTTGGCTCGCTTGGCCTTGCGGGCGGGATTGCCCTGCGAGGACTTCCGGCGCGAGCCGCCACCGGAGGCGCCCTTGAGCGCGCTAATGAATTCGTTCAGCGAGCCAAAGCCATACTTGTCGTGCAGCGACGACAGCTCCTTGCGGAGACGCTTGGCGATGGATTTCTCCAGCGCGACGATCTTGGCCTTTGTGACCTCGAGCTCTCTTATCTGTTTAGTTACCATGGTCCGATAACCGTCAACGCGACCCCGCCGTTTGGCAAGCGTGTTGCTACATCTCATATGCAACATCATATAATTCAATATGGCGTAGTAGCGGGAGATTTACTCGACGCTGCCGGGGAACCGAATAGGAGACCAACGTGGAACACGCGCCCTCCCTGCAAAAACCCTCGTTCGCGACGGGGGCCCGCCTCTTTGTGTGCGCCGTCGCCGTGGCGCACGCGGTGTCGTTCGCCTCGTTCTGGGCCCAGGCGGACGGCCTTGTCGGCCCGTCGGGCATTTTGCCCGCCAGCCAGTACTTCGCCCTCGCACGGGAGCAGCTCGGTCGGCAGGCATGGTATGAGATTCCGTCGCTTTGCTGGGTCTTCGGGACGGGCGCCTTTATAAAGGTCCTCTGCGCGATCGGCATCGCCCTGTCGGTGCTCGTCCTCCTGGGGTACGCCGAGGCCGTGTGCCTGGCGCTCATGTGGGCGGCCTTCCTCTCCCTGTCGTCCGCCGGCCAGATCTTCTTCGACTTCCAGTGGGACTCGCTCCTCCTCGAGTGCACGCTCGTGGCGGTCTTTATGGTGCCGTGGACGCTGCGCCGCGCTCGCGCTGCCTATGACGCGCCCCACCTCGCGCGCTACCTGGCCTGGTGGCTCCTCTTCCGGCTTATGTTCCTGTCGGGGCTCGTCAAGCTCGCGAGCGGCGACCCGACGTGGCGGCACCTTACCGCCCTCACCTTCCATTACCAGACCCAGCCCCTGCCGACCGCCGTCGCCTGGTACGCCCAGAAGCTGCCCGCGTGGTTCCAGGTCGCCTCGTGCGCAGTCATGTTTGCCATCGAGCTGCTCGGCCCGCTCCTGATCCCGGCCCCGAGGAGGTTCAGGCACGGCGCCGCCCTCGCGCTCATCGCGCTGCAACTCGTGATCGCCCTCACCGGCAACTACGCCTATTTCAACCTGCTCTCAATCGGGCTGTGCCTGACCTGCCTGGACGACGCCTGGTGGCGCTCCGTCCATTGGGGGGTGGCGGAACCCGCCGGTGGCCAACCGGCGCAGGCTGCTCGGTTCAAGGCGACCGCGGTCCGGTGGTTTGCGGCCCTGGCCGTCGGCGTGACCTTTTTCGAGACGGCTGCCTCGCTGTCGCCGGGCGCGGCGTCCTCGCCCATCGTCCGCGCCGTTGGCGAGGTCGTCGATCCCCTGCGCAGCTTCAACAACTACGGGCTGTTCGCGGTCATGACGACCGAGCGGCCCGAGCTCGTGATCGAGGGCAGCGACGACCGCCGGGAATGGCGCGAGTACGCGCTCCCGTACAAGCCGGGAGCCCTGTCGCGCCGGCCCGCCTGGGTGGCGCCGCACCAGCCGCGCCTCGACTGGCAGCTCTGGTTCGCCGCCCTCGGGCCGCCCGGCGCCAACCGCTGGGTGGGAACGCTCTGCGAGAAGATCCTCCAGGGCGACGAGGCCGTCCTCGGGCTCTTCTCCAGGAACCCCTTCCCGGGCCATCCGCCGCAATTCATCCGGGTCGTGCGCTACTCGTACGAGTTCACGAGCGCCTCCGAGAGGAAGAGCACCGGAAATTGGTGGCGCAGGACGCCGTTGGATTTCTATATTCCAGCTGTGGCACTCACAGACGCAAAATGACAAAGCCGACCGGCCGCGACCAATTCATGGCCCTGCTTCGGGACGCGGTCGCGGGCGGCTCGCTCGAGAAGCTGACCCTCGGCAAACCCGCCGGGAAGGACCCGACGCTCAAGAACCTCTTCGTGAGGCCCGTCGCGCTCAAGTCGGGCCAACGCCTCGCGTTCGTGTGGCGCCACGCGACAAGGGACATCACGAAGAACCACGAATCCGGGGACGCCCTTCGAATCCTGGAGTCCCTGATCGGGGGCGAGTTCCTGGACGCCCATCTTTTCACGCCCTCGCAGGTCGCCCAGCTCGAGACGGGGCCCGGAACGTCGCGCCTGCGGATCAAGGCGCTGGGCAAGGCGCCCGCCGCCCCGACCGGGAACGACCGGAAAAAGAACCGCGCGATCGATTCCCGGGCACCCTGGCTCCACGCGCTGGGGGTCACCGACGAGCGCGGCAAGCCACTCGCCGCGATGACCGACAAGTTCAGGCAGATCGAGAAGTTTTCCGAGATCCTTGGGCACCTCCTGAAGGAATCTCCCCTGCCGACGGACCGCAGGCTGAGCGTCTACGACATGGGGTGCGGGAAAGGCTACCTCACGTTCGCGACAAGCGAGCTCCTCGCAGACCGGGCGGATGTCTGCGGCGTCGAGGCGCGCGCTGACCTGGTGGAATTTTGCGGCAAGGTGGCCGTCGAGCAGGGTCTCTCTGGCCGGCTGTCCTTTCGCGTGGGCTCGATCGCCGACACCGAGCCCGGGCCCGTGGATATCCTGATCGCGCTCCACGCCTGCGACACCGCGACCGACGACGCCCTGGCAAAGGGCGTCTCGGCGGGCGCCGCGCTCCTCGTCGTCGCCCCCTGCTGCCAGAAGGAGATTCGGCCCCAGATCGTCGCCCCGGCGGTCCTCGCCGCCGCCCTGAAGCACGGGATCTTCGAGGAGCGCCAGGCCGAGTTTGTCACCGACGCGCTCCGGGCCCAGCTCCTGGAATGGGCGGGATACCGGACCCGCGTCATCGAGTTCATCTCCACCGAGCACACGGCCAAGAACACGATGATCACCGCCGTGAAGGCCCGCCCGCCGGGGGATGGCGCCCTCGCGGTCCGGATCCGGGAATTCGCGGCGTTCTACGGGATCCGCCACCAGGCCCTGGCCGCCCGCCTCGGTTTCGACCTCAGATGAACTGGTCCGAGATCGACTGGGCGTCCCTCGGCCGCCACCGGGAGCGGTTCCTGGGCGGCGGGCCCTCCGACGGACCCTACTGGGCGTCCGCCGCCGACCTGGCGGGCTACGACCTGACCTACGGGGAGAGGATCGGGTGGAAATGGGACGCCGTCCTGGACGAGCTGCGGATGCGCGGTTGGTCGCCGCCTGGGGGGACCGTGCTTGACTGGGGGTGCGGGAGTGGGATCGCCGGCAGACGGGTCGTGGGAGGGTTTGGCGCGGCCAAGTTCGAGTCGCTCGCCGTCTGGGACCATTCCCCGTTCGCGACCGAGTTTGCCGCGGACAGGGCCCGGAGGGAATTCCCCGAGCTCGCCGTTGCCGCGGCAGGCTCCGAGATGCTCCGGGGCGAGGAGCCGATCGGACTCCTCGTCGTCAGCCACGTCCTCAACGAGCTCAACCCTCCCGCGCTTGAGGAGCTGCGTGTCCTGATAGGCCGATCGCGCGCCGTCCTCTGGACCGAGCCGGGCTCCCGCGACATCAGCCGGGCGCTCGGCGCCCATCGGGACGCCTGGGCGGGGGAGTTCCGCGTGGTCGCGCCCTGCACCCACCAGAAGGCCTGCCCCATCCTGGCGCCCGGAAACGAACGCCACTGGTGCCATCACTTCGCGGCGCCGCCCTCCGCCATCTTCGCGGATTCAAACTGGGTGAAGTTCGGCCAGCGGGCGGGAATTGACCTGCGCAGCCTCCCGTATTCCTTCATCGCGCTCGACCGCGACCGCAGCGGGGAGGTCGCCGGCCTTTCCCGGGTGATCGGCCGGCCCGAGCGCTTCAAGCCCTATGTCCGCCTGCTCAACTGCGACGAGGGCGGCCTCGCGGAGCTCTCCGTGATGAAGCGCGACAATCCCGCGCTCTACAAGGAGCTGGACAAGACGAGGCGTCCCCTCGTCTACCGGTGGACCCGAAGCGGCACGAACATCACCGAGGGCACCACGCCCCACCCTAGGTCTTGACTCACCCTTCGCGAACGGGTCTGATCACACCTTTCTCAAATCACACCACCATGGGCCAGCAGCTAAACAAGATCATCAAACGAAAACGCCGCGCCGCTTACCTCAAGCGCAAGAAGGCGAAGGCATTGGCCGCCAAGAAGAAGTAGGCTGCCGCGGGCCGGGTTTTCCCGGCCTGGGCATTTTCCCGGTATGATCAAGGTCAGCCTGATCTCGCTTGGCTGTGCCAAGAACCTCGTGGACAGCGAGATAATGGTGGGCCACCTCCACAAGGCCGGCATGCAGGTGATTCCCGATGCCGAGAAGGCGGACGTCGTCATCGTGAACACCTGCTCGTTCATCGACTCGTCCAAGGAGGAATCGATAAGCCACATCCTGGAGGTCCACGAGCAGCGCGGGCTGCGCAAGCGCCGCAGGGAGCAGAAGCTCATCGTGGCCGGGTGCATGTCGCAGCGCTTCTCCAAGGACCTCCCCGGCTCCATGCCCGAGGTCGACGCCTTCATCGGCCTGGACCAGATCACGTCGGTCGCGCCCATCATCGAGGAGATATTCGCCCGAGAGCGCGGCTCCAAGGGAGCGCCCGCGAGCTTTGTCACGCCGCGCTCCACCTTCATCCCGGACTTCGACACGCCCCGATTCAGGCTGACGCCCGCCCACTTCGCCTACGTCAAGATCGCGGAGGGCTGCAATCACCCCTGCACCTTCTGCATCATCCCGCAGATCCGGGGACGGCACCGGAGCCGGACCGTGGCCAGCGTGGTCGCCGAGGTCCGCCAGCTGGTCGCCGAGGGGGTCAGGGAAGTGAACCTCATCTCGCAGGACACCACCTTCTTTGGCATGGACACGTGGGACGAGCGGCCGAGCCCGCGCACGCCCGTGGATTCGTCCCGGGGCACCGCCCTCACCTCCCTGCTTCGCGAGCTCAATGCCATCGAGGGCGATTTCTGGATCCGCATACTCTACACGCATCCCGCGCACTGGAGCGACGAGCTGATCGCGACGATAGCCGAGTGTCCGAAGGTGGCCCGCTACGTCGACATGCCGCTGCAGCACATCAGCGACCGGATGCTCTCCGCGATGCAGCGGGAGACGAGCGGCGCCTACATCCGCGACCTCGTGCGCCGCATCCGCGCGGGGATCCCGGGCATCGCCCTCAGGACCACCTTCATTGTCGGCTTTCCCGGCGAGACCGATGCCGATGTCGACGAGCTCTGCGGCTTCATCCGCGAGTCCAAGTTCGAGCGCCTGGGCGTCTTTCGCTACTCGCAGGAGGAGGGAACCCGCGCGGGAAAGATGGAGGGGCAGGTCCCTGCAAAGGAGAAGGAGCGCCGCTGGCACCGCCTCATGGCCCTTCAGAAGGAGATAGCGGATGCCGTGAGTTCCACCAGCGTCGGTAAGACGATTAGGGTCCTTGTGGACGAGGTCGGGGTCGCGCGGGGCGAGGCCGATGCGCCCGACATCGACGGCCGGGTCTACGTCCCGCGGGAGCTCCCGGTCGGTCGTTTCGCGACGGTGACGATCAACGGGCACCACGACTACGACCTTCTCGCGCTGCCTGCCGGCCAGAGCCCTGCGGAGTTCAAGATCGCGAAGCAGGCCCAGTAGGATTTCCCTCCGGACCGATCGACCCCAGGCTTGGCGGCAGGGGATTCTCCTCGTCCGCCCCCAGTCAAATGGATAGGTTATCCGGCGTTCGCCCATGCCAGAACGCGCGTTCATCATTCACGGATACCAGGGCTATCCCGCAGAGGCCTGGCAGCCGTGGCTCAAATCCGAACTCGAGAAAAGGGGATTTCTGGTCGCATTGCCGGCGATGCCTCATCCGAATAGCCCCACCATCCCGGAATGGACCGCCTTCATTGCGAACCTCGTCGGCAAGCCGGATCAGAAGACGGTAATGATCGGCCACAGCCTCGGGGCCCAGGCGGTGCTGCACTACCTCGAGGCCCTGGGCGGCTCCGGAGAGTCGGTAGGAAGGACCGTCCTGATAGCCAGCAATTTCCCGTTGGGAATGACGCCGCAAGCTGCGGATGAACGAGCAGGCAGCGACACGGCATTACAGCCGTGGCTCATCAGCGGCCTCGACCCCGGAAAAGTGAAAATTGCAGCGGGAAAGTGCACGGTGATACTCTCCGAAAACGATCCGTACATACCCTTTGAGGAAGCGAAGGCGTCGTTCGTACCGAGCCTAGGGGCCGAGATAGTCGCCGAAAAGGGGAAGGGTCACTTCAACGAGGACGACAAGATCACCGAGTTGCCGGCGGCTCTTGCCGCCGTGCTCCGATAGTCTCCGGTCAAGCCGGGGACCCATCGCTGAAATTGATCTTGGCGTGCATGCCGTCGCAGAAGGGCTTGTTCAGCGACGCCCCGCAGCGGCAGAGCGTGTAGTGATTCTCGGTGGCTGGCTGCGTCTCGCCATGGAGCTTGGCCCGCTG
>CAZDZL010000030.1:5645-46107 GCA_964509885.1 uncultured Opitutaceae bacterium | reverse complement strand
TTGTTGCGCCATCGAAAAAGGCGATCGTCACCGGATTGCGGGATTTCTAACCGACCACTTGGGTATGCATGGTGATAAATGGAACGGCTTCAAAAGACGCGAATCTGGCAGGGATGCCCCGTTTCCGGAAAATCCTCTATTTCACCTCATAGACCTCTGCCAATGCGATCCCGGTTGAATTGTTCTCGCCTGAAATCTGCATTGTGTAGGCTCCCGGCTGCAGGCTGGTTACAAAGGCGCAATCCGCGCTTCCAGGCGCGAAAGGGAATGCCCCCACTGACGCCTCTATATCTGCCAGCTGAGGGGGATCGGAATATGTTCCCCAACCCGTGTTGGAGCCGATGATCTCTCCATCAGCTTGGGAGGTTAGTGTCAGACTGGGCAAGGAAAGCGCGCCGGCCACGCCAAAGGGCGTGAGGCTGGGTCCTGCAGCCCGAACGAGAAGCTGCTCGTTCCCGCTTCCTGAGACGACAAACCCCGGGATGACAATGTTGGAACCGGTTCCTACTTGTGCTCGCGTCGAGAGATTAGCGAGGCGCGTGTCGCTGGAGGCCACCTCGTAGATTTCCGCCAGGGCGACCCCGGGTTGGCTACCCAAATTCGAGACCTGCACAGTATAAGCGCCCGCCGGCAGGGTCACGATAACCGCGCTATCATAGCTGTACGGCGCCAGTGGAAAAGCCCCCACCGACGCGGTAATCGTCGCGATCTCATTGGGATCTGCATTGTATCCCCATCCCGTGTTAAAGGCCCAAACCGTCCCGGCGCTGTCCGTCACATTTACGCTGGCTTGCATGAGGGCCCCCGTTACGCCGAACGCAGCAAGGCCCGGCCCAACGGCACGAATCAACAGTATTTCCGTTCCGCTTCCTTCTATTACAAAACCGGGAATCAGCACGTTTGCGCCTGTTCCTACTTGCGCCCGCGTGGAGATATTGACGAGGCGTGCCGCCTTGGATTCCAGGGGGTAAAGGGCTGCCTTCGTGGGAGTGCCGTCGACGAAGCCACCGTACCAGCCCGTGGCGTTGGCCGGATAATAGATGTTCGCGCTGAAACTGCGAATCAGAAACGGAATCCCTTCGAAAGCGGGGCAACTTTCGCCCAGGAATTTCGTCAGCAACAGCGAATTGCATTCAAAGAATGCGCTGTCTCCAATGCTCGTGACGCTGGCTGGAATCGTAATGGTGATCAGAGCGCTCGAGGCAAAGGCCTGTGCTGGAATGGCCATGAGGCTGCTGGGCAGCGTTATCGTGTAGAGGCCCGTGCAATTGGCGAACATGCCTTCGCCCATGGTCTGGAGCCCGCTGGCCAGCTGGACGTCGCTCAAGGAATAGCACCAAGCAAAGATGCCCGCTCCCATAAAGGTAACGCTGCTCGGGACCGTTGCGGACTTCAAGGAACCACAGTTGAAAAACGCGGCGTCACCGATGCTCGTAACACCGTCGGGAATCACCACGCTTTTAAGGTTTGTATAGCCGAACGCGTAACTGCCAATGCTTCTTAGGCCGGCGGGAAAGCTGACATCCGACAACACACTGCTTCCGTCAAATGCGTAGTCCCCTATGGTGGTGATGCTATCCGGGAAAGTGATCCCGACCAGATAGCCGGCTCTAAAAGAATTCGCTCCTATCGTGGTTACCGGATCTCCGCCGATCGTGCCTGGAACTGTGATCTTCGCCTCGCTCCCGGTATAACCCGTGATCGTGACCTCCCCGTTGCTATCGGAATAGGTAAAGCCGTCCGCCGTCGTTCCGGTGGTTTGGGCCACGAGGCGTGACGCAGCGAATGCGAAAAGAAGGAGATGTGTTGTTGCTCGACGGCCCATACGTGATTCAAACCAATTTTGTCTTGTCGCAGATCGACTCAAGAGTGGTGGGCCCACAGGGATTCGAACCCACGCCAGTCGTTACCTTCGGAAGTCGGTCGGCGCATTGCTTTCCCTCGTAGACGGCGAATATCACCGAATTACGGGATTTCTGGGCGACCATTGGTGTATGCATGCTGATGAAAGGAACGGCGCCGAAAGACGCATATCTGGCAATGGTATGGCAATTGCAAAACTGCTCTCCTGCGCGACCCTGCGGGTTTCAGCTGCCTGCTGAGCTTGCCGAATGAGACGCAAATCTCTGCAAGCACTTTTTGCTTGAAACCGCCGAGCCAGCGCCAAGTTCTGCTAGGCTTGGTATTTCGTAGTGGACGATGGAAGCAGCAGGGAAGTGACGACGGGTTTAGGGCCGCCAACGGTCGATTCCGCATTGCAGCGGTCAAGGTGGCTATCGTCACCGCGGCCCGAAACACATTGTGCGCCGGTGGCCCACCCAAAGGGCATTGCCTAAAATTGGGACACCGACGCGTCCTCAGGCACCATCGATATTGTGCGATTGTGCATCGATTCCAAATGGCAGGATTCGACGATCAAGACCGGAATTATGCTCAGGCCGCGGTAGATATTGAACACCTGATTTAAGCATTGCGTGGGGGAGATGGTGGTGAACGAACCTACGCAAAGTTCCCAAAGCGGAGGGCCGGACCCTTCTTGAGGACCCTTGCGACAAGGATAGTCGAAAACATTCCGAGCAGATGCTCAAAATCTGAGCCCGCTCGAATCTGAAAACCCATGTGGCGATTGTACGCTCCTACCCGACCAGGTTGCGTCGGGTCTTCACCCACTCCCAGGATTCAAAAAAGGACGCCATCCGGGAATCCATTCGGCGCCGCGCAGCTCATTTTTTGACCTCGATCCAGGTCGCCGTCCAGTGTCGGCCATCCTTTGTGCTAAGCTCTATCTTGCAATCCTCGGCCCTCTCGGGGGCAACCCAATGAGCCATCGTGTCCGGCATGAAGTGATTTCCGTCCAGTACTATCTCGGAGATGCCCGAGATAGTGAGGATGCCGCCCACTCCAACAAATGGGGCCGACACGCCCCTTTCGTGGCGGTTCGACGCCCCCCCCGAAGATGCGTTCGACCCAATGGCCAACGCGGTCGAATTGGCCCCCGAGGCCGTGGCATTAGTCGACCCCGATGCGGTGTTCTTGGTCGATTGAGTGGAGGGCGCGGCTGATTCCGCGAGAGCAGGCGCTTTGGCGGTATCCTCGGTCGGATGTGTAGCCGGTGCAGTTGGGTCTGCGCGGACCTCGAGGGTGAACGATGCGATTGTCAGCGCGGTCACCGTGGCGGCGCAGATGAGTATGTTTTTGTTATTCATGGAGGGGAGAATGTTGAGCGACTTGGTGTTATGAGGGCGTCTACCCTCGGCAATGCGGGCACTGAGCGTTATCGGTTGTTTGGGCGTTGGACCGCGAAACTCCAAAGAGGGGCGCTCTAGTGAGGTCCGCGCAGTTCATGGGAATCCTTGGTGTGTGTCGGATCATGGGCCCGCGGACGACCTGCCGATCGCAGACCAGGTGACGCCTCCGTTGTAAAGCGAGAGATCCATGCCGCTCACTGCGGATCCTTCGAGCCCCACGGCGCTGGCGGGGATCGAGAGCTTTACCCATGTCCCGGCGGCAGGAAGTGGGCCGGCGTAGTATCGACCTGCGGTATTATTTGTGCCATACGAAATGTTGTTCGTTCCCCAATATGCGCGGTGCTCCCAAGATGCGCCGTCATACCACGCCACCAGGACCTCTGCGGGAGGGCTGGCGGCATTGAGATAGATCCATTCGAAGAGGCTGTCTCCAGCATAGACCTGCATTGCCGCCGTCGTTGCTCCGGTAAACGAGAGCTCGTGCACCCCGGAGGCGACGACGGTCTGTGGAGCGCGAGTGCCGGACTCCGGTGCAGGGTTCGTCGATACCCAGTTCCAGCTGTCGCCGCCGTCCGCTGTCGCGACCGCACCGTTGGGAAGGGAGTCACCGATCCATGTTTGGAGCGGACTGTTCGCTTGGAAATCATTCTCGGCGAACGCGCGGCGCCCGTCCGGCCACTCGATCTCTGCCTCGGCCCACTGTTTGCCGTTGTTGACGGGGGCGACCGTGTAGGTCGAGCCGAAGGCCGGTTGCTGGTCGCGCCCTTCCCAGACGATCCGTGCGCCGGTCAGGTCCATTCCGGGAACCTGCACGCTCAGCGTGCTGGGCGAGTTCAGCGGGGCGACCGAGCTCGGAACCGTGATAGTCGCCGCCGGCGCGGTCCACGCCCCTGTCTCGCTCGATGTAAGGGACGCGAGGAGAGCGGAGGCCATGAAGCTGCGCGCCTGGTTCACGGTTATGAACTCCTGCGTGACGTTGTAGACATCGCTCCAGCGGTCGTAGTAGGGATAGGTGGCGTTTTTGCCACTGTCTGTGGGATAGGACAGTTCCGAGAGTTCGGCCCCGTACGATGGAAGATATTCAAATGCTGCCGTGACCTGGCCCTGCGGGATGCCGGAAGGGGGAAGCACGCGGCGGGAGTTGACGGCAAACTGGGAGACTTGATTGTGTTCGCGCTTTAGGCCGAGGCCGGTGAGGTACACCGCATTTTTCGGATTGGTGCCGCCCTCGTAGTTCATGGCGCCCACGAGGGCGTCCACGAAGGACGGATCCGGGCTGATCAAGTAGGCCACGGCCGCGTCCGAGGCCTGATCAAGGGAGAAGTACCAGCCGCCTCCAAGTACGGCCTTTGTGGGGGGAGGAAACGGTGTGCCATAGGCGTTGTCGGCCACCCAAGCGACGATGTCGTCGCCGGCGTCCACTATCTGGGTCCGGCACATGGCTAGGTACGCGGCGTTGAGGTCGGATGCGGCAAGCCGTCCGCTCGATGCGGCAAAGGCGTAGTCCCTAATGGCGTTGCCCCAGCCTTCGGCCATGGACCACCATCCCCAACGAAAGGTCGACGGTGCGCTTGGGTTTGGAAGGAGCGCGAAGAGCTGGGTCCTGAACGCGGCGCCGCCGGTGGCGGCAAAAAGGGCTGATGCCGCCCATGCGTATTCATCGTTGTCCTGCCAGTCATCGGAATAAAACGTCAATTTTTGGTACCTGGAGGCACCATGGTTGGCGGTGGCCGCCTGAAGGAATGCCCATCCCTTCACTGCAGCGGCCAGGTAGGCGGTAGCCTCTGCCGGGTAGTACTTGATCATCGCGGGGGATGAGCCGGCCTCGGCCATTGCGGCCGTGGCTGCCGCGCTTACCGAGGTGTTCTTGGGCCAGACAACCTGCGCCTCTCCGTTCTGTGGGAGGACGCCTTCATATTCCTCGTTTATAGGGTAGACGAGAAAGTAGAAACCGCCGTCAGCATCCTGCATCTTTACAAGGAAGTCGGCTTCCCATTTTGCCTCCTGAAGGGCGTCGGGGATACCGTCGCCGCTCTCGGGTATGCCGAGGTTGTCCAGGGTCGAGACGCCCGGTATGTTGTCCACGGCGAAGATGAGCTCGTGGATGAGCTGGGCGCTGTTCTCGGTGTATTTGCTGTAGTCACCTGCGTCCCAGTGGCCACCGGAGACGTCGACCTTGCCCGTGTTGACGAAGGGATAGAGCGACGTCTCGTTGTTGGTGAGGGCCGGGGCCGCCTGCGGAAACTGCAACGGCGGCTGGTTCGGTGTGACCTGCGAGGTATAGCTGTTGATGCAGGCCCACGTGAAAGCGAATGCGGGGCCGGTATCGGGAACGGGAATAGATGCCGGCGCGGTATGGTCGGCGATATGGGCGAAGCGCGTCCATGGGAGCCCGATGCCCGGAGCGCCGCTGCGCTGCTCGTACATACCCAAGGCGTAGGAGCGAACCCATGCCATCGCTATGCCATCATTGACCAGGAATGGCAGCGAAGTGCCCATGCCTTCTATCTGGATCTGGTATTCTCCGGGAGTCGTGAGGCTGCTGAAGTCGGCTTCGTAGACCCCTTGGTAGGGAAGCGGACTGGTCGTATATCCGATATCCTGGCGCAGCGTGAGCTCGCCCTGGAACACCACCGCGTTGTTGCTCACATTGATAACGCTAAAGGTTGTGGCCGCGACGGGCATCTCTCCCAAGTTACCCAGGTAGTAGCCAACCATTGCCTTCTTCGGGAACGACGGCACGTAGCCCTCCTGATTTACGTGTACGGCCGGGCTGTAGCGAAGGGGACTTGAAGCGATTGAAAAGGCGACGCTTGACGGGAACACCGACTCCGAGGGATTTGTCACGACCGCAGTTGAGTTGTCGGCGATGGGCACGCCCAATGTCAGGTAGAGGACATTGTCGATTCTAAGATCATACGAGCTCAGAGGGGCGAATAACACCCTCCGCCGAAAGCCGACCGATCCGATATCAACCGCCTGGCCCGAGACCGTCACGACAAGTTGGGATATGTCTGGAGCACTCAGCACGCCGGCGGAGTCAACCAGGTTCCAAGTGGCCGGCTCAGCTGGGTCGGGCGCCTTTGTGTTGATCTGGCGCAATTCCAGGAGCGTCGGAGTGAGAATACGTAGCGCATATCCGCCAACCAAGGGCGGAATCAGGTTAGTGTAGTCCATCTCGCTGTCCGCCGACGCCGGCGTCGCGGGAGTTGGGGTCAGTTGGACGGGCGTGGGGGTTGGGGTGGGCCCATTGGGCGTTGGTTTCGGGGTGGGCAATGTCGGCAATGGAGTCGGGGTAAGTTGGGTGGGCGGTGCAGTTGGGGTCGGCCTCGGAGTCGGACTGGGAAGCCGCGTGGGAGTGGGCGACAGTTTCGGCGTCGGAGTGACCCCCGGTGTCGGATTTGCCGTCGGGCTAGGGCTCGGCTTCGGGGTTGGGCTCGGCCTAGGGGTTGGGCTCGGCCTAGGGGTCGGTGTGGGAAGCCCCGTGGGCGTCGGCGACAGGGTTGGCGTCGGTGTTGGAGTCACCCCCGGTGTCGGATCTGCCGTCGGGCTAGGGCTCGGGGTCGGGCTCGGCCTCGGGGTCGGAGTGGGAAGCTGGGTGGGAGTGGGCGACGGTTTCGGCGTCGGTGTTGGAGTGACCCCCGGTGTCGGATTTGCCGTCGGGGTCGGACTTGTTGAGAGGGAAGTCGGGGTCGGGCTGGGAAGCCGCGTGGGAGTGGGCGACAGTTTCGGCGTCGGTGTTGGAGTGACGCCCGGTGTCGGGTTAGCCGTCGGGGTTGGACTGGTAGGCACGGGAGTCGGGGTCGGCCCCGCCGTTGGGGAGATGATAATCGTCGCAGAACTTGCACCGCCGACAATATAGGAGGGATCGGCTACGATCGTGAAGATTGCCGTCTCGGGGCTGGCGTTTGAGGAGTTGCCCCTCCCCGTGATCTGCAGCGTTACGCTCGCGGCTCCGGAGGGGATCGTGACGGATACCGGCATATCGCCGTCTGGGAGGCGGTAATAGTCGGTCCATTTCGCTGCTGTGCCGCCCAGCGCGAAGTTAACAGTCAAGTCACTGGTAACTATGCTGCTGCTCGTGAATGTTAACAGGCCGGCTGACGATCCTGTTATGTTGGCCACCGGCGTCGTCGCCACAACCGTGATGGAGGGTATTGCCGGCGTCGTTGCAGCGCCGTAGGAATTCCCGACCAAGGCTACGGTCGAAAGGCAAGACACCGACAGCGCGGCATATTCCGCGACAGTATAGCCCACTATTCGAACCCAATTCATACTGTTGGCATTGAGTTCTCACCCGACTGTCAGGTTTCCCGAGTCCCCGGGGAGGGGACGCTCCGCAGGAGCGAGCATACCTTTTCAATCAAGTCCGAGGGCTTCAAGGGCTTGGTCATTACGGCCGCTGGATCGATCCTCGTGGTTGTTGTCAATTCGGGCCCTGGCAGGGACGACAACATTAGTGTGCAGGGCGCATTTTTTGAAACCTCGCGCAGCCTCCTGGTGAGGCTGAGGCTTGTCTGCTTTGGCATCTGGTGATCGGCGATCACCAATTCATAGCCCATTGAGCGCACGGACCTCCAACCGCCGTCTCCAGCCGTGTCTGCGACGAAACCCTCCTGCGATGTCAGTTTTGCTATATAATTCCGGTCTTCTGCGCTGGCATCGACAGCGCGGATTCTCCCGAGACCAGACCGACCGCCTTCTCTATTCGCGCCAGTGTTTCCAGATTCGCCTGCGCCGTTCGACGGGGACCTTGATGGCATTGCCGTGTCGGCTTCGTCCACCCGTAACCTGGGTCCGATAGGTGGATTCACGGCGTGGGCTTCCCCAGCGAAGTACTTTGTATTAGCTTCCAAAAAACGGGAATATAAGATTCCCCACCGATACCATAAGGCTGATCAGACTTTGGAGAAATGGGGTAAACACCTGACACCTTTGCAAATTCGCTGAAGCCCGTAATATCATTTCGCCAGGATTCAAGCTATGCAGGCCGGGCGCTCCCGAGCACGGCCACGATGTCTATCGGCCCAGCGAGGGAGCGCATAGTTGGCTCTTGCCTCGGGCCAGCAGCGGTGCTGCGTTGCTCGCGTGAAGATACGCATCAATCGGGACCCGGCCAAAGACAGCCCCGTGGACATCGAAGCCACGAACAAATCGGCCCACCCGGACGCCCAACCGAACCATACATGGAGTATTAGGCGGACTGGCTTCAAGAGCATCCGGCTAAACGCCCACGAATTTTCGACTGCGGACGAAGCGGAAGCCGCGCTGAGCAAGGGATTCGAGGTGTCCGATCATCCTGACGCACGGGAATTCGCCAGGGAATTGATCGATACGGGATGGGCGGCAGAGGTTGGGAAGTAGGCTTCTCGTCCGGGGCTCGAAGTCCAGGGCGCGAAACCAGCGCTCGGTGCCGGCGCGGGGACTGAGGTTTCCCAATGTAGAGATTGGTGGGCCCACAGGGATTCGAACCCTGAACCAAAGGATTATGAGTCCTCTGCTCTAACCGTTGAGCTATAGGCCCGAAGCGAGACAGAATGGGGAACCGCAGAATGTCGCATGCCGACCCTTTGCAGCCCTTTAACCGCCTCGATGTTTGTTAGTCCCCCTTTTTTTGCGCAAAAAGGCGACATTTTTTGGGCTCGCGGGCGTCCCCTTTAGCCGACCGGCTTGCTCCGAAGCTTCAGGACAGTTTCCAGCACAGCCCTCTGGCATCGCCGCGGGGGAAGCCCGCGCAGCACGTCCTCGAGGTCATCCGTCACAATCTGGCCCATGAGCGGCCAGATCTCGGGGATGTTTCCGGCCCGATGCGCCTGAAGGAGGGTGTTGGGGGTCCTGCGCGCCCGATGGCCCGCGGGTATGGGCTCCTCGGGCCAGACGTCGATCCCCGCGCGGATGTGGCCTGAAGCCGCCGCGTCCAGCAGCTCGTCGAAATTAACGATGCCGGCGCGGCTCGCCAGGACCACGATGCCCCCCTTAGCCATGCTCTCGAAGTGGGGTCGCCCGATCTTGCCCGCATTTTCGGTGGTCACCGCCGCCATGAGGAAGACTGCGGCTCCCCGGGCGAAGCATTCCTCAAGGGAGGCGGGGCTCACGTTGAGGCTGCGCAGCTCGGAGGGTGGGATCCAGGGGTCGCAGACCAGGACCTCGGAGGCCAACGGGCGCAGGAGGGGAAGGAGCGCCTTCCCGACATTCCCGAACCCCACGATCGCAAGCGGCCTGCCGCCGAGGAGGATCGAGTCCCGGTTGTCGCCCTCGCCGTAGAGCGTCTCGGTGCCGGCGCGGATCGACGCATCGGCCTGGTGAATGCGCCGCGCGAGAGAAAGGGCCATGCCGAGCGCCATCTCGGCGACCGGCCTGGAGAAGACCGGGGCGGTGGAGAGGACGGCTATCCCGCGGCGGTGACACTCGGCATAGTCGATATTGGGAAGGAAGTTGCTCTCCACGTTGAATATCGCCTTCAGGTGCGGCGCGCGGTCCAGCCTGTCCCTGCCCAGCTCGGTCTGGCCGATGAGGGCGACGGCCTCGGGAAGGTGCCTCTCAATGTGGGCGGCTGGGGCCGGCGATCCGTCGTGCCAGATGACCCTTCCAAGGGCCTCCAGTCGCTCCTTCGTGTGCCGATCAAAGATCAGGTCCACCGGTCTTGGGTACGGATCCAGAAGTATCGTGGGAGGAGGCTTCATGCCCTTTGCGGCGACTCGTGTTGCTTGCAGCCTGCGCCTACTCGCATCCGTCTTCCAGCCAACAACGGGCCCATTTCAATCATTTGTGTGGGTTCATTTCTCTCGGCAGGATGGGGTGGTTGTCGCGTATCATCCGCAGGCCAGCGCATGAATAGGCCCGATCCCCCGAATAGGCCAAAGGGCAACGTCGTCACGCGAATCCTCCGCATGATGGGGCCGGGCGTGATCACGGGGGCCGCGGACGACGATCCGTCCGGGATCGCCACCTACTCGATCGCGGGCGCCCAGATGGGCACGAGGCTGCTCTGGACCTCCGTCGCCACGTGGCCGCTCATGGCCGCCGTGCAGATGATGTGCGCCCGGATCGGGATGGTGACGGGCGAGGGCCTTGCCAGCGGCCTGCGCAAGAAGCTCCCGAGGTGGGTCTGCGTCTCCTTCGTCGTGGCGCTTCTTGCCGCCAACACGATCAACGTCGGCGCGGACCTGGCGGGAATGGCCGATGCGGCCGAGCTTCTGACCGGCCTCAACTCCCATGTCTTTGTCATTCTGTTTGGGGCCGCGATCGCGTTCGTCACGGTCCGGTTCCGCTACCAACAGATCGCGCAGGTCCTGAAGTGGCTCGTCTTCAGCCTGGGGGCCTACGTCCTCACGGCCTTCCTCGCCCACCCACACTGGGGCGACGTGCTTCACGACACCTTCGTCCCCGGCTGGCCGTCCAGCCGCGACGAGTGGGGCACGATCGTCGCCATCCTGGGGACGACCATCAGCCCCTACCTCTTCTTCTGGCAGGCGGCCCAGGAGGTGGAGGAGGAGAAGGCGAAGGGTCGCCGGATGCTCATCCTGCGCCACGGTGCGACCGCGAACGAGATCGTGAACCGCCGGATCGACGTCGGAATGGGGACGTTCTTCTCAAACCTCGTGATGTTCTTCGTTATCCTGTGCTGCGCGAGCACGCTCCACCTGCACGGCGTGACGCAGATCACGACCAGCAGGGAGGCGGCCGAGGCGCTCAAGCCGCTCGCGGGGTCGCTCGCAACCCTTCTCTACACGCTCGGCCTCATCGGGGTCGGCTGCCTGGCGATCCCGACCCTCGCGGGGTCGGCGGCCTACGCCTTTGCCGAGACGTTCGACTGGACCGAGGGCCTCGACGAGCCCTACGAGGGGGCGCGGGAATTCTACGCGGTGCTCATCCTCTCGATCGGCTGCGGGATCGTCATGAACTTCCTGGGCCTCTCCCCGATCAAGACCCTGTATTGGACCGCGGTCATCAACGGGCTCCTGGCGCCCTTCCTCCTGGTGGGGATCTACCTCGTGGCGACCGACACGAAGCTCATGGGAAAACAGCCGAGCGCGGGCCTGGGCCGGGCCGTGGTGCTCGTGACAATTGTTGCAATGTTCGCGGCGGGCGTTGCGCTGTTCGTCTTTTAGCGCAATGAACCCAGGCCGCCAGTCCCCGCGCAACTACCCGCTCCTCCTCGTGGGCCAGTTCCTCGGGGCCTTTGGCGACAACTTCCTCCTGGCGGCCGTCCTGGGGCCCCTGACGTACGAGCTCAACACCGGCCGGATCACGGAGACGGTGGTCAACGGCGAGAACGCCCTCTTCGGCCTCGTCTTCAGCCTGCCCTTCATCGTGCTGGCGCCGCTGGCGGGCTACATCAACGACCGCATGCCGAAGACGAGCTGGCTGGTCGGCGGAAACGCCATCAAGCTCCTGGGGACCGCGATCGGGCTCGCGGGGCTGCTGGCCCGGGGCGGCGCGCGGGCCCACGCGGTCCAGGTCTTCGCCTATTTCGTGGTGGGCGTCGGGGCCTGCGCCTATTCGCCGGCCAAGTACGGGATCCTCCCCGAGATCGTCCCGAACGAGCGCCTGGTGAAGGCGAACGGGACGGTCGAGATGCTGACGCTGGTCGCCATCGTGACCGGGCTCATGGGCGGGGGCGTGCTCTACGACGTCACGAGGTCGGTGCCGGAATGCTATGTCGCCTGCGGCGCGCTCTACGGCTGCGCCCTCTTCTGCAACGCGGCCATGGGCAGGACCCCGCACAACAGGGACGCCTCGCTGCTGCACAGCGCCGGCCAGTTCGCCTCGAGCTTCATCTCGATGGTGCGCAGTCCGAGGCTCGGGCGCATCCTCCTCGGCTCCGCCCTGTTCTGGTTCGCGGGCTCGACCCTCAAGTCCGCGCTCCAGGGCTGGGGGCTGCGGGTGTTCTCCGAGGCCGGCGTCGGGCACGTCACCAACCTGAAGCTGGTCCTCCTCAAGGTCGGGATGGTGGCCGGCATCGTCCTCGGCTCGTTCCTTGCGGGTCAGCTTCACCGGACGGGCGACCTTTCCTGGGCGAGGCGCTACGCGTTCCTCATGGCCGCGGGACTCGCGGGGCTGGGGCTCCTTGGAGGCCACTTTGGGCTGGCCCTCGTGGTCCTCGTCCTCGTGGTGACCGGCGCGGCGGCGGGCCTCCTCATCGTCCCCTTCAACGCCGCGCTTCAGTCGGAGACCGACCCCGCGAAGCTCGGCAAGACGGTCTCCATCCAGAACTGCACCGACTACGTCGGGATCGCCGTCGGCGCGGCCTACCTCGCGCTCCTCTCGCGGATGGACCTGAACCCGAACCAGGACATGATGGTCCTCGGGGCCACGGTCGCCGCGATCACGCTCGGCCTCGGGGTGCTGAACAGGGCGCTGGAGCCTCAGGCGAGCGGCTCCCAGCCCGGCTCGTAGGTCCTTTGCCAGAGCTTCATCGCGTCCGCGTCGTTAAGGATGTGGCCGTTTGAGGCGTCGCAGTCGAGCGAGCGGCCGACCCGCTGCGAGATGTTGCCCAGGTGCGGCAGCATCACGCTCTTGTGGCCCTCCGAGATCGGCGAGTGGAGCGCGGTGCCCGACTGGACGGCGTCGACGAAGTTGCTGAAGTGCTTGCGGTCGAGCCGGGTGCCGTTCGCGGCGCGGATGCTCCTGCTGTCGCCCTCGGCGGCCTCGGTCACCGCCTTCACCTTCTTGCCGTCGGTGTCGAAGACCGTGTAGTTGTTCCCCTCGAGGAGCGCCGATCCCTCGGTGCCGAAGACGATGACGCCGCGCCCCAGCCCCTCCGTGCGGTAGCCGTTGCAGCTGCGGCCCTCCCAGGTGATGGACTTCGCCCCGGCGAAGTCCCAGGCGATCACCTGGGTGTCCGGGGTCTCCCAGTCGTCCTTGTAGCGGTACCGCCCGCCGGTCGACGTCACCTTCGTCGCAAAGTCGACCCCGAGCGCCCACCGGCACACGTCCAGCTCGTGGGTGCCGTTGTTGCAGGCCTCGCCGGTCCCCCAGTGCCAGAACCAGTGCCAGTTGTAGGGGATGAGGTTGTCCTTGTAGGGGCGCCGCGGGGCCGGCCCCTGCCAGAGCTCGTAGTCGAGCGTGGGCGGCACCGGGACCTCCTTGCCGATCCCGATGCTGGCGCGGGTGTTCTCATACCACGCCTTGGCGAAATACGCCCTGCCGATCACGCCGTCGTGGATCTCCTTGACCGCGTCCATCACGGTGGGGAACGAGCGCCTCTGGTTGCCCATCTGGACCTGCTTTCCGTACCTGGCGATCGCCTTCAGGAGGATCTCGCCCTCGTGGGGGTTCTGGCTGCACGGCTTCTCGACGTAGACATGCTTGCCCGCGGCCATCGCCATGACGGCCATGGGCGTGTGCCAGTGGTCCGGGGCCGCGATCGTGATGGCGTCGAGCGTGCTGTCCTCGAGGGCCTTCCGGAAGTCCTTCATGGCCTTCGGCTGGACGCCGGGGTGCTTGGCGGCCTCGGCCATTCCCTTCGCGAGCGCGCCGTCCTCGACGTCGCACACGTAGGCGATCTCGGCGTTCTCGACACCCGCGAGCGCGGCGATGTGGTCCAGGCCCCGGCTGTTGGTGCCGACGACGGCGATGCGCACCCTGTTCGCGGGGCTGGCCGTGCCCGCCCGTATCCAGACGGGCAGCGCCGCCAGGCCGATGCCGGCCGCGGCCGTCTTCTTGATGAATGCCCTGCGGTCGTTTGTCGTGTTCATGGGGGTGGGTTACTTTTGGCCGGCCGCGGCGTCGCCGGGAAGGACCCTGATCTTGATGTTGCGGAAGGAGACCTCGCTGCCGTGGTCCTGGAGGAGGATGTAGCCCTCGTGGAGCTCGCCGAACCCGGGCCATTTCTTGAACTTGCTCTCCTGGACCCGCTGGCGGAACTCGGGCGTGAAGCGGGTGTACTCGAGGATCCTTTTCCCGTTCAGCCAGTGCTCGACATGGGGACCGCTGGAGATGATCTCGGCGGAATTCCACTCGCCCATGGGGTTCACCGGCTTGTCGGGCGCCGGGGGATAGAGGTCGTAGAGCGCGCCGAGCGTCCGGTTCCCGTCGCGGCCGAGCTTGGCGTCCGGGTGCCTCAGGTCGTCCAGGATCTGGTACTCGAGCCCGATCGAGGACCCCGGGCCCTTGTTGATCTCGGGGTCGACGAAGATCTTGATCCCGCTGTTGCATCCGGGGGTGATCCTGAAGTCGGCCTTCAGGTCGAAGCTGGAGTACTTGTCGACCGTGATGATGTCGCCCCCGACGCCGCCCTCGTGTCCGTCCGACGCGAGCACGGTGAGGGTGCCGTCCCTGACGAGCCAGCCCTTGGCGGGGAAGACCTCGGCGCGCGCGCTTCGCCAGCCATCGGTTGTCTTCCCGTCGAAGAGGAGCCGCCAGCCGTCGCGGCTTTCTGCTGGCGTCAGCTGGTTGGGGGTGTCGGCGCGGCAGGCGAGGGCGGCCGCGGCGGCGAGGAGCGCGGCCCCCAGGGCGATGGAGGGCGTCTTCATGAGGGGGTGACGGGGACGATCCCGGCCAGCATGCCGCGCAGGTAGCCCATCGACTGGGCGATGCCGGGCACGGGGTCTGGCGCGTCGACCTCGTACTCGAGGCCGACCTGGCCCCTGTACTGGACCTTGAGGAGCGCCTCCATCATGGAGCGGATGCCGAGGCGCCCGAACCCGAGGCCGGCGGGCGCGTCCTTGACCGCCCCGGAGCCGGCGAGCGTGTCCTTGATGTGGACGTCGTAGAGGCGGGAGCGGCACTTCAGGATCGCCTCTGTCGGGTCGACGCCCGCGCGCGCGGCGTGGCCCACGTCGAGGCACAGCCCGAGGCGCTCGTCGTAGGGCTCGACGGCCCTCCAGACGTCGTACGGCGACGCGAAGACCTTGTCCTCGGGCCCGTGGTTGTGGAACGCGAGCCTCATGTCGTACTCCTTCGCAAAGCGCTCGGTGAGGAGGAGCGTCGCCCGGTCCGGGGGCGCCTCGTACGAGGCGGTCATGGTGCCGAGGCCCACGGCCCTGCAGCATTCGAAGGCCTGGCGCATCTCGCCCTCGCTGTTCTTCAGGTAGACGACGCCCGTGCTGGCGATCGAGATCCCCGCGTCCGTGAATTTCCCGGCCATCGCCCGACACACGTCCGGCGTGCTCAGGCCGATCGGCACGTGCACCTTGAAGACGGAGACCGACGTGACCTGGAGCGCCTTGAGGATGGTGATGGCCTCGTCGGTCGGGTACTTGTGCAGCGAGTAGCCCGCGAGGCCGAGCCTCAGGGTTCCCGCCGGGGCCGCGGCCTGCGCGCGGGCCTGCGGGACCGCGCCCATCAGAGGCAGGAACAGCCCCGCGAGGGTGGCCGTCTTTATCGCGTCGCGCCGGGTCACGTGGGTCTCGTCCATGGCGGGGAGGGGGTCTCTTTGGGGTGCCGCCCCCCGGGGTCTGCCGCCCGGACAGGATGTGTCGCGGGCGGGTGGGGGGAGAGAAAGGGTGGCGGGCCCGCCCCGGATTGTCCAGTGCGGGGAGGGGCTTATCGACGTCAGCAGGCCCCCGAATGCATCTCATTTGGGGTTGCCTGACGGGCGGGCGGTGGGAAGCCTGTCCGCGCTATGTTCCGCCGACTGGCCACGATCTCGCTCATGACCGCATGGCTCTGCGCCAGCGGCGCCATGCTGGACGTGGCCCAGGTCGCGGCGTGGGCGCGCATGTTCGCCGGGTATGCGCGCACCGAGTCGGTCGTGGCCGCGGCGAGGGAGACGTTCGATCCCGCCAAGCCCTGCGCGATGTGCAAGGCGCTGGGCAAGGCGCGCGAGGCGTGCGACCACCGCTCCCCGGCGGTGCCGAATCCGGGCGTCGAGAAGATTATCCTGATTTCCGAGCGCGTGCAGCCCTTCGTTGTGCTGGTCGCGCCCCGCGCGTGGCCCCGCGTGGCGTGCGCAGGCATGCCCGTCCGCGGGGCCGAGGTCCCCGTGCCCCCGCCGAGGTTCGGCGCGGCCTAGGCGCCCAGCGGCGCCGCTGCCTGCCGCCCGGGGAAATTCCCCGGGGCGTTCCCTGCCGCTCGTCCGCGCTGTTGGCGCGGCATATCGACATTCGATCCTTCAATTTATTTTTGCCTTTCCATGCACCTTTCCCTCTCGCGCCGGACCCGTCCGGCCCAAATCCAATCAACGATCGCGGCCATGGCCCTGCTGTGGGCCCTGGCCTCGCTCCCAGGCACCGCGCACGCCTGCGCCTGCGGCTGCGGCATTTACGAGGTCGGCACAAGCTCGATGATCCCTTCGGGCTCGGGCGTCATGACCTTCGTCGACTACGACTACCAGGACCAGGACGAGAACTGGAGCGGG
This sequence comes from uncultured Opitutaceae bacterium, assembly GCA_964509885.1. Classification (GTDB taxonomy): domain Bacteria; phylum Verrucomicrobiota; class Verrucomicrobiia; order Opitutales; family Opitutaceae; genus Palsa-1447. The sequence continues at coordinate 29,556 of CAZDZL010000030.1, read as the reverse complement.
AGTTCGCGGGCGCCCGCCGCCGACAACGACGACAAGGACATCCGGACGGGCTGGTACACGCTCGGGTACCAGGACATGCTCAACCGCTCCTGGGGCATCCGGTTCGAGTTGCCGTATGAGGAGAGGCATTTCGTGACCACGGGCGGTGCCACGGGCGATGACATCGTGGCGCTCAACTTCAGCGGCTTCGGGGACATCCGCATCGAGGGGATCTACACGGGGTTCTCGCCGGACCTTTCCTCGGGCCTCACCTTCGGCCTCAAGCTTCCGACCGGGAGCTACCGCCAGAACGACGCCTACGGCGACATCGACCGGGACACGGAGATCGGGAGCGGGAGCACGGACCTCCTTCTCGGGGGTTTCAAGCGGGTCAATTTCGACGCGGACTACGGCTGGACGGGCTTCGCGCAGGCGCTGCTCGACCTTCCGGTCCTTACCCAGGTCCAGTACCGGCCGGGCGCCGAGTTCGACGTGGCCCTCGGGGCCTACTACAGCGGGTGGCACGTCGGGCGCATCCTCGTCGCGCCGATCGGCCAGCTGAAGGTCTCACTGCGCAGCCGCGACACGGGGGCCAACTCGGCAGACCCTGTTTCGTCAGGGTTCGAGCGCCTCCTCGTGGCCCCCGGCGTCGAGTTCGACGTCCACCCGGTAAAGGTATACGCGGACGTGGAGCTTCCCCTCTACGAGCATTTCACGGGCAACCAGATGGCGGCGCCCCTGCTCTTCAGGCTTAACCTCTCCTATATGTTCTAGGCGGGGGCCGCCCCTCAGGGCGCGACCCTCTCCAGCTTCATCGCCTTCTCCTGGGGGTCGCCCACGGAGACGGCGAGCTTCTGGGGCGAGCCCGAGACGTCGAACTCGCACTGCACGTCGGTCGTCAGCGCGTAGAAGTGGGTCATCGACTCCGCGTGCATCACGAGGTCCTGCTCGGCGAACGAGAGCGAGAGGAGCCCGTCGGGAAGCCGCCGCACCTTCACCTTCAGCGTGTCCGCGCCGCCCCGGCTGTAGTCCCCGGCATAGGAGTCCAGGACCGCGTCCGGCAGCATGAACTCCTTGTGGCGGGGGCTGCCGAGCTCGCGCACCCAGATGTTGCGGAAGCGGACGGGGTTGCCGTGGTCCTGGAGCGCGATCGGCATCCGCTCGGGGTGGGCCCTGTAGGGGACGCGACCGATCCAGCCCGTGGGGCCCGTGAGCTCGACATTGTTCTGCACGAGGACGCCGTTGTGGAAGACGGTCTCTCGCGCCTTCGAGGTGACATTGCCCTGCGCATCGAAGCGGGGCGCGGTCCAGATGATGTCGTAGGTCTCCCACTTGCCCGGCGGGCGCATGGCGTTCACGAGCGGCGGGTACTGCCCGTAGATCGACGCGGCGGACCCGTCCGCGTAGGTCTTGTTCTGGTAGGAGTCGAGGACCTGGCACTCGTACTGGTCCTTGCCGAAGAAGACCCCGCTGTTGCCGCGGCCCTGGCTCTCGCCGTGCGGGGGGGTGGGGGACGCCCACTCGACGTGGAGCTGGCAGTCGCCGAAGGACTGGAGCGTGCGCGCGTAGCCGCTCTTCGGCACGCAGATGAAGGCGCCGTCCTTCACGGTCCACTTCGTGGGGCTGCCGTCCATCGAGACCCAGGCCGAGGCGTCCCTGCCGTCGAAGAGGACGGTCGCGTCGGAGGGCGGCGTCCCCGGCTGGTCCTCGGAGCTGAAGGTGCCGGGGTCGACGACCGCCGGCGCCGGCCGGTCGCGGTCGTGGCCGAGCCAGTTCGGGTCTGGCGCGCCGCGCAGGGCGACCGACGAGGCCAGGGCGAGTCCAAGGGCCAGGGATGCGGGGATTTTCATGGGGTGGGGATTTTCACGCTGCCCCGGTTTGGGCGTTTTGTCCAACGGGATTCCCGCGCCGGGGCGGCGGTCCCCGCGCTTGCGGTCGGCTGCGCCGGGTCCTAACCTCGTGGCATGGTCAAAAAACTCCTCCATACGCGGATGCGCGTGAACGACCTCGAGGGCACCGTGAAGTTCTACGAGGAGGCGCTCGGCCTGAAGGTCGGCCGCCGGCACACCTCGCCCCGGGGCGCGCAGCTCGCCTTCATCCGCACGCCGAACAGCGACGAGGAGATCGAGATCTGCCAGCTTCCGGACGGCCCGCCGGTGCAGGTCCAGCCCGACCTTGTGCACCTGGCGTTCGAGGTGGAGGACATCGCGGCCTTCGCGGCGAGGATCGCCAAGAAGGGCTACAAGCTGAGCGACGGGCCGACGCGCACCGGCTCCGGCTCGGTCATCGCCTTCATCGACGCCCCCGAGGGCTACGAGGTCGAGCTGATCCAGCGCGGCTAGCCGGACCCCCCGCGCCTCTCCTTCCAGAGGTCGAGGTCAAACTTCGCCCAGTCGACGCCCGCGCGCCCGTGGTGCCGGGCCGCGACCATCCCGAAATACACCGTCTCCCAGAAGCGGTAGGCACGCGGGTCCTGGGGGGAGTGCCGCGGCACCGGCAGGCCCCCCGTCCGCGCCCCGGCCCAGTGCTCGCGCATCCAGGCCAGCACGTGGGTGTCGAGGACGCCGTGCATCTGCCCCGGGCGCGAGTGCAGGACGAAGAACTTCGCGGTCTTTATCCCGATGCCCGGAAAGAGCGTCAGCTCCTCCCAGGTGCAGGCCGAGAGGTCCGCTCCCGAGCGGGAGAGCTCGCGGAAGCTGCGGGCGAGGAGGGCGTACTTGCCGAGGCGCACCTCCCTCAGGCGCTCCACGAGCCTCCCTTCCTTGTCACTCGAGCGGATGTGGGCGAAGGGCCGGCGCCCCCCGAGGAACCGCTCAAGCTTCGCGGACTGCTGGTCGGCGTTCTTTCCCGCAACGACCACGCAGAAGAGGAGGAATTCCTCCAGCTCGGCCGGCGTGCGCGCCGCGTTCGTGACCTGGTTCGGGTCGATCATCGGGCGTGCGGGCCCGGTCAGTGGTCGGGCTTTTCCCAGAGAAAGCTGGTCTTCCTCGCGAGCACCCGGCCGTCCGCGGCATCGAGCTCGACCTCCCAGGCGACGGGCTCGGCCCGGGGCCCCTTCCAGTCCGCCCCGGTAAGGCCTATCTCGAAGAGCCGGCTTCCCTTGGGCACGACCGCCGGGAAGGAGTAGGTCCTCGTGTCGATCCCCTCGAGCGCGATCACCCGCACGACGAAGGTCGCCCCCTTGAGCTCGGCGCCCGGGTTCTCGACCCGTGTGAGGAAGTAGAGGCCGCCGCGCTCGGCCGGCCGGCTGCGCAGGACGATCCACCTGCCCGTCAGCTCGTGGCCGGTGTGGTCCTCGTAGAGGCTCTGGAAGGCGTCGGCGTCGTGCCACTCGGGCCACACCCGCGCGAACGTGAGCTCGGCTGCCTTGGACGCAGGGCCGGCGGCCGACAGGAGGGCGAGGGAGGCGAGGAGGGACCGCATTCTCGGGCCACGCTAGCCGGGCACGGCCTCCGCGACAATCCGATACCTCAGTCCTCCAGGCGCACGAAGGCGTAGCGGTGGTAGCCGAGCAGGGCGGGGGTCCAGCCCCTGACGCAGGGCGCGATCAGGTAGGCGTGCGCGCCGTAGTAGAGCGGGGCGACGGGGCCCCGGTCCAGCAGGTACTCCTCGGCCTTCTGGAAAGCCTCGAGGCGAGCGGCCGGGTCGCCCATGCCGGCGGCTCCCCGGATCATGCGGTCGTAGGCCTCCTCGCCCCATCCCGTCCAATTGTTGCCCCCTCCGGTCACGAAGAGGTCGAGGAAGGTGACGGGGTCCAGGAAGTCCCCCGCCCATCCCGAGGTCGAGACCGAGTAGCTGAGCGTCTGCTGGTTCTGGACCCAGGTCTTCTGCTCCAGCGTCGCGAGCGTGGCGTGGATGCCGAGCTCCTTCTCCCACATCGCCTGGATCGCCTCCATCACGGGAGGCTGCACGTCGTCGTTGCGCACCTGGACCTCGAACGCGGGTATGCCCCGGCCCCCCCGGTGGCCGGACTCGCTCAGGAGCCTGCGGGCCTCGTCGGGGTCGAAGTCGACCCGGGCGGACGCGGTGTAGCCCCCGCAGTTGGGGGGCGTGAAGGAGTGGGCGGGGGGGTACCCGCCGGAGAGGACCCGCCTGGCAATCGTGTCCCGGTCGATGGCGAGCGAGAGGGCCCTGCGGACCCTGGGGTCGTCAAAGGGCGCGCGCTTCACGTTGAAGCGCAGGAAGAACGTCTGCAGGAACGGGTCGACCCGCAGGCGGTCCGGAGCCTCCCGCGCGTAGGCGTCGACCTTGGACAGGGGCAGCGCGTAGGTGACGTGCACCTGCCCCGCGCGGAAGTCCTTCTCCTCGGTGTCGGGGCTCTCGGTGGGGAAGAAGACGATGCGGCGCAGCGTCACCGCGGCCGCGTTCCAGTAGGTGGGGCTCCTGCCCACGACGATGCGCGCGTTGGGGACCCATTCCTCGAGCGTGAAGGGCCCGTTGCCGACGAGGTTGCCGGGGCGGGTCCACTTTGTCCCCCGCTGCGCCGTCGCCCCGAAGCGCTCCAGGACCCTGGGGTTGACGGGGTACCAGGGGGGAAGGGCGACCAGCACCGGAAGGTACGGCGTCGGCCGCTCGAGGTCGATCCGCACCGTCCTCGCGTCCGGGGCGGACACCCCCAGGGCGCCGGGATCGGCGAGCTTGCCGTTGTTCAGGGCCTCGGCGCCCCGGATCGGGTAGAGGAGGTAGGCGTACTGCGAGGCGAGCGAGGGCGAGAGCATCCGCCGCCACGACCTGACGAAGTCATCCGCCGTCAGCGCCTCGCCGTTCGACCAGCGCAGGCCCTCCCTCAGGTGGAACGTCCAGGAAAGCCCGTCCGCCGACGCCTCCCAGGACGCAGCCGCGGCGGGAACCGCCTGGGAGGTCCTCTCGTCGATGGCCGTCAGGCCCTCGAAGAGGGCAAGCAGGATGTTCTGGTCGGTGTAGATCGTGACGACCTGGGGATCCAGGTCCTCGGGTTCCGCGCCGTTGCCCAGGAGGAGCGTCTGCTCCCGCGCGGCCGCCGCCGCGGCCGTCTCCCTGCGGCCGCACCCTGTGGCGGCCAGAATGGCTGCCGCGGCAAGAAGTGCCGGGCGCCAGGTCAAGCGCGGCGGCGGCGGCGCGCGGCGGCCCCGGCGAGCGCGAAGAGGCCGAAGGCCATGAGCGCCCAGGTCGAGGGCTCGGGTACCGGCGTGAAGTTGAGCATCAGGTCGTTCCCGGACTGGGAGACATAGAAGGAGCCGGAGCCGATCCCGTTCGTGAAGCCCGCTGTGTTGAAGGAGAAGTCGGCCGCGTTGAAGCCGGTGATCGAGCCGGCGGAGACGAGGGTCCAGGAGTAGGAGCTCGCCATGTTGAAATTGAGCGCGTTGCCCGGCGCCAGGGTGACCGGGTCGTACGTCGAGAGGAGGATCTGGAAGGGGCTCAGGTTGGTCGCGGTGATGGCGAGCGTCTCGCCCGGCATGTTCACGGTGCCGTAGCCCGTCCCCGCGGCGCCGTTCGCGTCCACGAGCGAGAACAGGAAGCCGCCGTTCGAGCCAAAGGTGATGTTCGTCGCGCCCCCGAAGGTGAGCGTTCCCGCGATCGGCACGGGGCCGCTGTTGGAGCCGCTGCCGTTGCCGATCCCGCCGCGGCCCGGGTCGACGGCGGTGTAGTTCTGGAAGGCCAGGGTGCCCCCGGGCGAGAACGTGCCGAATCCCGCGACGCCGCTGATGTTGGTCGGGGAACCCCCGATGAGCGTGATGGGGTTGGTGATCGTCACCCCCGTGTTCGTCACGACGCCCCCTCCGTTCACGGTGATGGGGCCCGTCCCGAAGGCTGCGTTGTTGCTCGCGATCACGGGTATGCCGCCGGTGATCGTGGTCCCCCCGCTGAAGGTGTTGGGCCCCCTGAGGTCCAGGGAGTTTCCGTCGGCGCCCGTCGTGGCGAGGCTGCCCGTTCCCTGGATGATGCCGTGGAAGGTGTCACCGCCGCCGTTGCCGTTGCCGTCGGTGTCGATGATCAGGGTCGTCGTGCTTCCCAGGTTGATGTGGTCGTTCGATCCCGGCGAGTCGTCGATCCCGTTGATGATGGCGGCCGGGCCGTTGAGGTTCAGCGTGGACTGGGCCATCTGCAGGTCGTTGATGAGCGGCGTGCCGGAGAACGTGGCGACCGTGCCCGACAGGCTGACCCCGGCGTTCAGCTGCGTGGCGAGTGCGGGGTTCGGCCCCGTGAAGGTGAGCGTGCTGCTGTAGGCGTTCACGGAGCCCTGGCCCAGCCCCGAGTTCGAGGCGACCGTGACGATGCCGTTGTTGATGAACGTCCCGCCCGTGTAGGTGTTGGTTCCCGATAGGGACACGGTCCCGAAGACCCCCAGGTTGCCTGGGCTCTGGTAGTCGGCGATGTTGCCCGTGAGCGAGAGCAGGTTCGAGTTGCCCGTGTTGAGCGCGAGCCCGGCGCTGTTGACGAAGATCGGGTTTGGCACGGTCACCGGGCCGCCCGAGTACGAGGCCAGGGTGCCGCCCCAGCCCGGGACGCTGTTGCCGGGCACGTACAGCGGGCTCGTCGGCGCCCCAAGCGAGGCGCTGTTGGTCACGTCGAGGTAGCCGCTGTTGAGCCAGGTGCCTCCGGTGTAGGTGTTCACCCCGCCCAGGGTGACCGCGGAGATGGACACGAAGCCGAGCTGGGTGTTGTAGCTCTCGATCGGCGTCTGCAGGCCCACGTTGACGGAGTAGGGCACCCCGTTGTCGGAGAGCGTCGAGAGGATTTGGACCTGCCCGCCCTTCACTCCCGAGAACTGGTACGTCGTCCCGGCGGGGGTGATGGCCCCCAGGAAATTAGCGGACGTCGCCGAGCCCAGGTAGAGGCCGGGGAATCCGCTCAGGTTGATCGGTCCCGAGACATTCCTCGTGGAGCCGAGGGCGTCGAATCCCAGCACGCCGACGCTGGAAGGACTCATGTAGGAGAGCACCGCGCCTGGGCTCGCGTCGATGATGCCCGAGTTGAGGGTGGTGCCGAAGTAGCCGGCCACGTCGACGTTCTCGCCGAGGTACACGCTGCCCGGCGCCAGGGGGGAAATGGAGGTGTCCAGGATCAGCGCGGCGCCGTCAACATAGGTGTTACCCGTGTAGGACGCAATGTTGCTGCCCGAGAGGACCAGCGTCAGCGGAGCGTTACCGGGGAGCACCACGAGGTCGCGGGGGCTCGCGCCGTCGACGAGCGGGCTTTCGACCGTCAGCGTGCCGCCGCCGCCGCCGAACGGGTAGTAGGTACCCGCCGATCCCCCCGGGGGCGTGACCGTGCCGGTCAGGATGGCCGAGGTCGACGAGCCCAGGCCGTTGAAGTACCCGTTTGTGAAGTTGGTCAGGTCGATGTTGTCCCCGAAGGTCGCGGTCGCCCCGGAGGTCGTGTCGAATCCGAGCGTCCCGCCGAATCCGGGTTGGTACAGGAGCCCCACGAAGGAGCCGACGCTTCCCGCGTAGTTGCGGCCAACTCCGACATACGTCGAAGGTCCGGTCCCCCCGATATCCTCGAGTCCCGAGACCTGTGAGTAGCCTGCGCCGTCGAAGATGACCGACACGTTGTCCTCGAGGTCGAAGCGGGCGACGTTGGTGATCGCGCCCTGGATGATGGTGAGCCCGGAGCCCCCGAAATCAAGGCACACCCCCGAGGCGTAGCCGTTCAGGGCCCCGGTGAAGGTGAGCACCGAGTTCTGCGCGACGTCCAGCTCGATGTCATTGTCCCACAGGGTCACCGTTCCCGACAGGGTTAGGCTCGTCGATCCGGGGTTGCTGACGCCCGAGGGGCCCCCGAACATGATCGGGTTGCCGTTGCTGTTGTCCCCGAGGTTGATGGAGTTGGCGAGGGTGATGTTGCCGCCGTTGGTCGTTAGCGTCGTGCCGTCGCCGAGGGAGAGGGTTCCCGTCCCCAGCGGGCCGGAGGTGGGTGCGTCCCCGGGCCCCGTGCTGCTGGCTCCCACGACAACGAACGAATTCCCGCCGGCCGAGAGGTTGCCGGGCACCGTGACGCCGCCCGTGAACGTGCTCGCCCCTGAATTGAACGAGAACGTCTCGAAGTTCGCGTCGCCGCTCAGCGTGAGCCCATAGCTCCCGGTGATGGCCTGGTTTGCCACGACGGAGCCTTGCGTGATCGGGTTGCCGGTGACGCTCCACGTCTGGTCTGCGGAGAGGATGACGTGGGTGTTGAACGTGAGGTAGTTCCCCGACGTCCCGTCGCTGGTAACAGAGACGCCGCCGGACCCCAAAGTCAGGGCATTCGCCCCGGTGATGAAGGCGTTCACGCCCGAGTAGGGCTGAGTGAGCTGGAGGCTGAGCCCCGAGAAATCGGCCGCGATGTTTAGGTTGAGCGTCGAGTCCGAGTCCGAATTAAAGACGAGTGTCTCCGTGCCGTTGTTCGCGGGCGCCACGCCCCCGAACCAGTTTGTCGCGACACTGAAGCTGGAGTTCGGGAATCCTCCGCCCCAGGTGGCCGTCTGCGCGTGCGCGGATACGGCGGCGGACACGAGCGCAAGGGCGAAAGAGGGGAGGCGCAGCGGCAGTTTCATGACCCATGGCTAATTCAAATGAATTGCATCGGCAAGGCCCAAGCGTTCCGAGGATCTGAAACTTGATGGGTACTATTACGCATCGCCTGCCAAGCGCCCCGGAGAAGGGGCCGCTAGTCGCTTTTCTCTAACTATTTAGGAGCGCAGGAGGCGGCGGCGCACGGCGACCGCGCCCAGCGCGAAAACCCCGCCCGCCATGAGGGCCCAGGTCGAGGGCTCCGGGACCGGCGTGAAATTGAGCATCAGGTCGCCGCCGGAATCCGTGACCGAGAATGTGCCGCCGCCCGTCCCGTTCGCGAAGAACGTGCTGCTGTCGACGACGAAGGCGGTGGGGTCGAAGTTCGTGATCGTCCCCGCGGAGAGGAGCGTCCAGGTGTAGGACTGGCCGGGGTTGAAGGTGTTGGCCGTGCCGATCAGGAGGCCCGTGCTGTCCACGCCGACGAGCTGGACCGTGAAGGGCGAGAGGTTTGTCGCGGTGATGTTCACGTTGCCGCCGACGCTGATCGCGCTGTAGTCGGTCCCGGGCGTGCCCGTCGCGTTCATGATCGAGAACTGCAGGAGGCCGCCGCCCCCGAGCACGAGGTTGGCATTCGTGCCGAAGGAGAGGGTTCCGATCACCGGTGCCGTGCCGCCGCTGACCGTCGCAAGCGTGCCGACGCCGCCGGTGACCACCGACCCGCCCTGGACCGCGATGCAGTCCGCGCTCGACGGGTCGAGCAGGCCATAGCCCCCGATCGATCCGCCATTGAGGGTCACCTGGTTCGCGATCGTGACGCCGCCGCCAAGGCCCAGGGCCGCGAGGCCGTTCACGGTCACGGGGCCCGAGCCGAGGGCCAGGTTGGACCCTGCGACCAGGAGGCCGCCGTTGACGGTGGTGCCGCCGCCGTAGGTGTTGTTGCCGCTCAGGTTCAGCAGCCCCGATCCGGTGAGCACGAGCGTTCCGGTCCCCGTGTCGTTGTCGCCTATCGTGCCCATGAAGTCGGTCTCGACGTTGCACGACTGGTTGAACGTGAGCTGGGTGCCGCCCGAGATGTTGATGGCGTTGCCGGGCCACGCGGTGTCGCTCAACATGTTGATGAGAGTCGCGCACGAGCCGTTGAAGTTCAGCGTCGACGCGGCGAGGGAAAGTTCATTGAGGACGGCCGACGTGCCGTTGAACGTGGCGGTCGTGCCGCCCTCGAATGCCGCAAAGTTCAGGGTGGGCGAGCTGTTGGAGGTGAACGTGAGCTGGCTGCCGGAAGCTATCACGCCGCCCGTCCCGAGACCGGTGCTGGTCCCGATCGTGACCGAGGTGTTGTTGATCGTCGTGCCCACCGAGTAGGTGTTGCAGCCCTCGAGGTCCACGGGCCCGTTGATGATGAGGGAGCCCCCGCCGCTGCCGTCACTGATCGTGCCGGTGAGGATCAGCGTCGGCGAGGAGCAGAAATTGAGCGTGAGGCCGGATCCCCCGACGGCGATCGCGTTAGGGACGGTGACGCAGCTTCCGGTCGCGGCGAGCGTGGTGGGCAGGCAGTTGGTGCTGCTGGTCGTGAGCTGGCCGGAGCCGAGGGAATTGCAGCTGGTGACGTAGAGCGTCGTCCCGTTGTTGAGGACGGTTCCCCCGGAATACGTGTTGTCTCCCGACAGCGTGACCATCCCCTGGTCCACGACGACGCTGCCGGACCCCGAGATCGCCCCGGAGAAGGTCGCGCAGCTGGAGAGGTCGAACGCCAGGGTGCCGTTGTTGTAGACGTCCCCCGCGATCGAGCCGCTGCTGCCGCCGCTCCCGAGCTGGAGCGTGGCCATGCAGTCGATCGTCGTCCCGCCGGTGTAGGAGTTCGAACCGTCCAGGATCTGAAAGGCATTCGAGCCGATCTCGAGGGCGCCGCAGCCCGAGACCGTGCCGGAGTAGGTGTAGGTGCAGGAGCAGTTGTAGCCGTCGGTCAGGAGCGTGCTTCCGCTGGCGATCGTGACCGAGGTGCTGCAGTCGCCGTTGAGCCCGTTGATGGTCTCGTTGTAGTTGACCCCAAGGCTGGCGCCATTGGTCAGGGTAACGGCGCTGTTGGGCGAGAAGGAGCCGCTGGCCCCGTCAACCAGCGACGCATCGTCGACCGCCGTGGTACCGGAATAGGTGTTGGCGCCGCTGAGGGTAAGCATCCCCGCCTCCAGGTAGACCCCGCCGGAGCCGCAGATCTGGCCGCTGAAGGTCGCACAGCCCGAAAGGTCGAAGGCGAGGGTCCCGTTGTCGAACACGCCGCCCGCGATGGAACCGTTGCTGCTGCCGTCGCCCAGCTGCAGGGTGCCGCCGCTGTCGATGGTCGTCCCGCCGGAGTAGGAATTCGAACCGGTCAGGATCTGGAAGGCGTTCGAGCCTACCTCGAGGGCGCCGCAGCCCGTGATGGATCCCGAGTATGTGTAGAGGCAGGAACCGTCGTAGCCGTCGGTGAGGAGCGTGCTCCCGCTCGTGATGCAGATCGTGGTGCTGCAGTCGCCCTTGATCCCGTTGATCGTCTCGTCGTAGCCGACCTTGAGGCTGCCGCCGTCGGTGAGCCAGACGGCGCTGTTCGGGGAAAGGGTGCCTGCGGCGCCGTCCTTGAGCTTGGCGTCGTCGATGTAGGTGTAGCCGCTGTAGGTGTTGGCACCCATGAGGGTCACCGTCCCGTCCTCGACGGTGATGCCGCCCGAGCCGCTGATCGCGCCGCAGAACGTCGTGCAGCCCGACAGGTCAAAGGCGAGGGTGTTGCTGTCGACCACGTCGCCGACGATGGAGCCCGTGGTGCCTCCGTTGCCCAGCTGGAGGGTGGCCCCGCTGTCGATCGTCGTCCCGCCGGAATAGGTGTTCGCCCCGGTCAGGATGACGGTGCCGGCGATCTCCAGCGACCCGGGCCCGCACAGGTCGCTGATCCCGCCTGAAAGAAGGAAGCTTGAGCACATTCCGGGCGAGAGCACCACGCCGCTGCCGGCCAGGATGGCGTTCCCAAGGGAGATCTGCCCGACGCTGGAGGGGGTGGTGAGGGTGGTGCCGTTGCCCATGGAGAGCGTTCCCGTCCCCAGGGGGCCCTGCATCACCGTGGTACCGCACTCCGTGCTGCTGGCGCCCACGGACAAAACCGTGCCGGGTCCCGTGACGGTGACGCCATCGGCAAAGGTGCTGCTCCCGGACGTCAGGAGGACTGAGGAGCCTGTCGATCCGGAAAGGGTCAGGGGCGCAGTGCCACAATTGGTGATGGCGCCGTCCACCTCGATCGAGCCGTTGCTCAGGCTCCACGTCTGGGCCGAGGTGAGCATGATCGGGGCCGTTATGAGCAGGCTGCTCGGCGAGCACGTGTATCCGTTGACCACGATGCCGGAGGATCCGATCGAGAATTGATTTCCCTGGATCGTCATGGCCTCGCCGTTGACGCCGTCACCCTCGACGTCGAGCCCCATGACGGAAAGGCTCGGCGCGCAGCTGTTCATGGTGAGCACGCTGCTAACCGTCACCCCGGCGGTGAATCCGAGTACGTCCGAGCCGTCGTAGATCGGGACAGTTCCCGCGACCCAATTCTGCTGGTTGTCGCTCGGAGTCGCCTCGTAGTAGTTCGAGCTGAAGCTGCCGACCCAGCTCACCGTGGCCTGCCCAAATGCCGCCCCGCAAACGCCAAGCGAGGCCAGTATCGAAAAAAGACTGAATCTAAGCCGGACCACAAGCCGACACTGATACAATTGAGTTGCAACATCAAGGGGGAATTGTTCACAAAAAGTAAATCGTCAGAACTGAACGTAATTTACTGTTGTTAAACGAATTGGGTAATACATTGGGGGAGTTGATATCCGATTTCCCGAAAAATCCCGAAACGGGACAAATCACTTTTCGGCAGCTAGGAGAGGGGCGATCACCTTCCATACGGTGTCGGCGACAAGAATCGCCCCTGCCGGGTTCGGGTGTATCCCGTCCGCCTGGTTAAGATCGGGCCTCTCCGCGACCCCCTCTAGAAGAAAAGGCACGAGCGCGATCCGGTTCCTCCTGGCCAGCCCTGGAAAGACGGCGGCGAACGCCTCGGTGTAGTCCTGGCCCATGTTCGGCGGCATCCTCATCCCGGCGAGGACGAGGATCGCCCCGGGGTATTTCGAGCGCACATGGTCGATGATCGCCTGCAGGTTGGCCTCGGTCACCGCCGGCGGCGTCCCCCGGAGCCCGTCGTTGGCGCCGAGCTCAAGGATGAGCATGTCGAGCCTCTGGTTGAGGACCCAGTCAATCCGCCGAAGGCCTCCCGCGCTGGTCTCCCCGCTGACGCCCGCGTTCACCACCCGCCACGGGAGGTGGCCGGCGTCGATCTTGGCCTGGATGCGGGCCGGGTAGGCCTGGGTCTCGGGGTCCGCAAGGCCGTAGCCCGCGGTGAGGCTGTCGCCAAAGACGACCAGCGTGCGCGGGGCGGGCGTGCCGGCGGAGCACGTCCAGGCCGAGGCGGCCGCCAGGAAAAGCGCCGCCGCCGCGCGCAGGGCGCGGCGGCCTCCCCCGGGGTTTGCGGTGGCGTCGTTCATGGGCGTCTCATTCCAGTTGGGGAAGCCTAAGGCGGCCTTCAACGGATTTCGAGCACCCGCATCATCGCCTGATCCCGTTTGCGCTCGCCGCGCGCCGCGTGTTTCGTACCCGCCATGCCCCCACAAGCGATGCTCCGGGTCGAGAGGCTCACGAAGACCTACGCGACCGCGGCCGGCCCGCTCACCGTCCTGCACGAGGTGAGCTTCGAGCTCGGCGCGGGCGCGAGCCTCGCGATCGTCGGCCCGAGCGGGAGCGGCAAGACGACGCTCCTAGGGCTCTGCGCGGGGCTCGACCGCGCCACCGGCGGCTCGGTCGAGCTCGCCGGCGAGCGCATCGACGCGATGGACGAGGACGCCCGCGCGCGCGTCCGCAACGCGAGTGTCGGCTTCGTCTTCCAGAACTTCCAGCTGATCCCGACCCTGACCGCCCTCGAGAACGTTCTCGTCCCCCTCGAGCTGCGCGGCGAGGGCGGGTGCGAGCCGCAGGGCAGGGCGCTCCTGGAGAGGGTCGGCCTCGCGGCCCGGGCCGACCACTACCCCGTCCAGCTGTCCGGCGGCGAGCAGCAGCGAGTCGCCCTCGCCCGCGCCTTCATCAACAGCCCGAAGATTCTCTTCTGCGACGAGCCGACCGGCAACCTGGACGGCGACACGGCGGAGTCCATGGTGGAGCTCATCTTCGGCCTCAACCGCGAGCGCGGCACGACCCTTGTCCTGGTCACGCACAATTTCGAGCTGGCCGGGCGGTGCCAGCGCATCCTGCGCCTGAGGAACGGCGCCGTGGCCTCCGACGAGCGGTCGCCTGCGGCGCCCTGACTGGCATGCGCTTCGTCCTGAACATGGCCTGGCGCGATTCCCGCGCCTCCCGGCGCCGCCTCGCACTCTACTCGCTTTCCGTCGTCCTCGGCATCGCCGCCCTGGTGTCGGTGGGTTCGTTCAGCGCGAACGTCCGGCGGGCGATCGACTCGGAGGCGAGGGGCCTCCTTGGCGCGGACCTCTTCGTGACGGCGCCGGCGGCGCTGACCGCGCCGGTGACGGATTACCTCGCGGCCCTGGGCGGCGACATCGCGCGGGAGCAGACCTTCACGTCGATGCTCTCGTTTCCGTCGGTCAAACGGATCCGGCTTGTCCAGGTGCACGCGGTCGAGGGCGCCTTCCCATTCTACGGGAGGTTTGAGACGACGCCCGAGGGGGGGGCGGCGATGCTCCGGGCCGGGGGGGCCGTGGCGATCGTGGAGCCGACGCTCCTCGCCCAGTTCGGCGTCCGGGTCGGCGACCGGGTGAAGCTCGGCCGGACGCTCTTCACGGTCGTCGCGTCGGTCGGCAAGGTGCCCGGCGAGTCCCCGGGCGTCGCGATGATGGCACCGCGGGTCTACATCCCGATGGGGGAGCTCGAGGGCACCGGCCTCGCCGGGAACGAGGCGTTCGCCCGGCACAGGGCGATGGTGCGCCTTCCTGCCGGCCGCGACGCCGACGCGGTCGTGCGCGACATGAGGGAGAGGTTCCCGCTCCTGCGCCTCTCGTTCGACACCGTGGCCGAGCGCAAGCGCAACCTCGGCCAGGCCCTGTCGCACCTCGACGGCTTCCTGAGCCTCGTCGGCTTCGTGGCCCTCATCCTCGGGGGGATCGGCGTCGCGAGCGCGCTCCACGCCTACATCCGGGAAAAGGTGGCCACGGTCGCCATCCTGCGCTGCCTCGGGGCAAGCGCCGGCCAGGGCCTTGCGGTCTACATGCTGCAGGGACTCGCGCTCGGGATAGCGGGGGCCTGCGCGGGCGGGGCCCTCGGCGTCGCCGTGCAGCTCGCGCTTCCCGCCCTGTTCAGGGGCGTCCTGCCGGTCGACATCGCCTTCTTCGTGTCCTGGCCGGCGCTCCTGCGGGGGACGACCGCCGGGGTCGTCATCTGCCTGCTTTTCTCGGCGCTGCCCCTCCTCGCCGTCCGCAGGATCCCGCCGCTCGCCGCGCTCCGCTCCGCCGTCGCCGAGCGCGCGGCCTCGGCCCCGGACCCGTGGAGGATCGCGGTCGCCGCCGCGATAGCCGCATCCATCGCGGGCTTTGCGGTCTGGCAGACCGGGACCGTCGCCGTCGGGCTTGGCTTCGCGGCCATGCTGGGCCTCGGGTTCATCGTCCTCGCGGGCCTCGGGGTGGCCGTCTCATGGGCGGCACGCCGGTTCGTGCCAGCGGGCTTTCCGTACGTCGTGCGCCAGGGACTCGCCAACCTGCACCGGCCGAACAACCGGACGGTCCTCCTCCTCGTCTCGCTCGGCCTCGGCACGTTCCTTGTCCTGACCCTCTTCCTCGTCCGCACGACCTTGCTGCGCGAGATACAGGGCGCGGGCGGGCTCGGCCGACCGAACCTGATCTTCTTCGACATCCAGGACGACCAGATCGGACCGCTCAGGGCCGCGGCGGCGTCGGCGGGCTCGCCCGTCGCCGAGAGCGCCCCGATCGTCATGATGAAGATCGCCTCGATCCGGGGAAGGACCGTCGAGGAGCTGATGAAGGACAAGGACGCGGGGATCGCCGCCTGGGCGCTCAGGCGCGAATACCGCTCGACGTTCCGCTCGGAGATCTCGCCGACGGAGAAGGTCACCGAGGGCCGCTTCACGGGCCGCGCCCCGGGCGGGCCGGGCCCCGCGCCGATCTCGGTCGAGGAGGGGCTCGCGCGCGACATGCGCCTGCGCGTGGGGGACGAGGTCGACTGGGACGTGCAGGGGCTTCCCGTGCGCACGGTGGTGGGCAGCCTGCGCGCCGTCGAGTGGCGCAGGATGGAGCCCAACTTCTTCGTCGTCTTCCCGGAGGGCGTCCTCGAGGGCGCGCCGAAGACGTACCTCGCGGCGGTGCACGCCGCGTCCGCGGCCCAGTCGGCCCGGGTCCAGCTGGCCGTCGTGGACGCGTTCCCGAACGTGACCGCGATCGACCTCGCGATTGTCGTCGAGACGCTCGACGGGATCTTCTCGAAGGTGGCCTTCGCGATCCAGTTCATGGCGCTCTTCACGGTCGCGACGGGCCTCATCGTGCTCGCGGGCGCCGTCCTCATGGGCCGCCACCAGAGGATCCGCGAGACGGTGCTCCTGCGCACACTGGGGGCGAGCCGGCGCCAGCTGGCGCTCATCCAGCTGGTCGAGTACGCCTCGCTCGGGATCCAGGCCTCCGTGGTCGGCGGCCTGCTCGCCGTCGCGGGAAACGCGCTCCTCGCGCGCTACGTGTTCCATGTGGCGGCCTCCGCCTCGGCCCTCCAGGTGGCCGGGGCCGCGGCGGTGGTCTCCCTCCTGGCGACCGCCACGGGATTTGCGGCCGGGCGCGGCGTGGCGGATCATCCTCCCCTTGAAATCCTTAGGCAGGAGACGTAGGATCTGAGCCGCCGTGGGCCCCGCGCGGCAGCATCCGCCGCGTGCCTCTTGGCGTAGTGTCCATGCGCGCCCGCGAAACGTTGGCACCGCGGCGCCCGTCTCCTGTCACACATCCGCCCCCCTTGCCGTCACCTCCGCACACACCAGGGCCGCCGACCACCGCAGCTTGCGCATGGCTGCGCGGCGCCGTCCTCTTCCTGGCGGCGGCCGCGTGCGCGTACGCCTTCCGGGCCCCCGGCGTCACCGGCCTAAGCGCCCGGGAGCGGGCCCAGGGCTACCGGGACGGGCGGGTCCTCGCAAAGCCCAGGCCCGACATGGTCGCTGCGGCCGACACGGCCGAGAGGGCGGAGGGCCTCTCGCTGAGGTCGCGGTTCAGCCGCTTCGGGAACGTGGGCGTCCTTGAGCTGGCGCCGGGCGACACGGTCGCCGCCGCGGTGGCCCGCCTGAGGGCGACCGGCCGGTACGAGTACGTCGAGCCCGACTACATCCGCAGGGCGACGGTCGCGGCCGTCGTCCCGGACGACCCCCAGTTCGCGAACCAGTGGGCGCTCAGCAACACGGGCACGAACGCCGGCGGCGGCGGCCTCCCCGGCGCCGACATACACGCGGAGGAGGGATGGGAGACGCGCACGGGCGCGCCGGGCATCATCGTCGGAATGATCGATTCGGGGGCGATGCTGACGCACGAGGACCTCAAGGCCAACCTCTGGGTGAACCCGAGCCCGGGGACGACGGCCACCTACGGCGACGGCGCCGGCTCGTCGTCGGAGACGGACAGCCTGAACGGCCTGAACGCCGTCGCGATGAGCGGGGACCCGGCGGACGACCTCGGGCACGGCTCGCACACGTCGGGCATCGTGGGCGCCGTGGGCAACAACGCGCTCGGGGTCAGCGGCGTCGCCTGGCAGGTGCAGCTGATGGAGCTCAAGTTCATCGGCAGCAACGACCAGGGGTCCACGTCAGACGAGCTCCCGTGCATCGAGTACGCCATCGCGCACCACGTGAGCGTCATCAACGCGAGCTTCGGCGACACGATGTACTCGCAGGCGGAGATGAACGCGATCTACGCCGCGGGCCAGGCGGGCGTCATCTTCGTGTGCTCGGCCGGCAACAGCTCGGAGAACGTGGACGTGTCGCCCTTCTTCCCTGCCGACTACCCGCTCGACAACATCATCTGCGTCGGGGCGAGCGACAACCGCGACCTGCCGGTGTACTTCTCCAACTACGGCTCGGGCTCCGTCGAGATCTTCGCGCCCGGCGAGAACATCGTCTCGACGTACTTCTCGAGCGCCACGTCGTACGCCTACCTGAGCGGGACGTCGATGTCCGCCCCGTTCGTGACCGGCACGGTCGCGCTGCTCCGGGCGCAGTATCCGTCCGACACCTACAGGGAGACGATAAACCGGGTCCTCAATTCCGCCGACACGAACCCCGGCCTCGCGGGCAAGGCGCAGACCGGCGGCCGCCTTAACCTCGCCAGGGCGCTCGCCGCCCCGAACACGGCGCCGAACGCCCTCTTCGCCGGCCGCACCGTGCTCGTGGGGCTCGACCCCTACACGCGCTCGAACAACGTGGACACGCCCCTGGCGCTCGAGGCGGGGACCCCGGCCCTCGCCGCCGGCGCGGGCCACTCCCAGTGGTGGCAGTGGACCGCCCCCGAGGACGCCACGGTCGAGATCGACACGAGCGGCACGCTGGGCGGCGCCATCCCGGGCGGCAGCTCGTACCCGACCGCGCTCGGCGTCTACACGGGCTCGGCCCTCTCCTCGCTCGTCGCCGTCGCGAGCAACACGGGCTTCGGCACGGAGCCCCCGGCGGGGGGCGGGGCCAACGTGCCGTACAGCGAGGTGACGTTCCACGCAGCGGCGGGGACGACCTACCAGGTCAACGTCCAGGGGCTGAACGGCGCGAGCGGCCAGACGATCCTGGCCATCAACACGACGCCCGACAACGACTCCATCTCGAGCCCCAGGGTCCTTGCGGGCCCGAGCGTCTCGGTCCTGGGCGCGAACGTGAACGCCACGCTCCAGTCCGGCGAGCCCAGGATCATGGGCAACGCCGGGGGCCACTCGCTCTGGTACTCGTGGACGGCGCCGTCGAGCGGGACGTTCCAGGTCTCGGGCTACAGCTACGACTTCGTGCCCGCGGTCGCGGTCTACACGGGGACGTCGTTCGCCAGCCTGGCGGCGGTCGCCTCGGCCAGCGGGTCCGCGGCCGCGGGCACCACGACCCTGGCCAGCGAGTGCCTCTGCACGCTGAGCGCGGCCGCGGGCACCACCTACCTGATCGCAATCGACGGGGTGACGCAGGACGACATCGGGGACTTCACGCTCACGATCGACGACTCGGCGTGGCAGGCCGCGACCGGCGACGCCGTCACGTGCTCCCCGGCCGTCGGCCCCGACGGGACCGTCTATGTCGGGAGCAATGACAACACGCTCTACGCCTTCGGCCCGACCGGTGCCCTCAAGTGGAGCCACGCGGAGGGGGCCGAGTTCGACACGAGCACCGCCGTGATCGGCCCCGACGGGACGATCTACTGCGGCAGCCTCGCGGGCCTCCTGCACGCCCTGGGCCCCGACGGCTCCGTGAAGTGGACCTACACGGTCCCCGGCGCCGCGGGCACCTCGGCCTCGGGCAACACCATCACGGCGTCGCCCGCCCTGGGCGCGGACGGCACGGTCTACGTCCACTCGTCCGACGGGAACCTCTACGCGGTCAACCCGGACGGGTCGCTCAAGTGGAAGGCGGCGGTCCCCGGCGGCTCCTATGCGGCGGCGACCCTCGCCCCGGACGGCACGATCTACATCGGGACCGACGGCGGCTCCCTCTATGCGCTCAACCCGTCCGGCACCCAGAAGTGGGTCTTCACGACGCCGGTCCAGGGCGAGCCCATCTACACCTCGGCGGCGATCGACGCCGCCGGCAACCTCTACTTCGGAACGCTGACGGGGAACTTCTACTCGGTGGGCCCCTCCGGCTCCCTGAGGTGGTCCCACGCCGTGGGCGACGGCGTGACCTCGGCCCCCGCGCTCGCGAACGGGTCCGTCTACTTCGGGGGGTACGACAGCAACCTCTACTCCCTGTCGATGGCGAGCGGCGCCCTGCAGTGGGCCTTCCCGCTCGGGGCGCAGGTGCGGGCGAGCGCGCCTGCGGTGGACGCTAACGGGACCGTCTACGTCGGGTGCTACGACCACTTCGTCTACGCGGTCAGCGCCGCAGGCTCGCTCGTGAGGACCTACGCCTCGGACGACTACATCCGCTCGTCGCCGGCCATCCGCGGGACGACGCTGTATTTCGGGAGCGACGACCACAAGGTCTACGCCTTCAACATCGGCGTCGGCCCCGCGGCCTCGGACTGGCCCATGTACCAGTACGGCGCCGACCGGCCGGGCAGGGCTGTGACCTACGCCCTTGGCGTGGTCACGCCGCCCGCATCCCAGAACGTGGCGCCGGGCGCCCCGTTCACGCTCACCGTGGTCGCCTCGGGACCGGGCGCCCTGGCGTACCAGTGGAGCCTGAACGGCGCCCCCATCGCGGGCGCCACGGCCTCATCCTACTCGGTCGCCTCCGCGTCGCAGGCCAACGCCGGGTCGTACACGGTGACGGTGACGAGCGGCTCGTCCAGCGTCACGAGCGCCGCGGCCACTGTGACGGTCTCCGCGACCCCGCCCGCCCGGCTGACCAACATCTCGACGCGCGCGCTCGTGGGCACCGGGGCCAGCATCCTGATCCCCGGGCTGTACATCTCGGGGAGCGGCTCGGAGACCCTCCTCATCCGCGGCGACGGTCCCGCCCTCACGGCCTACGGCGTCTCGGGGGTCCTGGCCCAGCCCACGCTGGGCGTGTTCAACGCGGCCGGCACCATGGTTGCCTCGAACACGGCCTGGGGCACGGGCGCGGATCCCGCCCAGGTAGCCGCAGTCTCGTCGCAGGTGGGGGCGTTCGCCCTGGCGGCGGGAAGCGCCGACTGCGCGCTCATCGTCACGCTGCCCGCGGGCGCGTACACCGTGCAGATCTCGGGCGTGGGCGGCACCACCGGAGTCGCGCTCGCGGAGGTCTACGAGGTGTCCGCGACGGGCACGGCCCGCCTCGCCGACATCTCGACTCGGGCGATGGTCGGGACCGGCGCGAACATCATCATTCCCGGGTTCTACATCTCGGGCAGCGGGAGCGAGCAGCTGCTCGTGAGGGCCGACGGGCCGTCCCTGACGCAATTTGGCGTCTCGGGTGTCCTGGCCCAGCCGACCCTCGGACTCTACAACGCCGCGGGCGCGCTGGTCGCCTCGAACACGGGCTGGGGCTCGGCCGCCGACCCGGCGCAGATCGCGAGCGACGCGGCTTCGGCGGGCGCCTTCGCCTTTGCCTCAGGTAGCGCGGACAGCGCGCTGGTCGTCACACTGCCCGCGGGCGCCTACACCATGCAGGTGAGCGGCGTCGCAAGCACGACCGGCGTGGCCCTCGCCGAGATCTACGAGGTGCCGTGAGGCGGCGTCCCGACCCGGCGGGCGGCCCTCACTCGTTCCTCGGGGCGTAGTTCCGCTCGAGGTCGCCGATGAAGGCCTCCCGCTCGGCGTCCGTCATCGTGGTGGGATCCTTCGCGGGCTCCCTGCCGGCGAGAATCCTCGATTCGATGGAGGCCCGCTCCGCGCCGTTGCGGAACCTCCCGAAGGCCAGCGGATAGAGCCTCGGGTCCACCGTGAAGCGCTCGGCCCTGCCGGACCTGAGGCTGGCGAGAGGGAGATTTGGCAGGCGCACGTTCAGCGGCCCGCCGTCGCCGCCCGTGGCGAGCGCGTCGACGTCGACGAGCCCGCCCCTGCGCGTGAGCTCGAAGTCCACGCGCCAGTCGCGGAAGCGGAACCGGCGGATCGAGGCGTGGTTCATCCCGGGCGGCAGGCTGGGGGAGAGCCCTAGGTCCGCGCCCGCGGGCTCGAGGTCGATGCCGAGGAAGAGGAGCAGCGTCGACGTGAGGAAGTCCCCATGGGACCAGACGATGAGGGGCTTGTCGGGGACGCCCTTCCTGTCCCAGTACTCGGGGAGATAGTAATGGGAGGCGACCATGTCGACCTTGGCCTTGTTTACCACGCCCGAGAGCAGGTACCTCCACGCCAGGTCGGTCTGGCCCAGGAGCCACTCGTCCTGGGCCGCCCAGGCCGTGTTGATGGGCCAGCAGTCCAGCTCGCCGCCGGGGGCGTGCGGGCTCTGCGCGTTCGGGCCGAAGCGGAAGATGGAATGGTCCGGGTTCTCGAGGTCGCGCATGATCTCGGCGTGCGTCGAGGCGAAGTGGGGGTCGTCGACCGCGAGGATCCCCTGGTTCCTGCCGAAGACCTCGAGCCGCGGGATGATCAGCATCCCGGAGTCGACGCGGTCGTCGCGGGTGGGGCCGTTGCGGCTCTCCGCCTTCGGGTAGTCCGGGTCGGTGAACGACTGGCCGGCGGGCCCGGCCATCGGGATGATCCTTCCCTTGGCGCCGTCGTAGGCCACCTCGGAGAACCGGGCCCTGAGGTGGTCGGCGGCGGCGTCCCAGGCGACGGCTTCGCCCTGGTGGCCGAGGCTCCCGGCGATCTTCGCCGCGGCGCGCAGCCCGCTGTAGACCTCGGCATTGGGCCACGTCGAGGGGGCCGGTATGAAGCAGATCCACTCCTCGGCGAGGTTCAGCATGCCCTCGCGCCCGACGCGCCCCGTGTAGTAGTCGGCGTAGAACTTCACGTAGGGCCACGCGGACTCCAGGAAGGCGTTCCCGCGCGGCGTGAGCCGGGAATAGAACCACATCCCGGTGATGCCGATGGCCGGCTGCTGGGCCTCGCGCTCGCCGCCGACGGAGAAGTCCCTCTGGGCGTCCCAGAAGGCGAAGTACCTGTCGACGGCGTCGTAGTCCCCCGCCAGGGAGAGCCCGATCATGGTGTAGCTCCCGTCCCTGAGCCACGAGTCCCGGTAGAAGAAAAGGTCTCCCATCACGTCCCCCGAGGCGAACTGGTGGGATTCCACGGCGTCGATGGAGCACTCGAAGAGCCGGTCCAGCTTGGGGTCGTCGCTCTGGAGCGAGATGCGGCCGGCGGCGACCGCGGCGTCGTCCTGCCTGAATCCGCCGAGGAGGCGGGACCAGTCCCCGACAAACGAGCCCGGCGACGCATGGGCCACCTTGGACTCCGTCGCGTCCACGCAGAGGACGACCCTCGTCGTGGAATCGATCTCCTTCACAAAGCCGTCGCTGCCGACGGAGACGGTCCTTCCGGCCGGTTCCGTCGCGAGGTCGAGGCCGGGTCCCGCTGTCGTCGTCAGGACGGAGTTCACGCTCCTCCAGAGGGTGTCAAAATGCACGCTCCCGTTCGCGTCGACGGCGCTCGCGCCGCGGGTGAAGTCGGGGTACTTGAGGCGCCCGGTGAGCCTCACGTCGACCGGCGCCGGGAAGGCGTAGGTGACAAAGATGGGCGCCGGTCCCTTGTCCGTGCGCGACGCGACCTCGATCGAGACAAGCCCGTCGTCCGACACCATGCGGATGTAGCCCGGCCGCGTGCCGCCGTCGTGGTACGCGAGCGTGCGCAGGTCCAGCCACGCGGACCCCCTGCGGACGTCGGCATGGATCGAGGTCTCAAGGAAGAGCGGCACATGGCGCATCCTCGCGGCGTCCATCCCCGACCAGATTTCCTTGATCTCGCCGTCGGCGCCCGCCCGAAGGAGCATGGTGGGGCTGGTCACGTAGGTGTCCGTAATCCTGTACTCGGGCACCTTGTCGACGGCGCGCAGGGCGGTCCCCATCAGGGCGAAGGAGGCAAGGAGCAGCAGCTGTTTCATCGTGGGGGGCGGGGGTTCCCTGTTCGGACGACCCGACGCTGCAAACCCCGCGGGCCCAAGGCAACCCTCCGCGAGCGCCGGCGGCCTGGCGCCTCACTCCCCGATGATCTTCACGAGGACGCGCTTGCGGCGCAGCCCGTCGAATTCCCCGTAGAAGACCTGCTCCCACGGCCCGAAATCCAGCCTGCCGGCGGTCACCGCGACGACCACCTCGCGCCCCATGATCGTGCGCTTCAGGTGGGCGTCCGCGTTGTCCTCGCCGCGGTTGTGGGCGTACTGGGCGTGCGGCTTCTCCGGCGCCAGCCTCTCGAGCCAGGCCTCGATGTCGGCGTGGAGGCCCGACTCGTCGTCATTGATGAAGACGGAGGCGGAGATGTGCATGGCGTTGACGAGGCAGATCCCCTCGCGGATCCCGCTTTCCCGGAGCGCCTCCTCGACCTGGCCCGTGATGTTGATGAGCTGGCGGCGCCGACCGGCCTCGAACCAGAGCTCCTTCCTGTGGGACTTCATGGCGGAGGGGCCCCTGGCTACCTCGTGCCGTAGAACGCGGGTCCGCGCCCGCCCCCCCAGTCGAGCCCGCGGCCGCGCACGAGCGCGCGCTGCAGGAACGACTGCGCGAGGCGCACGGCCTCCGTCAGGCTCGCGCCGCGCCCGAGCCACGCGGCGATGGCGGCGGAGAGGACGCAGCCCGTGCCGTGGGTGTTGGCGGTCGCGATGCGCTGGAACTCGTACCAGAGGGTGTCGCCGCCCGGCATGGCGAGGCAGTCCCGGC
>CAZDZL010000030.1:0-5545 GCA_964509885.1 uncultured Opitutaceae bacterium | reverse complement strand
CGCTGGAACTCGTACCAGAGGGTGTCGCCGCCCGGCATGGCGAGGCAGTCCCGGCAGAGCGCGCCGGAGGCATGGCCGCCCTTGACGAGGACCGGCCGGCCGCACTCCCTGGCGAGGCGCGCGCCGGCCCGCTCGGCCTGCGCGTGCGTCCGGACGGGCAGGCCCGCCAGAACGGCCGCCTCGGGCCAGTTCGGGGTGATGAGGAACGCCCGGGGGAAAAGCGTCTTGCGGAGCACCTTGGCGCCCGCCGCCGAGAGGAAGCGGGTCCCGCTCGACGAGGACAGCACGGGGTCGACGACGAGGAGGACGGACGGGTGGCCCGAGAGCGCGGCTGCGACGGCGCGGACGGCCCCGGGACCGGGAAGGAGCCCCGTCTTGACGGCCGCGACGGGATAGCCGCCCAGCGCCGACTCGACCTGGGCGCGGATCAGGGCGTCGGGGACCGGCGCCCATTTCGTGATGCGCCTCGTGTCCTGGGCCGTCACCGCGGTGACCGCCGTCAGGGCGTGGCCGCCGATCGCTCGGATTGTCCGCTGGTCGGCCTGGATGCCGGCCCCGCCGCCGCTGTCGGAGCCGGCGATCGTCAGGACGCAGAAGGGCGCGTTCACGGGTGCCACGCTTGCATTCCGCCGCGCAGGCTCAAGGCGGATATATACCCATGCCTCTGCCTCAGGATCTGGATCCCGCGCAGGCTGCGGATGCCGTGGGCGCAGTAGACGACCGTCGGGACCGAGGGGTCGAAGGGCGCAAGGTCCGAGGGGGCGCTCGTCTCCAGGTGGCGCAGCGGCAGGTGCTTCGACGGCTCGATCGAGCCGAGCTCGCGCTCCCAGCCCTCGCGCACGTCGAGGAGCTGGACCCGCTTCCCCGACCTCAGCATCCGCCCGAGGCCCTCGCCGTCGATCTCGTCCCGGCCCTCCGGCGCCTCGCAGGTCTGCCCGTACCCTTCAGCGGGAAGCTCCGTGACCGCGCCGGCGGCGGGATCGCGCCTCAGGCCTATGAGGGAGGAGGCCATGGTGAGGGCGTTCCAGACGAGGAGCCTGCCGGACAGGGGCTCGCCGACGCCGGCGAGCACCTTGATCGCCTCGCAGGCCTGGGCCGCGCCGACGATACCCGTCACGGCGCCGAGGACGCCCGCCTCGGCGCAGTTGGGGACGCTCCCCGCCTCGGGGGGCTCGGGGAAGAGGCAGCGGTAGGTGGGGCCGCCCCGCCAGTTGAACACGCTCACCTGGCCCTCGAAGCCCTGGATGGCCCCGTAGACGAAGGGCCGGCCTTCGATGACGCAGGCGTCGTTGACCAGGTAGCGGGTCGCGAAGTTGTCCGAGCCGTCGACGACCAGGTCGCAGGAGCGCACGAGCTCCAGCGCGTTGGCGCGGTCGAGGCGGACCGGGTGGGCGGCGACCCGCACGAGGGGGTTGAGCGCCAGGAGCCGCCGCGCGGCGGCCTCGGCCTTGTTCGCGCCGACATCCGCCCCCGTGTAGAGGACCTGGCGCTGGAGGTTCGACACGTCGACCGTGTCGGGGTCGACGACGGCGATCCTGCCGACGCCGGCCGCCGCGAGGTACAGGAGGGCGGGGCAGCCGAGGCCGCCCGCGCCGACGACGAGCACCGAGGACGCCTTCAGCCTCTCCTGGCCCGCGGGACCGAAGCCGGGGAGCGAGAGGTGGCGCTGGTACCTGGCGGTCTCGTCTGGGGTGAGGCTCATCGGGAAGGGGGCTAGGAGGCGAGCGCCTCGGGGGCCGCGGCGGGGCGGGCAGCGCACCCGTCGTAGGTCGAGTCCCAGTCCTTCCAGACCGCCTCGTAGCCCTGGGACTTGAGGAACGCGGCCACCTCGGCGGGGCTGCGGGCGTCGTCGATCTCAAACTGCTCCAGGGATTCCGGGGCGCTGGCATAGCCCCCGGGGTTGGTGCGCGAGCCCGCGCTCATCGAGGTGAACCCGAGCCTGAACGCCTTGTTGCGGAACGCCTCGCCCTCCCGCGTGGAGAGCGAGAGTTCGGCCTCGGGGCTCAGCAGCCGGAAGGCGCACGCGGCCTGCACCAGGTCGCGCTCCCCGAAGGGGGTGACGGGGATGTCCCCGCCCTCGTGGGGCCGGAGCCTCGGGAACGAGACGGCCGTCTTCGTCCGCCAGTGGACGGTCTCCACGTGGCGCAGGTGCAGCCCGGTGAACCACGCGTCGGCCCGCCAGTCGCTCAGGCCGAAGAGCGCGCCCAGCCCGATCCTCTTCATCCCCGCGCGGCCCAGGCGGTCGGGCGTGCCGAGCCTCCAGGCCATGTCGGCCTTGGGCCCGCTCAGGTGGTGCCTCGCGTAGGCCGCGGGGTCGTAGGTCTCCTGGTAGACGAGGACCGCGCTCAGGCCGTCGCCGGCGAGCGCGGCGTAGTCCTCCTCGGGGAGCGGCTGGACCTCCATCCAGAGCCCCGAGAAGTGGGGCCGCAGCAGGCGCAGGGCGTTCGAGATGTAGTCGCGGCCTACCCGGCCGGTCTCGCCGGTGACGAGGAGCACGCTGTCGAAGCCGTGGGAGCGCAGCACGCGCGCCTCGGCCAGGATCTCGGCGTCGGAGAGCACCTTGCGGCGGATCCTGTTGTGCGCGCTGAACCCGCAGTACGTGCACACGTTGGCGCACGCGTTCGAGAGGTAGAGCGGCGCGAAGAGGCGCATCGTCTGGCCGAAGCGCCCCACCGTGTCCCGGTGGGCCGCCTGCGCCATCTCCTCGAGGAAGGGCGCGGCCGCGGGCGAGAGGAGCGCCGCGAAGTCCTCCATGCCGACGGACCCGCGCGGCCGCCCCAGGGCGCGCCGCACGTCGGCGGGCGTCTTCGCCGCGATCCCCCTCGCGACGGCGCCGAAGTCATGCCCCTTCCACACGTCCAGGAAGTTCACAGCGCGCCCTCCCCGAGGAACGACGTGAGCGGGGACGTGGCGCTCGCGTGCGCGCCCTCCCGGCCCGCGAGGCCGGCCTCGCGGGCGGCGCGGCCGGCCTCGACGCCGAGCCGGAACGCATGGGCCATGGCGACGGGGTCGGCGGCCGCGGCGATCGCCGTGTTCACGAGCACGGCGTCGGCGCCCATCTCGAGCGCCGCGGCCGCGTGGGAGGGAGCCCCGAGCCCGGCGTCCACGACGACCGGCACGCCGCTCTGGGCGATGATGATCTCCAGGAAGGCGCGGGACTCGAGGCCGAGGTTGCTGCCGATCGGGGAGCCGAGCGGCATGACGGCGGCGGCGCCCGCCTCCTCGAGGCGCCGGCACAGGACGGGGTCGGCGTGCACGTAGGGCAGCACGACGAACCCGCGCCTGACGAGGAGCTCGGTCGCCGCGAGCGTCTCGATCGGGTCGGGCATGAGGTACTTCGGGTCCGGGTGGATCTCGAGCTTGAGCCAGTTCGTCCCGAGCGCCTCGCGGGCGAGCTCGGCGGCGAGGACCGCCTCCTTGGCCGTGCGCGTGCCCGAGGTGTTGGGAAGGAGGCGGTAGCGGGCGGGGTCGAGGTGACCGAGGATGTCGTCCTGCTCGCCGCCCGTGCGGACGCGGCCGAGGGCCACCGTCACGAGCTGCGTCCCCGAGGCCTCGAGGCTCGCCCGCATCGCCTCGCCCGAGCCGAACTTGCCCGTCCCGACGAACAGGCGGGACGAGAACGAGACGCCGGCGATGATGAGGGGATCCCCGCTCATGACAGGGGCGCCGTTTCGCGCAGCGGCTCGCCGGCCCGCGCCCAGGCCTCCAGGAGGGCGCGCAGGTTTTCCCCCACGCCAGCGTCGCGGTACAGGAAGGAGGAGACGGCGACGCCCGCGGCCCCGGCCCCTCGCGCGTCCGCGAGGTCGCTCGGCACGACGCCGCCGATCACCCACGCGGGCAGGCCCCGCAGCTCCCCGATGAGGCGGCGGACGCCGCCGAGGCCGAGGACGGGGGAGAGGTTCGTCTTCGTGCCCGTGAAACGCAGCGGCCCGACGCCCACATAGTCGAGGCACCCGGATGCGGCCGCCCGGGCCGCCTCCTCGGGCGTGTTCGCGGTCCCGCCCAGGATGCGCCGCTCCCCGATCCTCCTGCGCGCCCCGCGCCAGTCGCCGTCGAGGCGGCCCAGGTGGACCCCGTCGGCGCCGGACTCCAGGGCCACGTCGACGCTGTCGTTGACGACCAGGAGCGCGCCGTGCCGGCGGCACTGCGCCGAGGCGGCGGCGGCCTCGGCCAGCCACGCCTCCCGCGGCGCGTCCTTCATCCGCAGCTGTATCCAGCGCGCCCCCGCGGCGCACAGGAGCGCGACCTGCTCCCGGTGGGGCGCGCCGGCGCCGTCCTGGGTCAGGCACATCACGGGAAAGGGCTGCGGGTCAAGCGGCACGGCGCGCGGCCTCCAGCTTTTCCGCGGCGTCGCGGATCGCGGCGTAGGCCGCGACGGGATCCTCTTCGCCCCAGACCGCGCCGTGGACCGCTGCCCCGTCAAAGCCCAGCTCGGCGCAGCGGCCGAGCCCGCGCTCCGTGATCCCGCCGATGGCGAGGACGCGTGCGGAACCCTGGGCCCCGCGCCCCTTGAGGACCCCCTTCAGCTCCGTCCACGGGAAATCCGCGGCGGGCGCGTAGCCGGGCTTCGAGAGCGAGGGGAAAAGCGGCCCGAAGATGACCTGGTCGAAGGCCTTCAGGTACCGGCGCAGCGCCACGAGGTCGTGGCAGGAGCGGCTGGGCCCCTGCGCCCGGCGGGAGTCGCCCTTCTCGTGGCGGCCTCCCAGGCCGAGGGCACCGACGAGGGCGTGGTGCTGGTGCAGGACGATCCTCGGCCGCCACGCCACGGGCAGGGCGCGCAGCCACGCCTCGAGGAAGGCCGGCGTCCACGCCGGCTTGCGGACGTGGTAGTCGAGGAGTCCCTCCGCGAAGAGACCCTCCATCGCGGCGACCTCGCGGGGATCCTCGGACTCGGGGGAGATGACGACGATGCGCATGGGTGTCCGGGGTCAGCCGCCCTGCGTGGCGCGGATCACGAGGACCCGGTCCCTGCCCGCGAGCGCCCGCGCCTCCCACTGGCCGCGCGGGACGACCTCGCCGTTGACCGCCGCGGCCACGCCCCTCTTTTCGGCAAGGCCGAGGCCGCCCAAGAGGGCCATGAGCGTCGCCGGGGCGTCCAGCTCGTGCGGCTGGTCGTTCAGGAATATCCCCACCTTATCGGTCGCCGCGTTCACTTTGCGGAGACGTAGATCTCGCCGCCCTGCTCGAGGAACTCGCCGGACTTCTCCTTCATCCCGGCCTCGATGGCGGCCTCGGTCGTCAGGCCCTGCTCCTCGGCGTAGCGCCGGACGTCGTCCGTGATCTTCATCGAGCAGAACTGGGGCCCGCACATCGAGCAGAAGTGGGCGGTCTTCGCGCTGTCCTGGGGCAGCGTCGCGTCGTGGTATTCGCGGGCCTTCTCGGGGTCGAGCGAGAGGTTGAACTGGTCCTCCCACCGGAACTCGAAGCGTGCCTTCGACAGCGCGTTGTCGCGGTACTGGGAGGCCGGGTGGCCCTTCGCGAGGTCAGCCGCGTGCGCCGCGATCTTGTAGGCGATGACGCCCGCCCGGACGTCGTCCCGGTCGGG
>CAZDZL010000029.1:0-46298 GCA_964509885.1 uncultured Opitutaceae bacterium | reverse complement strand
AGGAGCTCGAACTTCTGCTCCTGCTGGACCTGGTAGATCGCGTGGGTGATGAGCGTCGTCACGGTGCGGGACTGGCCGATCTCGACGCGGACCGGGTCCTTGAGGGCGAAGGACGCCACGGCCGCGATCTCCGGGGGGACAGTCGCCGAGAAGAAAAGGGTCTGGCGCTTGGCGGGGCACTTCTGGATGATCCGCTTCACGTCGTGGATGAACCCCATGTCCAGCATGCGGTCGACCTCGTCGAGGATCAGGATCTGGATGTTGTTCAGCTTGAGCTCGCCCTCCTGCATGAAGTCCATGAGGCGGCCCGGGGTCGCGACGACGATGTCGGTGCCCGCGCGCAGCTCGCTGCGCTGCCTGCCGTAGCCGACGCCGCCGTGGAGCACGGTCGCCCGGATGTCCGAGAAGCGCCCGAAGTCGCGGAAAGCCGTCTCGACCTGGGCCGCGAGCTCGCGCGTGGGCTCGAGCACGAGGACCCTGGGGCCCTCCTTCTTGTGGATGGCGAGCATCGTGAGGACCGGCAGCGCGAAGGCGGCGGTCTTGCCCGTTCCGGTCTGGGCCGAGGCCACGAGGTCGCGGCCCGAGAGCACGGCGGGGATGGCCCGCAGCTGGATGGGGGTGGGTTCGGTGTAACCCATGGCCTGCACGCCCCTGAGGAAATTGGGCGCCAGGTTGAGTTTTGTAAAAGGCATCCCACACCTCCGTCCGGAACCCTGTCCAACGCGAGGTTATTCCCCCGGCCCAGGGTCGACCCCGGGGTTGCCGAATCCGGTTTCCGGGCCATCGTGTCCGAGGTGAATCCGCCCCGAACCGCGCGCGCCCTCGGCGTCCTCGCCCTCGCCTCGGCGATGGCCGCCAGCGCGGGCGCGGCCCTCTGGGTGTCGCCGGCCGGGGACGACCGGGGCCCCGGCACTGAGGAGCAGCCGCTGCGGACGATCGAGAGGGCCCGCGACATCGTGCGCACGCAGAACCACGACATGGCGGACGACATCACCGTGTTCCTCGCCGGCGAATTCCGCATCACCCGGCCGATCGAGTTCGAGTCCCAGGACTCGGGGACCAACGGCTTCAATATCGTCTACACCGCGGCCCCGGGGGAGCACCCTGTCCTGAGCGGCGGGGTGCGCATCGGGGGATGGGCGGTCGCCGACAAGGCGCGCAACCTCTGGTCCGCCCCCGCCCCCGAGGGCCTCGCCTACGCGCACAACCTCTTCGTGAACGGGTCGCCCGCGGGCCGGACCCGCAGCCGCATGCTGGAGGTGTTCGCGAAGGATTCCTCGGCGGCGGCGTCGCCGGACCCGACGGCCCAGTGGAAGAACCCCGACGACGTGGTCTTCGAGCCCGCCGGGGACGGGGCCGTGTGGTCCGAGCGGACGGGGACGATGCCCGTGTTCGTGGAGAACACCTTCGAGCTGCTGGGCACCCCGGGCGAGTGGTACTTCGACCGGCCGGCGCGCCGCGTCTACTACACGCCGCGCGCGGGGGAGGACATGGCGTCGGCGGACATTGAGGCGCCCGTCCCGGAGTCGCTCGTCATCGGCCTCGGGACCCTGGATCGGCCCATCACGGGCCTCGTCTTCAAGGGCATCCGCTTCGAGTACACCGCTTGGCACCGCTCGAGCGACGACGAGCCGGCGTGGGGCGCGGTCAGCTTCAACTACGCGGGCGGGATCCAGTTCCTCGAGGACGAGTTCCTCCACATGAGCACGCCCGCGCTCGAGCTCGGGCCGCACGTCGCCAACGGCGCGGTCGAGGCCTGCCTCTTCGGCGACATCGCCTGGTCCGCGATCCGCGTCGCGCAGGCGTCGGGGATACGCATCGCGCAGAGCCGGTTCTCGTACGTCGCCACCCGGCACATAGCCGAGGGCGCGATCGACGTCGCCCGCTCGCTCGACGTGTCGATCGAGCACAACCAGATCGAGAACTTCCCGACGGTCGGGGTTCGCGTTCACGACGGCGCGAAGGGCGCGGTCAGCGAGGCCTCGAACCGGATCTCCGAGCCCATGATCGGCCTGCACGGCTCCTCCCCCGCCCCCGCCGCGCCGCAGGAGGACGCCGGGGTCTCGCCGTACTACCGGGCGCTCCTCGAGCGGCGGTTCAGCGCGCCGACGGCCCCCATGCCCCCCGCGGGCGTCTCTGCGGAGCCGGAGGACGAGTTCGCCTACGTGACGTGGACCCCGAACTGCCAGGACGGCGGCTCGCCGGTCACGGGCTACGTCGTGGCCACGTCGGGGGGCGACAAGGTCGCCGTGACACGGAGGGACTTCGAGGAGAAGGGGTATGTGGTCGTGGGCGGCCTCGAGAACGGCCGGGCGGTCAGCTTCACCGTGGCGGCCGTGAGCGGCCTCGGGGCGAGCCCCCCGTCGCTCCCCACGGCAAGCGTGAAGCCCCTGAAGAAGAGGAAGCTCAAGGCACCGGCGCCCCCCGCGGCGGTCTCGATCTCGGCCGGGAGGCCGCCGACGGTCCAGATCACCCCGCCCCTGCGGGACGGGGGAAGCCCCGTCGTCGCCTACGCGCTCGCGGCGGGCCCGGGATCCGCCCCGATCCGGATCGAGGGCCTGGACGTCGTCCATGCCGACGCGTCGCACCCCGTGAACCGGGCCGTCTGGGGGCTGCCGGCCGAGGCGGGGGCCCAGGTGTCCGTCTCGGCGACCAATGCCGCCGGCGAGGGCAAGCCTGCGGTGGTCGTGGTCCCGCGGTAGCATGGGGCCTTTGCCCCCGTTGGACGGCTCAGGCTTGTCTCCGGAGCCGCTTTGCGTCATCGCATGGGCGCGATTTCAAACCAAATGTCCATGCGGTACCCGGGATCGTTCGCGCTCGCCTTGGCGGCGCTGGCCCTCGCCTCGCCACGGGCGTGGGCCGA
This sequence comes from uncultured Opitutaceae bacterium, assembly GCA_964509885.1. GTDB lineage: Bacteria > Verrucomicrobiota > Verrucomicrobiia > Opitutales > Opitutaceae > Palsa-1447. The sequence continues at coordinate 43,435 of CAZDZL010000029.1, read as the reverse complement.
CGGCCCCTTCGTCTCCGTTACCGAGTCGACCGCGTGGCAGGACAACGTGACCTACGCCCCCAAGGGCGACGGGATCAAGGGCGCGTTCGACTTCGATTCGGGCGTCGACGTGGCCTGGCTGCGCTCGCTCGACTTCTCGACGCTCCTCGTGACCGGGCTGCAGGCGGACGTCGACGTGTGCTCGACCTACGGCGGGCTGGACTGCGTGCGCGCGGGCCCGACGCTCAGGCTGAGCCACAAGTTCGGCCTCGGGCCGCTGGCGCCCCTTGTGTACACCGGGCTCGCGGGCACCGCCTGCGGCTTTGACGACTCCGAGCGCAGCAAGATCGAGGGCGACTTCCTGGTCGGGTTCTCGCAGCGCCTGAGCGACGCGTTCCAGGTCGCGCTCGACGGGCGCCTGGGAAGCTACGACGCGCAGGACATCGTCTTCACCGGCAACTACGCGAGCCTGGACGCGTCGCTGAACTGGGACCTGAGCGAGACCTGGCGCGTCAAGGTGCTGGCCGGCTGGCGCAACGGCGACCTCGTCTCGAACTACGCGGCAGAGGAGTCGCCCTACGGCTGGATCGGGATCGACCCGAAGTCGCTCGAGCTGCCCGGGGCCTGGCACTACGTGGGGACGTTCCACGCGCCCTACGTGGCGTACCGGGTGAGCTCGGTCACCTGGTCGTACGGGCTCGGCGTCTCGCCCGCGATCGGGCCGCACACCTCCCTGGCCCTCGAGTTCCACCACTACGTGTCGCCGGGCTTCGACCGCTACCTGGACAACGTCGTCAGCGTGAGCCTCGCCCACAGATTCTGATGAACCGCACGCGCCGCACGTCCGCCGTCCTCCTCCTGGCCCTTGCGGCCCTCGGCGCCCGCGCGGAGGGAACCGTGCGCGTCGTGACCAGGAACGCGGCGGGCAACCCGGTCGCCGACGCCGTCGCCTACGTGGTGGCGCTCGACGCGCCCGCCCCGGTCCACCCGCCCGCCGAGCCGGTCGCCATCACCCAGCAGAACCAGGACTTCGACCCCTACGTGACGGCGATCGTCGTCGGGACGAGGGTCGTCTTCCCGAACAAGGACAACGTCCAGCACCACGTCTACTCCGTCTCGCCCGCGAAGAAATTCGAGATCCCGCTCTACATCGGCGACTCGACCGAGACGATCCTCTTCGACCGGCCGGGCGCGGTCACCCTCGGGTGCAACATCCACGACTGGATGGTCGCCTACATCCTCGTCCTGGAGACCCCCTACTTCGCCACGACGGGCAGGGACGGCGCGGCGGACATCGCGCACCTTCCCGCCGGGCGCTACCGCCTCGAGGTCTGGCATCCCCGCCTCGCGGGGAAGGTGGGCAGGGACCTGGCGGTCGCCGAGACGGGCGACACGACCCAGGTCGTCTCGGTGACGCTCAGGCCGGACCGGCGCATCCGGCGGGCGCCCGACACCGGCTCCGGCGGCTACAAGTAGGGCAGCTCCCTTGGCCGCCACCGGACTCAGACTGCCGCAGTTCCGGCGATTCGGGAGCCGGCTCCTGCTGCTGATCGTGGGCCTCGTCGCGCTGGCGCAGTGGGCGGACTATGTCCTGGTCGTGAAGGCCAACCTCGCCAACGCGGTGGAGCGCATCCACGAGAACCTCGACAACGGCGCGCTCCTCTTCACGAGGCGGGTCAACGCCAGGCTGGACGAGCTCTCCGGGCGCGCGGCCCTCATGTCGGACGACTACTCGATCCGCCAGCTGTTCCTCAAGGACCAGCCGGACCCCGCGACGGTGCGCTCGGCCCTCAAGTCCTACAGCGTGCGCATGGGCGTGCCGTTCATGACCCTCCTCTCGCCGGACGGCGCCGAGATCGGCAGCACAGGCGGCGACCTGCCGGACGCGGCGCTCGCGCCGTTCAAGGGCCTCGTGCAGGTGGCGGCGGCGGCCGACGACCCCAAGGCGCACGGTTTCGCGAGGCTCCCGCCCGGGGGCCGGGCGGGACAGCTGTACGCCCTCCTCGTCGTCCCGATCTACGCCCCGAAGCCCGAGATCGTGGCCTGGATCGGCCTCGCCCTTCCGATCGACGTCAAGTTCGCGACCGAGCTCAAGAGGGACGCCCAGCTCGACGTCACGTTCTACTTCGGTTCCTCAAGCGACATGTTTCCCGTGGAGTCGACCCTGCCGGTCTCCCGGGTCGTCCCCATAGCCGCGTCGTCGCTCGACTCCGGGATCCGCAACGTGGCCGTGGCCGGCGAATCCTACGTCACGGCCTACCTTCCGCTGCTCCCCCTCATCACGCCGGGGCGCGCGGCGATCGCGCTCCAGCGCTCGCTCGAGGCCGAGCTCGGCCCGTCGCGCAGGCTGGAGGAGTTCATCCTGATCCTGCTCCTCGCGTCGCTCGTCGTGGCGGGCCTGATCGCGCCGCTCTTCGCGCGCAACCTGAGCCGGCCGCTCATCGCCCTCGCGGAGCACACGAGGGTCATCGCGCGCGGGGACTACGGAAAGCGCCTCAACCTGGAGCGGGAGGACGAGATCGGCCAGCTCGCGACCTCGTTCAACCGCATGAGCGAGGGCCTGGCCGAGAGGGACAGGGTCCGCGACCTCCTCGACAAGAACGTCTCCCCGGAGGTCGCCGCCCAGCTCATGCGGGACGGGGGCGCGCTCGGGGGCGAGGAGCGCGAGGTCACGATCCTCTTCGTCGACCTGCGCAGCTTCACGCGGCTCAGCGAGTCCATGGACCCGCGCGAGGTCCTGGCGCTCCTCAACCGCTACTTCGACCGGATGAGCGGGATCGTGGAGATCTACCACGGCGTCGTGGACAAGTACATCGGCGACGCGATCATGGCGCTCTTCGGGGCTCCCGTGGCGCACGCGAGCCACGCCGACAGCGCCATCCTCGCCGCGCTGGAGATGAAGTCGGCCCTCGCGAGGCTGAACGCGGAGCTGGCCACGGAGGGGCGCTCCAAGCTCTCGTTCGGGATCGGCATCAACACCGCGCGGATCATCGCCGGCAACATCGGGTCCTCCCGCAGGCTGAACTACTCCGTCGTCGGCGACGGCGTGAACGTGGCGGCGCGGCTGCAGGACCTGACGCGGATGTCCGAGTTCCGCTCCGACATCCTCATCAGCGCGGCGACGCTCGCGGCGGCGAAGGGGACCTACCGGGTGCGCTCGCTCGGCGCCGCCCCGGTGCGCGGGCGCGACATGCCGGTCGACGTCTACGCCGTCGAGGGCGCCGACTAGCCCGGGCGGCCCGGCTCAGACGCCGAAGCCCGGCCGGTAGGCCGTGGAAAGGAAGCGGTTCGCGTCCGGGAAGTTCGTGACGCGCATCGCCGCGGCGTCCCACTCGATCGGACGGCGCGCGCGGATGGCGAGGTTGCTGAGGAGGGCGACCTCCGCCAGGCCCGCGGAATAGTCGAAGTTGGAGCCCGCCGGAACGCCGCCCTTGCAGGCGCGCACCCACTCCATGAAGTGGGTTGTCCCGACGCGCGGGATCGTCTTGGACGGCAGCGAGGGGGCCATCGCCTTCATCTTGGCCTCGGGGATGATCTCGACGTGGTCGTAGTAGGTGTCCGCGAGCACCGTCGCCTTGGATCCCACGATGAGCGTCCCGTCGTCGGGGAGCACCTGGCCGGGGCCGATCTCGGGCGGCAGCACAGGCAGGAGGCCGCCGTCGTACCAGGTGAGCTTCAGGGGGACGAGCGAGCCGCGCGCCGGGTACCGGTAGGTCACCATCGAGGCCTTCGGCGCGCTGACGTCGGTCTGGCTCGCGCTGACAGCCTCGATGTGGGTCGGCGACTTCAGGTCGAGGGCGTAGTACGCCCCGTCGAGAACGTGGCAGCCCATGTCGCCGAGGGCGCCGGTGCCGAAGTCCCAGTACCCGCGCCAGGTGAAGGGGAGGTAGGCGGGATCGTAGTCGCGCGCGGCGGCGACGCCGAGCCAGAGGTCCCAGTCGAGCGTCGAGGGCACGACGGGCATCATCTTGGAATGGTCGGGGGCGCGCACGCCCTGGGGCCAGATGGGGCGGTCGGTCCAGCTGTGGACCTCGGTCACGTCGCCCAGGACGCCGGCGTCCACCCACTCCTTCAGCACGCGGCACCCCTCGCCGGCGTGGCCCTGGTTGCCCATCTGCGTCGCGACCTTCTTCTCGCGCGCGGTCTTCGCCAGGATCCGCGCCTCGGAGATCGTGTGCGTCAGCGGCTTCTCGACGAAGACGTGCTTGCCGAGGGAGAGGGCCGCCATGGCGATCGGGAAATGCATGTGGTCGGGGGTCGAGACCGTGACCGCGTCGATCTGGCTGCCGAGCTTGTCCAGCATCACCCGGTAGTCCTTGAAGCGGCGGTCGGAGCCCATCTCCGGGTGAAGCTTGTAGGTCTTGGCTGCCTTCTCGTCATCCACGTCGCAGAAGGCGACCAGGTTCTCGCTCATGAGGCCGGCAACGGCGTCCGCCCCCCGGCCCCCCACCCCGCAGCACGCGATGTTGAGCCTGCTGTTGGGCGACTGGCCCTGCTGGCCCCTCATGACGTAGGGGAACGCGAGCGTGGCGGCGGAGATGACGGAGGCGTTCTTGATGAACTGCCGGCGCGAGGTGTTTTTGTTTTCCATGGGGATTGGGGAGGGCAAGCTAGCCCCAACCGGGGGCGGTTGGCAATCCCCCGCGCCAAGAAGTACTGGCCGTCCCCGCGGCGGGCCCCTTAGATCGGCCCCGACACCCGATGAGCCTGCGCCCCGCCCTCGCCCTCCCGCTCCTGGCCCTCGCCGGCCTGGCGGGCGCCGCGGCTCCGGAGGCCGTGACCCCGGAGGCCAGCCCGTTCCCCTTGGGCGACGTCCGGCTCCTCGACAGCCCGTTCAAGGAGGCCATGGAGCGAAACGCCGCCTACCTGCTCTCCCTGGATCCCGACCGCCTGCTGCACAACACGCGGGAGTACGCGGGGCTCAAGCCCAAGGGGAAGGTCTACGGCGGATGGGAGAGCATGGGGATCGCCGGCCACACGCTCGGGCACTACCTGACCGCGATGTCGCAGCAGTACGCCGCCACGGGCGACGAGCGCTTCCGCAAGCGCATCGACTACACCGTCTCGGAGATGGCGGAGTGCCAGGAGTCCTACGGCGATGGCTACATCGGCGCGCTCCCCCCGATCGAGCTGCGCACGATGCGCAACTTCAAGGGCGGCATCGTCGAGCCGGGCGGGCCGAGCAACTTCAAGGGGGGCGCCTGGGTCCCGTGGTACACCGAGCACAAGGTGCTGAACGGCCTGAAGGACGCGTGGGTGCTCGGCGGCAGCCGGCAGGCCCGCAACGTCGCGCTGCGGCTGGCCGACTGGATGGATTCCATCACGTCGGGCCTCTCGTCCGACAAGCTGCAGGCCATGCTCAGCGTCGAGCAGGGGGGGATGATGGACGTCCTCGTTGAGCTCTACGGCCTCACCGGCAACCCCCGCTACCTCGAGGCGTCGCGCCGCTTCTACCACAAGGCCGTCCTCGACCCGCTGGCCGCGCACCGCGACGACCTGGACCACCTCCACGCCAACACGCAGATCCCGAAGATCATCGGCGAGGCCCGCACCTACGAGCTGACGGGTGACGCCCAGGGGCGCGCCATCGCGGGGTACTTCTGGGACCTCGTGGCGCGCGACTACTCCTACGTCATCGGCGGCAACAGCGACATGGAGCACTTCGTGCGCGGCAGGGACATGCCCGGGCACCTCGACGCCGCGACGGCGGAGACCTGCAACACCTACAACATGCTCAAGCTGACGGAGCACGTGTTCGGCTGGGACCCCAGGACACGCTACGCGGACTTCTACGAGAGGGCCCTCTACAACGACATCCTCGCCTCGCAGGAGCCGAAGATGGGGATGTTCACGTACTTCATGTCGCTCGAGCCCGGGCTCTTCAAGACCTACAGCACGCCCTACGACTCGTTCTGGTGCTGCGTCGGGACCGGCATGGAGAACCACACCAAGTACGGCGAGGCGATCTACTTCCACGGGGCCGACAGCGTGTTCGTTAACCTGTTCATCCCGTCCGAGCTCACCTGGCCCGAGAAGGGGCTGCGCCTGGAGCAGGAGACCGACTACCCGAGGAGCGGGCGCACCGCGCTCACCGTGACCTCCGGCGCCCCCGGCGCCCTCACGCTCAGGGTGCGCTGCCCGGGCTGGGCCGCCTCGCCGGTCCTCTTCGAGCTCAACGGGAAGCCGCTCGACCTGCCCGGCAGGCCGGGGACCTACGCCTCCGTCACGCGGGTCTGGGCGAAGGGCGACCGCCTCGTGGTCTCCGTCCCCATGGCGGTGCGCACCGAGGCCATGCAGGGCAACCCCTCCAAGGTCGCCTTCCTCTACGGGCCGGTCGTCCTCGCCGCGGACATGGGCCCGGCCCCTGTCGGGGAGACCATCCCCTACGCGATCGAGCAGACGGCCAACCTCGGCGAGCGGCCCGTGGCCGTGCCGCTCCTCGTGCGAAGCGACGCCCCGCTCGCCTCCTCGGTCGTCCGCGCTGGGGACGGCTCGCTTGAGTTCCACACGGACGGGATCGGCCGGCCCGGCGACGTGACGCTCGTGCCCTTCTGGGAGATCAGCTACGCCCGCTACAACGTCTACTGGGACGTGGTCTCGGACGCGGAATGGATGTACCGCTCGGCGATCGCCCCCAGGCCCCGGTGAGCCCCGAACCCGCCCCGCGCCGCTGGTCCGTGTCCGGCGACCTCAACGGCTTCTTCGGCCTTGTCGTCGACAACCTCGCGGTGATGGCGTTCCTCGCGACGGTGCTGGTCGGGCTGTTCGGTTTCCCGGCGGACATCGTCTTCTACCGCATGTTCCCGGGCACGGCCTTCGGCGTGCTCGTGGGCGACCTCGCCTACACGTGGATGGCGGTGCGGCTTTCCCGCAGGACTGGGCGCGCCGACGTGACGGCGATGCCGCTCGGCATCGACACCCCGACCACCATCGGCCTCGCCCTCCTCGTCCTCGGGCCCGCGTTCGCCGGGTTCAAGCGGGACGGGATGGACGAGCACGCCGCCGCCATCGCCACCTGGCACCTCGGGATGGCCGCCATGATCGTCATGGGTGCGCTGAAGCTCGCGCTCTCCTTCGCCGGGGCCTGGGTGGGCCGCGTCGTCCCGCGGGCGGGCCTCCTCGGCTCCATCGCGGCGATCGCCCTCATGCTGATCGGGTTCCTGCCGATCGTCGAGGTGATGCAGGTGCCGGTCGTGGGCTTCGTGTCCCTGGGCGTCGTCCTCTACGCCATCGTCGCCAAGGGCCGGCTGCCGGCCCGGATCCCGGGCGTCCTGGCCGCGGTGATGGTAGGGCTCCTCCTCTACTACACGCTCGGGCCGCTCGGGCTCGCGGGGCCGGGCTACCACCCCGCGGGGGCCCTCACGCTCCGCTTCGCGCTCCCGGTGCCGTCGCTGGGGTTCATCGGGGGGCTGCGCTCCACGCTGCCGTACCTGCCGCTGATCCTACCCTTCGGACTGCTGATGGTGATCGGGGGGATCAACGTGACGGAGAGCGCCCGGGCGGCGGGCGATGACTACCGGACGCGCGACGTGCTCCTCGTCGAGGCCGTGGCGACGCTCGTCGCCGGCGTGTGCGGGGGCGTGGCGCAGACGACGCCCTACATCGGGCAGCCCGCCTACAAGAAGATGGGCGCGCGCTGCGGCTACACGCTCCTCACGGGGGTCTTCGTCGGCCTGGGCGGGATCCTCGGGTACCTGTCCAACCTCGTGGAGCTCGTGCCCCTGGCCGTCCTGGCCCCGATCCTCGTGTACGTGTCGATCGACATCACCGCGCAGGCCTTCGAGGCGACGCCCGGCCGGCACGCCGCAGCCGTCGTCTTCAGCTTCTTCCCGGCCATCGCACGCCTGGTGGCGATCGAGCTCGGCAACCCCGACTACGTCTCGCCCGCGCATTTCGCCGAGCTGATGGCGGGCAACGGGCACGGCATGCCCGAGCTCGCCGTCATCGTGGCCCTCGGCAACGGGTTCATCATCACGTCGATGGTCTGGGCCGGGTTCCTTGCGGCCCTGGTCGACAGGCGCACCGGGGTCGCTGTCGCCACCCTCCTGGCGGGGGCGGCCCTGACCCTCTTCGGCGTCATCCACTCCGTCGACCCGTCGGGGGCCATGTACCTGCCGTGGTCCCTCACCGGCGTCGGCCGCACGCTGGCATTGCAGTTCACGGCCGCCTACGTCGTGCTGGCCCTCGTGATCGCCCTCCTCTCCCTGCAGCGCGAGCCGTCCCCCAAACCCCAGTAGACACCATGCCCGAGATCGCCCACATCGCCGCCCTCTGGTCCCTCGCGGGACACCCCCCGGGCAAGAAGGAATGGACGCTCGCACGGAAGCTCCGCGCGGTCGCCGACGCCGGCTTCGACGGCGCCACGAGCGTCCTCACCCCCGAGCACCGGCGCCTCGCCGAGAAGGTGGGGCTCAGGCACCTGCTGGGCTTCATCTCGTCCGACAGGCCGGCGGAGTTCGCGGCCAAGGTCCGCGCCCAGAAGGAGGGAGGCGCCGTCCACATCAACGTCCAGATGGACAACCACGACACGCCGCCGGCGGTCGCCGCGGCGCACTGGGTGAGGATGGTGCGCGAGGCCGAGCGGATAGGGGGCGTCGTCGTCTCGCTCGAGGTGCACCGCGACACGTGCACCGAGACGCCCGAGAAGACCTACGAGATCGCCGAGCGCTACCACCGCGCCACCGGCGAGATGATCAAGCTCAACTTCGACTTCTCCCACTTCGCGGTCGTCAAGCACCTGGGGACCGCGGACTACGCCAAAAGGCTCCTCGACCACCCCGACCTCGTGCGCAACAGCGAGCAGTGCCACTTCCGCCCCTTCAACGGGCACCACTGCCAGGTCCCCGTGACCCGCGGCGGCCGCCTGACCCCCGAGGTGAAGGCCTACCTCGTGTTTGTCGCCGCCATGATGAAGCTCTGGGCCGGCGCGCGCCAGAACAGGAACCGCACCCTCTTCGCGTGCCCGGAGATGGGCCCCTGCGGCGGGTTCGGGGACGGGGGCGGCTACAACCTCGCCTCGCTGCCCGTCGCGTGGTCCGAGGCCATCGTCCTTAAGGGCGAGCTGGCGCGGGCGTGGCGCAGGAGCAACCGATAGGCGGGCACCGGCCGGCCCGGGGGCGGTCTATGGCCCCCCTTGGGCTACATCCGCAATCATCTCATGCCGGGCGAGGAGGTCGTGCGCGAGGCGCGCCTGAGCGGGATCGTGTACATTCCGGCGGCCCTCCTCCTGGCCCTCTCGCTCGTCCAGTTCGCCGAGGTCTACCGGGGCGGGTCCGAGACCCGGGACGCCGTCGCCGTGCCCGTGACCTTCCTCGCCCTGGCCGCCGTGGCCTGGGTCCCCGCCTTCATCAGGCGCGCCTCGACGGAGTTCGCGGTGACCAACCGAAGGGTCGTCCTGAAGGTCGGCTTCCTGCGCCGGCACTCGACGGAGATCCTGCTTCGCCAGGTGGAGGGGATCACCGTGGACCAGGGGATCCTCGGGAGGATGCTCGGCTACGGGACGATCGTGGTCGAGGGGACCGGCAGCGACCGCACCCCGTACAAGGGCATCGCGGCCCCGCTGGCGTTCCGCCTCGCGATCCAGGAGCAGGTCGACGCCAGCCTCTCGTCCCGAGAGGGGGGCACGCCGCCCAAAGCCGACGCCTACTCGGAACTCACCAAGCTGAACGAGCTCAGGGAGAAGGGCATCCTGACGGACGACGAGTTCGCCAGGGAGAAGCGCCGGGTCCTCGGGGCGCCCTAGTCGGACGGCTTCGCCGGCGGCGGCGCCGGCGGCCGGTGCATCGCCTGCTTGAAGAATTCCCCGTCGCCCGCCAGCTCGAAGCCGTCGAAGCTCTTCAGCATCCGCGGGCCCCAGCTCGGGTCGAAGACCCAGGCCATCCAGCTGATGCCGCGCTCCTCGAGGAACCGGGTGATGCGGTTGCCGTAGTGGTTGTCGTCGACCACCTCGCCCGGCTTCAGCTCGAAGCCGATCTCCGTCGCGATCATCGGGTACTTTTCGGCCGCAAAGGCGAAGTCCTCCTCCCACTTCGGCTCCCAGGGCTGCTTCCTCTTGTTGGCGTAGGGGTGCGTGACGAAGCCGATCCCCTCGGCGCGGATCGGGTCGTAGCGCATGGGCGCCAGGTCGTAGGCCCAGTCGAAGCCCGCCACGAGCGGGATGGCCTCCCGGTCCCAGTAGCGGATGACGCCGATCATCTCCTCGTTCAGGTCCCTCCACTGGGACCAGCTCATGGCCCCCAGCATCCCGTTGAAGTGGGTCGGCTCGTTGAAGAGCTCGTAGAAGGCGACCGTGTGGTTGCCGCGGAAATGCATCGCCGCGGTGCGCCAGAAGTCGAGGGTCTCCGCCCTCGTCGTGTTGTACATGGGGCTCTGGAACATCTCGGTCTGCAGGTTGCCGATCGAGTGCCAGTCGATGATGACGTGCAGCCCCAGGTCGGTGCACCAGTCGACCGCCTGGTCGAGGAGCGCGAGGTAGCCCGTCCTGCCGCGGCTGCGCCACGCGGCCGGGTGGACGGGGATCCTGACCAGGTTCGCCCCCATGTCCTTCACCGCCGCGAAGAGTTCGCGGTTCCAGTGCCCCTTCTCGACCAGGTTGTCCGGGTCCGCGATCGAGAGGCCCCGGAAGAGGACGACCGCACCCGCCGGGTCCACGAAATGGTTCCCCTTCACTGCTATCCGCGGGAGCAGCTCCGCCTTCGGGTTCGGCTCCGGGCGGTGCCACGGCTCCTCCTGCCAGACCGACGCCTTCGGGGCGGGCTGGTCGGCGGCCGACAGCGCCGCGGAGAGGGCGAGGAAAAGGGAGCCAAGGAGGGGGGTTTTCATGGGGGTCATTCTCATCGGAAAGCCGCGGGGATGCTGGGCGCCGCCGGCGGACGGGGCAACCTCAACGTTCCCCGCCGGGAGCGGACCTGCCGAGCTTGCGGGAGGCGTCGGTCGGCGGCGGGTTGAGGACCGCGAGGGCCATCAGAGCGTTGCTGAGCGGCGTCATCCAGTACTCGGTCGTGTTCCACTGGGCCTCGCCGTCCTGGTCGAGCCGGGGCTGGTCGTCGGCCGAGCCGTTGAAGGCCGTGCAGAAGCCGCCCGGGAACGTCCCGAGGAAGCGGCTGTGCGGCATGGGGTTGTTGTACCCCACCCCGCTGACGAGGCAGGCGTTGAACGGGTTGGCGCCAAGGAGCCAGTGCAGCTGGCTCCAGGCGAGCTCCGTGCAGCGCGGCTCGCCCAGGTGCTCGCCGGCGAGCGCAAGGGCGTGCGCCCAGCTCGTCCAGTGCCCCGCCAGGCCGTGGTTGATGCGCTGCGGGTGGTGCTCGGGCATCAGGAAGCGGTACAGGTAGCCGTCCCTCCAAGGCCGGTAGAGGTCGCCCTCGCTGACGGGATTCCGGTAGGTCCCGAAGGGGATGATGTCAAACGGCGTCAGCTCCGCCATCGGGTAGACGTACGCCTCGAGGCAGCGGCGGAGCACGGCGGCGATGGAGGCGCGCAGGGCCGCGTCGGGCGCGGCCCGGGCGATCTCGACCAGCGCGATCAAGGGCTGCGCGGAATGGAGGATGCCGCGGTAGGGCTCGGCGCCCCCGGCGCTGTTTCGCCAGAAGCCGAGCCGCGGGTCGAAGTTCTCGAGGAGCGAGGAGGCCGCGGCCGCGACCTCCGCCCAGCCGAGGCTGCCGCAGCGGAAGAGCCCGAGCGCGGCCAGGGCCCGCCAGGAGCGGGTGGAGGTCCAGGAGCCGTAGTCCAATTCGGCGGACTCCAGGCACCTCGGGTCCGGGCAAAGGCCCAGGCGCCAGCCGCGCCGCGCGGCCCGCGCGCATGTCCCCGAGCGCTCCCGGTCGATCCCCTCATAGGCGAGCGCCGCGCGGGCGAGGATCGAGACCGACGTGAACTGGGCGATCGGGTTGTACTGGACCCTGAGCGGCCTCTCGTCGCCGCTGCCCGGCTCGTTGTCCGTGAAGCGGTTGTCCGCGTTGTCGGCGTAGCAGCCCGAGTGGTTCTCGTACCACCAGGACATCCCGGGGCGCTTCCTCGAGTTCCTGCCGCCGCCCACGTCCTCGTAGAACATGCCCGAGGCGGGGTCCTGCATCTTCAGGAGGAAGTCCAGCCCCCAGCGCGCCTCGAGGAGCCAGGGCGACCATCCCGGGTCGACGCGCTCCCACTCCGCGAACTGCCACGCGATGCGCCCGTGCGCCTCCATCATCGCCAGCGCGGGAAGGTTGGAATGCACCATCCACTTGCGCAGGTCGCCGGCGTCGTACCAGCCGCCGACCGCGTCGGCCTGGGACCCGTCGTCCGTCCTCACGGCGTCGTCCAGGTGCGAGGGCCCCCGCCAGGCGTTCTCGAAGGCGCCCGACCGCCAGGCCCGCACGAAGCCGAGGAAGGTGGCCGGCAGCCACCCGAAGGCGCCGTCCGTTATCGCGAACTGGTAGGAGTGCTCGCCGGTATCGGGCAGCTTCACGCGGTAGATGCCCGGCGCGGTCCAATCCGAGAAATCACCCACGCCGTAGGCCCCGAGCGGCGACTCCACCCTGCGGAGCCTTCCGGTCATCACGCCCTTGTAGGTTTCCCCCGCGCCCATCGCCGACGTGGTGATGAGCGACATGTTCTGCAGCTCGAAGGCGCCGTCCCCGCCCCCTCGGACGATGACCCGCTTCCTCGCGGCGCAGGTGAATCCCAGGTGGTTGACGAGGACTCGGCCCAGGGGCCCGGCCGCCCGCTCGGGATGGGGTGTCATGGCGTTGGGATCCGGGTCAAGGGGGGGGCCCGGTCCCCTCAGTTGATGTCCTGGCCCCGCTTGAGCTTCTCGATGTTCAGCTTGACGGCGGCCGCGTTGGCCGCGTCGCCCGGCGGGACTTGGAGCTGGGCCCTCAGCAGGGCCTTCAGGGCGGCCCTGTAGTCGCCCACCGCGGAATATCCGCGGGCCAGGCCGTAGTTGACGGGCCAGACGTCCGGGTGGAGCCGTGCGTTCAGCTTGAAGGCCTCGAGCGCCCGGGCGTTGCTGTGCATCGCGAGCAGGCGCCGGCCGTACTGGTGGACGTCCAGGGCGCTGCCCATCTTGAGGGCCTCGTCCATGACCGCCATCGCCTCGGCCGGGCGGCCGAGCTTGTCCAGGATGTCGGCCTTGTTCGAGAGGGTCTTGAAGTTGCGGTCGCCGGCGAAGCCGTCGCTCACCGCGAACTCGGCCCAGGTCAGCGCGAGGGGCAGGTCGACGTTGTTCTCCAGGAGGTACCCGGAGGCCTCGAGCCAGGCGTAGTACCGGAACTGCCTCGAGCCCGTCAGCTCCACCTTGAGGTTGGCCTCGACGATCGCGACCGTGTCGAACCTGAGCGGGATCGGGATGCGCTTCTTCTCCCACGACAGGGCGAGCACCGCCGAGTCCTTGGTGACGTCGCTGAAGTCGTAGGTGAGCTGCTCGCGGAACGGCGCGTCCTCCCACCTCACGCTGACGCGCAGGGCGTCGTGGCCCTCGTCGTAGAAGAAGCTGCCCCAGGCCCCGGCATCGCGGGAGAAGATCACCGTCACGGGGTCGCCCCCGGAGAGCGCCATGAAGAGCCCGTAGGTGCCGGCCTTGAGCGGCTTGCCGGCGACCTCGACGTCGTGCTGGAAGGTGATCGTCGTGTTCTCGTTGGCGCCCGCGCGCCATGGCGCGGCCTTCGAGGTCCCGAACCCGAGGTCGTTGTAGCCGTAGGGCACCAGCGCGCCCCAGACCTCGCGGCCCGCGACGCTGGGCCTGTGGTAGGAGACCGTGACCCCGGAGATGCCGATGGTCTGGGAAACGCTCGCGGCGGGGCTCGCCTCGGGCAGCGTCACCGCGGTCTGGCTCGCGGTCGCGAGCGGGCACAGGAGCAGCGGGAGGGTCGCGAGGAGGGGCAGTCTTTTCATGGGGGCACGGTGGCCGCCCGCGGGGTAAAAGGCACGCCAATTGGCTCATGCAACATGCCGCTGGACGGCCATGTTGCGTCTCGGCCAGAATTATATTCGACAAGGCGGCGCAGTCTTGAAGCCTTTCTCTCCTCCATGGCACACCTCGAGCATCTCTTCGCGCAGAACAGGGCCTGGGCCGACGCCATCCGGGCCAGGGACCCCGAGTTCTTCCAGAAGCTGGCGCGCCAGCAGTCGCCCGATTACCTCTGGATCGGCTGCTCCGACAGCCGCGTCCCGGCGAACGAGATCGTCAACCTGCTCCCCGGCGAGATGTTCGTCCACCGCAACATCGCGAACGTGGTGGTGCACACGGACCTGAACTGCCTCTCGGTGATGCAGTTCGCGATCGATGTCCTGAAGGTGAAGCACATCATCGTGTGCGGCCACTACGGCTGCAGCGGCGTGGGCGCCGCGCTCCGCTGCGACAGGGTCGGCCTGGCCGACAACTGGCTGCGCCACGTGCAGGACGTCGCCGAGAAGCACCGGGACTGCGTGCACGCCATTCCTGGAGACCTAGCCCGCGCGAACGTCCTCTGCGAACTGAACGTGCTCGAGCAGGCCATCAACGTGTGCCAGACGACGATCGCGCGCGACGCCTGGGAACGCGGCCAGGCGCTCACGGTCCACAGCTGGATCTACGGCATCAAGGACGGGATCATGCGCGACCTCGGGATGTGCGTCTCGTCCGCGAAGGAGATCGACCCGCAGTACCGCGCCGCCCTCGCGGCGATCGAGTCCAAGAGCGCGTCCGGGGCCAAGTGACCCGGGTGAGGGCTTGCCATTGGCGCCGGGGAGCTGTGCCATTTGCGGGCGGCGCCGGGAAGCCCCCGGCGCGCGCGCATTGACCGCCGAAAACGTGTCCGCCTCCCCCATACGCCGCAGGGCCCCCATCCCAGGCCTTCCCCCGCGCCGCCGGCGGAGCCCAGGGGTCCTCGTGTCCGCAGTGCTCCTGCTCTCGGCGGGCGCGCTCGCGGGGGCGCCCTCCCCCGCCGCCCCAGGGGACGCCGCCGCTGCCTTCAAGCGCGACGTGTCGCCGATCCTGGAGGACTACTGCTACGAGTGCCACGGGGACGGGATGTCCCGGGGCAAGGTGGCGTTCGACGAGCTGAGCGACGCCGACCTGACGGGCAAGCCCGAGCTGTGGTTCAAGGCGCTGAACAACCTGCGGTCGAACATCATGCCGCCCTCGGGCAAGCCGCGCCCCGGCCCGGAGGAGATGAGGCGCATCACGGAATGGATCAAGTACTCGGCGTTCGGACTCGACCCCGCCGACCCCGACCCGGGCCGCGTCACGCTGCGGCGCCTGAACCGGGTGGAGTACGGCCGCACCGTCAAGCAGCTCCTCGGGGTCGACTTCCCGAGCGAGGCCGAGTTCCCGCCCGACGACACGGGCAACGGGTTCGACAACATGGGCGACGTGCTCTCGATGTCGCCCCTCCTCCTCGAGAAATACCTCCAGGCGGCCGACACCATCATAACCCAGGTGGTCCCGCAGACCTCCCGGGTCACGCCGGTCGCCACGGCGACCGGCCGCGACTTCCGCGACTTCGAGCCGTCCACGGGCTTCAGGGTGCCCGAGGGCGAAGACGGGGACCGGCCGGTCCGGGCCGAGGAGGGCCGCCCGATCGGCTACGGCGAGAACCTCTCCGTGAGCCACGCCTTCAGGGCGCCGAAGGACGCGGGGTACCAAGTCGCCTTCAGCATGGCCATCAAGGGACCCTTCAACTTCGCCCCGGACCGGTGCCAGCTCACGGTGCGGATCGACGGGGAGCAGACCTACAGCGAGGCCTTTGGCTGGTACGACAACAGGCCGCTCAAGTTCACGCGCGACGTCGCGTGGAAGGCCGGCAGCCATGTCGTCGCGATCTCCGTCACCCCGCTGCCCCCGGCCGTGATGCCGGCCGACGCGCCCGGCCCCCAATTCGACGAGACGCAGCGCCTGGAGGTCCACATCCAGTCCGTCGAGGTCAAGGGCCCCTTCGACGACGCCTCTCGGGTGCTGCCGGCCGGCTACGGCAAGTTCTTCACGAAGGGCGAGCCCCCGGCGGGGAGGTCGGGCCGCGACCGCTATGCGCGCGCGATCCTGCGCGACTTCGCGACGCGCGCGTTCCGCAGGCCGGTCGACGACGCGACGCTGGAGCGCCTCGTGGGGCTGGCCCGCGACGTGGACGCGTCGCCCGGCGGGAGCTTCGAGGCGGGGATATCGCGCGCGATGATGGCCGTCCTCGCGTCGCCGCGCTTCATCTTCCGGATGGAGCGCCCCGACCCCGCGGACGCCCTCGCCCGGTACCCGCGCATCGACGAGTACTCGCTCGCCTCGCGCCTCTCCTACCTCCTTTGGTCGTCGATGCCGGACGACGAGCTGTTCGCCCTGGCCGCGAAGGGCGAGCTCCGCAGGAACCTCCGGGCTCAGGTCCAGCGGATGCTCGCGGACAAGAAGTCCGAGGGGCTCGTGCGCAACTTCACCGGGCAGTGGCTTCAGGCCCGCGACGTCGAGTTCGTCCCCATCAACGCGCGCGAGGTGCTCGGCCTCGGCCCGCGCAAGGGGCCCCCGAAGAAGGGCGAGCCCAAGATCGACTTCGACGGGGACACGCGCCGCGCCATGCGCAGCGAGACCGAGATGGTCTTCGACTACATCATGCGCGGCGACCGCAGCGTGCTCGAGCTGGTCGACAGCAACTACACGTTCCTGAACGAGACCCTGGCCAAGGTCTACGGCATCCCCGGCGTGACGGGCAAGGCCATGAGACTCGTGACGCTCGGGGACGGCGACCTGCGGGGAGGCGTGCTGACCGAGGGGACGGTGCTGACCGTGACCTCCAACCCCACGCGGACGTCGCCCGTGAAGCGCGGCCAGTTCGTGCTCGAGAACATCCTCGGCACGCCCGTGCCCCCGCCGCCCCCGAACATCCCGGCGCTCGAGGCGGCCAAGAGCGCCTTCAAGGACCACGAGCCCACCCTGAAGGAGATGCTCGCGGTCCACAGGGCGAGCAAGCTGTGCTCGTCGTGCCACGCGCGCATGGACTCCGTGGGCCTCGCCTTCGAGAACTTCAACGCCCTCGGCAACTACCGCACCAAGGACGCGGGCCAGCAGATCGAGGCCGGCGGCAAGCTGATCTCCGGCGAGGCGTTCGCGGACGTGCGCGAGCTCAAGCGCGTCATCACGGGCGCCCGGCGCGCCGACTACTACCGCTGCCTGACAAGCAAGCTCATGACCTATGCGCTCGGCCGCGGGCTGGAGTACTACGACGTGGAGTCGGTGGACCGGGTCGCGGCGGACCTCGAGCGCGACGGGGGCCGGTTCTCGACGCTCCTCTTGGGCATCATTGACTCCGCGCCGTTCCAGCGGCAGCGTTCTCCCGGCAGGCCGAGCCTCATGGCGCAGGCCTCCACGCCCCCTCCCGCAACAGTTGCACGCTAGCCCTTGAACACCCCCCACACTCCCCAGGCCCCGGGCGCCTCCCGGGACAGCAGGCTGGTCGTCGACCGGCGCCTGTTCCTGAAGGGCGTCGGCGTGTGCCTCGGCCTCCCGGTGCTCGAGTCGGTCCTGCCCGCGCCGCTGCGGGCCGCGACGGCGCTGCCGCCGGGGCCGGCGGCCACGGCGTCGGGCGCCCCGCTCCGGATGGCGTTCGTCTACTTCCCGAACGGGGCCAACCAGGAGAACTGGTGGCCCGACGGCGTGGGCGCCAACTACGCGCTCGGGAAGACGATGCAGCCGCTGGCCTCGCTCCGGGACAAGTTCCAGGTCGTGGGCGGCCTCGACCTGCACGAGGCGGATCCGGGCGACGACGGCGGCGGCGACCACGCGCGGGCCAACGCCACGTTCCTCACGGGCACGCGCGCCCGCAAGACGGACGGGAGCGACATCCACGTGGGCGTGTCGGTCGACCAGGTGGCGGCGAAGCACGTGGGGCACGTGACGCGGTTCCCGTCCCTCGAGCTCTCCTGCGACTCCGTGCACAAGGCGGGCCACTGCGACACGGGCTACTCGTGCGCCTACCAGTACAACATCTCCTGGCAGTCCCCGACCACCCCCATGACGCCGGAGCCGAACCCCAGGCTCGTGTTCGAGCGCCTCTTCGGTTCGGGCCCCCCGGAGGAGCGCCAGCGCAACTTCGAGATGCGCCTGCGCACCCAGAAGTCCCTCCTTGATTTTGTACTCGACGACGCCAACAGCCTGGGCGGCCGCCTCGGCACCCGGGACAGGGAGAAGCTCGACGAGTACCTGACGAGCGTGCGCGACATCGAGACGCGACTGGAGCAGTCCGAGGGCTTCGGCCCCCTGCCCCGCCCCGACATGGCGGCGCCCGCGGGGATCCCGACGGCCTACGACCAGCACATGGACCTCATGTACGACCTGCTGGCGATGGCGTTCCAGACGGACTCGACCCGGATCGCCACGCTCCTCCTCGCCGGCGACGGGACGAACAGGGCCTTCCCGGAGATAGACATCGCGGAGGGCCACCACTACTGCTCCCACCATAGGGGCAACCCGGACCTGATGGCCAAGGTCGCGAGGATCGACCAGTTCTACATGCAGCACTTCGCGAGGTTCCTCGGCAAGCTGGACTCCATGAAGGACCCGGACGGGACGTCGGTCCTCAACAACTCGATGATCGTCTACGGCTGCGGCAACTCGGACGGCAACCGCCACACGCACACGAACCTCCCGGTGGTCCTGGCCGGGGCGGGCGGCGGCACGCTCTCCCCCGGCAGGAGCGTGCGCTATGACTCCACGCCGATGACGAACCTCTACCTCGGCATGGTGGGGCGCATGGGCGTCGCCGGCGTGCCGCGCATCGGGGACTCGACCGGCGTGCTGGCGGGCGTCTAGCCGCGGGCCGCCGCCCGGGCTCCTACGGCTTGGCGGCCGGGGCCGCCGCCGAATCCGGCGCGCCGACCGAGAACAGCCTGCGGTTGGAATCGTCCTTCGGGTTGTCCGGCCTCGGGTAGTCCCTCCAGAGCCAGCGCAGCATCTCCGGCAGCATGGCCCCCGCCATGTTCTGCGAGTGAGGGCCGATGCCCCAGCAGAAGTTCACATCGTAGCCCTTCTCCGTGAGCGCGGCCAGCATCCGCAGGTTCTGCAGGTGCCAGTCCCGGCGGGGATCGTAGGCCGAGCCCGGGTCGCTGCGGCGGACGCCGCGGTTGTCGTTCACCCCGTCCAGGAGGTAGACGCGGATCGGCTTTCGCTCCGCGGCCCTGATGATGTCGGGATACGCGTCGCCCCCGCGTATGTTCGTGAAGCTTCCGATCGTGCTCAGCACCTTGTGGAACTGGTCCGGCCGGTTCCAGGCGACGCCGAACGCCGCGATCGCGCCCGAGCTGGCGCCCCCGATCGCGCGGTCGTCGGGGTTCTTGGAGATCGCGTAGCGCTGGTTCAGCACCGGCAGGAGCTCGTCGACGATCACCCGGGCGTACTTGTCGTCCACCGCGTTGTATTCCTGGGGTCGGTTTGAGGCGTGGTCCCCCCATTCCGTGGCGGTGGCGACGGGCTGCTCGGGCTGGCGGCCCGGGTTGATGAAGACCACGATCGTGACGGGGATCTCGCGGCGGTAGATGAGGTTGTCGAAGACATAGGTGGCGCGGAGGTCGCCCGTCGGCCGCAGCCACGCCTGGCCGTCCTGAAGGATCATGAGCGAGGCCGGCACCGCGGGATCGTATTGGGCCGGCACATACACGCAGAAATCATGGAGCGTCCCCGGGTAGGCCGTGCTCGGCAGCTTCTCCCAGTCGGTCACCTTGCCCTGGGGAACGCCCGCATGCGGCTCGGAGTCGGGCCCGAGGAGGTAGACGTCATTGATGGTCGCGGCACGGGCGCCGCCCAAGGCGAACGCGAGGAGACACACGGGGACGAGAGGGCGGAGTTTCATGGGGTTGGAAATCTGGGGGCGGGAGGGGCGCCCACGGGGGATGATGGACATCGGCGCCGGCGTATCCATCCGGAAACAGCCCGGGGGGCGGGCCGCAAAAAAGGATAATTTAGTTCTTGCTTAATTAAGTTTTCACTTAATTATTCGCCACATGCAAAGCCTCCTCGCCATCGCCGACCCCACGCGCAGGCGCATCGTCGAGCTGCTGGCCGCCCGCGAGCGGACGGCCGGAGAGCTTGTCGACGAGTTCGACATGAGCGCCCCCGCCATCTCCCAGCACCTGAAGGTGCTACGCGAGGCCGGGCTCGTGACCGTGCGCGTCGAGGGCCAGTCCCGGGTGCAGTCGCTCAATCCCGAGGGCCTCGGGGACCTGGAGGACTGGCTGCAGAGGACCCGCTCGGTCTGGTCCCGCCGCATCGACGCCCTCGAGAGCGAGCTGCGCGCGGAGGACGAGGCCAGCGAGAAGAAGCGCAGACAGAATACATCTACATGAAAGCCAACGAAAAACTCGGCAAGTTCACCAGCCCGGCGGAAGTGCGCATCGTGCGCACGCTGCCCGGCCCCATCGAGCGCATCTGGGACTACCTCACCGACTCCGAAAAGCGGGCCCGCTGGTTCGCGGGCGGGCCGATGGAGCCTCGCAAGGGCGGCAAGGTCACCCTCAACTTCCGGCACAAGGACATCGCGCCCGACGAGACGCCGCCGGAGCAGTTCAAGAAGCACCACGACCCGGGCCACAGCATGGACGGCGTCATCACCCGCTGGGAGCCGCCGCGCGTGCTCGCCTACACGTTCGGGGGCGACGGCGAGTCCGAGGCGACGTTCGAGCTCACCCCGCAGGGCGACGACGTGCAGCTCGTCGTCACCCACCGCGCCTGGGGGGGCGACCTGCCCTTCATGGCCGAATTCGGGTCGGGCTGGCACGCCCACCTCAGCCTGCTCGTCGCGCTCCTCGAGGGCTCCCCGCGCCCTCCCTTCTGGCCGGCCCACACCCGGCTCAGGGGCGAATACGAGACTCTGCGCCTCGCCGCGCAGAAGACCTGAACCTTTCAACCCACCGTCATTCCCGAATCCCAACCCACATGAAAAGCAACACCGCATCGACACCGACAATCGTCTCCCCCGAAAAATGGCTCGCGGCCCGGCGCGAGTTCCTTCGCGAGGAAAAGGAGTTCTCCAAGCTGAGGGACCGCCTCGCCGAGCACCGGCGCGCCCTACCGTGGGTGAAGGTCGACAAGGCCTACACCTTCGAGTCACCCGGCGGCCGCGTCCCGCTGGCCACGCTGTTCGAGGGACGCAGCCAGCTGATCGTGTATCACTACATGCTGGCACCCGGCTGGGAGGAGGGCTGCCGCGGCTGCTCCTTTGTCTCGGACCACTTCGACGGGGCGATCGCCCACCTCAACGCCCGCGACGTTTCGTTCGTCGCCGTCTCCCGCGCGCCGCTCGCCGAGATCGAGCGCTTCAAGGCGAGGATGGGCTGGGATTTCAGCTGGGTCTCGTCCAACGGCACCGACTTCAACTACGACTTCCGCGTGTCCTTCACGCCAGAGGAGGTCGAGGCGGGCAAGGCCGACTACAATTTCGGCGTGAAAGAGATCGGCGCCGAAGAGATGCCCGGACTCACGGTCTTCGCCCGGGACAAGGCCGGCGCCGTCTACCGCACCTACTCGACCTACTCGAGAGGCCTCGACCTGCTCATTGGCGCCTACAACCTGCTCGACCTTGTCCCGAAGGGTCGGGACGAGGATGAGGAGGCCCCGATGAAGTGGGTCCGTCTCCATGATCGCTACGACCCGGTCGCGGCGGCTCGCTGAGGTGCTGCGCCGGGGGTCGCGCTGGTCGGCCCCCGCCGCCCTCGCCCTGCTTGCGCCCAAGTGCCTCGTCTGCGTCGCGGCGTACGCGGGCCTCGGCGCTGCGCTGGGCCTCGGCGGCAGGGAGATGTGCGGGGCCGCGGCGGCGTCGCCGGGGGCGTGGGCCTCGCCGCTCGGATTCCTCGCCGCCGCGTTCGCCGCCCTCGGCCTGCTCGCGGGCCTCCGGCGGCGCCGAAACCCGGGTTGACGCCGCGGCGGGCCCCGGACCGCGCCCCTTGCCCGGCGCGCCCGTGGCGGATTCAGCGAGGAATCCCGGTCGACATCCCGTCGGCCGCGCGATTCCATGGGGACGGGCCGTTCGCCCGCAGTCCCGTCCGGTCCCCCACCCCCCGATTCCATGATGAGACGCCTTCTCCTCGCCGCGCTTGTCCTCGCCCTGCTCCCGTTCGCGGCCCGAGCGGCCGCTCCGCGCATCGTCGTCATGATCGGCGAGGAGGAATACCACACGTGGGAGACGCTGCCGGAGTTCGCAAAGGCGGACCTCGAGCCCCTGGGCTACCGCGTCACCCTCGTCGTGGCCGACGCCGCGGACAAAAACAACTTCCCGGGGCTCGTCGAGGCGCTCCGGGACGCGGACCTTCTCTTCCTGAGCGTCCGCCGCCGCACCCCGCACGCCGCCCAGCTCGACGCCGTGCGCACCTACCTCGACTCGGGGCGGCCGCTGGTCGGCATCCGCACCGCCTGCCACGCCTTCATCGTCCTGGGCGACAGGCCCGCCGGCGGGAAGCTCGAGGACTGGCCGGAGTTCGGCCCGGAGGTGATCGGCAGCCACTACACGAGGCACTACAACGACGCGCCGATGACGAAGGTCACTGTCGGCCCCGGGGCGGAAGGCCATCCCATCCTGCGGGGGGTCTCGGCCGCCGCGCTCGGGGGCCCCACGACGCTCTATGCCGTGATCCCCCTGGCGGAGGGCGCCGTGCCGCTCCTCCTCACGACGACCCCAGGCCATCCCGGCGAGGCGGTCGCCTGGACGCATGCCTACGGCGCCAACCGCGCTCGGGTCTTCTACACCCAGCTCGGGGCTCCCAATGATTTCAAGAACCCGGACTTCCGCCGGCTCCTC
Source organism: uncultured Opitutaceae bacterium (assembly GCA_964509885.1). Taxonomy (GTDB): domain Bacteria; phylum Verrucomicrobiota; class Verrucomicrobiia; order Opitutales; family Opitutaceae; genus Palsa-1447. The sequence continues at coordinate 20,738 of CAZDZL010000029.1, read as the reverse complement.
GTCAACGGGGTCGCGTGGGCGCTGGGACGAACAGGGCAGCCCTGAGTCTCGCCGGCCCGGACTAGAGCGACGTCGCGCTTCGGCCTCCGGACGGCTCGCCGAAGGCCTGCAGCCGGTCCTCAATCGTGCCCGTGGGCTCGCCCAGCAGCGCCCGGGTGTCCACGACGGCCTCGTCGTCCGCGCCCGCGCCGATGATCAGCCTGCGCTCGGCCTCGAGCCAGATCTCCGCGTCCTCGCCCTGCGGCTCGCCCCGGTTTGCCCAGATCACGCGCGCGAGGACCGAGATTTCGCCGTGAGCCGGCCGGTAAAGTGAGGAGGAAAGGGGCGATGCGACGCTCTCGGTCGCCTTCGCGGACATGCGGTGTTTTGATTTCATTGCGCGGTTGGACACAGGCGGAGTGCATGAGTGCCATCCGCCGCGCGACCTTAACACTCCCGTGGAGCGCCCGGGCCCGGATAGCGGGCTTCCCGAAGCGCTGCACCAACGATATGCGGCAGATGGGACGGATAACACCCCATCGGCGATCGCGCGTCCAGTTGTCTAATTGAGGTAGCGGGCGAGCGGAGGATGCAGGAGCGCCGAAACGGCGGGCTCGTCCATGTTCTCGCGCGTCACGATGAGCACGCCCGTGTCGACAGAGACCGCGACCTTCTCGTGGCGGAGCGCCGCCACGGCCGTCAGGACCCCCAGGTAGCCCATCTTGACGGGATCCTGGGCGACCAGGCCCTGCACGTCGCCCTTGATGAGCGCCTCCACGAGGTGGTCGTTCACGTCGAAGGCGACGAACTTCACCTTCCCGGCGAGGCCCGCCTCGCGCAGGCCCAGGAGGACCCCGTTCGCGGTCGACTCGTTGGAGGCGAAGATCCCGTCCATCTTGGCGCCAAAGCGGTTCATGAGGTTCTGGGCCGCGCGGAAGGCCGTCTCCGTCGTCACCCCGCCGTACTGGTCGGTCGAGAGGAGCTCGATCCCGGGAAACTCCGCCTTCATGACCGCCAGGAAGCCCGCCTCGCGGGCGTCCGAGCTCGCGGAGCCGGCCTGGCACCGGAGCATGACGACGCGGCCCCTGCCCCCGAGCAGTTCCCCGAGCCTGCGCCCGCCGAGCTCGCCCCCCTTGAAGTTGTCGGTTGAGACGGTGCTTATGGGCGCGCTCGAGAGGAGCGGCGAGTCCACGATGACCACCGGTATGCCCGCCTTGACCGCCTCCTCCACGGGTGCCCGGAGCGCGCGGCAGTCCAGCGGCGCGAGCACGATGGCGGAGACCTTCCGGCCCACGAAATTCTCGACCACCTGGATCTGCTGCTCGCGGTCGTCCTCCCGGAGGGGTCCCTTCCAGATGATCGTCACGGGCGTTCCCGCCGCCGCGAGCTCGAGCTTGGCCTTCATGGCGCCCGCCTCGATGGACTTCCAGTATTCGTGCGTGGTCCCCATGGGGATCACGGCGATCTCGTAGTCTGCGGCGCGGGTTTGCGCGGCGGACGCCGCGGCTAGGAATGCCAGGAGGAGCGATGTGCGCATGGGGTGAGGCGGACGCCCTCAACCTAGCCGTCCATCCTTCCCCCTACAACGAAATACCCGCCGGAGGTTCCCCGGTCGCGGGAAGCAGACAAAAGTCTATTCGGCGTTCATCTGAGTTTCGCGCATTCCGCGTGGCGGAAGCAGGTGACCAGGTGGTCGTTCACCATTCCGGTCGCCTGCATGAAGGCATAGCAGATCGTCGTACCCACGAACTTGAATCCCCTCGCCTTCAAATCCTTGCTCAATGTGTCGGACTCCGCCGTGCGCGCCGGCACGTCACCGCGGCCACGCCGGCGATTGACCCGGGGCGCCCCGCCGACAAAAGACCACAGGTACCGGTCGAAGCTCCCGAATTCCCCCTGCACGGCCAGAAAGGCCTTCGCATTCTGGATCGTCGCCGCGATCTTCAGCCGGTTGCGCACGATGCCCGGGTCGCCCATAAGGCTCGCCGTTTTCCTGGCGTCGTATTTCGCGATTCTCTTCGCGTCGAACCCGTCGAACGCCTTCCGGTAATTCTCCCGCTTGGCGAGAATGGTCGTCCAGCTGAGCCCGGCCTGGGCCCCCTCCAGGATCAAGAGCTCGAACAGGGCCCGGTCGTCATGGTGCGGCCTTCCCCACTCCGTGTCGTGGTACTCTATATCAAGCTGGCGGGTGGGCCATGGGCAGCGGGGGCGCGAGGTGAAAGCCGGCATTGGTTATATGTCCATGAAATCGCCCGGTCGGCCAGGGGCAAAGCCCTTTCCGGGCGCCAACAGGCAGAGCGGGAGCGCGGATTGCCCGTCGCTTCGCGCCTTTTCGATGTCGAGGGCCTTCTGCGTGGAGGTTGCCAATGGACCCGCAAGCGGCGGGCGTGGGGCGTGTGTTGGAGGGACTACTTGGCCGGGGCTGCCGGCGGCTTCACCGGGTAATTCAGGGATCTGACGATGCGCCACTCTCCACGTGCATTCCGGCGGAAAAGGTCCATGCCGCGGTTCTCTTCAAGCACGATTTCCTTGCCGCCGCGGTGATCGATAAGCTTCCAGGAGCTGAACTCCGCCGCGAGGTCGCCAGAGGCCTGAACCTCGTCGATGCTCCCCACCCACTCGGCGGTGGAGTTTGTCTTGAAATCAGCCACGTAACTGCGCTCGAGCTCGGCGTAGCCGACATCCGGGCCGCCCTGGAAGGCAAAACGCACCTGAGGGTCGAATATCATCATCGTTCCCTGCAAGTCGTGCCGCTTGTAGGCCTCCGTCCAGCGTGCAAACTCAGCTCGCACTTCGGCCTCGATCTGCTTCTCAGATGCGGCGGGCTCGCTGGCCGCAAGACTACTCGCGAGGGCGAGCATGGGCGCTATTCGATTCCAAGAGATCTTCATCGAAGCTTGAGTCGGGTTGGATCGAGGAAAAAATAACCGAGCGGTCGGTGCAAAGTGAAGCGATTCAGTCCCGCCCATTCCAATACAATCGGTTCTCCAAAGGAAGCTAACGGAAGTACGATCTGCATGAAATAGCGGTCGCCTCTCTGGAGCTCGCCTCCAAATTGGCGAGATGGACGGGACTCGAACCGACTTTCCGCCTCGAAGCCAAATCGCTGAAGCACGCGGACTTAGTTGATGGTAGGATCCTTGAGAACGGAGATAAAATGCGGGAAGGCGCCGCCATGTGAAGAGAAAAACACGTTTCTTGGCAACCTAGTGGCAACCTCCACTACTTCTCTTCGGGTGCTCGCCTTAGGCGAGGCCGATCTGCTGCGCCCGAAGAGCGGGGTCCAAGAATACGTACTCCTCTATGAGCTCGTCTCCTTCCCACCGGGCGGACGTGCTGAAATCGAGGTCGAACGCTTTTCCTGTCGGAGCGATCACCTTGCCGCTGGGCAGAGTCATCGCCCCGGTGAAGGTCCCGGTGGCATGGGTGATTACGGTGATCCAGTCGCCGCTACCGAACTGAATTGGGTATGGGTCATTGTGGACGCGTATGTCGGGGAACACGCCAATCATCTGCTGGATCATCGCGGCGTGCGCTTTCCGCCCTTTGATCGGCTTTGCGATCCCCATGACGTGTGCGATGATGTCTGGGTGATGCGTCGCATTCATCCCTGCGACGTCGCGGGAATTGAAGGCGTCGTCTCCCTTCTTCATGAGCTCGAGCAAATGTGTTGTCCGGTCGGTGATGGTTGAATTCATAAATTTTTGCCTGTTTTCGTGCTTATTCCCGCTGGCGATGGCAAAATTGTTCTGCCATTCATCCGGTTGGCTAGCATACGGCATGACGTCATCCCTAACTATGGGGTATTGACCTGTACACCGGGCCAGCGGCCTCGAACACGCCTTCGCCCTCGCCAGGTCCTTGTCCGAACGGACCGAGGAGATCGTACGTATGTGGCGCTTCACCCTCTGGCGTCAATCTTGAGGAGTAACAACGGCAATTGAGAAGCGGGCTATGAGACTGCTCTTGTGTATTGACATTGTGCCGGCCGGTAATAAGACGGTATTACTATGCCCACCATCACGGTCAAACTCGACAAAGAACGTGCCTCGCAGCTGAGCCAGTGGGCTCGCCGGCGCAAGGTTCCTAAATCCGAGGTAATTCGCGGGCTCATTGATCGCGCTGGTCCGATTGAGACCGGCGAAGACCTTGCGGCCTGGGTGGCCGCTTCAGAAGGCAAGGGACTTGGATTGGGCGGACGCAAAGCATGAGCCGTCCCGTACTCCTCGACACTTCTTTCCTGATCGCGATCGACCGGGAGACCGCGGCAAGCGAAAAAGGGCCAGCCAAGGCGTTCCTGCCGAGGCTGCGAGGTCGGAAGATTGTAATTTCCGTCGTCACCGTCGAGGAATTGCTGGAGGGCGCCAAAGATGAAGCGGAAGCCTTGCGCTCCCTGCAGCGATTCACGATCCAAGGGATCCATCTGGCGCACGCGGTGAAATGCGCCGGCCTTCAACGCCGAACATCACGGCGAATGGGAGAAAATGATGCATGGATCGTTGCGACCGCGGAGTCGCTCGACGCGGACGTCGTAGGCGCGGATCGAGGGGCCTTTGATCGATTGGGGGACAGGTATCTGCGCTTCCGCTAGTCGCGATGGGCTCATCCGTCTTCGGCTTGCTGCAGCAGCCATGACCTTCGTTTGAGGTCACAAATTGTGACTTCAAGTTTGCAACTGCCTTACTCGTAAGCTGAAAGCGAAATGGCGGGATGGACGGGACTCGAACCCGTCCGCCATTTGGTTTTCTCTAGGCGGCACTTGTTAAGGCACCTGTTTGGTGGCTCTTCGGTGGCTCTTATTTGACCCAAAACGATTGGCTCGATGAAGTCCTTGTGGCGCCCTCGGCGAGTGCTAATGCTGCCCGTTAAGAGTCAGCCGATAGAGTTAGATTTTTATTACTGCTATGACAGTAATTTTTTCTGTTTACTTCACCAGAGCCGAGTGAATTAATAGAAAACATCAATCATTACTGCTAAAAAGGTATTTTATTGTAAAATTCTCATTTCTCGTCTTGAAATACTCCATTGATGCAATTTATTACCGCTAAACCAGTAATGACTTCTCTGCCACAACTCGTCAAAAGCCATCGCAAAAAGGCAGCATTGACCCAAGCGCATTTGGCGACGCTCGCCGGCGTAGGCAAGACAGTGGTCTGGGACATCGAGAACGGCAAAGAGTCCGTCCAATGGGACACCCTTCAGAAGATTCTGCGCGTATTAAACATTTCGGTCGAATGGCGCAGCCCACTGCTCGATCGCATAGCATCCCTAGAACCGACTCCTGTCTTCTCCCCCGATACTTCCTCCTCCCTTTCAAAACCTCCGGTGAGCGAGAATTCAGCGGCAAACTCCCCCACGGAATGAAGTCCGCCAACATCTTTCAGAAGAACGAACTGGCCGGCCTGCTTGATGCGTGCGACGACGGCAGCTACCGCTTCACCTACAAAGTTGGTTATCGTGGCGAGCCCGTCTCACTCACAATGCCGACAAGTCAGCCCGTCTGGGAATTCTCACGCTTTCCTTCGCCCTTCGAAGGACTGCTGCCGGAGGGAGTACAGCTCGATGCACTGCTGCGGATCCGCAAGCTGGATAAGCACGACTTATTCGGACAACTGCTTGCTGTCGGCCAGGACGTCGTTGGATCGCTTCGGATTGAGCCAGCCAAATGAGGTGCCTGATCACCAATGAGCCGTGGGAAGGACCGGGACCGTATTCGCCGGCCGGTCTCCGCTTGCTAGACCGGCGGCTCACCTCCCTGGCTCCCCTACCCTACACTCGAGAGCAATTGATCGAGGAGGCAGCAGCGCGCGCCGTGAAGATGTCGATTCAAGGCATGCAGCCGAAGGTCAGCGCCGTTTTGCATGTGAATGAGGGCCGGATGGAAATTGTGGACAACGGCGGAAGGTATATCGTGAAACCGCCTCACCCCATTTACGCGGAGCTGCCGGAGAACGAGGCGCTCACTATGTCGCTAGCGGCAAATCTGGATATCGAAGTGCCGGTGTCCGGGCTCCTTCTCAATGCGGACCGGACTCGATCATATTTTGTTCGACGCTTTGACCGCGTAGGCTGGGGCAAGCAGCCAGTGGAGGATTTTGCGCAGCTGAGCGGCGCAAGTCGCGATACAAAGTATGACTCCAGCACGGAACGATTGATCGAAATAATAGACCGATTCTGCACCTTTCCTGTTCTTGAGCGCATGAAGTTCCTGGATCGCCTGCTGTTCGCCTACCTTACAGGAAACGAGGACATGCATCTTAAGAATTGGTCGCTTATCACGCGTGATGACAAGGTAGAGTTGTCGCCGGCATATGACCTATTGAATTCGACGATCCCAAATCCCAAGAGCCGCGAGGAGCTCGCGCTGACTCTCCACAGTAAGAAATCGAAACTTCGCGCGAACGACTTCTGGCGGTATCTCGCCGCCGAACGCCTCGGCCTTTCACCAACGTTGATCGAACAGATCAAAGCACGTTTTGCGGCAGCGTGCCGGGAATGGCCGGCCCGAATTGAAGCCAGTTTTCTCTCGCCGGAGATGAGGGCGCGGTACTCAGCCCTGCTCGAAGAACGCAGGAATTGCCTCGGTCTAGTCTAGACAGTACCTCGAAAATGGCGGGATGGACGGGACTCGAACCCGTGACTTTCGTGGTATTCCCTGGGCGGCAGTGGCTAAGGCACCTGTTTAGTGGCTTTTCGGTGGCTCTTTTCTAACCCAAAGCGTGTCGCGTGAACGGGGTTTAGAGATCCTTGACAAGGGGAGGAATTGGTGGGATCGTCCCACCGTGCTCTTAACTCTCGACGCCAAACGCCGCCTGACGGTGCCACGTTCGCTTGCACCGTCGCACCCAGGGGATCATTTCGAGGCGGAATTTCACCCCGAGGATGATACGCTGATTTTTCGCCGGGTCGCGCCGAAGGGCGACTGGTTGGCTGTCCTGAAGGAGTGTCCTGTGCCGATGGACGACCTGCCGCTTCGGAGACGTGAGTTGCCCCGGCGACGGAAGCTATGAGTTGGCTTTTAGATGCTGACGTGCTGAGTCAGCCAGCGAAAAAGAAGGGGAACCCACGAGTCATTGCATGGCTCGAGATCGAAAAGGACGCCTGTTACACGAGTGCGATAGTGATCGCGCAACTCGCCTATTGGGTGAGGAGCAAAGACGGGAAAGCGAGAGAGAGCCTGCAAGCATGGCTGACGCGGCTTGTCGAGGCGATGCATGGGCGCATCCACGGCTTTAATGTCTCGGTGGCACATGTATGGGCGGACCAGGAGCGAATTCTTGAGCTGGCTGGTCAAAGAATGCCGGTCGAAGACAGCTATATCGGTGCGACGGCGCGCCGTCACAATCTGACGATTGTGACAGGAAATGACCGAGATTTCCGGCGCCCAGGGCTGAAGGTATTCAACCCATTCAAGGAAGACGCCTCATAGGGATTGGGACGACATTCGGGCTGCCGAATGATGGCGGGATGGACGGGACTCGAACCCGCGACCTTCTGCGTGACAGGCAGACGCTCTAACCAACTGAGCTACCACCCCGACTTGGGAGAACGGTCATTTTCCCGAGGACAACAGGGTCGGTCAAGAGGGAATTCCTAGGCGCCCTCGCGCCTGCGGATGGGTGCAGGCACACGTCTCCGGGAGACCCTAATCGCCTAACCGACTGGCATTACGCCCGGGGGCCCTACGGGACCGCTGGTCGGATCGTGCCCCTTGATCTCCCGGCTGCGCAGGACTGAAAAGAGCCACCCGACCAGAAAGTGCACCGCAATACTGAGAACGAGGGTGATGCCCAGGGCCACGAGCATCCCCTCCATGATTTGCCCGCGGGTCGGGGCAAGATTGTGGGCGATGACATGCCAATAGTAGAGATTGTAGTCGCGGATGAGGGGCGCGTGGAAGAGGTACACCTCGTAGGAGATCAGCCCCGAGAACGCCAAGGCGCCCAGGAACGCTCGCCCGGCGGGCAGGCGGACCACGAGGGGCCGCAGTCCGACCCACGCGACGATGATTCCGACCGCCGGAAGGGTGTAGGTGTTCGGCGCCGAGAGGAAAAACGTGAGGAAATAGAAGCACAGGAGGCCGATCCCGAGCGAGAGGTTGAGCCGGATCTCCGCCGTCCCTGCCCCGAGCAGGCGTCCCGCGATCACTCCCACGAAGAAGCTTGGGAAGCGCAGGGAGAGGTGGGCCAGTCCCGAGGCGTTTCCCTGGCGCTGGAAGAGGAGTGTTGCGAGCACGGTGAGCACCCCGGTCACGGCGACGACGAGCGAAAGGTCGTCGAGCCGCCTTCGGATGCAGGCGAACGCAACATAGGAGAATACGATCAACGATATGAACCAGTAGGCGTCGACAATGTCCGTGATGTACTCGGGCCCCGTGAACCCGTGGACGCCGACGACGTGCTGGGCGACCGAGGACCACGGGCGCACGACCCCCAGGTACCTCGCGTGCATCCAGAGGAAAAGCCCGAGCGCAATCCAGTAGCTCGGATAAATCCTAAGGAACCTGCGCTTTAGGAATTGGCGCAGCGGCAGGTCCGCCGAGTTCACCGCAAGCGCGAGGCCGCTCAGGATGAGGAAGATGTCCACGCCGATCTCGCCGTGGATGACGTTCGGGGCGCCGAGGACGCCGCCGCCATGGTAAAGCAGGACGAGCACCAGCGCCAAGCCCTTGAGCTCGTCGATGGCGGGGATGCGCTGGCCTGCGGCCAGGCGTGGGGTAATGCTGAAGCGGAAGGACCTCACCAGTCGTCCTGACGACAATCCCTATCACATTTTCCTCCATTGCAGCAGGCTTTTCGGGAGGCGGGAGGCTTGGGCAGGAAGCGGCGACGCCCGGGGATTTTCCGACCTATGGCCTTGCCAGCCAACAGTAAGCGCCGGGCGGACGCGCGCCTCATCCCGGGCCCGCGCGGGGCTGTGGGTCCCCGTCGCGGGAATCAGTGCTGGGTGCCGTAGAGAAAGACGAGGTCGTCGGGTATCCGGCGCGCCCACGCGGACGCCTCGTGGGACGCCCCCTCGTCCACGGTGAAACGGACCTCCGGCGGGATGTACGCGGCCTTCAGGTTCGCGACAAGCGCCCCGACAATCTGAACGCCAAGCTTGTTCATGCTCGGATCGACGCTCTTGCCGCCCTCCATCGTGCCGATGCCGACCGCCACCTTCCTGCCCGCGAGGATGAGGTGCTCGGTGTCGCGCAGCAGCTGGCCGTTCCCCGCCTGCAGCGACGGGCTCTCAATGAGGGCCAGCTGGAAGGTCGCGGGCTTGTTGATGAGCGCGTACAGCGCAGCGATGCCGCTGTAGGACAGGCCGCCTATCCCCCTCTGCCGGGGGTCGGCGGTGACCCGGTAAAGGCCCGAGACATAGGGCAGCAGCTCCGTGACCAGGAATTCCGGGAAGACCTTTCCCCGCGGCTCGGGCGCGCCGGGCGCCATGATCGGGTCCCGGTAGGGCAGGTACTCGTCGCGGCGGCGGCCGTCCTGCGGGAATTCGTCCACGGCGACGATGATGAGGGGCTCGATCCTTCCGGAGGCGACCAGCCGGACGAGCGTGTCCGTGAGGTTCATGTCCCCCGGGCGCGTTCCCAGGACCTTTCCCCCATCCAGGAGAAAGATCGTGGCATAGGTCTGCGCCGCATTCTTCGGGTCGCGATATCCCGGCGGCAGCAGGACGTGGATTGTCTCCTCGCGCCCCAGGATCGAGCTGTGAAAGGACTTCACCTCCAGGTCCGCCGTTGGCGCAGCCGGCTTCTCCTGTCCCAGGAGTGACGCCGAGCAGAGGAGCATGACCAGGGCGGGTTGGAGTTTCATCGCCAGACGCTGGGATGCGGCGGCCGCCGCTTCAAGCCCAGTGGGTCGGGACCGTTCCCATCCATTTTCAGGATACGCACCGTCCAATGACCGCACAAAAGACGGATTGAAAGCGACCGAGTAAAAGCCAGAGTGAGCCCGTGTCCTCGTAGCTCAGCTGGATAGAGCACCGTCCTTCTAAGCCGGTGGTCGAGAGTTCGAATCTCTCCGGGGACGCCACTCTTTCTCCGAGGGGAAGCATCCGGCCCCCAGCCTCCCCTCAGCTGTGCGCGTTGTGAAGGACGCCCATCCAGAGCGCGGCTTCCCCCGGCAGGCCGTGCCGGTGCAGCCGGGCCTCAATCTCCCTGAGCGTGGGCTCCTCGACAATGTGCCTCTCGTCGCCGTGCAACGCCGGCAGCGCCCGCCGCGCGAGGGCCCAGCACGCCCAGGCCCGCCACCGGCGCTGCTCCCTGCGCGGCTCGTTCATCCTGTCGGCATAGTGCTGGAAGTGAACCCTCGGGTTCCCGATGAAGACGTCCCTCGGGGTGTGCCGCATGAACCAGACCATGGCCGCGTACGGCATGGGCCAGGCCGCGAGCACGGGCTCGCCGCCCCCGAGCTCGGCCCCCATGGCCCGGTCGAGGCAGAGGACGGCCCGGGCCGCGTACTTTCGGTGCCAGAGCGAGTGGGCGTATTCCAGGCACGCGCCGTAGAACCGGTCGCCGCGGTCGCCTGCGCCGAACGCGTTCAGCACGCGCCAGTCGAGTCCCGGCCTGGGAGGCGGCAGATGCGGGCACGGGGGCAGCATGCCTCGTTCGGTGCACGCAAACTCCCCCCGCGTCAATGCGGCTCGACAGGCACGCGTCATTTGCGAGACAAGAACGGCGCTGAACACGCCCACCGACTCCCCCTCACGCGGGGTCCCGCTCTGGAAGCGCGCCGCCGTCTGGCCCGCCGCCTTCGTCATCCGCCTCTGGTGGCGGACCCTCAAGGTCCAACTCCCCGACAAGGACCTGGCGGTTATCTCCTTCCGGGGCGAGCCCACCCTCTTCATCCTCTGGCACAACCGCCTCTTCATGGCGGCCGACGTCGTGCGCCGGTACCGGGCGGACCAGCCCCTCTACAGCCTCATCAGCGCCAGCAAGGACGGTGCCTGGCTCACGGCGTTTTTCTCGGCGCTGGGCCTGCGGACGGTCCGGGGCTCGTCGAGCAAGCTCGGCCGGGAGGCCGCCTCGGACCTGCTGGAGGTCCTTCGCGCAGGGAACGACGTCGGCATCACGCCGGACGGCCCCAGGGGGCCTGTCTACGAGATGAAGCCGGGGGCGTTCGTCGTCGCGAAGCGCTCGCGCACGCGCGTCGTCCTGGCGGGCATGGACTTCGAGTCGTCGTGGAGGATGGCGAGCTGGGACGGCTTCCACGTGCCCCGGCCGTTCTCGCGCGTGCACATGCGCTTCGAGACCGTAGACGCGGGCCAGCTCGACGACCGCGACGAGGCCGCGCAGCAGCTCGGCAGCCGCCTCGCCGAGATGAACCCCGACCGGGTTCCAGCCCCCCCCGTCAGAAGGAGGGCGTGACCTCGACTGTGTCGCCCGGGCTCGCCGTCAGGTTCTCGCCCGAGCTCCATTCCGAGTCATTGAGCAGGAACTTGAACTGGAAGGGCCTGTCGACGCCCGAGAGGACGATCTCCCACTTGTCGCTCGCCACGCTCCCGAGCGCGAGGCCCTTCGTCCAGCGCAGGTAGGGCTCGTCCCCGCGGATGGAGAGGCTGTTGCCGAAGCCGACGTCGATCTTCGCGATGATCGTGACGCGGGCGCCCTTGGGCTTGGCGACGACCGCGGGCGCGGGCGACGCTGCGGCGGGCGCCTTGATCTTCGGCGCGACGGTGGATTTGCTCGCGGGGGCGGGCGCGGCGGGCTTGGTCGCCGGGGCGGGCGTCTTGGCTGACTTCGTGGTCTTTTTCATGGTTTGACGGTTGGTTACCCTGGGAACGTACGGCCCCACGGACTCGCCCAAACCCTAGCATTTGCAACGCCAATTCGCAACGGACGCCGGGTTTTCCCGGACCGCCACCCTTTTGCCATTTCCCCGTCACATCCTAAACCCGTGGGATCACCGGACCTGCAGCGTGTCGCCCTCGAAAACCAGGCCGAGCGACGGGATCGAGACGGCCTTTCGGCCCCCGTCCCTCCTCACCTTGCCGGCTATCCAGGCGTCGTGCCCTGACGCCCGGGCGGCCTCGAGCGCCGCGGCCGCGGCGCCCGGCGCCACGTACACCGCGAAGCCAATCCCCATGTTGAACGTGGCATAGGCCTCCCTCGGGGCGACCGGCCCCGCCTCCATCAGGAACCTGAAGATCTCTGGGTGCGGGCGCGGCGCGGTGATCTCGTAGACGAAGGGCTCCTCGAGCCGCATGAGCTTCCTCCAGCCGTGGCCGGTCACGTGCGCGGCGTAGTTGAGGCGCACGCCCCGGCGCTGGCACTCCCTCACGAAGGCGACGTAGAGCGTCGACGGGGCGAGGAGCGCCTCGCCGAGCGTCTGGCCGCCCCCGATCCTCGTGCCGTAGCGCGCCGGCAGGCTCTCCGCTATCTTGCGGCAGAGCGTGAGGCCGTTCGTCTGCACGCCGGAGGAGGCCAGGAAGATGATGGCGTCTCCGTCCCGCACGTCGCCCACAATGCGAAGCGACTTCGGGGAGATCCGCCCGACCGCGGAGCCGGCCAGCACGATCGCCGCGGGCTCGACGAGCCCGCGCAGGGCCGGCGTCTCCCCCCCGCCCCACACGGCGCCGGCCGAGCGGCAGCCCTCGGCGAATCCCCTGACGAGCTCCTGCGCCCGGTTCTCGTCGGAGAACCAGTCGGTGCTCCCCACGGCGGCGTGCATCGCGACAGCGATCGGGAGCGCCCCGCAGGTCACCAGGTCGTTCGCGATGGTCGCCACCGTGTCGATCCCGATCGCCCGGTAGTGGCACACGCCGCTCTCGGCCTGGACCGCGTCCGCCACGAGGTTCTTCGTCCCGAGGCCCTCCTCGACGTGGGCCAGGTAGTGGTCGTCGGCCTCGACAAGGTAGGCGCTCTCGCCCCTCACGGTTGCGGGCTCCCGGAACCCGTGGGCCGCCAGGAGGTCGGTCGTCGTCAGCGCGGCCCTCTGGCACGCCCGCTTGAACGCGTCGAGCGGTCCGTAGCTGACGCCTGAGGATTCGTAGGAAAGGGACATCGCTCGGCCCCTCAGTACGACCTTCCCTCGTTCTTCTCGTAGTAGTTGACGTACGCCTGGTTCACGACGCGGTAGCCGCCCTCGGTCGGGTAGCGCCCCGAGAAGTACCAGTCGCCCGTGTGGTGGGGCACGGCCGCGTGGAGGTTCTCGAGCGTCTGGAAGATGATCTCGACCTCGCCGTGCCAGTCGATCCCGGGCGGCCTCACGAGCTTGGATATCCTCGCCGAGATCTCCTCGGCCGTGAACGGCTCGTAGAGCCTGCGCACGTGGTTCACCGCGCCCTTGTCCTCGATCTCCTTTCGGCAGGCCCGGTAGACCTCCCCGAGGAGGTCCGAGCGCCCCGTCTCCTTCAGGAGGTCGACGACGGCCTCGAACGCGACGAACTTGCCGATCTCCGACATGTCGATCCCGTAGCAGTCGGGGTAGCGGATCTGCGGCGCCGTGGAGACGATGACGATCTTCTTCGGGTTGAGCCTCGCAAGGATCCGCAGGATCGAGCGCCGCAGCGTCGTGCCCCGGACGATCGAGTCGTCCACGCACACGAGGCTGTCCACGCCAGGGCGAAGCGAGCCGTAGGTGATGTCGTACACATGGCTCACGAGCTCGTTCCTCATGGACTCCTGCCCGATGAAGGTCCGGATCTTGATGTCCTTGCTGACGACCTTCTCGCCCCTGGGCCAGTTGCGCAGGATGAGGTCGTCCAGGAGCGGCTCCGTGAGCGTGCCCTCCGCCCCGGCCTTGAGGATCGCCGCCTTGACCTCCCCGCGCCGGGCGGTGCGCAGCGCGGACATGAGCCCGTAGTAGGCCACCTCGGCGGTGTTGGGGACGAAGCTGAAGACCGTGTCCGCCCAGTTGCCGCCGATCGCCCTCTGCACCTGCGGGGCCAGCTTCCCGCCGAGGGCCTGGCGCTCGCGGTAGATGTCGACGTCGTTGCCCCTCGAGAAATAGATCCTCTCGAACGAGCACGAGGCCCGGGGCAGCGCCGGGGTGAAGGCCTGCTCCGAGATCGTGCCGCGCCGCTTGATCACGACGGCGTGCCCCGGCTGGACCTCCTTCACCTCGGCCGCCGACAGGTCGAACACCGTCATGAGCGGGGCCCGCTCGGACGCGAACGCGACGACCTCGTCGTTCTGGAACCAGTGGCAGGGGCGGATCCCCGAGGGGTCGCGCGCCACGAAAGCGTCGCCGTTGCCGACCAGCCCGGCGAGGACGTAGCCGCCGTCCCATTTCTGCGAGGCCCGCGAGAGGACGCGCGTCAGGTCGAGGTCCTCGCTGATCCTGCGGGAGAGCTCCTCGCCGGCCAGGTTGCGGGTCCTCAGGTAGCGGTAGATGTCCTCGTGCTCCTCATCGAGGAAGAAGCCGATCTTCTCGAGGATCGCCTGCGTGTCCGTCGCGAACACGGGGTGCTGGCCGATCGCGATCAGGGACTGGTTCAGCTCGGCCGTGTTGGTGAGGTTGAAGTTCCCGCAGAGGGCCAGGTTGCGGGTCGCCCAGGGGCTCCTCCTGAAGTACGGGTGGCAGGCGCTCAGGTTGTAGCCCCCGCTGGTCCCGTAGCGCAGGTGCCCGAGGAAGAGCTCGCCGCCGAAGTCGAAGTGCTTCTTCACGGTCTCCGGGTACTCCGGGTGGATCTGCCCCGAGGCGACCTTCCCCTTGTACTGGCCGAGGAGGTCCTTGAAGATCCGGTCCAGCGAGTTGGACTTCACGTTCCTCTCCCGGAACATGAACGGCTCGCCCGCCGCCACGTCCAGCTTCACGCAGGCCACGCCGGAGCCGTCCTGGCCGCGGTTGTGCTGCTTCTCCATCAGCAGGAACAGCTTGGTGAAGCCCCAGAGCGGCGTGCCGTACTTCTCCTGGTAGTAGGAAAGGGGTTTCAGGAGGCGCACGAGGGCGACGCCGCATTCATGGGAGACAAAGTCGCTCATGGCACCATCAGGCGAGTCCGGGACGCTTCATGGCCACCTCTATACTCGCTTCCCAGGCCATTCGCAACCCGGACACGGGCCACTCGAGGGCGCCCTTCGCTGTCGCGACCGAGAGGACGGTCCCATCCGTGACGGCGCCGAGCATGTCCACGGGAACGCCGGCCGCCCTCGCGGCGTCCGCGAGCGCCCCGGCGTCGGCCTGCCGGGCGGCTACCAGCACGCGCCCCTGGCTCTCGCCGAAAAGGAGCGCATCGAGGCGGGGGGCCGCGAGCCCGGCCACGTCCACCTCGGCGCCCAGCGCCCTGTCGCCAAAGAGCATCTCGCTGAGCGCGACAAGGAGGCCCCCCTCGCTGAGATCGTGCGCCGCGCGGACGCGGCCGGCGCGGATCTGCGAGAGCAGGAGGTCCTGCAGCCTCTTCTCCGCCGCCAGGTCGACCCGGGGCGCGTCGCCGGTCTTGAGACCGTGGACGAGGCCGAGGAACTGGCTTCCGCCGAGCTCGTCCGGCGCGCCGCCAAGGAGCAGCAGCGCCTCGCCCGCGGCGCCGGCGTGCTGGCGCGTGATGTGCGCCTCCTTCTCGATGAAGCCCACGATCGACACCGTGGGCGTCGGGTCGATGGCGCCCTCCGGCGACTCGTTGTAGAGCGACACGTTGCCGCCCACGACGGGGACGTCGAAGAACCTGCAGGCCTCCGCGAGGCCCTCCACGCATTCCTTCAGCTGGTAGAAGTTCTCGGGCTTGTACGGGTTCCCGAAGTTGAGGTTGTCCGTCATCGCGAGCGGCGTCGCCCCGGCGCAGACCAGGTTGCGCAGGCACTCCACCATCGCGATAAGCGCGCCGCGCCTCGGGTTCAGGTAGCAGTACCTCCCGTTGCAGTCGTTGCTGATCGCGATGAACTTCTCGCTGTCGCCGAGGCGCAGGCGCACGACGCCGGCGTCGCTCCCCGGGAGGACCACCGTGCCGTGCTGCACCATGTGGTCGTACTGGCGGTAGATCCACTTCTTGGACGCGATCGTCGGGTGGCCGAGGAGCCTCGGGAGCGCCGCCCTCGCCCCGGCGAGGTCCAGGTCCGCGAGGCCGGACCCCTCGGGGGTCCAGCGCGACGTCTGGTCGAGGTAGGCCGGCCGCCTCGCCTCCCGCCGGTAGACCGGGGCGTCGTCCGTGAGCGCCGGGGCCGGGATGTCGGCCACGAGGACGCCGTGCTGGCGGACGACCATGCGGCCGGTGTCGGTCACCGTGCCCACGTGCGCGGCGTGCAGGTCCCACTTCGCGAAGACCTCCTCGATCTCCCGCTCCCTGCCCTTCTGGACGATGACAAGCATCCGCTCCTGCGACTCCGAGAGCATGATCTCGTAGGAGTTCATCCCGGCCTCGCGCTGCGGCACGCGGTCGAGCTCGATCTCAATGCCGGCGCCGCCCCGGCTCGCCGTCTCGCAGGTCGAGCAGGTGAGCCCGGCCGCGCCCATGTCCTGGATCCCGACGACGAGGCCCGGCACCGCCATCATCTCGAGGCAGGCCTCGATGAGCAGCTTCTCCATGAAGGGGTCGCCCTTCTGGACGGCGGGCCGGTCCGAGGAGCTCTCCGCCGAGAGCTCCTTGGACGCGAAGGCGGCCCCGCCGAGTCCGTCGCGGCCCGTGGCTGCGCCCACGTAGTAGACGGGGTTGCCGAGGCCGGTCGCCTTGCCGCGGCGTATCTGGTCGTGGCGCAGGGTCCCCAGGCAGAGCGCGTTCACGAGCGGGTTGCCCTCGTAGGACCGGTCGAAGTAGACGTCGCCGGCTACGGTCGGCACGCCGACGCAGTTGCCGTAGTGGGCGATGCCGGCGACCACGCCCCGAAGGAGCCGCTTCGTCGCCGGGGAGTCCAGCTCCCCGAACCTGAGGGAGTTGGTGAGGAGGACGGGGCGGGCTCCCATCGTGAAGATGTCGCGTATGATCCCCCCGACGCCGGTCGCGGCGCCCTCGAAGGGCTCGATCGCGCTCGGATGGTTGTGGGACTCGATCTTGAACGCGATCGCCCAGCCGTCGCCGACGTCGATGATGCCCGCGTTCTCCTCGCCGGCCTTCACGAGCACCCGGCCGAAGTTGGCGGTGGCCCCCTTCTTTTCCGTGGGGAAGCCCTTCAGCAGCGGCCTCGTGTTCTTGTACGAGCAGTGCTCCGACCACATCACCGAGAAGATCCCGAGCTCGGTGAGCGTGGGCTCGCCGCCCAGGTGGCCCTTCACGCGCTCGTACTCGTCCGGGAGCAGGCCGTGCTTCTTGACCAGCTCCGGCGTGATCGGCTGATTGAGGAGCGGGTCGGGATTGGGGGGAAGCGCCGCGCGGTTCATGCGCTTTTCTTCAAAATCTCGGGGAAGCGCAGCGAAAGGACCGCGCGCGCGACCGCGAGGCCGTCCTGGCTCGGGTGGAACCGCTCGAAGGCCCGGTCCGGGTGCGGCATCATGCCGAAGACGTTGCCCTCCTCGTTGCGGATGCCGGCGATCGAGCCCATGGAGCCGTTGGGGTTGTCGAGGTAGCGAAGCAGGATCTGGCGGTTCACCTCGAGCCGCTCCTTGCCCGCGTCGTCGATCCGGAAGTTGCCCTCGCCGTGGCCGATCGGCAGCCGGATCCGCCGCCCCAGCGTGCGCGTGTTGAACGCCGGCCCGGCGTCCTCGACCGCGAGGTCGCAGCTGACGCAGCGGTACTCAAGGGAGCTGTTGCGGATGAGGGCGCCGGGAAGGAGCCCCGCCTCGCACAGGATCTGGAAGCCGTTGCAGATGCCGAGGATGACCCCGCCCTTCGCCGCGAAGTCGCGGACGGCGCCCATGACCGGCGAGAAGCGCGCGATGGCGCCGCACCGCAGGTAGTCGCCGTAGGAGAAGCCGCCGGGGACGACCACAAGGTCCGCCTCGCCGAGCCTTGTCTCCTTGTGCCAGACGAAGCGGGTCGGCAGGCCGAGGCCGGTCGCGAAGAGGTGGAAGGCGTCCTGGTCGCAATTCGAGCCGGGAAATTGCAGCACCGCGATGTTCATGGCGGCCCGCGTCACTTCGGCGCGATCTCGTACTGGTAGTCCTCGATCACCGGGTTGCTCAGCAGGTCGCGGCAGAGCCTGTCCACCTGCGCCCGGAACCCGGGGGAGTCGTCCCCCTCCACCTCAAGCTCGATCACCTTGCCCACCCGCGTGCCCTTCAGGCCCTTCAGCCCGAGGCTCTCCAGCGCGTGGCCCACGGCCACTCCCTGGGGGTCCAGGACGTTTTTCTTGGGTGTTACGAAAACTTTGATCTTCACGGATCCTTAAAGGCAAACGATCACGCCGTTAATCCGAAACCGGTCAAGGATTTTGGCCCTTCCTGCGCGTCATTTGTCCCTATTGCGAGGGTGGAACCTCGCGTGCTGGTCGAGGAGCCTCTTTCCCTCGACCGCCGTGTAGATCTGGGTCGTCGAGATGCTGGCGTGGCCCAGCATCTCCTGGATCGAGCGCAGGTCGGCGCCCCCCGAGAGGAGGTGCGTCGCGAACGAGTGCCGCAGGAGGTGGGGCTTTACCGCCTTCTTGATCCCCGCCCGCGCCGCGTGCCGCTTCACGATCCCCCAGAGGCCCACCCTCGACAGGGAGGAGCCCAGGTGGTTGAGGAAGAGCTCGCTGCGCGTCTTCGGCTTCACGAAGTGGGGCCGGCCGGACTCGATCCAGGCCCGCAGGGCGTCCCTCGCCCGCGTGCCCATGGGCACGACCCGCTCCTTAGAGCCCTTCCCGAAGACCCTCGCGAACCCGTTCTCCAGGTCGACCTGCTGGAGGGTCAGCGCGGCGAGCTCGGAGACGCGCAGGCCGCTGGAGTAGAACAGCTCCAGGAGCGCCCGGTCGCGCAGGGACGCAGGGTCGCCCCCGGACGGCGACTTGAGGAGCCGGCCGACCTCCGCCGGGGTGAGCGTGTCCGGCAGGCGCCGCGCGGGCTTCGGGCCGGAGAGGAGCGCCGTGAAGTCGTCGGGGCGCAGGCGCTCCTTGACCATGAACCGCGCGAACATCCGAAGGGACGTGAGCCGGCGCGCCTGGCTGGACGCCGCGCCGCGGCTCTGGGACTGGACCCAGGCCCGGGCGTGCTCCGGGGTGACTTCGCGCCAGTCGCCCGCCCCCTTCCGGCCCACGAAGGCGGCGCACTGCTCCAGGTCGCGCTGGTAGCTCTCGCGGGTGTTGGGCGAGAGCCCGCGCTCGAGGTCCAGGTACGCCATGTAGGCGTCGATGTCGGACGCGAAGGCGCTGGGGTCCATGGGACCTTCCGGCCGGCCCTCAGTAGCGGCGGCGCGGGGGCGGGGCCGGCGATCCGCCCTGCTCCTTCATCCGGAACGTGATCCTCGCCTTCTCGAGGTCGTACGGGCTCATCTCCATCTTCACGGTGTCGCCCGCGGCGATCTTGATGAAGTTCTTCCTCAGCTTGCCGGAGATGTGCGCCAGGACCACGTGGCCCGGGCTCTTCAGCAGCTCGACCTTGAACATCGTCCCCGGCAGCACGGCCACGACCTTGCCCTCGACTTCTATCGCATCGTTATCGGGCATGGTTCTCTTGGGTCTGGGTCGGCGTCGTGTTGAGGGGGGTCTGCAAGTGGACAGTCTAAAGGCGTCATCCCCCCCTCTGAGTCAAGGATTTACCTCGGGAGGCCGGCCCATGGGGCCCGGGCGCCCTACGGCATCTCGAGCTTGTTCCTGATGAACGCCTTCATGGCGGCCGGCACGAGGACCGGCTTCAGGAGCACGTGGACCGAGCCGTCCTTGAGCGTGACCGTGAGCCGGTAGACCCGGACGTTGTTGTCGAGGTCGAGCACCCAGTTGACGTGCTCGTCCGACGGCGCGAACGGCTTGCTGAGCGCGGCCCAGAAGTTGACCCTCACGAGCTTCGGGGCGTCGTCCTCGAACAGCGGCAGGATCGGCAGCTGCGTGTCGTCCTCGATCACGATCTTGGCCGGCTGCGCGGGTGTCTCGAACTTCAGCAGGAAGGAGAAGGCGAGGTTCTTGGCCTTGCCGTTCGCGTCCATCTCCCAGGGCGCGAACTGGAGCTGCTCGACCGTGACGACCCCGTCCGTGACGACGGCCTGGGGGGCGTTGTAGGGCACCTCCAGCTTCTGGCCGTCCGCCGAGGTGACCGACATGGCGACCTCCGGCTGCATATTGCAGCCCGCGAGGCCGGCGCCGCAGAGGGTGAGCAGGGCGGCCAGGGTGCGGGGGTACATCGGGGTAATCAGTGTCCTTGCCACCGCAAAGGTTCCCTGACCGCGCGGGGCACGGCAAGCCGCATCGGGGCCTCGCGCCGTCATGCGCCCGCGGGCAGGCGCACCCGGACGGTGTCGGCGCCGGCGGACGTCTCGATCACCACGCCCTGCTCGCCGGACTTCGCCGAGCCGCCCTCGACGGAGTCGACGGACGCCACGCCCGGCAGCTGCAGGCGCCACTTCCTGGCGCCGCCCTCGAGCCGGGCCTCGACGACGCGCCCCTTGCGCCGCACCGAGACCGTGGCCGCGGGCTTGCCGCGCATGTCGGGGACCGTGGCGCTCGCCTCGGACCCGTCGGCGAGCGCGTACACCGCGAAGGTGACCCCGTCCGCGTAGGGGTAGTCGGGCCGGTCGTCGACCGAGCCCAGGGCGATGACGCGGCCGGGGCGCACGAAGATCGGCATCCCCAGGAAGCCGTGGGTCGCGTGGTGCCAGCGTCCGCCCCTCTCGACCGCGCCGGTCAGGAGGTGCGTCCAGTCCCCCTCGGGCAGGTAATAGTCCACGGCGCCGGACTCCGAGAACACGGGCGCCACGAGGAGCGCGTCCCCGAGCATGTACTGGCGCTCGAGCGTGTCGCTCGCCGGGTCGCCGGGGAATTCGAGGATCAT
>CAZDZL010000028.1:11741-46362 GCA_964509885.1 uncultured Opitutaceae bacterium | reverse complement strand
GCGAGCGGCTACTACACCGGCAACATCCTGGGCGTGCCGGGAAGCCAGTTCACCGCGATTGTCGGCGCCGATGGCAGCGTCATGGCCTACATCGCCTCGGGCTCGTACACGGACGTCGCGGACGGCTCGGTGGATTCCACCGGGGCGTTCACGATCACGACGACCGACAACAACACCTTCACCGGCACGATCGACCCGTCGACCGGGTTCATCAACGGCACGCTCTCCGGCGGGTCCGGCGGCACGATCCTTGCGGCGAGGGTCTCCGGCGGAACGTTCAGCGACGGGGTGCTTAAGAACCTCTCGACGCGCGGCCAGATCGGCACCGGAGCCAATGTCATGATCGCCGGGTTCGTGGTGGGCGGCTCCGCCCCGAAGCAGCTCCTCGTGCGCGCGGTCGGCCCGACGCTCTCGACGTTCGGCCTCGCGGGCTCGATCGCCTCGACGAAGCTGCAGCTGTTCTCGGGTGCGACGATGATTTCCTCGAACACCGGATGGAGCTCCACGCCCTCCAACGCGCTGGCCGTCTCCAACGCCGACGCCCAGGTGGGCGCGTTCGCGCTCCCCACGGGAAGCGCGGACTCCGCGCTCGTCGGCTCGTTCCCCCCAGGCAACTACACCGCGATGGTCTCCGGCCTGGGCAGCGACACGGGCCTCGGCCTCGTGGAGATATACGACATGGACACCTTCACGCCGTTCACGACGATGAAGATGACCAACGTCTCCACGCGTGGGGAGGTCGGCACCGGAAACAACGTCCTCATCGGAGGGTTCGTGATCAACGGTACGGCGCCCAAGCGCCTGCTGATCCGCGGCGCGGGCCCCTCGCTGACCGCGCTCAGCGTCTCGGGCGCGCTCGCGACGCCGCACCTGCTCCTGTTCGACGGCGCGCAGAAGCAGATACGCGAAAACTACTCCTGGCAGGTCGGAAACGACGCGGGCCTGGTCTCCGCCGCCGCCTCGGCGACGGGGGCGTTCGCCTTCGGCAACGGCAGCGCGGACTCGGCGATCCTGGCCGTCCTTCCCCCCGGCACGTACACCGCGGAGGTGGCCGGGGCGAACAACACGTCCGGCACCGCCCTTGTCGAGGTCTACGAGGTTCCCTGACCCCGGGGACCCCGCCGACCGCGACAATTGGTTGGAGATTTGCTGATTTCGGGCTAGGGTCCGGACGTCCATGTCCTTGGCCCCTAGCACCGCCATCCCCCCGGCAGCCAAGCCGCACGCGCTCGCCGGCGTGTTCACGCTCCTCGCCCCCCAGATGGCGGCGCTGGACACGTTCCTGCAGGGCCAGCTCGAGGCCTTCGAGCCCGAGATCCGGGCGATGGTCAACTACTGCATCGACACCTCGGGCAAGCGCATCCGTCCCGCCCTGGTGTTCCTGAGCGGCTGGAGGGACCCGAAGTCGGTCTCCCCGGACCTCGTGCGCGCGGCGGCGATCGTCGAGCTCGTGCATCTGGCGACCCTGGTGCACGACGACATCATGGACTCCGCGGAGATTCGGCGCAGCCGCCGGACCGCCGTCCGCGAGTTCGGGCCGACCGCGGCCGTCCTCCTCGGCGACGCGCTCTTCGCCCACGCGCTCCACCTGGCCGCCCATTTCCCGACGACGGAGGTCTGCGCAGCGGTGTCGGAGTCGACGCGCCGCGTGTGCGCCGGCGAGATCGTCCAGAGCCTGCGCCGCAGGTCCACCGACCTCACGCCCGCAGACTACCAGCGCATCATCGACCTGAAGACCGCCGAGCTCTTCCGGGTCTCGTGCTTCCTCGGGGCGCGGCTCTCGGGCGCCGAGGACGGCTACGTGGGAGCGTCCGACCGCTTTGGGCGCCACCTCGGCATCGCGTACCAGATCTACGACGACCTCGCCGATTTCTTCGGGCGCGAGGAGAAGATCGGCAAGACCCTCGGAACCGACCTGGCGAGCGGCAAGCTCACGCTTCCCCTCTTCGCGCTCATGGACCGCCTGCCCGCGTTTGAGAGGGCCGGGCTTTCCGAGGAGATCGCGGGCGTGCGGCCCGCGAGGCCCGAGCTCCGCCTGAAGCAGATGCTCGAACTGGGGGTGTTCGACGCCGTGGAGGCCGCCGTCCGCGACGAGGTCGCCGCGGCCGGGGCGGCCCTCGCGGAATGGCCGGGAAGGGCGTCGACGGCCCATCTCCTCTCGGTGGGCGACGTGCTGCTTTCGCAAGTGGCCTCGCTGCGCCCGGTTGGGTGACGGCCCGGCCCCCGGGTCGGACGGCTTTTCCGCCCCGGGTGCCCCGCGCGGATCCGTTTCGATTTGCCAAGGCTCCCTCCCGGGATTTGCTTGTCGCCGCCGTATGAACGCCAGCAAAACGCTCGAGAAGACGCTCGTGGCTTCGCCGGAGCGCAAGCTTGAGGCCGATTCCGACCTTGCGGTCGTGCGCCAGGTGCAGGCGGGCGACGTGGCGGCATTCGACCGGCTGATCCTGAAGTACCGCGAGCGCGTGCTGGGGATCGTGTACAACATGACATCGAACCGGGAGGACGCCGCGGACCTGGCGCAGGACGCCTTCATCAAGGCCTTCCAGTCGATCCACCGCTTCCAGGGGCAGGCCTCGTTCTTCACGTGGCTCTACCGCATCGCCGTCAACTCGACCCTGAGCCACTTGAGGAAGAACCGCCTGAGGTCGTTCTTCAGCCTGGAATCCATCCGGGAGGACGACCCGGTGTCGAAGGAGCTGATCGACGCCCTGACCGACAAGACGGGCGCCGGGCGCGACACCTTCGTCCGTGAACTTCAGGAAAAATTGAACGATGCGATGCAGAAACTGTCTATCAATCATCGCACAGTGGTGACTTTATTCGAAATTGACGGACTCAGCCACCAGGAGATTGCTGAAGTGATGGAATGCTCGGTCGGAACGGTTCGCTCGCGGCTACATTATGCAAAACAGTTGCTTCAAAGCGAACTCCAACCTTACTTGCTCAAATGAAACGGGATACAGAACAAAAAATCACGGTCGAGGACTTGATTCGCCTCAAGAGGGCGGAGCGTCCTCCGGCTGAGTTCTGGGCGACATTTGAGTCCGAGATCCGGGCGAAGCAGCTGTCGGCGATCGTGAGCAAACGCCCCTGGTGGGACGGCTTTTCGAGGGTGTTTGGGGTTGTTAATCGCCATCAACTTTCATTTGGGAGTGCAGCGGCGGTGGCCATGGCCATTGTCGGCCTGCGCTACATGGAGGCCCACAGGGCAGGCGCCAGGGCACCTCAGGCGGCCGAGGCCCGCCCCGTGACCGTTTCCCCTATTGCGCCCCTTCCGGCGCACGAGCTGCCCCAGATCGTCCGCACGGCCGCTCCCCGCGCCCAGGTCGAGGTGGCCTCCGACGAGACCGTCTCCGCGCAAAGGCCGGTCGTCACGGCGGCGGCCTCCCACATCACCCAGGCTCCGGTGGCCGCGGCCCCCGACGGCGCCGCGCGGGCTCCCTTTGCCGACGGAATCGCCATCACGCTGGCGGACTTCCGCGAGCCCGTTTCCGATTATTCACGGCCGGCCGTCTTCGGCTCGGACCGGGATTTCGAGACCTCGATCGCGTCGGCCCGCCAGCAGGTTTCCGAGCCCCTGGCCACGATGGACCCCGCGGCTGAGCGCAGGGCCAGGCTTCTGGCGCCCGCTCTTCCCGGCTATGGCTCCGCAAGCGCCCGGGCCCTTGCCAGCGACTGGATGAGGCGGAGGGCCTCGTCCGACGAGCGCATGTACGAGTCGATGGACCGCGGGTCCAACGACGACCGCATGCTCGTCGGCTTCAGGTTCTGAGGGCCCCGGCGGGGAAACCCGCGAATGGGGCGAGGCGGCGACCGGGCGAAAAATTTTCGAGCAACGGCGTGTTGCACCGGCGACGCCGGCTGCGACGATGGCGGTTCCGGCCATGGCCCAAACATTCGATGCAGCCGCATACCTGGGGGCGAACCCCGACGTCGCGAAGGCGGTCGGGGAGGGCCGGGTGCCTTCCGCGTGGAGCCATTTCGTGAGCCACGGCTTCCGCGAGGGCCGCGCCGGCGTCCCGGCCGGCGTCCTGGCGAGGGTCGAGGCCGTGATGGCGGCCTCCGGCGCGGCGCCGCCGGCGAGGCTGATCTCGCGGGTCCACGGGACCTCGGAGGCCTCCGGGTTCGAGCAGGTGGGACGCACCATCGCCCTCGATGTCTACGCCGCGGCCGGTCCCCTCGTGGACATGGACGCCCCGCTGCGGATCCTGGACTTCGGCTGCGGCTGCGGCAGGGTCCTGCGCTACATGGGCGAGGTGGCGCCCAGGGCGACCTTCCACGCCTCGGACATCGACGCGGAGGCGATCGCATGGTGCGCGGGGAATTTCCGCGGGGAGGTTGAGCGGGGTCGCTTCAGCTTTGCGACCAACAGCGACCACCCGCCGACATCGTTCAGGGCGGACGAATTCGACCTGGTCTACGCCATCTCGGTCTTCACCCACCTGCCCGAGGACCTGCAGCTGGAATGGCTGGGCGAACTGCGGCGGATCCTGAGGCCGGGGGGGATCGCGCTCCTCTCGACCCAGGGCGGCTCCCTCATCCGCAGGCACCTCAGCCCCGGGGACGCGCGGCTGTTCGAGGAAAAGGGGTTTCATTATTTTCCCTACGGGAGCACCGAGGGCCTCCCGGAGTACTACCAGGCGGCCTGGCACGAGAGCACCTACATCGACAGAGTCTGGTCGCGCACCTTCGAGATCCTCGGGCAGCTCCCCGGGGGGATCGCGGGCCACCAGGATCTGATCGTCTGCCGCAAGGCGCCCGGCGCGGCCTGAGGGCCTACCGCTTGGACGGCGGCAGGCAGGCCGCGCAGCCGTTGGCGAAGAAGTCGTTGCCCTTGTCGTCCACGAGCACGAACGCCGGGAAGCCCTTGACGTCGATCTTCCAGACCGCCTCCATGCCGAGCTCGGCGTAGTCGAGGACCTCCACCTTCGTGATGTGCTCCTTCGCGAGGATCGCCGCGGGACCGCCGACGCTCCCGAGGTAGAACCCCCCGTGCCTCTTGCACGCGGCCGTCACCTCGGGCGAGCGGTTGCCCTTCGCCAGCATGACGAGCGAGCCGCCCAGCGCCTGGAACTGCTCGACGTAGGTGTCCATCCTCCCGGCGGTCGTGGGGCCGAACGACCCCGACGCGTACCCGGTGGGCGTCTTCGCCGGGCCGGCATAGTACACCGGGTACCGCTTGAGGTAGTCGGGCAGGCCCCTGCCCGCGTCCACGCGCTCCTTCAGCTTCGCGTGCGCGCTGTCTCGGGCCACGACGAGCGTGCCCGTCAGCGAGACGCGGGTCGTCACGGGAAGCTTCGAGAGCTCGGCGCGGATCTCGTCCATCGGCCTGTCGAGGTCGACGGGCACGCCCTCGGTGTCCTTGAGGGCTCGCTGCGCCGCGGGGATGAACTGGCCCGGGTTGGCCTCGAGCTTCTCGAGGTAGATGCCGTCGCGTGTGATCCTCGCCCTGATGTTGCGGTCGGCCGAGCAGGAGACGCCCATGCCGACGGGGCAGCCCGCCCCGTGGCGGGCCAGCCGGATGACGCGCGCGTCGAGGGCGAAGTACTTTCCGCCGAACTGGGCGCCGATCCCCGTCTGGCGGGCGATCTCCATCACCTTGGCCTCCCACTCGGTGTCGCGGAAGGCCCGGCCGAGCTCGTTGCCCGTCGTCGGGAGCGTGTCCAGGTAGCGCGTCGAGGCGAGCTTGAGGGTCTTCATGCAGGCCTCCGCGCTCGTGCCGCCGACGACGAAGACGAGGTGGTAGGGCGGGCAGGCGGACGTGCCGAGGAGCGGCAGCTTGTCCGCGACGAACTTGGCGAAGCTCTTCGGGTTCAAAAGCGCCTTCGTCTCCTGGAAGAAGAGCATCTTGTTGGCGGAGCCGCCGCCCTTGGCGATGAAGAGGAGGTCGTAGGCCCCGCCGGGGACGGCCTGGATGTCGACCTGGGCCGGCAGGTTGGTGCCCGTGTTGACCTCGTTCCACATGTCGAGGGGGGCCACCTGGGAGTACCGCAGGTTCTCCTTCGTGAAGCACTCGTATACGCCGCGGCTGATCCACTCGGCATCGTTCGCCCCGGTCCACACCTGCTCGCCCTTCTTGGCGAAGACCGCCGCCGTCCCCGTGTCCTGGCACATCGGGAGGATCCCGTGGGCCGCGATCTCCGCGTTCTTCAGGAGCGTCAGGGCGACGTAGCGGTCGTTCGCCGACGCCTCGGGGTCGTCCAGGATAGCGGCGAGCTGTTTGAGATGGCTTGTGCGCAGCATGAACGCGCTGTCGCGGAAGGCGGCCTGGGCCAGGAACGCCAGCGCTCCGGGCTCGACCTTGAGCACCTCGCGGCCCTCGAACGACGCCGTCGAGACGCCCTCCTTCGAGAGGAGG
Source organism: uncultured Opitutaceae bacterium (assembly GCA_964509885.1). Lineage (GTDB taxonomy): Bacteria > Verrucomicrobiota > Verrucomicrobiia > Opitutales > Opitutaceae > Palsa-1447. The sequence goes on along the minus strand of CAZDZL010000028.1, from coordinate 40,004 downwards.
CGGTACTCGGTGGCGTCCCCGGAGAGGGGCAGGGGCTCCTGGTAGGCGAAGGGGGGCGTGGCCATGCCCCAAAACATGCCCAAGTCCGCGCCCAAGTAAAGGGACCGCGTGGGCCGACCCCGGGGCCTAGCCCTCTGCGGCCATGGCCCGCACCACGTCGTGGAACCGGGGCAGGTCGGCGGACGTCACCACCTCCCCGTTGTCCCGGCGCCAGCCGGCGTAGCCCGGCCATATCCCGCGGCACAGGAAGTTGTCCACGGTCTTCGGCAGCCCCTCGACGCTCAGGTAGTCCTTCTGTTCCTTCTCGTCGCGGGCGAGCGCCACGAGGTGGGGCGGTATCGGGTGGATGCGCCCGCTCGAGACGTGCGCGAGGTCGTTCAGGACGACCAGGGGGCGCGAGTCCTGGAGGGTGGTCGCGGGCCTCTGGATCTCCCCCCGCATGTAGCGGCAGTACTCGGTGTGGTTCTCCTCGAGGCCGTCGAAGGGCCCGCTTGAGATGCGCTCGGTCCTGCCGTCCTTCCAGGAGACCTCGATCTGGCCGCCCACGGCGTACTTGAGGATGGCCTTCTCGCAGATCACCTTCTCCGAGCTCGTGCTGGCGCCGGCGCAGGCGTGCGAGAGGGCGAACCTGAGGGTGCAGCCCGTCGCGAGGTCGGCCTCGACGAAGAACGTGTCCGCGCCCTCTATGGCGTGGGCGCGGTAGAGCTCGGCCCTCACCGCGGCGATCTCGGCCCAGCTGTAGAGGCCGGGCGTCCCCGTCCAGAACAGCATGTTGTGGACGAAGTGGGCCATCGCGTTGCCGAAGCACGAGTCGAGGACGATGTGCCCGTCCATGATCAGCCGGCCGGACCACCCGTTCCTCGCGAAATACCCCGAGGGCCGGGGCCAGAGCGCGCTCAGCGTGCCGCCGCGGATCGCGCCGAACTCCCCCGAGAGCAGCCTCTCCTTGAGCGCGAGCCGGCTCTTCTCGACGATGAAGTTGAACCCGACGAGGGAGGCCTTCCGGGCCCGCGTGTCGGCCGCGATCATCTTCTCCAGCTCAGCGAAGTCGAGGGTGGGGGGCTTCTCCACGTACGCGGGCAGCCCGTAGCCGGTGATCGCCTCGTGCATCTCCGCGTGGAGCCGGATCGGGGTCGGCGTCGCCACGTAGTCGAGGTCGCCGTGGCAGGCGGCGAGCATCGATCGGTAGTCGTCGAAGACCCTGACGCCGCGCTGGGCGAACCGCCATGTCTGCTGCGCGGCCGCGAACGCCCCGGGGCTGGGGTCGCACGTGCAGACGAGCTTCACGAGGCCCCGCTCCTCCATCCTCGACACCGTGTTGTGGTGGGACCCCGCGAACCCCCCCATGCCTATGATTCCGATGCGTACGGGCTGCTTCACACGATCTTGAACTTGGGGAGGTCCTGCCCGTCGATGAGGCCGACGGGCCGCTTGGACGCGTCGACGACGATGATGTCGTCGATCTTGTGGAGGTCGAAGAGGCGCAGGGCGTCCACCGCCAGGACGTCGTCCCGGATGACCTTCGGGGAGCGGGTCATGAACGCCGACACGCGCCGGGCGAGGAAGCCGTCCCCCGAGAGCGCGGACCTGCGGAAGTCGCCGTCCGTGAAGATCCCGCTCAGCCTCCCGCTGGACGGCCTGACGAGCGCGATGCACCCGCTCTTCGCCTTCGTCATCGCGAGGATGGCCTCCTGGACCGAGACGGTGTCCCTCGCGATCGGCAGGCGGCTGCCGCTGCGCATGATGTCGCCCGTCTTCAGGAGGAGCACCCGGCCGAGGTTGCCCGCCGGGTGGTACTTCGCGAAGTCGGCCCGGGTCAGGCCGCGGGCCTCGAGGAGCACCATCGCCAGGGCGTCGCCCAGGGCGAGGGCGGCCGTCGTGCTCGCCGTCGGCGCCAGCTTGAGCGGGCACGCCTCGCGCCTCACCCGGTAGAGGAGCCTATGGTCGGCGCGGCGCGCAAGGTCCGACTTCGGGTTGCCCGTGAAGGCGACGATCTTGAGCCCGAAGCGCCGCAGGAGCGGCAGGAGCCGCAGGATCTCGTCGGACTGCCCGCTGTTGCTCAGGAGGATCGCGAGGTCGCCCTCGTAGCAGAGCCCGAGGTCCCCGTGGAGGGCCTGGGTGGGGTCGAGGAAGCAGGAGGAGACGCCGGTGCTGTTGAAGGTCGCCGCGATCTTGCCGGCGATGTGGGCCGACTTGCCGACGCCGCTGAAGACCAGCTTGCCGCCGGCCGCGATCGCGGCCTCGACGGCGCGGGCCGTCCCCACGAACTCAGCGCCCAGGCCCCTGGAGGTCTCCTCAAGGGCGTCGCACTCGATGCGGATGCACTGCCTTGCGCGCGCGAGCGCGGATTTCGGTGCGATGGGCATCAACGCGTGTTGTTGTCGGATTTCGTTTAGGTTTGAGTCGGGGGGAGGGACAGGGAAAATTAACCGACCGGTCCGACCATTCAACCCCTTTCGCTACCTGATGCACACACGCTCGATCCTCCTCGGGGCAGCCAGCCTGCTCGCGCTGGCCCTCGGGGCCGGCTGCGGGGGCGACACGACCTCGCTCTCGTCGGAAATGGACGACTCGTACTACCGCGACGGGCAGCAGATGGAGCGCCAGGGACGCTGGGACGAGGCGCTCGCGGCCTACCTGAAGGTGATCGACCGGCGCGGCGACGCGGCGCCCGAGTCCAACCTCGATGCGGGCCTGATCTACCTGTACCACATCAAGGACCCGATCTTCGCGATCTACTATTTCCGCAGGTACCTCGAGCTTGAGCCCAACTCGAAGCAGGCGGTGTACGTGAAGGGGCTGATCGTCGCCGCGAAGCGCGAGTTCGCGCTGGCGCTTCCCGGGCAGCCGAGCGAGGGCCAGGCCGGGCACATCGGCGCCGAGGACCAGGTCGAGCGCCTCCAGCGCGAGAATGACGAGCTGAAGGCCGAGAACGCCGCGCTCCGGGCGGGCGCCCCGCTGCCGGTCCTGCACTCGAGCGCGATCGACGTCGGCTCGATCACGCTTCCCCAGGCCCCGCCGCCCGCCGCGCCCGAGGCCGCCGCGCCGGTCTCGCCGATATCGCTCGCGCCCGCCGACCAGGCCGGTACCTCGGCCATTTCCGACGCCCCGCCGGAGGAGGCGCCCGCCCCCGCCAAGCCGACGCGGCCTGCGCCGGCGGCCGCAGGGCGCCACCACACGGTGGCCCGGGGGGACACGCTCTTCAGCCTCGCCCAGAAGTACTACGGCAGCCGCTCGAGGTGGCGCGACATCTACTCCGCAAACCGGGACGTGCTCCCGAGCGAGAAGACGCCCCTGAAGATCGGCACCGACCTGAAGATCCCGTAGTCACACCGAGGCCAGCGCCTCGTCCAGGACCGCGAGCATGAAGTCCGCGTCGCCCGTGGTGAAGATCATGGGAGGCTTGATCCGCAGCGTGTTGCCCCAGAGGCCGCCCTTGCCGATCAGGAGCCCCAGGTCCCGGCATGCCTCGAAGACGGCCGCGCACTCGTCCTTGGCGGGCTCCTTGGTCTTGCGGTCCTTGACGAGCTCGATGCCCAGCATGAGGCCCAGGCCGCGGACGTCGCCTATCAGGGAGTGCTTCGCGGCGAGCCTCTCAAAGCCCGCCCTGAGGTGGGCGCCGACCCTGAGCGAGTTGGCCTGGAGGCCCTCCCTCTCGATCACCTCGAGCACCGCGAGGCCCTGCGCGGAGGCGACGGGGTTGCCCCCGAACGTGTTGAAGTGGATGCGCGAGGCGAGGGTCTGGGCGATCTTCGGCGTCGTGACGACGGCGGCCATCGCGGCCCCGTTGCCGATGCCCTTGGCCATGGTGACGATGTCGGGGATGACACCCTGGGTCTCGAAGCCCCAGAAGTGGGTCCCCGTCCTGCCGAAGCCCGTCTGGACCTCGTCGGCGACGCACAGGCCGCCGGCCGCGCGGACGTGGGCGTAGGCGTGCCTCAGGTAGCCCTCGGGGTAGACGACGGTCCCGCCGACGCCCTGGATCGACTCGGCTATGAAGCCTGCGGGCCTTCCCGACGTGCCGAACAGGATCAGGCTCTTGATGTCCTCCGCGTACTTCCTGCCGGCCTCGGGGTCGCCCGGGCCGTGCGGCCCCCGGTAGAGGTCGGGAAGGATCGCGTGCTGGACGCCGAACCCGTGCGGCACGTTGAACTTCCAGGTGTGGTGCGAGGTGAGCCCCATCGTCGACTGGCTGCCGCCGTGGTAGCCGTTGCGAAGCGCGAGCATGTCGTAGCAGCCCGTGTAGGCCCTCGCCATCAGGAGCGCGAGGTCGTTGGCCTCCGAGCCGGAGTTGACGAGGTAGACCACCTTCAGGTCCCCGGGCATCTTGGCCGCGAGCGCCTTCGCGTAGAGGGCGATGTTCGGGTTCAGGTAGATCGTCGTCGTGTGCTGCAGCAGCGCATTCTGCCTGTCGGCCGCGGCGACCACGTGGGGGTGGCAGTGGCCGCAGCTCACGGTCACGATGCCGCCGATCCCGTCCAGGTAGCGCCGGCCCTTCTCGTCGAAGAGCCACTGGGCCTTCCCCTCGACGATCATGAGGGGCTTCCTGTAGTAGTGGAAGATGGCCGGGCTCAGGAACTCCTTCCTGAGGGCCAGCACCTCCTCGGCGGAGGGGCCCGAGTAGGGCTGCGGGGCGTGGGCGAAGGGCGGCAGGGGGATCGATTTCATCATCAGCGGTTGGGTGCCAGCTTGCGGAAAACAAGGTACGCGACAAACGCTATCGCGAACCCCGAGAACCAGGCGAAGCCGTAGATGTCCAGGAACACGGCGGGCACGCGCGCCGCGGCGACGAACCCCACCTGGGCTAGGAACCCGGGGACGTTGGGCAGCGCGCCCACGAGGAAGGCCGCGATCGCCGGGAGGCCCCATCCGCCCGTGTACCGGTAGGGCCCGTGCGGGTCATACAGCCCCGCGACGTCGAGGCGCGTGCGGCGAAGGACGAAGTAGTCCGCGATCATGATCCCGCCCACGGGCCCGAGCAGCCCGCTGTAGCCGACGAGCCAGGTGAAGATGTAGCCGGACGGGTCCGCGAGGAGCTTCCACGGCATCATGAGGATCCCGATGACGCCGGTGATGAGCCCGCCGATGCGGAACGTGATCCACCTCGGCGCCAGGTTCGAGAAGTCGTTCGCAGGGGAGACGACGTTGGCGGCGATGTTCGTCGCCAGGGTGGCGATGCAGAGCGCCACCATCGCGACGACGAGGACCAGCGGGCTGCGGAACCGGACAAGGACGTCCAGGGGGTCCCAGATGGTCCTGCCGAAGATGACCGCGGTCGCCGACGTCACCGCGACGCCGATGAAGGAATAGAACGCCATCGCGAGCGGCAGCCCGAGGGCCTGGCCCACGACCTGGTCCCTCTGGGACCGGGCGTAGCGCGAGAAGTCGGGGATGTTGAGGGAGAGCGTCGCCCAGAACCCGACCATCCCGGTGAGCCCGGGCACGAAATAGGCCATGAACTGGCCCGCCTTGGGCTGGCCGGCGGCGAAGGCCGAGGGCTGCGAAAGCATCGGCCCGAAGCCGCCCGCGGCCCGGTGGGCCCAGGCGAGGAACACGATGCCGAGCGCGATGAGGAGCGGCGCCTTGATGTTGAGAAGCAGGCGTATGGAGTCGATCCCCCGGTGGACGACCCACATGTTGACGCCCCAGAAGGCCATGAAGCACGCGAACTGGGACGGCGTGATCCCGAGGCTGTTCGAGGCCGCGCCGGCCATGGAGGGGTAGAAGACCCCGAGGATCTTGTGGATGGCCTCGCCGCCGATCCAGGACTGGATCCCGAACCACCCGCAGGCGACGAGGCCGCGCAGCAGGGCCGGGATGTTCGCCCCGCGGGTGCCGAACGACGCCCGGCAGAGCACGGGGAAGGGGATGCCGTAGCGGGCGCCCGCGTGCGCGTTCAGCAGGATCGGCACGAGCACGATCGCGTTGCCGAGGAAGATGGTGAGGATCGCCTGGCGCCAGTCCATCCCCTCGCCGACGAGGGACGAGGCGAGCATGTAGGTCGGGACGCACGCCGACATCGATATCCAGAGGGCGGCGTAGCTGCCGGCGCGCCACGTGCGCCCCGCGGGCGGCACGGGCGCCAGGTCCGCGTTCTCCAGGGGGCCGCCGCTCACGTCAGGAGGAGCCTATCCACATCCCCGCGAAGAAGACGAGGAGCCCGCCGACGATGACCTGGAAGGCCGCGGACAGGAAGGGCGTGTCCATGTAGTGGTGCCGTATCCATGAAATCAAGACGAGCTCGACGACGACCACGGTGACCGCGATCGTGAAAGCGACGTGGAAGTCCGGGATCATGAAGGGCAGCGTGTGGCCGAGGCCCCCCAGCGCGGTCATGAGGCCGCAGACGGCGCCCCGGATGAGCGGGTGGCCGCGGCCGCTGATGGCGCCGTCGTCCGAGAGCGCCTCCGCGAAGCCCATGCTGATCCCCGCGCCGACCGAGGAGGCCAGCCCCACGAGGAGGGCGTCGCGGCTGCTGTGCGTCGCAAACGCCGCCGCGAAGAGGGGGGCGAGCGTCGAGACCGAGCCGTCCATGAGGCCCGCCAGGCCGGGCTGGACCACCTGAAGGACGAAGAGCCGCCTCTGGCTCTCCTCCTCGGCGGCCCGGGCCCCCGAGGCGACCTGCTCCGAGTCCAGCCTGTCCGCCAGGGCCGAGTGGTCGGCTTCCGCGAGCGCGAGGTCGCCGAGGAGTTTGCGCGTCGCCGCATCCTCGGTCTTCTTGGCCGAGACCTCGTAGAAGCGGCGCGAGGAGAGCTCCATCACGCCGATCTGCCTGCGCACCTGGGCGACGGACAGCGCCTTCATGAGCCAGACAGGCGGAAGCCTGACGAGGCCCTTCACGTCCGAGCGGTGGATCTGAGGAATGTGCTCCCCGAACTTGGAGCGGTACAGGTCGATCAGCCTCTGGCGGTGGCCGGACTCCTCGTGCTGCATCCGGGTCAGCGTGTCGGCCGTGGCGGGGAAGTCCTTGCGGAAGCGCTCGGCGAAGTCGCCGTAGATCCGGCCGTCCTCCTCCTCCAGGGCGACGGCGAGGGCCAGGACCTCCTGTTCGGTGAGCTTTGAAAACGCCTTTGCCATGGAGCCTCGGTGCTGGGGCGGAAGCTAGGGCTCCCCTGCGGCGGGCACCAGCAACAAATCGTTGCGGGAGGCTCGCTTGCGTCGCCGGGGTGGGGCCCCGCGTCCGGGGCGCAATCCGCGGACGGCGGGTATGCTGTTAACCTTTGTCCATGAGCCATGTACGGATTTGTCAATCGACGATGCCCTCGCGGGAGGAGCACGCGGGTTTGCCGCGCCCGGGCGCCCGGGCTTCCGCGCGGATTCTGTCGTGTAACTTTTTATCCCCCTGCGGTGTTATTGAGGGCAACACCCCCAAATAACCATGTTCCCATCCAGCCGACTCCTCTCCGCAGCCTGCATCCTCGCCGCTCTCGCTGCGCCCGCCTCGGCCAAGATCGAGCGCGACGTCGAGAAGACCTTCACGGTCCAGCCCGGCGTCCTCATCAAGGTGACGACCTCGGGCGGCGACATCCGCGTCGAGACCGGGGACGGCCCGACCGTGAAGGTGGTCGCCAAGGAGCACATCCGCGCCGGGAGCGAGGCCGAGGCCGACGACCTGCTGAAGAAGCTCGACCTGACCATCGAGCAGGACGGCAACAGCGTCGTCGCCAGCGCCTCCTACGGGAGCGGCGTCGGCTTCCACTTCGGGAGCTGGCCCCCGGTCCAGGTCGAGTTTGTGGTCACCGTCCCCGCGAGCGCCTCGGCCGAGCTGAAGACCTCGGGAGGGGACATCGTGGTCGGGGACGTGGCGGGCCCCGTGCATGCCCGCACGTCGGGCGGCAACATCAAGCTCGGGGTCATCGGCGGCGACATCGACAGCTCGACGTCAGGCGGAAACGTCGTCCTCGCGGAGGGCCGCGGCAGCGTCCGGCTCTCCACCTCGGGCGGCAACATCAGCGCGGACCGGACCGTCGGCCCGGCGGACCTGGACACCTCCGGCGGGGACATCAGGGTCGACTCCGTGCGCAACACCCTGAGGGCGCGCACCAGCGGCGGCGATGTCAGGGCGAATTTCGAAGGGCCGCTCAAGGGGGACTGCACGCTCTCGACCTCCGGCGGCGAGGTGAAGGCGTCCGTGGCCAAGGACGCCAGCTTCCACCTCGACGCGGAGACCAGCGGAGGCGAGGTCGACGCGGGCGGCATCACGCTCACGATCGACCACGGCGGGATGGGCAAGAGCAGCCTGGCCGGCGAGGTGAACGGCGGGGGCCCCCGGCTCAAGCTCCGCTCGAGCGGCGGCGACATCAAGGTCGTCGCCCGCTGAGGCTCAGGCCCGGCTCGGGGTCCGCCTGAGGAAGCGGCCCCTTGCGGGGTCTCCGACGAATTGGCCGTCGCGCACGGCGATCTCGCCGCGCACCGTCACGACGCTGGGGCGGCCCTCGGTCTTCCAGCCCTCGAACGCGCTGTAGTCCACGTTCATGTGGTGGGTGCGCGCGGAGATCACCCCCCGGTGCCCCGGGTCGTACACGACCAGGTCGGCGTCGGCCCCCGGCTGGATCGACCCCTTCCGGGGGTAGAGGTCGAACATCCTCGCGACCTGGGTGCTCGCCACGTTGACCAGCGTGTGCAGGTCGATCCGGCCCGCCCGCACGCCGTGCGTGTGCAGCAGGTTGATCCGCTCCTCGAGCGAGGGAATCCCGTTCGGGATCTTCGTGAAGTCGGACATCCCCATCCGCTTCTGCCCCTCGAAGTCGAAAGGGGCGTGGTCGGTCGCGACCGTCTGGATGACGCCTTCGCGCAGCCCGCCCCAGAGGACCGGCTGGTTGGCCGCCTCGCGAAGCGGGGGCGACATGACGTACTTGGCGCCCTCGAATCCGGGGCGCTCGGCGTACGTCTTGTCGAGGACCAGGTACTGGATCAGCGTCTCGACGGCCACGTCGACGCCGCGGGCGCGGGCGGCGACGGCCTCGGCGAGGGCCTCCCGGCAGCTCAGGTGGACGATGTAGGTCGCCGCCCCCGTCTGCTCGGCGAAGGCCATCAGGTGGTGCACGCCCTCGGCCTCCACCTGCGGCGGCCGGCTCTCGTGGTGCTGGCCGGGATCGGTCCTGCCGGCCGCGATGAGCTCCCTCTGCCGCTCGAAGACGAGGGTCTCGTTCTCGCAGTGGGCCGTGACGACGACGCCGAGCTCCCTCGCGAGTCGCAGCGTCCCGTAGAGCTCCGTGTCGTCGATCCCGAACGCGCCCTTGTACGCGAGGAAGACCTTGAACGAGCTGACCCCGCGCCGGACGATCTCGCGAAGCTGCGACTGCGTCGCCCCGTCGAACCGGGTCGCGCCCATGTGGAACGTGAAGTCGCACGCCGACCGGCCGGCGGCCTGGGCCATCCAGTGCTCGAACCCGGCGAGGGTGTCGTCGGTGCGGCTGGGGCAGCACATCTCGATCAGGGTCGTCGTCCCCCCGATGAGGGCCGCCCGGCTTCCCGTCTCATAGGTGTCCTTGGCGAGCGTTCCCATGAAGGGCAGCGTGATGTGGACGTGCGGGTCGATGAACCCCGGGAAGACGTACTTGCCCGCTGCGTCGACGACCTGCGCCCCCGGGGGCGCCTCGAGCCGGGGCCCGATCCGCGTGATGGTCTCCCCCTCGCAGTAGATGTCCGCCCTCATCCGCGAGTCCGCGGTGATCACCTCGCCGTTCCTTATGAGCAGCGGCATGGGAGCGTCACTTCCTCCAGACGTCCTCGGCGGCGCCGGAGAACCAGCGCGTCGTCGTGGTCTTTCGCTGCGTGTAGAACTGGACCGACTCCTTGCCCTGGATGTGCAGGTCGCCGAAGAAGGACGCGTCCCACCCCGAGAAGGGGAACATGGCCATGGTCGCGGGGACGCCCACGTTGATGCCGACCATCCCCGCCTTGACCCTGTGCTTGAACTCGCGCGCGGCGGCGCCCGACGAGGTGAAGATGGAGGCGCCGTTGCCGAACGCCGACCTGTTGGCCGCCTCGATCGCCTGGCCCAGGTCCTCCATCCGCATCACGTTGAGGACGGGCCCGAAGACCTCCTCCCTGGCCAGGGTCATCGTGTCGCGGACATTGTCGACGACCGTGGCGCCGAAGTAGAACCCGTTGGGCGCGTCGGCGACCGCGGCCCCGCGGCCGTCGCAGGCGAGGGTCGCCCCCTCCGAGACGCCGCTCTCGACGAGGGACTGGACCCGGTCCCTGTGCGCGGCCGTGACCAGGGGCCCCATGTCGGGCTGGGACATGGACGTGTCGGTCCTGCCCACCTTGATGGACCGGGCCGCCTCCACCAGCGCCGGCAGGATGTTCTGCGCGGCCCTGCCGACCGTGATGGCCGTCGAGCCCGCCATGCAGCGCTCGCCCGCGCAGCCGAACGCGGCGTTCGACAGGGACTCGACCGTGCGGCCGACGTCGGCGTCGGGCATGACGACGATGTAGTTCTTCGCGCCCCCGTTGGCCTGCACCCGCTTGCCGTTCCTCGTGCCCGTCTCGAAGATGTGCCTCGCCACGGGCGTCGACCCGACGAACGACACGGCCCGGACCTTGGGGTGGGCGAGGAGGGCGTCCACGCACTCGCGCCCGCCGTGGACCACGTTGAGCACGCCCTTCGGCACGCCCGCCTTCTCGAGGAGCTCGGCCAGGAGGACGGCGGTCAGCGGGACCTTCTCGCTCGGCTTCAGGACGAACGTGTTGCCGCACACGATGGCGAGCGGGAACATCCAGAGGGGCACCATCGCCGGGAAGTTGAACGGGGTGATGCCGGCGCACACGCCGAGTGGCTGGAGCGTCGTCTCGCAGTCCACGTTCCTCGCGATGTTCTCGAGCGTCTCGCCGAAGAGGAGCGTGGGGGCCCCGCAGGCGTACTCGATGCTCTCGATCCCGCGGAAGAGGCTGCCGCGGGACTCGGCCATCGTCTTGCCGTGCTCGAGCGAGACGCTGGCGCAGAGCCGGTCGAAGTTCTCCTCGACGAGGTGGCGGTAGCGGAACAGGTAGCGCGAGCGCTCTATGGCCGGCGTGTCCCTCCACGCCGGGAACGCGGCCGCCGCCGCCTCCACGGCCTGGTTCACCTCGGCGGCGCCCCCCGCGGGGCACTCCGCGATCACGTCCCCGGTGGACGGGTTGAAGACGGGCGTCCCGACCAGCTTCGGGCGGATCCATTCGCCGCCGATCAGGAAGGGGCAGGGGAGAAGCTGTGCCGATTTCATCAGTTTCGTGCCGGGATGGGGGAAGGGGGCCTTGGGTCGGGGGGGCTGTCAACCTCGGGCTGGAGGTCGAACTGCCACCACCCCGTGTCCCGCCAGGCCCCGTGCTTGAAGCCGACGCCGGGGTACGTCGCGACGCGCCTGAAGCCCATCGACTCGTGGAACGCCTGGCTGGGCGGGTTCGGGATGACGATCCCCGCGTAGGCCTTGAAGTAGCCCTGGCTGCGGAGGCGGTTGAAGAGCTCCGCGTAGAGTGCGCGGCCGACGCCGCGACCGTGGAAGCTGTCGCGGACGTAGATCGTCACCTCCGCCACCCATCGGTAGGCGGGGCGCGCGCGGTGCGGCGCGGCGTAGGCGTAGCCGGCGATCGTCCCCTCGCGGTCGTCGACCAGCCACGGGAACTGGCGCGAGGTCCTCTCGATGCGGGCGGCGATCTCGGCGGCGTCGGGCGCCTCGGTCTCGAAGGAGATGCAGTTGTCCTCGCAGTAGGGCCTGTAGATGGCCGCGATCTGCGCGGAATCCGCCGCCTCGGCCTGTCGGATCATCTGCTGCGGGGCGCCTACTGGCGGGAGAGGGCGTCCGACTGCCTGACGAACTCGTCCCCGCTCCACTCGCCGTCCGACTTGACGACCTTGCCGGCCGCCGCCTTCTGCGCCGCCTTGCGCTCGGACTGGCGGCGGACGAGGTCGGCGTGGGTGGTGAAGTAGCCGAGGCTCCTCCCCTTGAAGTCGGCGAGGGTCTCGAACTTGTGCCTCTCCATGAACCCGAGGAGCTCGTCGCACATCGGCTTCACGCACTCGTAGCCGAACTTCATGACCCCCGTGCACACCTGGACCGTGTCGGAGCCGAGCAGGATGAACTGCGCCGCGTCCGTCCCGCTCTCGACGCCGCCGAGGCCCGAGAGGGAGCGGCCCGGGAACTCGGTGCGGATCATCGTGGCGATCTCCATGACCATCCGCAGCGCGATCGGGCGCACGGCCTTTGACGAGTAGCCGCCCGGCGTCGTCCATCCCTCGACGGCGGGCTCGGGGCGCAGGGTCTCCAGGTTCACCCCCATGACGCTGCGGATCGTGTTGATGGCGCTGAGGCCCTGGCAGCCGGCCCTGAGCGCGGCCCGGCTCGGCTCCTCGATGTGCGTGATGTTCGGGGTCATCTTGGCCCAGACCGGCCTCCTCGCCGCGCCCATGACCCAGCCGCACACCTCCTCGAGGATGTCGGGGTCCTGGCCCATCGCGGCGCCCATCCTGCGTTCGGGCAGGCCGTGCGGGCACGAGAAGTTGAGCTCGAAGCCGTCGACTCCCGCCGCCTCGCACCGCTCGACGATCTCGATCCACGCGTCCTTCCTGTACTCCTCCATGATCGAGGCGATCAGGACCCCCTTCGGGTGCGCGTCCTTGCACTTCTTGAACTCGTCCAGCCAGATCGAGAAGGGGCGGTCGCTGATGAGCTCGATGTTCTCCCAGCCGATGACCTCCTTGCCGTCGCCCGCCAGGAGCTTCGCGTAGCGCGGCGTGACGTTCACGACCTTCGAGGAGTCGAGGCTCACGGTCTTCGCGATCACGGCGCCCCAGCCCTCGCGGAACGCCCGGTTGATCACGCTCAGGTTCGTGCCCGGCGGCCCGGACCCGATCACGAAGGGGTTCGGCAGGCTCAGCCCGTCGACGTTTGTGGCGAGTGTCGGCATGCGATTTCGGTGGGCAATCCTGCCCAGAATACGCTCGTTTCCAAGCAGCAACTGGACCACCTTCTGCGGCTTCTGGGACAAACATGGACTCAACTCTCGATCCGAAGCGCACGGTCGCGGAGCTGAAGGAGCTCCGGAGCCTGACGTCGGACGGCGCCGGGGCCCAGCGCGTGGCGTTCACGAAGACGTGGCTCGCCGCGCGCTCCTGGCTCAAGAGGAAGCTCGCCGGCCTCCCCGTGGAGATCCATGAGGACGAGGCCGGCAACCTCTGGACGACACTCAGGGGCGCGGGCGACAAGGCGCTCCTCATCGGGGGCCACATGGACTCCGTCCCCAACGGGGGGTGGCTGGACGGCTGCCTGAACGTCCTCGCCGGGGTCGAGATCCTTCGCCGGATCAGCGCGCAGTACGCGGGGAAGCCCCCGGTGACGGTGAGGCTCGTGGACTGGGCCGACGAGGAGGGCGCCCGCTTTGGGAGGAGCCTGTTCGGCTCCTCCGCCTGCTCCGGCACGCTCGACATGGGAGAGGCCCGGGCGCTGCGCGACCAGGACGGCGTCAGCCTGCCCGACGCGCTCCGGGAGATCGGCATCGACTTCGAGGGCGTCAAGCGGTGCGGCCGCGAGCTGGCCGGCGCCGCGGCGTACATCGAGCTCCACATCGAGCAGGGCCCGGTGCTGCTGGACCTCGGCCTGCCGCTCGGGGCCGTGCTGGGGACCTTCGGCGTCGAGAGGCACGCCCTCACGTTCCGGGGCCAGGCGGCGCACTCGGGGAGCACGCCGATGAACCGCCGCCGGGACGCTTTCCTTGCCGCGGCGAGGATGGGGACGGAGATCTACGCCATCGCGGCCAGGCACGGCGGCGTCTGCACGATCGGCTCCTGCACCACGAGGCCCGGTATCGTCACGAGCGTCGTCGAGGAGTGCAGGATCACGCTCGACCAGCGCCACCTGGACCCCGCGGCCCTGGCCGGGATGCTGGGTGACGCCCGCGAGGCCGCCTCGCGTTTCGCCTCGGAGGGCGGCGTCTCGGTCGCGTGGGAGCGGATCTGGCACATCGAGCCGGTCCCCTTCAACGCGGAGCTGATCGGGCTCTGCGAGGCGGCGATACGCGGGGCCGGCGCCACGGTCCACCGCCTCCCCTCGGGCCCGCTCCACGACGCGGCCGAGGTGTCGCGGGCCGGCGTCCCCACGGCGATGATGTTCGTGCAGAGCCTGCAGGGGATCAGCCACAACAGGGCGGAGGACACGCTCGAGGAGCACCTCGAGCTCTGCGTCCGGGCGTTCGACCGCCTTGCCGACGGCGCCATCGCCTGGATCGCCCTGGGCTAGGGCCGCCCCGCGCCTCAGGCCCCGGACCCGAAGAACTTGAGCGTGCGGCGCATCGACGCGACAAGCGCGTCGATCTCGGCCTCCACGTTGTAGACGTAGAAGCTCGCCCGCACCGTGCTCGTCAGCCCGAGCTTCCTCATGAGCGGCTGGTTGCAGTGGTGGCCGCCTCGAAGCGCGATCCCGTCCTCGTCCGCGAAGGTCACCACGTCGTGCGCATGGACGTCCGCGAAGGCGAAGCTGACGAGGCCGCCGCGCTCCCCCTTGGGGCCCAGCATGCGGATCCCCGGAAGCTCGGCCAGGCGGCCGTAGGCCTTCCTCGCGAGCTCCGCGTCGTGCCTGCGGATCTCGTCCCGGCCCAGGGCGTCGAGGAAGTCGCACGAGGCGCCGAGGGCCACGGCGTCCCCGAAATTGGGCGTCCCGGCCTCGAAGCGCTCCGGGGACGGCTTCCAGCGGCTCTCGAAGAAGTCGACATTGGAGATCATGCCGCCGCCGCCCTGCCAGGGCGGCATCGCGTCCAGGAGCGCCCGGCGCCCGTAGAGGGCCCCGATCCCGGTGACGCTCGCCATCTTGTGCCCGGAGAAGGCGAGGAAGTCGCAGCCCATCGCGCGGACGTCGAGCGGCATGTGGCCTATCGACTGCGCGGCGTCGACGACCGTGACGGCCCCGACCGCGCGGGCCCGCGCGCAGAGTTCCGCCGCGGGGTTGACCGTCCCGAGCGTGTTCGACACGTGCGTGAAGGCGAACACCCTGACCTCGGCCGTCAGGAGTCGGTCCAGGGCGCCCAGGTCGAGCAGCCCCTCGTCGCCGGTCACGGGCACGTACCGCAGCGTCGCCCCCGTGCGCTGCGCGACGAGCTGCCACGGCACCAGGTTGCTGTGGTGCTCCATCTCGGTGAGGAGGATGACGTCGCCCTTCCTGAGGTTAGAGCCGCCCCAGCTCGAGGCGACGAGGTTGATCGACTCGGTCGTGCCGCGGGTCAGGATGACCTCCTCGGGCGCCGCGGCGTTGATGAAGGTCGCCACGCGCTGGCGCGCCCCCTCGTAGTCGTCGGTGGCGCGCATCGACAGGGCGTGAAGGCCGCGGTGGACGTTCGCGTTGTCCCTCGCGTAGAACCGGTCGAGGGCGGCCATGACGGCCCGGGGCTTCTGGGTGGTCGCGGCGTTGTCGAGGTAGACGAGCGGGTGCCCGTTCACCTGCTGGTCCAGGATCGGGAACTCGTCGCGGATGCCCTCCCAGGCGGGTGACATCGCGCTCAATCCAGGTGGCTCTCCGTGGTTGCCGCCGCGGGATCCCCGCGAAGCGCGTTGAGGGCCGCGTGCCAGGACAGGGTGGCGCACTTTATCCGGGCGGGGAAGGCGTGGACCCCCGCGAACGCGCCCAGGTCGCTCATGTCCTCGGGCTCCTTGCCCGTCGTCACGATCTCGTGGAACTCCCCGTAGAGCCTCTCCGCGTCGGCCGCGGACTTTCCCTTGAGCTGGGTCGTCATGAGGGACGCGCTCGCCTGCGAGATCGCGCACCCGCTCCCCTCGAAGGAGATCTCGGCGATCCTGTCGCCGTCGAGGCGCAGGAAGACGTCGCACTGGTCCCCGCACGACGGGTTGTCGCCGTGGGCCGAGCGGTTGGCCGTGGGGATTCGCCCGCGGTTGCGCGGCCTGCGGTTGTGGTCGAGGATCACGTTCTGGTAGAGATCGGAAAGGTCGGCCGACATGGTGGAAGGATACAGGTATCCAGACCCGACGAAGCGTCAAGGGCGGCCCGGGAGGGCCTATGGCGCGCGGCCGTCGACCAGGCTCTCGCTCACGGCCTGCAGTAGCTGCTGCGCGTTGAAGGGTTTGGTGAGCGAGTGGTCGATCCGCAGGCGGGTGAGGGCGCTCATGTCAGAGGACGTGAAGCGGCCGCTCACCATGAAGATCTTCCCCAGGTACTCGCGCTCGCGGACGCGCGCCACGATGTCGACGCCGTTCATGCCCGGCAGGTTGACGTCGATGATGAGCAGGTCGTAGGCCCCGAGGTTGCCCTCGAGGTGGCGCCAGGCCTCCAGGCCGTTCTCGAAGTAGCGCACCTTGTGGCCGTGGCGCTCGAGGACCTGGATGATCGGGCGGGCGACCAGCGGCTCGTCCTCGATCAGCAGGATGCGCACCGCCCTCTCCGGCGCCCGGGCGACGGCGGCCGCCCTCGGCGTCTCCGTGGCCGCCCAGACGGGCAGGACGATCAGGAACTCGCTCCCGGTCCCGAGCGTGGACTCGACCGTCACGTGCCCCCCGGCGTCGTTCACGAGGTGCCACACGGTCGCGAGCCCGAGGCCCGTCCCCTTGCCGACGTCCTTGGTCGTGAAGAAGGGCTCGAAGATGCGCTCGACGACGTCGGCCGGCATGCCGAGGCCGTTGTCGCGGACCGAGAGGCGCTGCCAGCCGAGCAGGGGCCTCCCGGCGTGTCCCGCGGGCGCCTCGAACGCGTCGGCGGGGAGCTCGGAGGCCTCCACCCGGATCGCGGGGGCCCAGTTGGCGGGGTTGCGCCCCGAGAGCCTCTCCATGAGGGCGTCGCGCGCGTTGAGCAGCAGGTTCAGGAGGATCTGGTTCAGGTCCGTTGCGTTGAAGAACAGCGGCGGAAGCCCCTCGGGGATCTGGATCTCCCAGGAGATGCGCCGGTCGACGGTGTTGCGCAGCAGGTCGTGGCAGCCCGCGGCGATCGCCTTGAGGCGCACGGACTCGGCCCGGTGGTCGGCCTTGCGCCCGAAGGTGAGCAGCCGGCGGGTGAGCTCGGCGGTGCGCTGCACGGCCTGCAGGATGACGTCGACGTCCTGCTGCAGCTCCGCGTCGCCGGACCGGGAGATCTGGATCTCGCCCGCCTTCAGCATCACGGGCGTCAGCAGGTTGTTGAACTCGTGCGCGATGCCCCCGACCAGCTCGCCGACGGCGCGCAGCTTCCTGCTGCGGCCGACCTCGGCCTCCTGCAGCCTGCGCTCGGTGATGTCGTCGACGAGGACGCAGGTCCGTGTCGACGGGGACCCGACGGGCGACGCGAGCGGGACAGCGGTGACCTGGATCATCCGCTTGCCGTTCTTCAGGGCGATGACCCTCGTGCTGACGAAGTCGGAGCCGGGCGCCCGGGCCGCGGCCTGCGACAGGTGCTGGCGGATGTCCTCGGAGACGGGGAGGGACTCGAGCGGGCTGCCGGGGTCCGGGGCGCCGAGCGAGTAGAGGGTGCACGCCTGCCTGTTCATGGAGAGCACGCGCTGTCCCCCGGGGCCGGTCTCCACGACCGTCATCGCGACGGGGATGTTGTCGTAGAGCGCCTGCAGGAGGGCGCCCTGCTCGGCCAGCTTCGAGGCCTGGGCCGACACCTCCTTGCGCAGCTTCCTCTGCCTGAAGTAGCCCCAGAGCGCGATGACGAAGCCGACGGCCAGCACGAGGGAGGCGTAGAGCTCGAGCTCGTCCGCGCTCAGGATGTAGGAGCCGTACTGGCTGAAGTGGGTCCTGTATATCCGGTCGTACTCGCCGGAGTGGTGGATGATCGCCAGGCCCTCGTTGAGCCGCGCGAGGAGTTCCGCGTCGCCCGCGTGCACGGCGAACGCCTGCCGGATCTCATAGCCGTTGAAGGGCTTCCCGAGCATCCTGATGTTCTTGAGGTGGAGCTTGCGGCTCACCGACAGCTCGGTCAGCTGCGACAGGAAGCACCCCGCTATCTCGCCGGACGAGAGCTTCTCAAGCATCGTCTCCTGCGACGCGATCGGGACCACCTGCGCGTGGATCGAGTACTCATTCAGCAGCCTTTCGCCCTGGCCGGTGGTGCCGATCATCCCGAAGGGCTTCCCGTCGAGGTCCCTCAGGCTGCGGATGGGCCCGCCGTCCCGGACGTAGATGCAGCCCTGCAGGCTGAGGAAGGGCATGCTGAAGTCGGCGACCGAGCTCGAGGACGAGACCCCCTGGTACTGCAGGAGCTCGAATTCACCGTTCTGGAAGCGCTCGCGGATCTGCACGGCCGGGCCGGAGACGCGCTCGATCCGCAGGTTCACGGCCCGCGCGACGGCGTCCAGTATGTCGACCGAGAAGCCCGACAGGCGCCCCTCGGCGTCGATGTAGGAGTAGGGGTAGGCGTCGGTGAACGCGCCGACGACGAGCGGCTGGCGCTCGGAGAGGGGCGTGAGCTGGAGTGCGGTTGCAGGGCTGACCTGCGCCCGCGCCAGTGGCGCCGAGACCGAAAGTCCCAGCAGGCAGATGATGGCCTGCATCGCGGCCACGCGCCCGGGTTCCTGGCTCATGAAATTCGCCCGATGCTGCCGCGGCCCCCGGGGAGGGACAACCCGAATCGCGGCCTCAGCCGCGCCTGCCCTTGAACGTCAGCTCGGCGACGCCGCTCTTGTCGAGGCCCCCGAGCCCGAGGCTCACCATCGTGTCAAACTGGAGCTTGGTCGCGGCCGCCAGCGGCATGCGCAGGCCCGCCTGGCACCCGAGCACCCAGGCGATCGTGCTGTCCTTCGCGGCGTGTGCCGCGGAGAAGAAGCAGTCATGGGCGCGGTTCTGCATGTCCTCGCCGTCGGTCTTTAGCACCTGGGAGTTGGCGCCGGTCTGCAGGAAGACCTCGCGCACCATGCCGAGGTCGAGCCCGAGCGCGTCGGCGAGGCCGAGGCCCTCCGCGAGGGCGGCGGTGTTCGCGTTCATGACCATGTTGACGAGGGCCTTCACCTGCGCCGCCTGGCCGGCGCGCCCGACAAAGCGCAGCGCGGTGCTCAGCTTCTCGAGGACCGGCCTCACCCGCGCGAAGGTCTTTCGCTCGCCGCCGCACATCAGGTAGAGGGTCCCCTGGCGGGCCTGCGGGATCGACGACGCCATGCATCCCTCGAGCGACGCGGCGCCGGCCCTCTTCGCCCGGCGGCCGACCTCGACGTGGGTCGCGGGGGTGATCGTGGCGCAGTTGACAAAGACCTTCCCCCGCGCGCCGACGAGGAGCGAGTCGCCCTGCGCCGCGAAGACGCCGAGCTGGGCCGCGTCGTCGGTGACGACCGTGAAGACGATGTCGGAGGCCGCGGTGACGGCCGCGAGCGTGCGCGCGTGCCTCGCGCCGATCTCCTTCGCGAGCGCGGCCGCCGCGGCCGCGTCGCGGTCGTAGACGGCGGCGACCCTGTAGCCGCAGTCCTTCAGCCTGCGCGCCATGTTTGAGCCCATGCGGCCCACGCCCACGAATCCGATTCTTTCCTTCATGGGCGCCAATTTGAAGTTCGCCGCGCCTACTTTAAACAACAATATTCCCGGGCGCCGCGCCCATGGGCAACCTCCCCGAAACACCCGCGAAGCCCCGCCGCGCTATTTTTTGCCCCGGAGTAGAGGTTTGGGGGGCATCGGGTGTCATGGGGGGCAGGTGTGAAACCAACCCAATCCCTGCCTTTTGCCAGATTTGCGCCGCCCGTGGCTGACGAACCCCCAGGCGACCGGGAATTCTCCGCCCTCTACAGGGCGACCCTGGCGCCGCTGCGCCGCTACCTGACGCGGCTGCTCGGCAATCCGGGCGAGGCCCAGGACGTGGCCCACGACGCGTACATGCGCGTCTATCCGTCCCTGGCGGACCATTCTGCAAGGCGGCCTGAGGCACTGCTTTACACAGCCGCCCGCCGGCTGGCCATCAACCGGTTGAAGCGCCGGAGCATTTCGCCCTTGGCCCGCGACGCCTTCATCCCCGAGATGTCGGCCTCTACGGAGCCGGGCGTCGAGCAGCAGGTGATGGCGCGCCAGGAGCTCGAGATCCTCGAGGAGGCGATCGCGGAACTTCCTGATGGATGCCGTGTTGTGCTTCTCCTTTGCAAGATCGAGCAGCTCTCCCACCGCGAGATCGCGGAGCGGCTTGCCATCGCCGTAAGCACCGTTGAAAAACAGCATGCGCGCGCCCTGAGGCTGCTGCGCACCGCACTGGAAGGGAGATTCGAACAATGAACAGGTCCCGCCCCGTTCCCGATCCCGCAGCCGAGGAGCAGGCCTCCCTCTGGGCCGTTCGCCTCGAGGGATCCGTCCTCACGGCTGCCGACCGCGCCGAGCTCGACGCCTGGCTGGCGGCGGACCCCTCGCGCCTGCCGCTCCTGTCCAGCTTCTGCAGCCTTTCAGCCAGGCTTGATGTCGTCGTCCCGGAGCTCGCGGCCGCCGGCGCGATCGCGGCGCCGCAGGAGCGGGCGAGGCCGCGCGCCGGCTGGAGCCCCTGGAAGGTCGCCGCGGCCGGGTTGGTCGCGGCCGCGCTTGCGCTGACAATCTGGCAGGCCCGGGCGGGCGGCCGTCCCGAGACCCTGTCCACGGCCTCCGGGCAGCGGGGGTCCTTCACCCTTTCCGACGGGACGCGCGTCGACCTGAACGCGAACACGCGGATCACGGTCGAGAACGGCCGCGCGGAGAGGCGCATACACCTCGCCGACGGGGAGGCGTTCTTCGTCGTCAGCAAGGACAAGTCCCGGCCGTTCATCGTGGACACCCCGGCGGGATCGGTCCGCGTGACGGGAACGATCTTCAACGTGCTCACCGAGGCGGCCTCGCAGCTCGACGTGACGGTGGTCGAGGGGTCGGTGCAGGTGCGCCCGGACGACGCGAGCGGCACCCCCGGGGACCCGACGATGCTCGCCGCGGGCGGCGTGCTCGACTCGGAGAACGGCGTCGTGAGCATCGCCTCGAAGTCGGCCGCCGACGTGGACGACGCGGTGGCGTGGAGGCAGGGAAAGATCGTGTGCAACGCCATGCCGGTCTCGGAGGCGCTCGCCCGGTTCGCCCATTTCCACGGGCGCGCGATGACGGCGACGCCGCGCGCCGGCGCGCGGACCCTGGGAGGCCAGTACTCCCTCGGCAACCTCGACGAGTTTCTGGACTATCTCGGTTCGTCGCTCAAGCTGAGCGTCGTTCGCCTCGCCGACGGCTCCGTGCGGGTCAGCGAGCCCGGCGAGCCCTGAGGCGGCGGCTTTCGTTGACCTGCACACCCCCTTCCCACTCCCGAGCAATCCCATCGCGATCAAGACGCCTGCTGCTGGGGATCGCCCTCCTGGTCCCCGCCGCGCTCCCCGCCGAACCGCTGGACTTCAACCTTCCGGCCCAGCCGGCCGACGGGGCGCTGATGGCGTTTTGCCGGCAGACGGGGGTGGAGCTGCTGTTTTCGTTCGACGAGCTGCGCCGGGCGACGTCTTCGCCCGTGGCCGGAAGGCTTGAGCCCGAGGAGGCGCTCGCCCGCCTCCTCGAGGGCACGGGATTCGCGGCGAAACGGAACGGGAAGGACAGGTTCGTCTTGGTCCAGGTCGCCCAGGACGGCTCGATCCGGGGTCGCCTTCTGAACCCGGACGGGAGCCCCGCCGCGGGGATCCACGTCGTCATCCCCTCAACCACGCTCTCCACGGTGAGCGACGCCTCCGGCGGGTTCGCCTTCACGTCGCTCCGGGCAGGCGCCTACCGCCTGGTCGCCGCAGCCTCGGGGTACCAGGTCATGAACGTGGCCGACGCGCACGTCGTCGCCGGACACGTGCTCACGCTGGAGCCGCTCACGATGGAGCCGGTGAACGACCCGGCCCGGCTGGCCCCCTTCGTCGTCGAGGCCAAGTCGGCCCTGCCGGGCCCCCTCGAGGACAATACGCCGGTGCCTGCGCCCAAGACCTCGATCGGCGACCTCGACCGGCCGCGCTCCGACACCGACGCCCTGGACTACACCGTCTTCACCCGGGACCAGATCGCGAGGAGCGGCGTCGTCAACCTGAACGAGTTCCTGCAGCGACAGATACTGGACAGCGACGCGACCACGCTCCCCCCGGAGCAGAACGCTACCGTCGCGGCGTTCTCGTCGGCCAGCACCAACCTGAACTTCGGCGGCTTCGGGTCCGACGCCACCATCGTGCTGGTCGGGGGGCGGCGCCTGCCGGAGATCGTGACGGCGCTGCCCCCGAACCTCGCCCAGGGACCCCAGGCCCCCCAGGCCGACGTGAACGTGGTGCCGCTCAACCTGATCGAGAGGGTGGAGGTGCTTCCCGTCTCCGCCTCGGCCCTCTACAGCGGCAGCCCCGTCGGCGGCGTCATCAACATCGTGCTGCGCCCCGACGTGAACACGACCGAGCTGACGACGACCTACACGAACGCGCTCGGCCGGCTTGACGCGCCCCAGTCGACGGTCTCGCTCCTGAACGGGGAGACGCTCCTCGGCGGCGCGCTGCACGTGAGGTTCAACGCCACCTTCACCCAGGTGAGCCCCCCCACGGAGTCGGGCCTGGGCTACATCCGCGCCAACCTCGAGGCGCACCCGGCGGCGCAGGACCTCCTCTTCCGGGCGACGCCGAACGTCGCCAGCGCGGGCGGCGCCGCGCTCTTCGGGCCGGGCACGCCGTCGATCACATCCGTCGCCCCCGGCGCGGACGGCACCGGGGGGCTCGCCGCGTTCTCGGACCGCGAGGGCGTGCAGTCGCTCGGCCTCTACCGTCCGCCCGGCGGCGGCCTCGCGGATTCGCCGACGAGCGCCGACTACCCCTATGGCCGGCGGGAGAAAACGTCGTCCCTCTTCGCCTCGGCCACCTATGACGTCTTCCCCTGGCTGCAGGTGGGCCTCGACGCCACCGCGAGCCGCACCGTCAACAACACCGGCTACAGCGTCTTCGACGGCAGCCTGGTCCTGCCGGCGGCCTCCGCCTTCAACCCCTTCCACCAGGATGTCGATGTGACGCTCAGCGAGACGGCGCCCCTCCTCGGGCAGAATTACGACGAGGCCCGCATCGACTACTATTCCGCCGTGGCGGGCCTTCTCTTCAACATGAAGGACGGCTGGCAGGCCTCGCTGGACGCACAGTACGGCCTGAGCGTCACGCGCTACCGGGGAATCGAGGGGGTCGACAACGCGAGGTGGCAGCGCCTGGTCGACCAGGGGATCTACAACCCCCTGAGGGACACCCAGGTCGTCGGCCCCCCCGCCCCGTTTTACGACCAGGCCCTCATCTTCTACGGTCAGAAGGGGAGCTTCGTCACCCTGGGCGACTACGACACGTTTGACTCCTCGCTGCGGATCACGAACGACCTGCTCCGGCTCCCGACGGGCACGGGGGGACTCACCCTTGGGGGGGACTACCGCTTCGCGAGGCTTGCGGACTACGTCGACCTGCTCTCGTACGGAGACGGCTCGCAGGAGGCGCCCCCGAACACCTGGAAGGGGCGCTCGCTCCAGAGGATAAGCGGCTTCGGGGAGCTCCAGGCCCCGCTTCTTCCCGCGCGGTGGCTTCCCTGGTGGATCAAGGACATCGGCGTCGACGTCGCCGCCCGCTACACCGCCTCCGTCCTCGCCAACGAGGCCAACCTCGCGCCCACGGCTGCGGCGAAGATCGACTTCGCGGGCGGGCTCTCGCTGCGCGCCTCGATCGCGACCTCGAACCGTTTTCCCTCGCCGTACTTCAGCAGCCTGCAGTCGGCGTCGGTCAGCTCGAGCGGCTCCGGCCCGGTGGTGCTCGGGGAGCTCACCGACCCGCGCCGCGGCGACACGAGGTACCCGATTTCCTCGAGCGACGCTCTGAACCCCAACCTGCTGCCCGAGGCGGCCGTCACGCAGACGGCGGGGTTCATCTACCAGCGCGGCACGACGCACAGGCTCAAGGTATCGGTCGACTTCGTCGACACCGTGACATCGGGGGAGAACGCCTACCTGGACGCGCAGCAGGTGCTGGACCTCGAGAGCCTCTTCCCGCAGCGCGTGATCCGCGCGCCCGTGCAGCCCGGGGACCCGTACGGCGCCGGGAAGGTCACGTCCGTGCTCTCGGGGAACTTCAACCTGGCCTGGCGCCACTCCCAGAACTTCAACATCTCGCTGGACTATGAGTGGACGGAATGCCTCGGCGGGTCGCTCGAGGCGTACTGCCGCTACGTGTACTTCGATCGGTATGACATCGAGGAGCTGCCGACCACGCCGCCGGTGGACGAGCTGGACGCCCCCGACGGCTTCATCACCGGGGTCCTTCGCCAGCGGGCGAACTACGGCGTCGGCTGGTCGAACCGCGCCTTCGGTTTCGGCGTCGACGGGCACTACTTCGACTCGCGGATCCTCCCGCAGCTCGATTGGGCCTCCCAGGGGAGCAACAAGGTCGATCCCTTCTGGCAGTACGACGTGTATCTCCAGGGCGACCTTGGACGCTGGATGCCGTGGAAGTCCTCCCACTACGGCCTGCGGGGGCAGGTGAGGATCAACAATGTCCTGGGCGCCGGCCCCCCGAAGTTCGCCGACGACTCGTCGGGCGCCGGCGTCCAGTCCTACGGGGACTGGCGCGGCCGGGTGTACTCGCTTTCGCTCACGCTCACTTTCTGAACGCCGCCGCGCGGGGGAGGGTAGCGGGTGCGGCGCCCCGGATTGTCATGGGTGTTGCAACGACCGGGCGGCCGGACCCCATTTTCTGAAACCATTCACCCAAGGGACTCGTCTATCCTCCATAGTGGCAACATTTTCACCAAAAATGCGCCTGCGGGCCCCCGGGGGAACGAGGTCTGCTATAGCGGGGGGACCGCCGCCCATGCCCGCCGCGAACAATTTCAATGCCGTCGCCGAACCGAAGACCGCCGATGCAGTCAAAGAATCCTGCCTAACCATGAGACCAGCAACCGACGACGCCCCTGAGACCCGGGGCGTTTCCCAGGGAATCGGCAGGCCGTTCACGCCCGCCGACGACGCGTACCTGCGGGATGCGCTCAAGCGGTGCTCGCCGTCCACGCGGGAGGCCGCCTGCGCGTTCCGGCGGACCGGGAGCCCCGATCACCTGCCCGCGATCGTCCACGGGCTGATCGAGCACTATGTCGAGCGCGGGGTGAGGGCGAAGCTCAGCCGCTCAGGCGACGGCCTGCGCCTCGTCGAGGACCTCGCGATAGACTCGCTGACCATGCTTGAGATCGTCTTCCTCGCCGAGGACGTGCTGCAGATCTCGATCGACAACGAGGAGCTGCGCCCGTTCAGGACCGTCGGGGACGTTAAGCAGTTCATCGCGTCCAAGCTGGCGCCGGCGTCGCGGTAGGATCCGCCGGTTGCGCCGCGCGTGCACCCGCTCGAGGCTACTACGTAGTGGAACGCCTCGGTTTGCGTTTGCCCGGGGCCCCCTGTGTTGGGCACAATGGCCCTCCCCAACCCCATGAGAATCCGCATCCTTTCCCTGTTTGCCGGCGCGCTGGCGCTGCTCGCCCCGCTCCCCCCTCTGCGCGCGGCCGACGCCGCGCCCCCGTCGGACCCCCGCTTCCAGGTCCCGGCGACCGATGACGGCCTTCCCGGCGCGGGCCCCATCCACCGCTCGGACTGGTTCCGCAGCCTGTGGGCCGAGCGGCGCGCGAAGTGGGCGTCGCAGGTCCAGCAGGACCAGGGGGCGCTCGTGTTCCTGGGCGACTCGATCACGCAGGGTTGGGGCGACGTCGGCAGCAGCTTCCCCGGGATAAAGATCGCCAACCGTGGCATCAGCGGGGACACCACCCGGGGCGTCCTGATCCGCCTGAAGGAGGACGTCATCGCGCTCAACCCCCGAGGCGTCGTCCTCTTGATCGGGACGAACGACCTCGCGGACAAGGCCGACCCCGGGGTCATCGCGGGCAACATGAAGCTCATCATCGCCGCGCTGCGCGAGCACAGCCCGGCCATGCCGGTCATCCTGTGCGAGGTCCTCCCGAGCTCGGCCACCAAGGACAGGCCGGCGGAAAGGATCCGAGCCCTGAACGACCTCTACATCGAGGCCGTGGCGGACCAGCCGCAGGTCACGGTCCTCGACACATGGTCCCTCTTCAAGGACGTGCACGGCGACGCGAAGGAGCAGGAGATGCCCGACCTCCTGCATCCGAACCTCGTCGGCTACGCGAAGTGGGCCGCGGCCCTTCGGCCCGTCCTCGAGACGACGGGCCTCGTTCCCGCCTGGCCCGACGGCTACATCCCCGAGCCCGGCTTCATCAGCCTCTTCAACGGCCGAGACCTGACGGGCTGGGGCTATGTCGGCGGCGCCAACCTCTCCGGGAAGACCTCAAGCGACGACGACAACCGCTACGTCGCCAGGAACGGCCGCATCGTGGTCACCGTCTCGCACAAGGGCCAGGAGAACAAGAAACTGTGGACGACGCGGGTCTTCCCGAGGGACTTCACGCTCAAGCTGGAGTTCCGCGCGAGCCCGAACGCGGACAGCGGGATCTACATCCGCGAGCCGCAGCTGCAGTGCCGCGACTTTGTCATCGCCGGGCCGTTCTCCACGCTGGAGCAGTACCACCCCCTGGGCTGGAACGAGATCGTCGTCACGGTCCGGGGCGGGCTCGCCCACTGCACGTGCAACGGCGAGGTCATCGTGGACGCGATGCCCGTGCCCGCGAACGGCGCGATCGGGCTCGAGAGCGACCACGGCCAGGTGGAGTACCGGCGCATCCGCATCCTGGAGGCGCACTGATCCCCGAGGCCATGCCCGTCTTGGGTCATTTCAAGGGTCGCTCCAGCGTGCGATGGGGCATCATCGGGTGCGGCGACGTGACGGAGGTGAAGAGCGGGCCGGGGCTTCGCCTGGCCCGGGGCTCGCAGCTCGTGGCCGTGATGCGGCGAAACGGCGCGCTCGCGGCCGACTACGCGCGGCGCCACGGGGTCCCGCGCTGGTACGACAGCGCCGAGGCGCTCATCGGCGACCCGCAGGTCGACGCGGTCTACATCGCGACGCCGCCCGACTCGCACGCGGACTACGCCCTCGCCGCCGCGGCGGCGGGCAAGCCCGCCTACGTGGAGAAGCCGATGGCCCGCAGCGCCTCCGAGTGCGACCGGATGGTGGAGGCGTTCGAGAGGGCCCGGCTGCCGCTCTTCGTGGCCTACTACCGCCGGCGCCTTCCCTGCTTCATGAAGCCCGCGGAGCTGCTCGCCTCTGGCGCCATCGGGCGCCTCACGGGCGTCACTTACCGCCTGTCCCAGCCGCAGCACCGCAAGGGCGCCATCTGGCGCACCGACGTCGCGCAGGCGGGCGCCGGGCACTTCCTCGACGTCGGCTCCCACGCGCTCGACATTCTCGACTTCCTGCTCGGGCCCCTCGAGGACGTCTGCGGGACGGCGGCCAACACCGCCTCCGACTACGACGCGGAGGACAGCGTCGCGCTCACCTTCCGCGCGGGGGGTGCGCTGGGGTCGATGTCCTGGGACTTCGCGAGCGAGGTCAAGGACGACACGATGCGCCTCTCGGGCACGGACGGGGAGATCGCCTTTCCCATGTTCACGTCGACGCCGGTGAGGCTCGAGAACGCCTCGGGCGTGCAGCTTTTCGACCTTCCCTATCCGCCGCACGTGGCCCAGCCCCTCATCCAGAGCGTGGTCGACGACCTTCTCGGGAGGGGGGAGTGCCCGAGCACGGGCGTGTCGGCGCGGCGCACGTCGCGCGTGATGGACCGGGTCCTGGATCGCTACTACGGCGGGCGCGGCGACGCCTTCTGGGAGCGGCCCGCCACGTGGCCGGGCCGCAGGATCCGCTGATCCGGGATCAGGCCGTCGCGGCGACGGCCGCCTTTCCCTTGAAGGCCGCGAGGAGCTCGTATTCCTCTCGGTAGACCTCCGCCTGGATGCGCTCGGACGTCCTCGCGTAGTCCCACTCGTGGGAGAAGGGCCTCCAGCCGAATCCGTCATAGAGCGCGTTGATCAGCTTGAAATGGAGCTCGGTCGAGTCGTTCACCCAGGACTGCACGGGGGAGTCCGACGCCCAGATCCCGTAGAGCCCGCGCGTCTGGCCCATGACCCCGATCAGGATCTGCTCCGGCGAGAGCCCGTAGGGCGGGACGAGCTCCCCGAGCCTCATGCCGTCGCGCAGGATGCCCATGTAGGCGTCAAAGCACTTGCCGTTGATCGCGTCGAAGGCCGCCCGGTGCTCCGGCGAGAGCTTGGCGCGCAGGCGGGTCTGGCTGATCAGCTCCTCGGCCTGCCACAGCTCCCGGTGGAGCTGGAAGAGGAGCCCGTGCCCCTTGTGGGCCGCGATCGCCCGCTCGCGGGTGCGCCCATCGAAGCGGGAGGCGCGCTCGAAAATTTCCAGGCGCAGCTCGCACATGGCGATGCACAGGGCGCCGAGGATGTCCTCCCGGGA
>CAZDZL010000028.1:0-11641 GCA_964509885.1 uncultured Opitutaceae bacterium | reverse complement strand
TTGGGCGGGTTTCATGATGGCCGACCCGTGTGGCGGCTTTGAAGGCAATCGAGATGAATCCCCCACGTTCCTCACTCTCCTCAGGGACATTGAGCTTGCCATCAATGACCTGAAATTGGTCGAGGCAAGGCTCGGCACACCCGCCGAGTTCGCCAGCGACATGGACCGCGCAAGGGAATTGGCGCACCGCATCAACAACATCCTCACCTCCTATCGGCTGAACAGCGACCTCAGGGACATCGGCCCGGAGATCTAGCCTGGAGAGACCGCGCCCGCGCCCGGAGGCCGGGCTGTTCGAAGTTGCCGCCTCCGGCGTCGGCCGATATCGAGGATTGATCGTGGGTTCAACGAATCGGCGGCCAAGAGACTTACATGCGAGGCAGGACTGAATCCCTCCTCCTCGCCCTGGTCTGCTGCGGGGTGTTCGCGGGCTACTGCTGGATCGCCACGCCGGCGGTTCCTCAGTTCGGGCTCCTTGACCCGGGCGAGCAGCACTTCAACCAGCTCGTGGCCGGCTTCAGGTCGGGCGAGCTTTCCCTCAAGCGCGAGCCGCCCGCCGAGCTCGCGAAATTGGCGGACCCCTATGACCCCAAGCAGAACGCCGCGTATCGCCTGCACGACGCGAGCTACTACCGCGGGAAATACTACATCTACTACGGCGTCACTCCCGCATTGGTGCTATTCTGGCCCTATGTCGCCCTCACGGGCCACTACCTCGCCCAGAAGTGGGCCGTGGTGATCTTCTGCTCGGCGGCCTTCGCGGTTGCGGCGGCGCTCGTCTGGCGGATTGGCAGGCGGTGTTTCCCCGGGGTTGGGGCGGGGGTCCTCCTGGCGATGGTGGGGGCGCTGGGAACCGTGAACGGCGCCGCCTTCCTGCTGCGCCGGCCCGAGATGTACGAGGTTTCGACCTCGTGCGCGTACGCCTTTGTCATGGCGGCACTGGCGGCGATCTGGTGCTCGCTCGGGGAGGGGCGAGGGCCCGTGGCCTGGACGGCCCTGGCGAGCCTCCTCCTGGGACTGGCCGTGGGGGCGCGTCCGACCTTTGTCTTCGGCGCGGCGTGCGTGATCATCCCCGTGGCGTGGCTCATGCAGCCACGTGGGGGGCCGCGTGTGGGCGGGACCTACGGATGGAAGCTGGGGCTGGCCGCGTTCGCCCCGCTCGCGGCAATAGGAGTCGGGCTGGCCGCCTACAACTACGCGCGCTTCGGCAACCCGCTGGAATTCGGCATGAAGTACCTCATGATGGGCCAGAAGGTCACGAGGTACTTCGTCCTCGATTGGCGGTACATCTGGCTCAACGTGCGCCTCTATTTTCTCCTGCCGACGGGGCTCATGGAGTATTTCCCCTTCGTCCGGGGGGTCGCGGTTCCCCCGCTTCCCGCGGGCTACGGCTTCACGGAGGACACCTTCGGGATCTTTCCCAACATCCCCTTCCTCCTGCTGGCGTTCGCGGCGCCCCTGGCCTGGTCCGGAAGGGACCCGCAGGAGGCCCGGCGCCTGCGGCTGTTCACCTGCGCCGTCGCCTGGGTGGCCCTCACAAGCGTCGCCGTGCTCCTCGCGTTTGTCGTCGCCAGCATCCGCTACGAGCTCGATTTCACGCCCTACTTGGCGTTTCTTGCCGTGCTGGGCGTCCTCGGGATCGAGGATCATTTTTCAAGGCACCCGAAGGGACGCCCATGGGCGCGCGCGGGCTGGGCGGCGCTTCTCGCCGCGTCCGCCGCCTTCAATTTCTTCGCGAGCTGCGAGCACCTGGGGCTCCTCGAGAGGCAGGCGCCCGCGGCGTTCCAGGGGCTTTCCCGGATCTTCAACTACCCCCTCTACGCCTCAAATCACCTCCTGTCTTCGATGCGTGACCGCAGGACCGCTGCCGGCGCGAGGGACGGGTCCCCGCCCCGGTATGGGCCCCTCCTCGTGAGGATAGGATCGCCGCCCGGCGCCGCGGGCGCCAATGAGCCCCTCGCGGTCCTGGGCGCCGCGCCCGGCGTATCCGCGATCGCCTACATCAGGAGCGTCGGCGCGGACGAGATTGTCGTCGGCTTCCAGTTCACCGGGCTCGGCGTGTATGAGTGCCGGCCCATGCGCCCGGGGCACCCGGGTCCGTTGGACATCGTCGTCACGGCGCCGTCCCTGTATCCGGAACTGGGTGATGGGGAGTGGGGGGGTGTTCCCTACCTGGGGCAGCTGTCCCGTCTCGGGGAGTACTCGATCGCGGTCGACGGCGCGTCGGTCCTCGAGGTCCATTCGCTCCTCGACCGCACGATCGATCGCGGTGCGCCCCTGTTGTTCGGCGTGAACCCCGTGAGGGACTCCCGGGTCTCCGGCACCTTCAGCGGCCAAATCCTGGAGCACGCGAGGCTGGGAATCGCCGGGGTTTCGAAGGCGCCGAGATGAACCGGGCTCGGCCGGCCGCAGGGCCGGAAAGCGGTTGCCCTCTCCCATGGCCTGGGCGACCAATGGGGGTTCCCGATCACCGATGACAAAGACCGACTATGCGAAGACCTACCGGGACCACGTGGCCGAGCTGGAGGGACGGCTGTCGTATGATGATGCCCTCAAGAGGGCGGTCGGGGGCAATTTCATCGCCGTGGGTAAGCTCGAGTATTACCTGCTCAGGTCCCTCGGCCTGGCCGACGGCCACCTCGTGGTGGACGTCGGCTGCGGTTGCGGCCGCCTCGCATGCCAGCTCGCGCACTTCGGGGCCATCCGGTACGTGGGGACCGACGTGGTGCCCCGCCTCCTTGACTATGCGAGGGACCTGTCGAGAAGGCCCGACTGGCAGTTTGACGCGACGGACGGGATAGCCATCGCGGTCCCGGACAGGGCCGCGGACTTCGTTGTCTTCTTCTCCGTCTTCACCCACCTCCTGCACGAGGACACCTTCAGGTACTTCCGGGAGGCGGCCCGCGTCCTCAAGCCCGGGGGCTGCATGGTGATCTCGTTTGTGGAGTTCAGGGTCCCGACGCACTGGGACGTCTTCGCGGCGACCGTCGAAAACTCGAAGCCGGGCCAGCACCTGAACCAGTTCATCGACCGGGACGGGATCCATGCCTGGGCGTTGCACTCGGGATTCTCGGTGGAGAGCATCCGATCGGGGGACACCTTCCACATCCCCGTGCCCGAGGAGATCGTCTTTGAGAACGGGGACCGGCAGGGGACCCTGGGGACGTTCGGGCAGTCGGTTGCCGTCCTCCGTCGCCAGCCGGGCTGAAGCCCGCGTATGCCTCCGCAACAGCCAGGCAGTCAAGCCGCCCCCGGGCCGAACACGAAGGGGGAATGGTCCGTGGGCCGGTCCGTCCTGATCGCAGCGGGTGCGTGGGGGCTCGCCATTTTCTGCGCAGCCCCTTCGCTCTTCTCCTTCGAGCACCTGCAGATCATCAATTCCCGCGCCGGGGAGTTTGTCCAGCAATGCGCCAATCCTCTCACGCGCGCGATAACGGGAGCGCCTTTCCTAGGATACCGAGTGTTCGTCCCAACTGTGGCGTGGCTCATCGGGGCGAGGCTCTACGTCGCCCTCGCGCTGCCCTATGTCGCCACCCTGGCCATGCTGTCTGTCGTCTGCCTCGTGATGAGCGAAAGGCACGGCAGGAGGATGGGGACCCTCGCGACGATGCTGGTGGCCACGTCCTACGCGGTGACGTGGCCCGACTGCATGCTGGGGTATCCGGACAGCGTCGCCCACCTGCTTGCGGTATGTCTGCTTATCACCCGACGGCCCTGGCTCATCGGAGCCATCGTGGCTGCGGGCATGCTGACGGACGAGCGCTTCATCCTGGAGCTACCCTTCGTCTTCCTGTGGCGATACTGTGAGCCGATCGGCGGGAAAGGCCCGTGGCTGCGTGTGGCGTGGCGCCCCGTCATCCTTGGCCTCGGATTCTGTCTCGTGGTGCGCAGGGCGCTGACGATCGGCTGGATCGGGCCGGGAATCGCTGAACCCAAGACCTACGGCGACATGGTGGCCAACTTCCTCGCACTGCACCCGTATAACATGAGCTGGGCCGTGTGGCTGGCCAACGTCCTCACGAGCTTCCGCTGGACCTGGATCGTCATCGTCATGGGCGTCGTGGCTCGGACCCGGCAGAGGCACGGACGGGAGCTCGCGATCTTCGTCGTCGTGCTGGCGGGTTCGGTGGCGGCCTCGATGTTCGTTTTCGATGCCGCTCGGAGCGTCGGGTTTTGCTACCTTGCGATTCTCCTTTCGTTCTCGTGGCTGATCGACGCGGCCCCCGAGGGGGCCCGCCGCCTGGGGAAGGGGGCCGCATGGCTTTCCTATCTCACGCCGAGCCTGTGGTTCGTCCCGGGATACGTCATCTGGCTTCGGCCCCTTCCGCTGCGCGTGTTCGCGTACCTGACCAACCAGGACCCGCTGAGCTGGTTCCATTGGCTTCGGAACGTCCACTAGGGCGACCGATGGCGTCGCGCACCCTGCGGTCCTGATCAGATCCCCGTGTACCAGGCCCAGCCTATCGCGGGGAATCCCTTGCCGCCCTGGTCGTCGAAGGTGTCCCTGACCTCGATGCGCCGGAGGTATTTCCGGCTCTTGTATCCGATCTGGGTTTCCACCCTCAGGCGGAGCGGGGCGCCGTGCCGGATGAGGAGGTCCCGGCCGTTCATCCCGTAGGCCAGGAGCGTCTGCGGATGCAGCGCATCGAGCATGTCGATGCTGTCGACGAGATCGCTGTCGTAGGTGTGGAAGCAGACGCAGCGGGCCGAGGGCCGCATGCCAGCCGCAAGGAGCACGCGGCTGAGGGGCACGCCCGTCCATTCTGCGATAGCGGTCCAGCCCTCCTCGCAAGTGTGCCGGGTGATCTGGGAACGGGCGGGAAGCCGCTTGAGGTCGGCGAGAGAGTAGGAACCCGGGCGATCGACAGCGCCGTCGACCGAGAGCCTCCAGCCCTCGAAGCCGCGCCTCTGCAGGTCGCGGTAGGGCTCGCAGTACCCCCGGGCGCCGGGTTCGCCCGGCGTGACGGCGCCGATGGCCGGGAAGGAGGAGATGTCCCCGAGGGTGTATTCGCGGGAAAGAGACTGGCCGGGCAGCAGCGCGCGCTGCGCAAGGTAGGTCAGGTTGTCGGACACACGCAGGATGCTCCCGTATGTCGGGGGCAGCGGAGTCCTGCTGCAGCCCGGGAGCATCATGCCTCCGAGGGCCGCGCCGCCGCCGATCAGGAAGCGGCGCCTTGAGAGGGAGTCGAGTTTGCTCATGGGCCCTTTCCCCCGAGCGTCATCGCGCGCATGCTTCGCCTGAATCCGGACTTGGCGACCTTGTAGACGTGCACCGCCAGGAAGAGCACGAGCGCGACCGCCAGCAGGAAATGCACGCTTCGCGCCGACTGCTGCCCGCCCCACATTGTCTGCAACCACGGGTGAGCCGCCGCGATGGCCGGGGACATGGCAAATCCCGTCAGCACCTCGCCGGGGAGCCCTACGAAGACCACGCCGAGGTAAACGCACTTTTGCAGCGGGCCGTAGTCGGGTCCCTCCTTACCAACCCTGAGCTGGCGGCGCGCGCCTTCCACGAAATCCGCCCAGAGAGCCCGTGAACGCATCTCCTCGAAGCGGGGAAGGAGATCGCGCCGGAAGTGACCCGAGACGAACCCTGCCAGAAAGTACACGGCTCCCGCGGCGACCAGGCCCCAGCCCGCCAGGAAATGCAGGCTCCTTCCCCAGCTGTTTTGATTGAAGGTCTTGAAGGTCCGCGCCTCCGTGACGGGCGCATTCGCCCCGCCGCCGAACGCCTCCTTCCCTTCCCAGCCCCCGTGCCGGAAGTTCCGGCTGATGGGCAGCTCGATCCAGGCGGGAGTCAGGTCGTTGCCGACGTCCCCCCAATAGAGGCGCGGATGCACCATGAGGATTTCTATGCCGGTGAAGACCAGCAGGAGGAAGCTGACCGTCACGATCCAGTGGGTGATCCTGACCCAGCCGGAATGCTTTGCTGGGATTGGGGCGGAGTTGGCGGGCGACACGGGCGACGCTGAGTTCCTGCGGGGACGAGGGGCCGAAAAGCAATGCTATCGTCGCAGCTCGGGTCGGCGCAGCAAGAGCGAAAGGATAACCGGGTCCTCCGATATGCTGCCAATGACAATATGGGCTAACGGCTATCCGATGCCGCTCCGGCGCTGGCGGACGAGCAACGAGCCGCACACAACAAACAAGGCTCCGTTTGCCAGGTACAACATATCAAACAGGAGCTGATGCTGGGTTCCCGGGAGGACGTGGTGAATCCCTAGGATCTGATGATCGACGAGGCCCTCAATGAAGTTAAACAAGCCCGACCCGATGAGCATCGAGCCCAGAAGGACACGCCCGCTCCAAGCCCCTCCGGATATGCGGCTGGCGTTGAAGATCATTGCGGTCCCGGCCAGAAGGACGAGCCAGAGCGCAAGGTCGAAATAGCCGTCCTCCGTGTTCTCAAGCTGAAGCTGTTCAACACTGGTGGGCTGGCAGTAGGTCGTGGCGCCGGCGCAGATCAGGTGGTGCCAGCCCAGGATGGAATGAAGGATGATGCCGTCGGCGAGGCCCCCGAAGCCCATCCCGAGGACGAGGCCGGCCCGAACCAGCGGGTTGCCAAGGCCGCCGGCTTCGGCGCGGTCCCGCGGCGCGCCGGGCGGGTTTTCGGACTTCGGAGATTGTGGTGCCATCGTCAGCGCTTTTCGGGGAGTTCCCAAGATCTGCCGAGCTCTCGGCGAATGGCCCGCACAATAGGACGTTGAGCGGCCCTCATGATATGGGGTGTAACCCGACTGTTTGCCCGTGACGCTCCCGCTGGCCAAACGTGATGGGTCCGCCGCGGCGCCGGGAAGCACCTGTGACCGCCTTGCGCCGAAGATGCGCGCCTCGCTTTGCCCGGAATCTCCCTAATCCATTGTCGTGGAGGGTGCAGGCCACCGAACTGTGATCGCCCTACCGTGAAGGCGGAGGATGCCTGAGGATGGCGGAAGGAAGCGCGTCGGGTTCCAGAGGCAATGCCGCCGAAAACGGCGCGAGCGCAGGGTGCGTTTTCAACGCGCTCTATGCTGGGTTCACCCCATGGCGACACCGGCCGCGCTGAGTATATGTTCCCGCCGCAAAATCAAGATTGTCCGTATCGCAGGCCACCTCCGCTCAGAAGAAAGATGAATATCCCGATGAACACTTACCGCACACTGCTATTCTCGGCCGCAGTCGCCCTAGTCGGCTCCCAGGCCTCGGCTCAGACCAACACGCTGTCCTCCGTCGCCATCGGCACCGCAGTCACGGGCGGGGGCACCGCGAATGGTGTCGTGACGATCACCCCCCGAATCGGGACCCCGGGCAACGTTTCTGGAAGCGTGCCCAACAACCTTGCCGGAATCCAGTATGTCGCCGGCGCGGTCGCATTGTCGGGTGCCCCGTCATCGATTGCGTTTTACGCCCTGAGCGGAGCCGCGATCCCGCTTGGCGGTGGCCCTGGCGCGGACTTCACGAGCTACGCCACACTCACGACGCCGACGGGGGTGGTCACATACTCCGACCCGGCTTCGAAGCTGACCCCGAACAGCTACTCGGCCCTGACCTATGCATCGGCTGACCTCGGCTTTGGCCCAAGCAATTTCTACATGATCCATCATGCGCCGAACAGCGTGGACTACTTTGCGGCGATCGTGCCGGGCACCGGGGTGGCGACGTCCATCGCGGATTTGAAGCCCATGTCGTGGCCCGCGACCGGCGGCGTGGCTGGTGGACCAGCGAGCCCGGGCACGAACGGCTACTTTGCCCTGGCCTTTGCCCCGGGCGCGGTCCCGGGAGGTCCCGGCGGCGCGTACGCGGCGGATAGCATGTTCTACCTGCGCACGGACCTTTCCAGCCACACGCAGTTCGGCTTCATGATCCCGGCGCTGACCAGCGCCTCGACCGACGCCCTGGACCTCACCCTTGCCGTCGGCGGTTTTGGCGTCGGCGGCTTCACAACGCTCACGTACACGCCCACCGTCGTCAGCAACTACGGTGCCGACCAGTTCTACTACCTGCGCCTCGACCCCGTCACGGGCAACACGGTCCTCGGAAGGATAAACCCTAGTCTGACGGCAGGGGTAAGAACGGTGTTCGACATCGCAAACCTAGGGGGAGTGTTCAACACCCTTGTCTTCTCCCCAGACGCGACCGGGGCCGCAGGGGCTTGGGGCACGGACCAGTTCTATGCCACTGGTTCCCTGGCCGCGGGAGCGCAATCCGTGAGCTTTGAGGCCATCCCGGACCATAACATTGGCGACATCTTCACCGTAACGCCGACGGCCAGCTCCGGGCTGGACATTGCCGTCACGGTGGTGAGCGGCCCGGCGACCGTGGCTCAAACCGGCAGCCCGGGAGCCAATCCTTCGACGCTCATTTTCACGGTGACGACCACGGGTCCGGGCATCGTGACGTTGCAGGCAACCCAAGCGGGCCAAGTGTCCGGCCCGGCATACACTTCGAACATGCTGCGGCAGAGCTTCAATGTCCTCGGCCTGCCGTCGATCACCAGCCCGACAATCGCAGCTGGCACCATTGGCGCGGCCTTCACCTTTGATATTGCCGCAACCGGATCTCCCACCAGCTACACCGCCAGCCCGCTGCCCGCAGGCCTCGTGCTCAACTCTGTGACCGGTGCCATCACGGGCACCCCCACCGCCACCGGAACCACGGTCGTCACACTGACTGCGACGAACGGCACCGGCACGAGCTTCCCTGCCTCAACACTGACCATCACGATCGGATCGGCCGCGATCGTTCCGATCATCGTGGGCCCGGTCGTCGGCCCCCCTGGCACGGTCGGCATGCCGATTGTCCCGTACGTCATCGTCGCGACGGGCGTGCCCACAAGCTTCACGGCCGTCGGGCTTCCTCCCGGGCTTTCCCTGAATCCCGCCACCGGGGTGATCAGCGGCACGCCCACGACACCGGGCACGTACGTCGTGACAGTCACGGCTACAAACACCGCCGGCAGCAGCTCGATCACGGTCACGTTCATCATTGCCGGGGCCACGGTCGCTCCCGTCATCACGAGCCCGACAAGCGCCTCGGGAACCCTGGGCACGCCTTTTGTCACCTACACGATCGCAGGAACGGGCCTGCCGACGAGCTACACGGCCACGGGGCTCCCGCCCGGGCTCACCCTGAATTTGCTGACCGGCGCGATCAACGGCATACCCACCGCATGGGGCACCTTTTCCGTGACGATCAACGCGACGAACTCCGCTGGCACGAGCACCGAAACCCTGGTGATCACCATCCTCTCGAGCCACATCGTCAACTTCTCGGCTCGGGCTATGTCCGGGCCGGGGGCTGACTCGCTGATCGTGGGCTTCGTCGTCTCAGGCGACGGCAAGAACCTCCTCGTGCGCGGGATCGGTCCCGCCCTCGCGCCCTTCGGCATCCAGAACTTCATCGCTGCGCCAATCCTGACGCTTTACGGCGCCGGGGGCGCCGTGATCGCTACAGACAGCGGGTGGGGGACCAACAGCTCCGGCGTCGATGACAGCGCCCTCATTGCGGCGACTGGCGCGTCGGTCGGCGCCTTCGCCCTGCCGAATGGCAGTTTGGACTCCGCGCTGCTGGCCACGGTCAACACCGGCGCCGTCACCACCGGCATCCTCACTACCGATGGCTCGTCCGGCATAGGCCTGATCGAAATTTACGACGTCGGGGGCAACTCGGCCGCCAGCCTTGTCAACGTGTCAGCTCGCATGGAGGTCACCGGAGGCGACGGCATCCTGATAGGAGGCTTCGCGATCGCGGGCAACGCGCCGAAGACCGTTCTCATCCGCGGAATCGGCCCGACATTGTCGACGTTTGGAGTCCCGGGCGTGCTGGCGGATCCCGTCATCACTCTCTTCTCGGGTTCCACCGAGGTCGCCAGCAACTCGAGCTGGGGTACCGGCTCAAGCACGGCGGCGCAGCTCAGCGCGGCGTTCGCGCAGGCCGGGGCGTTCCCGCTGCCTTCGGGCAGCAAGGATGCCGCGCTTCTCATCACGCTTCAGCCCGGCTCCTACACAGTGGAAGTCACCAGCCTGGGCAATTCAACAGGCGTGGCGCTTATCGAGGTCTACGACACCCAATAGCAAACCCCTCTTCTAGATCGAGTCTCTACCGTCAGATCAGGGGAAAATGGCGGAGTGGGACGGACTCGAACCGCTGAATGGCTCGAAGGGCGTCCGTTCTTTCATCAGCCAATGGGTGGGCTGGGGGTACAACGCCCCATAGCTCCGCGCACCTGTTGTGTGTAGGATCCCCGCGCGGTGTTCGAGGGCCAACCAACATGCCGCAACACGGCAAACCCTGGATGGCGATCACACATCGAAAAATTAGACCGATGAACGACAACTCCATTACCTCGCGGCCGATCTCGCCCATTCCTGCGGACACGCTTGATCGCAATCTCGCGATCGCGCGCCCCAACAAGGATGAGAGCCTGGCTCATGTCGGCATAGTGGGGGACACCTACACCATTCTGTTGAGTGGCGCGGACACCGATGGCCGCTATTGCCTTGTCGACATGCTCGTCCCGCCGGGGGGTGGCCCGCCGCCCCATCGGCACGACTTCGAGGAGTCTTTCACCATGCTCGAAGGGGAAATAGAAGTTACTTTTCGCGGCAAAAAATCCGTCTTGCGAAAAGGTGAGACCGCCAACGTCCCTGCCAACGCGCCCCATTTCTTTACGAATGCGTCCAAGGAATCGGCGCGGTTGCTGTGCATTTGCTCACCAGCCGGCCAGGAGGAATTGTTCCTTGAGGTAGGGGTTCCTGTTGCGACCCGAACCTCGCAGGCGCCCAAGCCCGACAAAGCCGCGGAAGCCGAGATGAAAGCGAAAGTCGCCGCGCTCCTCCCGAAATTTCGCACCCAAATGGTGGGGCCTTAGGCCTCTCCCCAAGGGAAATATTGGCGGAGAGGGAGGGATTCGAACCCTTCTTCCATCTCGAAGCTAAGTCGCTAGAATGCGGGGATTTAATTTTAGGTTATTGGATTGGAACTAGAAGCGAGAAGAAGGGGCCGGCAACCAAGGGAAGGCAACACCACGATTTATGACAACCTATTGGCAACCTTGAACTCCTCCTCATCCACTACTTGACATCACAATTGTGTATATCAAAATGACATACGATGGAATTTGACTTTTCCAGACTTGAAGGCTTTGAATGGGATGCAGGAAATCTGACCAAGAACCCTACGAAGCACCATATTTCCAATGAGGAAGCCGAAGAAATTTTTTTCCGGGAGCCATGGGTGGCTGAGGCTTCCCGGCCGGATGATCGCGAGCTTCGCTGGGCCGCGCTTGGCAGGAGCGAGCGGGGCCGGATTCTGCGAGTTGTGTTTACCGTTCGCGCCAGGAAGTTGCGGGTTATTTCCGCGCGCCCTGCCAACAGAAAAGAAACTATAAATTATGAAAAAGCTCTTCGTGAAAGGCAGTAATAGCGAGAGGCCGGTCGACTGGCAGAAGGCCAAGTTCGCAACGTTTCCCAACCTAAAGCCTACCAGCACCGCGATATCGCTGCGCGTACCGAACAGCGTCCTGGCCCAGCTCAAGATTCAAGCTCATCGGAAGGGTATGCCATACCAGTCGTTCATCAAGGGCGTGCTAGCGGATGCGGTAGGCCCAAAGTAGTTTCGCAGTCTCGGTCAAAGTGGCGGAGAGGGAGGGATTCGAACCCTC
>CAZDZL010000027.1:0-47953 GCA_964509885.1 uncultured Opitutaceae bacterium | reverse complement strand
AGGAGGCCTACGAGATGTACATCGCCCAGGGCGGCGAGGGCAAGGGCTCCCCGCTGAATGCGTTCAGCTCCAGCGTCCTCATCACGGCGAAGAACGTGCGGATCGTCGACCACCTCTCGAACCTCTACGCCCACCTCCTGGAGAACCACTACATCGACTGCATCGTGGGCTTCGACTCCGACATCCTGGAGATCTTCTCGCGCGACGTCCTTCGCCGCATCAAGGAGAAGGACCCGACCTGGGAGAAGATGGTGCCCCCGCCCGTGGCCGAGGCGATCAAGCGCCGCGGCCTCTTCGGGTATGCGGAGCATCCCGTCCTCGAGGGGCAGGCTTAGATGCGCTTCCACAAGTACCATGCTCTGGGCAACGACTACATCGTCCTCGACCCGGCCGACTTCCCCGCCTGGAAGGAGCCCACGGCGGCCCAGATTCGGGTGGTCTGCCACCGCAACTTCGGCGTGGGGTCCGACGGCATCCTCTGGGGCCCCCTGCCCTCGGCGAAGGCGGACTTCGGGCTTCGCATCTTCAACCCGGACGGCTCCGAGGCCGAGAAGTCCGGCAACGGCCTGAGGATCTTCTCGCGCTACCTCTGGGACCAGAAGCGCGCCACGGGGACGCGCTTCACCGTCGAGACGCCCGGGGGCGTCGTCACGTCCGAGATAAAGGACAAGGGGGGCCTGATCACGGTCGCCATGGGATCGGTGAGCTTCAGCAGCCGCAGGATCCCCGTCCTTGGCGCCGACCGGGAGGTCCTGGGCGAGACCCTCACGGCCGGGGGGCGTGCGTTCACCTTCTCGGCGGCGACGATCGGCAACCCGCACTGCGTCATCCCCGCCGACGACCTCTCGCCCGAGCTCGCCCGCCGGTACGGGCCCGAGATCGAGGTCCATCCCCTTTTTCCCAACAGGACGAACGTCCAGTTCCTGAGGGTGATCGACCGCGGGACGATCCAGATCGAGATCTGGGAGCGCGGCGCGGGCTACACACTCGCGTCGGGAAGCAGCTCGAGCGCGGCGGCGGCCGTCGCGCACCGCCTGGGCCTCGTCGACCGGTCGGTCACGGTGAGGATGCCCGGCGGGACGATCGGCATCGAGATCGGCGACGGCTTCGCGGTCACGATGACCGGGACCGTCAACAAGGTCGCGGACGGCGTGATGGACCCGGAGCTCTTCGCGGTTGCCGTCTAGCCCCGTTTAGGCGTTTTGGCGTTTGCGCGGCGGCGGGGGCCGCGCCAGCCTCGCCCCGTGACTGGCGCAGAGGCCCCCCATCGGCTCCGGGTGCCGGAGAAGGTCGTCCTAGCGGCGCTGGCGATCCTCGCCCTCGCGCTCACGGCGCACCTGTGGCCCGAGTGGACCCGGGACCCCGACCTCTCCCACGGCTTCCTGATGCCCGTCGTCTGCGTCGTGCTGCTGAGCTTCGGGCTCAACCCGGAGGCCCGCGACACCCTCGGCGGGAGGACCGCCGCGTTCCTCGCCGCGGTGCTGGGCGCCGCGTCCCTCGCCTGCCTGTGGGGCGCCGGGCTCCTCGCAACGACCCTCGACTGGTCGAGTCCGGTCGTCGACTTAGCGCTCGCGTGCTCGCTCGCCCTGGTCGGCTGCGCCGCCCTGGCCGTATTCGCCGACAGGAAGGTGAGCCTGATCGCGTTCAACGGGACGACGGTCTGCGCCGCGGCGCTCTGGGCCCTCTGCGCCCCCCTTCCCCCGGGGACGTACTCGAGGCTCACGCTGGCCCTCCAGCTCCGGGTGTCGGCGGGCGTTATGCGCACCCTGGATCTCCTGGGCATCGTGGCCCACCGGCACGGCAACATCATCGAGCTGTCGCGCGGGGCCGTGGGCGTCGAGGAGGCGTGCAGCGGCGTTCGCAGCCTGGTGTCCTGCGTGTTCGCGGGCCTGCTGCTCGCGGCGACCCTGGTGCGCCGGCCGTGGGCGAGGGTCCTCCTCGTCGCCCTCGCGGCTCCGCTCGCCCTCGCGATGAACTTCCTGCGCTCGCTTCTGCTGACGCTGCTGGTGAACGCGGGCGTCCGCGTGGAGGGCGCGTGGCACGACGTGACCGGGTACGCGGTCCTCGGCGTCACGGCGGCGAACCTGTTCTGCCTGGCCCACGGGCTTGGGGGGAGCGCCGCGCCGGCGGCT
Organism: uncultured Opitutaceae bacterium; assembly: GCA_964509885.1. Taxonomy (GTDB): domain Bacteria; phylum Verrucomicrobiota; class Verrucomicrobiia; order Opitutales; family Opitutaceae; genus Palsa-1447. The sequence goes on along the minus strand of CAZDZL010000027.1, from coordinate 45,821 downwards.
CCCGGGAACACCGGCTGGCGTCCGGCCCCGGGAGGCGACAAGGGCCCGCGCGCGATCGGCGTCCTCGGCGTCGTCCTCGCGGTGGGCGCGGCGACCTTGGTCTTCTTCGTCGCCGCAACCCGGTCGTCCGCGCCGTCCGGCCGGCCGGCGCCGGACCTCACCACCATGCTTCCCGCCTCGGCGGACGGCTGGCAGGTCAGCACGACGCACGGCCTCTACCGGTTCGCCGGCACGCTCAGGACCGACCACCTGGCGCAGCGCAGCTACCTGCGCAGGGACGCCGCAGGCGCCGCGCAGGTCACGCTCTACGTGGCCTATTGGCAGGAGGGCCAGGCCTCCGTCGGGCTCGTCGCCTCCCACACCCCCGACGCCTGCTGGCCGGGTTCGGGCTGGGCTGCGGTGCCTGTGCCCGACCCCCGCGCCGCGCTCTCGATCGGGGGCAGGACGCTGCCGGTCGGCGACCACCGGCTGTTCATGAGTGGGGCTTATCCCCAGCAGGTCTGGTACTGGCAGCTCCACGACGGCCGGCCGATCGACCCCGGGGACCCCAGGTCCGTCCCGGCCCTGATCGGGTTCGCCTTCCGCTACGGTTTCCAAAGGGCCGGAACCCAGGCGTTCGTGCGCATCTCGAGCAACCGCCCGTGGGACGAGATCTCCCGCGAGCCCTTCGTCCGCGAATTTATCCTCAAAGCGAGAGAGCTCGGGCTTTACTGAGGCGCGCCGTCCGCCACTCTCTTTCCTTCCACCCGCCCTCATGGATGAAACAAAGATCGAGCTTCCGGCTTGGCTGCCCTGGGCGACGACCGCCTGCCTGGCGGCGCTCGTCGCATGCCTCCTCGAGCTCTGGGTTATCGAGAGGACGCGCAACCAGATGCTCAGGGACGAGGCCCTGATGGCCGACGCGAGCCTGAGGGCCGCCAGGAACCAGCTCGAGGAGGAGCGGATCCTCACGCGGCGCGAGATCGACCAGCTCAAGGCCGGCGGCGCCCCTTCCCCCAACGGGCAGACCACCCCCGAAAGGCGCCCCTGAGGGGGACGCCAAGGGCCGGGGTGAAGCCCCGACCCGGGGCTCAATCATCCTTGCCTCCCTCCCCCTGTCCCGGGAAATTCAGGGCCGATGATCATCAAGCCCAAGGTTCGTGGATTCGTATGCGTGACGGCCCATCCCGCCGGCTGTGCGGCCCATGTGGGTGAATGGATAAGTCACGTTAAATCAAAAGGTACCATCAAGAATGGTCCCAAGAAGGTCCTCGTGATCGGGTCCTCGACGGGCTACGGGCTGGCCTCCCGGGTCACGGCGGCCTTCGGATCCGGGGCGGCGACCCTGGGGATCTTCTACGAGCGCCCCTCCGAGGAGGGACGCACGGCGACTCCGGGCTGGTACAACACGATCGGCTTCACGAACGCGGCGCACGCCGCGGGCCTCTACGCGAGGAACATCAACGGCGACGCGTTCTCCCAGGACATCAAGGCGCAGGCCCTGGACGCGATCCGAAAGGACCTGGGCCAGGTCGACCTTGTCGTCTATTCCCTCGCCTCGCCCCGCCGGGTACACCCCGGGACCGGGGTCGTGCACAAGTCGGTCCTCAAGCCCGTCGGGGCCCCCTACACCAACAAGACGGTGGACACCGACAAGGGGATCGTCAGCACGATCACGATTGAGCCCGCGAACGAGCAGGAGATCGCGGACACGGTCACGGTGATGGGGGGCGAGGACTGGGAAATGTGGATCAGCGCCCTGTCCGAGGCCAAGCTCCTCGCGCCCGGCGCCCAGTCGGTCGCCTACTCCTACATCGGGCCCGAGGTCACGTGGGCCATCTACAAGAACGGCACGATCGGGCTCGCGAAGAACGACCTCGAGCGGGCCGCGAGGAGCATCGACTCAATCCTGAAGCAGAACGGCGGCGGCCGTGCGTTCATCTCGGTCAACAAGGCGCTCGTGACCCAGGCGAGCTCGGCCATCCCCGTCGTCCCGCTCTACATCGCCATCCTCTACAAGATCATGAAGGCCCAGGGGACCCACGAGGGCTGCATCGAGCAGATGCAGCGCCTGTTCGCGGACCACATCTACGCGCCCTCCGGGCCCGCCTTCGACGACGCCGGCAGGGTGCGGCTCGACGACAAGGAGATGAGGCCCGAGGTGCAGGCCGCCGTCGCGGCGATCTGGCCCGCGGTCACGACCGAGACGCTCGGCGCCTCGACGGACATCGCGGGCTACCGCGGCGAATTCCTGAAGCTCTTCGGCTTCGGCCTGGCGGGCATCGACTACGACGCAGAGGCCGAGCCGCACGTCCTGATGGTCTAGGGGCGCCTCAGGGGTCGAACCCGGAGACGCTGAGCGACTGGCCGCTGTCCTTCGGCCCGAGGCCGAGGATGAAGGGCCCCGCCCGTTTGGCCCAGGCGTCGGCCTTGGGGTAGGACGAGGCGCTGTCCGCGAAGCACGTGCGCAGCATGTCCGTGTCGATGACGCCGGGGTTGAGCGGCACGGCCGCCATCCCCTTCGGGAGCTCCTCGGCGAGCGCCTTCGTGAGGCCCTCGATCGCCCACTTGGTCGCGCAGTAGGGCGCCACGTCCGGCGACACGCTCCGTCCCCAGCCCGAGCTCAGGTTGACGATGACCCCCTTGCCCCTCTCGACCATGGCCGGCGCGAAGGCGCGGATGACGTTCACGACGCCGAGGATGTTGACCGAGACCACCTTTGAGACCTCGTCGGGCGGCACCTTCCAGAGCGGGGCCGGCTGGTTGATGAGGCCGGCGTTGTTGACCAGGATGTCGGGCGGCCCCATGGCGCCCAGAACCCGCTCCGCCCAGAGGTTGACCTTGACCGGGAGCGTCACGTCGACCGCGTCGAAGGTGTTCGGCTCGGGATGGGTGAACCTGAAGTCGAAGATCGCCGGTCCGCTCCTGCCGCAGCCGGCGACCGTGTGGCCGTTGGCGATGCACCACTCGGCCAGCGCCCTTCCGAGGCCGCGCGTGACGCCGGTGATGACGATGTTCACGCGCTCACCTCGACTGCAGGCTGATCTTGTTGAGGCCGTTCATCCGGCAGACGTCCATGGCGAACGCCAGCTTCTTCAGCTGGGTCGTCTCGTCGGCCTTGATGAGGACCGGGATGTCGCGGGCCTGCTCGCTCACGGCCTTGACGAGGCCGGGCAGCTGGTCGTCGGCGATCTCCTTCCCGTTGAAGGAGATGACGCCCTTGTTGTCGATGCCTATCGTGACCGTGCCCTTGTACTCGTTCTTGCCCGCGGTCGCTATCCTCGGGAGCGTGATGTTGAGCATCGTCGCCGACCTGAACTGCATCGTCACGAATGCGAAGAAGATCAGCATGACGAGCACGTCGATCAGCGGCACGAGGTTGAGCTCGGGCCGCTTGCGCCGCTTCTGGCGGAATCCGCTCATTTGCCCGCGCGGTTGATGATACGCTCGAGGAGCACGTCCATCTGGGCGGCGTAGTTGTCTATCCGGCGCTGGAGGTAGCCGCTGCCGACGAGGGACGGGATCGCGATCGCCAGGCCAATCACGGTCGCGGAGAGGGCGAGCGCCACGCCCTTCGTGAAGACGACCGGGTCGGGAAGCCCCGTGTCCGGGGAGATCTCGGAGAAGACCTGCAGGAGGCCGGTCACCGTGCCGGAGAGCCCGATGAGGGGCGCCGCGGCGTAGATGACGTCGAGGTACGGGACCCCGCGCTCCATGCGGTTCACCTCGAGCCTCGCGAAGGCCTTCAGCGAGTCCGGGTCATCGGCGTGCTGCTGGGAGAATTCGACGATGCGGGAGAGGACCGTGTGGCGGCCGCCGACGAGCGGGCGGCCCATCATCACCGAGTCCACGAGGTCCGGGGGAAGCACCGCCGCCGTGCGCAGGGCGTAGATCCGCTCGAAGATGATGAAGACGGCCAGCGCCGAGCATAGTCCAAGGGGATAGATGAGGAGGCCGGCCCCCTTGAAGACTTCGATCATTCCAAGTGTCATAGATATGGGTGTGCCAGTAAGACGCTTTCGCTCGCAAAAAGGTCCCTAATATTGCGGGTCACGCCGCTGGAGGCCAAGCCGATAACACCCCGCCCCCCATGGGGTGATAACGGGGGCGCCTCGCCCGGGAGGTCAAGGGACCAAGTCCCCAAGGGCTACCCCCTCAGGCGGACATGTACCGCAACCCGCCTGCAACTTTGGCCGCGTCGGCGGCGCCCTCGAGCAGTTCGCCGATCGGGTCCCAGCGCCCGTGGACGAGCGCGTCGCGGGCGCTTTCCCGGAGCGTGGCGTCGGCCGTCTGTCCGGCGAAGGTGATCTTCAGGTTCACGAGGTCGATCACGACCTCCGTCTTGGGGTCGGCCTCGACCGCGGCGGCGATCCTCGCGATGTCCTCGCGGCTCGCCGTGACGCAGGGCATCCCGAGCGTCGTCGAGTTCCCGTGGAAGATCTCGGCGAAGCCCTCGGCGATGACGCCGCGGATGCCGTATTTCTGGAGGGCCTGGGGCGCGTGCTCCCGCGAGGAGCCGCACCCGAAGTTCGCGCCCGAGAGGAGGATCGTCGCGCCCCTGTGGGCCGCCTCGTTGAGGGGATGCGGCTTGTCGCTGCCGTCCGCGTTCTTGCGGACGTCGTAGAACAGGAACTCGCCGAGCCCGTCGAAGGTGACGCACTTCAGGTAGCGGGCCGGGATGATGCGGTCCGTGTCGATGTCGTTGCCGGGGACGTAAACGGCCCGGCCGGCGACGCGCGTGATGTTTTCGAGTGCCATGGTGGAAGGGTCCGGGGGTTTCAGTTGGCGCTAACGCCGAACACCTCGCGGGCGTCGGCCACGGAGCCGGTGACGGCCGCGGCGGCGACCATGAGGGGGCTCATGAGGACCGTGCGGCCCGTCGGGCTGCCCTGGCGGCCCTTGAAGTTGCGGTTCGACGAGCTCGCGCAGAGCTGGTCCCCGACCAGCTTGTCCGGGTTCATGGCCAGGCACATGGAGCACCCGGCGTTTCGCCACTCGAAGCCCGCGTCGCGGAAGATCTTGTCGATGCCGAGCTCGGCGCAGAGGACGCCGACGCCCTGGGAGCCGGGGACGGCGATCGCCTTGACCCCCGGCGCGACGCGCCGGCCCTTGATGTGGCGGGCGACCTCCTGGAAGTCGCTCAGGCGGCCGTTCGTGCAGGAACCGAGGAAGGCGACGTCGATGCGGGTCCCCTTGATCGGCGCGCCGGCCTTCAGCTTCATGTAGGCGAGCGCCTCCACGATCGAGGCCCTCTCGTCCACGCTGCCCGCGGTGGCCGGGTCCGGGATCGTCCCCGTGATCGGGATCCCCTGCCCCGGGTTGATGCCCCAGGTGACCGTGGGCGCGATGTCGGCGGCGTCGATCCTGACGACGTCGTCGTACGCGCAGCCCGGGTCGCTTGCGGTGGAGCGCCAGCGCGCCACCGCGGCGTCCCAGTCCGCGCCCTTCGGCGAGTAGGGGCGCCCCTTCAGGTAGGCGAATGTCGTCTCGTCGGGATTCACGTAGCCGGCCCGGGCCCCGCCCTCGATCGACATGTTGCACACAGTCATGCGCTCCTCCATCGAGAACCGGTCAAAGAGATCGCCCGCGTACTCGTACGCGTAGCCCGTGCCCCCGTTGACACCGAGGGTGCAGATGATGTGGAGGATGACGTCCTTCGCGTAGACGCCCGGCCTGAGCTTTCCGTTCACCTCGATGCGACGCACCTTGAGGCGCCCGAGCGCCATGGTCTGCGTCGCGAGGACGTCGCGGATCTGGGTGGTTCCGATGCCGAATGCGATGGCCCCGAAGGCGCCGTGGGTGCTCGTGTGCGAGTCGCCGCACGCGATCGTCGTCCCGGGCTGGGTGATCCCCTGCTCGGGGCCCACGATGTGCACGATCCCCTGCTTGCCGGTCGAGCGGTCGAAGAACGTGATGCCCGACTCCCTGCAGCTCTTGCGCAGCTCCTTGATCATCGCGTCGGCCATCGGGTCGGCGTAGGGCTCGCTTACCTGGTCCGTCGGGACGATGTGGTCCACGGTCGCGAAGGTGCGGTGGGGCATGGCCACCTTGAGCCCGAGGTCGCGCATCATCCCGAACGCCTGGGGGCTCGTGACCTCGTGGATCAGGTGCGTGCCCACGAGGAGCTGCGTCTGGCCGCTGGCCAGCGTCCGCACGGTGTGCGCATCCCAGACTTTGTCGAAGAGGGTTCGGGGCATGCGCACAGGTATAACATGGGATTGATTGTGAGGGAAATACTTGTTTCGCTATCATTGATGCCGAGAGAGTATCAATTGCCCTTCGAGTTGCGCCACCTCGCCTACTTCCGCGAGGTCGCCCGCCGGCTGCACTTCAGGAAGGCTGCGGAGGCCCTCGCGATCGCCCAGCCCGCCCTCAGCCGCCAGGTAGCCCACCTGGAGGCGGCGCTCGGCGTTCGCCTGCTGAACCGCTCGAGCCGGCGGGTCGAGCTGACGCCGGCCGGCGCCGCGCTCCTCGAGCGGATCGAGCCCGTCCTGGCCGTGCTCGCGCGGGTGCCGGCCGACATGAAGGCGGTCGCCGAGGGCCGCGTCGGCCGCCTCAGGGTCGCGTTCACCGGCCTTGCGATGGCGACCGTCCTTCCCGACATCCTGCGCGGGTTCCACAGGCAGTTCCCCGGCATCCGCCTGGAGCTCAACGAGTCGCCTACCGCGCTCCAGCTCGCAGCCCTGCAGGCGGGCGAGATCGACTGCGGCTTCTTTCATCCGGACGGGCCGTCGCCTGGGATCGAGACCACGCTCCTCCTTCGCGAGCGAAACGGCGTGCTCCTGCCCTCCGACCACCCGCTGCGGGCCAGGAAGGCGCTCCGGCTCAGGGACCTCTCCGAGACGCCCTTCGTGCTGTTCCCGAGGGCCAACAACCCGGGCTTCTACGACCGGGTCCTCGCCGCTTTCGCGTCGAGCGGCGTGGCCCCGAGGATAGCCGAGGAGGTCTGGCCGCGCTCAAACGGGGTCGGCCTCGTGCGCGCCGGGGTCGGCGCGATGTTCGCCGCACCCTCGGAGGCAAAGCACCTGCCCGACAAGGTGATCTTCCGAATCCTGGCCGGCCCGGCGCCAGAGAGCCGGCTGGTCGTCGGCTGGAAGCGCGAACCTCCCCCGCAGCCGGCCCTGGCAGCGCTCCTCGAGGCCGCCGCCAGGCACGCCGCGGCCTAGCCTTTCGCCGCGAGGCGGTCGTCCAGCTGGAACGAGCGCAGGGCCAGCGCGAGCGCGACCAGCAGGAAGATCGAGGCCTCGTAGAACGAGATGCCCTCGATGTGCCACCAGCCGCTCGAGGCGAGGGCCTTCCCGAAGCTCCAGGCCGCGAGCATCGGGCCGAAGACGTACGAGAGGCTCGTGAGGCCTGAGAGCGAGCCCTGGAGCGCCCCCTGCTCGTTGGGCGGCACATGCTTCGTCAGGAGCGCCTGCGCTGCGGGCCCGGCGATGCCGCCCAGGGCGCCGAACGTGGCAAGGGCATAGAACATCCACCCCCGGGTGACCGTGCCGTACCCGGCCATCGCGAAGGCCGAGATGAGGAGGCCGATGACGAGGCCCTTCCTCTCGCCCGTCCACACGATGATCCTCTTGACCAGCACCCCCTGCACCACGATCGCCATCACCCCGACGTAGGTGAGCGACAGGCCGACCTGCAGGGTCGTCCAGCCGAAGCGGTTGCCCGTGTAGAGCACCCACACGCTCTGGAGCATCGTGTTGGCGAAGCTGAAGATGAAGTACATCCAGGCCAGGTCCACGACGCCCCGGAAGCGCCGCAGCGCGAGGAGCGAGCCGACCGGGTTCGCCCGGCTCCACGAGAACGGCCGGCGGTTCTCGACGGAGAGCGACTCGGGAAGGACGAAGGCGCCGTAGAGCGCGTTCAGCCCGACGCAGCCCGCGGCCACGAAGAACGGCAGCCTCAGGCTGAAGTGCCCCAGGAAGCCGCCGACGGCCGGGCCGATGACGAAGCCAATCCCGAACGCGGCCCCGACCATGCCGTAGGCCTGCGCCCGCTTCTCGGGCGGGGTGACGTCGGCAATGTAGGCGTTGCAGGCGGCGAGCGAGCCGGCGGTAGCCCCGGAGATCACCCGGGCCACGAAGAGCCACGCCATGTTGGGCGCAAACCCCAGGACGACGTAGTCGATCGCCGAGCCCGTCAGCGCGATGAGGATCACGCGCCTGCGGCCGTAGCGGTCGGACAGCGAGCCGAGGATCGGCGACGCGATGAACTGCATGGCCGCAAAGACGCCGACCAGCCACCCGTAGGACTGGGATCCCTCCGCCACGCTGCCCCCCTCGAACTTGGTGATGAGGCCGGGGAGGACGGGGATGATGATCCCCACCCCCACCATGAGGAGGACGAGGGTGACAAAGATGAAGCCCACGGCGGGCTTGCGTGCGGAAGGCGAGTCCATCGCCCCGATCCTTCACGGGTCGCGGGCGTTTGGAAAGCCTAAGCGGTGCCTAGTCCTGGAGTTTCGCGAGGAGCTTGTCCACGTCCATGGCGAGCGCCGTGCCGGGCTGGACGTCAAGCGCCGACCTCGCGCGCTCGACGGCGGCGCGGGCGTCGGGCTTCAGGTTGGCCATCGAGAGGTGCTCGGCGAAGGCCGCCACGATCTGGTCGAAGAACATCGTCCCCGCGCCGTGCCCGAGCTGGACCAGGATGGCGTTGTAGGTGGCGACCTGGTCGGGGATCGACTGCGTCGCGATGCTGCGGGACAGGATCGACGCGGCCTGGGTGATCGCGAGGTCCGCCCGGTCGCCCTTGAGCCTCTCGCCGAGGCCCTGCTCCTCGAAGTTGGCGAGGCTCGTCTCGCCCCGGGCGCGCAGGCTCGCGCAGACCCTGTTCACGTAGGAGACCACGAGGTCAGGGTACTTTGGCGTGAAGGCAAGCGCCGCCTCCCTCATGACACCCTCCCTCTGCGCGGCGCCGAGGCCGAGCGCCGCGTCCGCCTCGAGGAGGGTCTCCCAGCCGTCGAGGTTGCGCCGCTCGTAGTTCACCGCGGCCCGCGCGGCGCGCGCCGCGGCGCGCGGGTCCCCGGCGGCCATGAAGTCGCTCGCAAACTCCTCATTGACACGGGATAGCATGAACGTCGGGAGCGCCCTGAAGCGCTCCGACAGGAACTCGAGGTCGTGGTCGGACATCGGCAGCCACGTCTGCGGGTCGAGGGCGTTGCCGGTCACCAGGCGCTGCTCCGCGTAGCGCCCGGCGTCGAGGCGCCACGTGTGCTGGCCGTCCAGGAACCCGAACCAGGCGTGCCGGGCGTCCTGGCCCGACCCGCTGAAGAACAGCGTCGGGACGCCGCGCGCCTTCCCGGCCTCGGTCGCGAAGTAGGCCTGGTCGACGCAGATGCCCCCGCTCGCCTTGATCGCCTGCAGCGTGTACGGCGTGGACGACCAGGTCATCTTCGAGTAGTCGTTCGCCCTGTCCATCCTGTATCTTATCATCGAATACGCCTGCTCGAACTGGTCCAGCGGATAGGGCACGTTCGACTCCGACCAGGCGAGCTCCGAGGGCGGCGCCGCCGAGTCGACGACAAACTTGAGCTCCTCCGCCCGCAGCCTCGTCAGCCGGTGGTAGGTGCGCCCGAGCTTGTCCTCGCCGACCAGCCTCTCGAAGGTCTCCGCGGGGTTGACCAGCCTCCTCGGCAGCATCTCCGGCGAGACCTGGAAGTGCGGCCAGTAGGGGGGCGGCTTGACGTCGTAGACAAGGGCGATCGCGAGCGCCAGGGAGGCGTACCTCTGGAAGTTCTCGGCGCCCCGGCGGTGCAGGCCCTCGAGGATGGCCAGGACGTTCGGAAGGTGGTCGACCGTCTTGATGTTCGCGAAGAACTCCTCCGAGAACGCCTCGTTGGACAGGACCCAGGCCTGCAGCTCCGGCGACATGTTGATGCCGATCGGCCGGCTGGTCGGGCTGTAGCGGCCCGCCACGCCCTCGTAGTTCAGGTGGTTGGCCACGATCGCGCCCACCCAGTCGGAGATGAAGCGGTCCTCGGGCTCCGCGAAGAGGGCGGCCCAGCGGTAGGCGTGGAACCACGCGTCGGCCGCGGCGAAGCGGTCGCGGCCGTAGGCGCGCACCGCCGCGGACCGCAGCGGGAGCACCACCCCCGCCCATCCGGTGGCCGCGGCCTCGGCCTCGATCGAGGCGAGGCGGGCCGCGCTCGGGGGGTCCTGGGTCTCCTTGTCGGGGACCATGAAGCCGGTCTCCGTCGTCTGGGCGCGCCCCGCGGCGGCGAGGAGCGCGCCGGCGAGGAGGCCCGAGGCGAGGCGGAGGCGGAGCGGGCTCATTTCACGCAGGATCCAACCACGGCGGGGCCCGCATCGGCGACAGAAAACCCCGCTCCCGTTTAATCCGGGGGCGGGGCCTTTCTCGGCGGCGGTTGGCCGCCTTTTTTTATGGCGCCACTTCAGTCGTGGCGGGAGGGGTCTTTTGCTTGAAATTGAGGACTTCCCCGTCGCGGCCCACCATGACCGACTCGCCCTCCTTGATGTCCCCGCGAAGGATGGCCTCCGCGAGCGGGTCCTCGAGGTAGTGCTCCACGGCGCGCCTGAGCGGCCTGGCGCCGTACTTCTCGTCGTAGCCCTTCTCGATCAGCAGCTCCTTCGACTCGGGCGTGAACTCGAGCGTGATCTTGCGGTCGACGAGCCTCGTCGCGAACTTGGCGATCTCCAGGTCGACGATCAGGATCAGGTCGTTCTTGTCGAGCGGCCTGAAGAAGACGATGTCCGAGATGCGGTTCAGGAACTCCGGCTTGAAGACACGCTTGGCCTCCTCCAGCACCTTCTCGCGCATCTTCTCGGCGTCGTTGAAGCTCGAGGCCGCCGCGGCGAAACCCATCGAGGTCTGGCGCTGCAGGAGCTGCGCCCCGACGTTCGAGGTCATGATGATGATCGTGTTCCTGAAGTCCACGGTGCGCCCCAAGGAGTCGGTCAGCCGGCCGTCCTCGAGGATCTGCAGGAGTATCTGCAGGACGTCGGGATGGGCCTTCTCGACCTCGTCGAAGAGGATCACGGCATAGGGCCTGCGGCGCACGGACTCCGTGAGCTGGCCGCCCTCCTCGTACCCCACGTAGCCAGGGGGCGAGCCGATGAGCCGGGAAACGGAGAACTTCTCCATGTACTCGCTCATGTCGATCTGCACGAGGGCGTCCTGCTTGCCGAACATCTGCGCGGCGAGCTGCTTGGCGGTCTCGGTCTTGCCGACGCCGGTCGGCCCGACGAAGAGGAACGAGCCGATCGGCCTGCGCGGGTCCTTGAGGTCGGCCCTGGAGCGCCGAAGAGCCCGGGCAATCGAGCTGGCGGCGACGCCCTGCCCGATCACGGACTTGTGCAGCTCGGCCTCGAGGTTCAGGAGCTTCTCGCTCTCCTTCTTCTCCATGCGCGAGAGCGGAATCCCTGTCCAGTCGGCGACGACCTGCACCATGAGCTCCTCGTCGATCGTGACGCGCTTCTCCTCGCGGGCCTTCTTCCACTGCTCGGTGGCCTGCTCCTGCTTAGCGCGCAGCTGCTTCTCCCGGTCGCGGAACTTGGCGGCCTCCTCGAAGTGCTGCTCGCTGATCGCCTTCTCCTTCTGGGCGCAGACCTCCTCGATCTCCTTGGACAGGCCCTCGATGTCGGGCGGCCTGCTGAGCGCCGCGATGCGCGCGCGCGAGCCGGACTCGTCCATGACGTCGATCGCCTTGTCGGGGAGGAATCTGCCCGTGATGTAGCGGTCGGAGAGCTTGGCGGCCGTCTCCAGGGCGAGGTCGGTGAAGATCACCTTGTGGTGGTCCTCGTACTTGCCGCGTATCCCCTTGAGGATCGTGATCGTGTCGTCGACGGACGGCGGCTCGACCTTGACCGACTGGAAGCGGCGGTCGAGGGCGCTGTCCTTCTCGATGTACTTGCGGTACTCGTTGAGGGTCGTCGCCCCGACGCACTGGAGCTCGCCGCGCGAGAGCGCGGGCTTGAAGATGTTGGAGGCGTCCATGGCGCCCTCCGCGGCGCCGGCGCCGACGATCGTGTGCAGCTCGTCGATGAAGAGGATGACGTTTCGGGCGCGCTTGATCTCGTCCATGACGGCCTTGATCCGCTCCTCGAACTGGCCGCGGTACTTCGTCCCGGCGACCATGAGCGCGAGGTCGAGGGTGATGACCTTCTTGTCGAAGAGGATCTCGGGCACGTTGCCGGCCGCGATCTCCTGGGCCAGGCCCTCGACGATGGCGGTCTTGCCGACGCCGGCCTCGCCGATCAGCACGGGGTTGTTCTTCGTGCGCCTGCAGAGGATCTGGATGACGCGGCGGATCTCGTTCTTTCTGCCCACGACGGGGTCCATCTCGCCCTTGCGGGCGAGCTCGGTCAGGTCCCTTCCGAACGCCTTGAGCGCGGGGGTCTTGACCTCCTTTTTCTCGTCGTTCTGGCCTCCCGGCCTCTGCGGGGTCCCGGCGGCGGCCTCCTCGCCGACGCCCTCGCTGCCGCCGGAGAACTGGGGGTCGAGCTCGCGCAGGATCTCGTTGCGCGTGCGCTCGATGTCCACGTCGAGGGACTTGAGCACGCGGGCGGCCACCCCCTCGCCCTCCCTCAGGAGCCCGAGCAGGATGTGCTCGGTGCCGACATAGGAGTGGTTGAGCGCCTTCGCCTCCTTGCCCGCGAGGGCGAGGACCTTCTTGACGCGGGGCGTGTAGGGGATGCTGCCCTGGGCCTTGGTCTCCTGGCCGGTCCCGACCTGCTTCTCGACGGCGGCGCGCACGGTCTCGAGGTCGAGCCCCATCTTCTGGAGCACGCTCACGGCCACACCCTGGCCCAACTTTATCAGCCCGAGCAGGATATGCTCGGTGCCGACGTAGTTGTGGTGGAAGCGGTCGGCTTCCTTGCGTGCCAGCGCCAGCACCTGCTGGGCGCGCGGCGTAAAATTATTCATCGGTTCCTGCGACATGTGTGCGTGGGCTACGGGTCAGTTGTTACCGTTGGCTGAGAGAGTGAAGTCCGGACGGGCGAAATTGGCAAACTCGGAACGCAGTCTCTCGGCGCGGAGGAGGTCGCGCTGGCCGGCCTCGATTTCGCCCTTCTGGGCGTGCTGGAGGTGGCCGGGCTGGGCCTCGATGAAGAGGCGGTCCGTCACGGAGCGCTTGGCGTCCGGGAATACCCCGAGGTCCACCCCGAGGCGTATGAGCGAGAGCAGGTTCATGGCCTCGTTCGAGCTGAGCACGTGGCCGTTCTGGAGGATGCCGAAGGCGCGCCCGATCTTGTCGAAGAGCTTGCCGGAGTCCGCCTCGAGGAGGCGGGCGCGGGCGTTGAGCTCGTGCTCGATGATCGACTGCAGGACCCCCGACAGGCGCTTGAGGATCTCCTCCTCCGACTCGCCAAGCGTCATCTGGTTCGAGATCTGGAAGATGCTCCCGCTGGCGTCCGAGCCCTCGCCGAAGAGGCCGCGCACGACCATGCCGAGCTGGTTCACGGCGCGCACCACCTTCTCCATCTGGTTGGAGATCACGAGGGCGGGAAGGTGCATCATCGCGGACGCGCGCATGCCGGTGCCGAGGTTGGTCGGGCAGGCAGTCAGGTAGCCGAGGGTGGGCGAGAAGGCGAAGTCGAGCGACTCTTCGAGGGCGGAGTCCATCTCGTTGATCGCCGCCCAGGCCTTCTTCAGCTGGAAGCCGGCGCGCAGCATCTGGATCCTCAGGTGGTCCTCCTCGTTGATCATCACCGAGAACGCCTGGTCCCGGCTGATGACGACGCCGCTACCCTGCTTGGAGCCGGAGAGCTCGCGGCTGATCAGGTGGCGCTCGACAAGGATCTTCTTTTCCAGCTCGCCGAGGTCCCCGACCCCGACGGCCAGGCCGCGCTTCATCGCCGAGGTCGACGTGACGGCCTCGCGGCAGGCGCCTAGGACCTTCTCGCGCTGGGCGGGCTTCGCCCAGCCCGGAAAGGGCTGGCCGGCGAGGTTGCGCGCAAGGCGGATCCTCGTCATGAGGACGATGGCCGCCTTGCTGCTCGACGCGTCCGTCAGTTCCGACGGGGTGTCGATGAGCGATCCAATGGTCATTGGATCAGCGCGAGGGCTTTTGCTCGACGGCTTGTCTGACTTGGTTGATTTCATCGCGGCAGCGTGCGGCTTCCTCGTAGCGTTCGGCCTTGATCGCCTCCGTGAGGTCGACCTCGAGCCTGGTGAGCCTGTCGTAAAGCGACTTCCTCTCGAGAGCCCGCTTCGGGACCTTCCCCGAGTGGACGGTGCCCTTGTGCATGCCCTCGAGCATCGGGTCCAGGATGCCCTTGAACGCGTCGTAGCACGCCGGGCAGCCGAATCGGCCCTGCTTCTTGAAGTCCGAGGGCGCGAAGCCGCACTGCTCGCAGCGCACGCCGCCCGAGGCCGGGTCGGGGTTGAGCGACGCCTTCAGGAGCAGGTCGGCGAGCGAGAACCCGCTCGGGTCTGTCACGCCCTTCTCCTGCGCGCACTCCTCGCACAGGTCCACCTTGTGCACCTTGTTGTCCAGTATCTGGGTCAGGTGCACCGTGGCGGGCTTCGAGCAGAGATCGCACTTAAGCGGGTTGGCCATTGGGTGTGGTGTTTGCTATGCAGCTAACATGCCATGACCTGGCCCATAGGGCAAGCCGCGCGCATGCCCCCTGCGCTAAGTAGCAATACGGCCCAGACCGGCCGCGGGAAGCGCCAATGCGGCGCAAAGCGGGCGGCGCGCTCAGATGCGCGTGCCGTCGGTCAGCACGCGCTTGTGGAACTCGGCGGTGACCCGCTTCGTGACCGGGCCGGGCGTCCCCGCCCCGATGACGCGGCCGTCCAGCTTGACGACGGGGATCACCTCGGCGCCGGAGCCCGTGAGGAAGCACTCGTCGGAGCACCACAGGTCGTAGCGGGTCAGGTTGGCCTCGCGCAGCGGCAGGCCGAGGTCCCTGGCGATGTCGACGATCGCGCTGCGGGTGACGCCCTTGAGCGCGCCCTGCGAGGCCGACGGCGTCATGAGCTCGCCCTTGTGGACGATGAAGACGTTGTCGGCCGTGGCCTCGGCGACGAAGCCCTGGTCGTTCAGCATGATGGCCTCGAGCGCGCCCGCCTGCCTCGCCTCGATCTTGCCGAGGATGTTGTTCAGGTAGTTGAGGGACTTGATCGTCGCAGGCAGCGACGCGGGGCCGATCCTGCGGGAAGGCACGGTGACGATCGCGAGCCCCTTCTCATAATGCTCGGCCGGGTACAGGGAGATCTTGCTCGCGATGACGAAGTAGGACGGCTTGGCGCAGAGCCAGGGGGCGAGCCCCAAGTCGCCCACGCCGCGGGTGACCACCGCGCGGATGTAGCCGTCCTTCAGCCCGTTGACGCGGCACGTCTCGCAGATCGCGTCGCTCCACTCCTTGCGGGTCAGCGGCATGTCGAGCAGGATGGCCTTCGCCGAGTACTCGAAGCGCTCGAGGTGCTCGTCCAGGCGGAACACGTTGCCCCCGTAGAGGCGTATGCCCTCGAATACGCCGTCGCCGTAGAGCAGCCCATGGTCGAAAACCGACACCTTGGCGTCGGCCTCGTCCACGAACCTTCCGTCGAGGTATATCTTCATCCTGCTAGGGTAAGATTCGGGCCAAAGTCTTGTCGAGTTCCTTGAATTCGGGGTTTTTTGCCCCAACAGTCTGGAGAGCCATGTCGACCGCGCCCTTCGCGCCCTCAAGCAACACCACCTACGTCATCGGGCACCGCAACCCCGACGCGGACGCCATCTGCTCGGCCATAGCCTACACAGCCTACAAGGAGGCCCGCGGGGAGAGGGGCTACGTGGCGGCGCGGTGCGGCAACTCGAACGCCCGGATCGACATGATCCTCGGCCGCTTCCGCCACCCCCTGCCGGTCTACCTGAGCGACGTCTGGCCGCGCGTGCGCGACCTGATGCAGACAGGCGTCGTGACGGTCCCCGAGAACGCCACCTGCGCCGAGGCGCTGGAGCTGATCGACACACACGACGTCGGACTCCTGCCGGTGGTCGACTCGGCCAAAAGGGTCGTCGGCACGATTTCGCTGCCCCACCTAGGCGGCATCTTCATTCCCAGGGTCAGCAAGCCGAAGCTTATGCGCCAGGTGCACGGCACCCTGGCCAACATCGCCCGCGCCCTGAAGGCGGAGGTCATCCACGCCGTCGACGCGGCGCGCCAGGAGGAGCTCTATGTGCGCGTAGGCACGATGGACATCCGCTCCTTTTGGAAGATTTCCGAGCGGGAGGGTATCCCCGCCGCGAACGCCCTCATCATCGTCGGCGACCGCCGCGACATCCAGCTTCGGGCGATCGAGCTCGGCCTGCGGGGGATCATCCTCACGAGCAACATGCCGATTGACGAGGACGTCCTCGAGAAGGCGCGCGCTAAGGGCGTGAGCGTCATCAGGAGCCCCTATGACTCCGCGACGACGGCGTGGGTCGTCAGGACCGCCTCCAGCATCGAGCGGGTGATCGACCGCGGCTTCGCCACGGTGAACCGCGACGCCCGGATAAGCGACATACGACGCAAGATCTCCACCCTCGACGCCCCCGCCCTCATGGTCGTGGACGAGAACGGCGCCCTGTCGGGCGTGCTCTCGAAGAGCGACATCCTGAAGCCCATCCGCACGCGCCTTGTGCTCGTCGACCACAACGAGATCACCCAGGCCGTGAACGGCGCGGAGGACGTCCAGATCACGGAGATCATCGACCACCACCGCCTTGGGGCGATGAACACCCAGGCGCCGATCCTCTTCATCAACGAGCCCGTCGGCTCAACCTGCACGATCGTCGCCGACCTGTTCCGCGCCTCGGGGCTCGTCCCCTCCCCCGGCGTCGCTGGGATCATGATGTCCGGGCTCATCTCGGACACGCTTCACCTGAACAGCCCCACTACCACCCCGAAAGACGAGGAGATGCTGGCATGGCTGGCGGGGATCGCCGGCGAGGAGCCGCGCGCGCTCGCGGAGGCCATCTTCTCCTCGGGCTCGGTGATCCAGGCCCACTCCCCCCAGGAGATCGTCCAGGCCGACCACAAGGTGTACGAGGAGGAGGGCGTGCGCTTCTCCGTCTCGCAGGTCGAGGAGCTCGGGTTCGCGAACTTCTGGGGCCGCGCCAAGGAGATCTCGCTCGCGCTTGCGGAGCTGAGGAAGGGCGAGCGCCTCTCGTTCGCGGCTCTCCTCGTCACCGACGTGAACACCCAGAACTCCCTCCTCATGGTCAAGGGGGACCCGGAGCTCATCGAGCGCATCACCTATTCGCAGGTCGAGAAGGACGAGATCTTCGAGCTCCCCGGCATCGTGAGCAGGAAAAAGCAGCTGATCCCGTATTTCACGAGCCTCCTTCGCGAGATCAGGGCCTAACAACAAAAACCCAAACCCGTCCCCCCATGGCAAAAGACGTCAAGAAATCCTACCTGAAGCCCACCGAAAAGAAGCCCGGCGTCGACCTGTTCTCCCCGGACCTCACCCGGCACCCTCCCCGCAGCCCGCGCACGCGCCTGGGCGGCTTCGTGCACCTGCCGCGCCTGATCGACAAGGCGCGCGCCGTGGCCGCCGGAAAGCAGGGCGAGTTCCACTACAACTGCCCCATGGACGTGCATTTCTTCAGCTTCACGGGCATCAGCCACGAGGCCTTCATGGCCGAGGTGAAATCCGGCAAGAGCGACGGCGAGCTCCTCGCCTACGCCATGGCGCATCTCAAGCCGGCCCGCACCGCCTCCCAGATCGCCTCGTGGACGCGGTGGTACGAGAGCCTCACGCCCAGCGACCCGGACGCGCGCGCCTTCTTCAACGACGTCCACCGCAGGAACGCGCCGCTGCGCTCCGACATCTCGACGTGGTTCGACTGGCTTGAGCTCGACGACTACGTGACCTACGGCGGCAAGCCGTAGCCTACGGCGACGACGAGACCTCGAGCTCATGGAGCCGGGGCCCGTAGACGTCGCCCAGGCGAAGTCCCGCCGCGTAGACGACCCAGCCGAAGCCCGCCAGCGCCAGCAGAAGGATGACGCCGGCGCGGCGGTGCCTTGCCTCGAAGTGCTCGATTGAGCGCATGTAGGCGCAGAGCGCGAAGACGGCCGCGACAATGATGACCATGTCGACGCTCGCCCGCTGCCAGTAGCTGCCTCCCAGGTGAAGCCACATGCCGAACTCGTCGAAGGTGAGCGCCATCGCCACGCCGTAGAGGAGCGCGGTCACCTCCGCCGGGCGGCCCACCGGGCGCCGGAAGACGCCGTAGCCGCCGACCACGGCGAGCAGGAAGATCCCGTAGTTCAGGTGGTGGACGTGCGTCCCCTGCAGGAAGAAATAGAAATTATGGATCGTGCCCGCCATGATCATGAAAACGAAGGCGCGCGCCGCGATGAACGTCAGGATGAAGCCGAACAGGGCGAACCGCGCCAGCTTGTGGACGTTCAGATGCAGGACGCTGCGGTGCTCGGCCGGCTCGGGCATGGCGAAGGATGCCGCAAGACCGGGGCTCTTGGCCAGCCCCTCGCGACGGGGGCGTATGTCCCATTTCCGGGAGCGGCAAGTATCGCATCCGGGTTTCCGGAGAGCATCCGGCCAGACAGGATTCTCCGTAATAAACTGATATGGAATTCCTTATGAATCAGCGCGATGTTGGCACACGCCCTGCAAAAGGTGCCTGCCCGCATTACCCATGAACGACCTCAAATACGCCCTGCGAAGCCTGATCAAGAGTCCCGGATTCGCCGGCGTCGCCATCGTGACGCTCGCGCTCGGCATCGGTCTTAACACCGCGGTCTTCAGCCTCATGAACGCGATGTTCCTGCGCCCGCTTCCGTTTGAGGATGCGTCATCGCTTGTTCGCGTCTTGCGGGTGACCCCGGGCAACAACGAGGGCGACCTCTCGGCGGGCGACTTCCTCGACCTGCGGGCGGCGCAATCCGGGTTTGGCGCATTTGCGTCCTCGTGGGACGAGACGGTCTCGCTGACGGAGAAGGGCGCGACGACAGAGCTTCAGCGTTCCGTGCGAGTCTCACCGGACTATTTCAATGTGCTTCGGCTGCATGCCGAGGTCGGGAGGACCCTGACCGGGGCGGACGAGTCCCTGGGCAGCCCAAGGGTCGCCGTCATCAGCCACGACCTCTGGAGGAGGCGCTACGCCAGCTCGCCCGACGCCGTCGGTCGGGTCGTCCGCATCGGCGGAGAGAGCCACGTGATCGTCGGCGTGCTCCCCGAATCCGCGAACGACGGCCGATTCATCCGCGACTTCGGGATCTTTCGCCCGCAGCGGCTCGCCCCCGCGGAGCAAGCCTCCCGCGACGAGCCCTGGATGCGCGTGATTGGCAGAAGGTCGGCGGCGGTCACGCCCGAGCAGGGGAAGGCCTTCGTCGCCGCCATCGGCGCGAGGCTGGCTCGCGACAATCCGAAGGCCGACGGCAATGCCGCGCTGCGGGCGCAGCGCCTCGTGGGCGCCACGGGAAACCAGACGGGGAGGGTCATCGTCGCGATGCTCCTGTGCCTCTCCGTGTGCGTGATGCTGATCGCGTGCTCGAATCTGGCGAACTTCGTCCTCGCCCGCACGCTGGAGCGCTCCCAGCAGCTGTCGGTTCGCGCGGCCCTCGGCGCGTCGCTCTGCCAGCTCGTCAGGCCGATCGCGCTGGAGGCCCTGCTTCTCTCCTCGGCGGGCGGCCTCGGGGCGCTCCTCGTGGACTCGTGGTGCTCGGACTGGCTCAGCGCCCAGGCTATCGCGAGCGGGGGATCCGCGATCCACTTCCCGATCGACTGGCGGGTGCTCAGTGCCGCCGTGGCCTCCGCCGTCGCGACCGCGCTGGTCTTCGGCACGGCCCCGGCGCTCCTCGTCGCGAAGCTGAACCTGAACACCACGCTGAAGAGCGGCATGCGCGGCGCGACCGCCGGGAGCGGGCACATGAGGATGCGGGGCCTTCTCGTCATCGGACAGTTCGCGATGGCTATGACGCTGCTTGCGGGCGCCGCGTTCCTGATCCGCGGGGCGAACGGCATGATCCGCCAGCACCTGGGCTGGGATTCGGCGGATGTCGCCGTGGGCCAGTTCGACCTCCCGAAGGCAAGGTACGACTCCAGCGAGAAGATCCAGGCGTTCCAGCGCGCGCTAGCCGCAAGGATCGGGGGGATCCCTGGGGTGGACTCCTTCTCCCTCGCCTACGCATTTCCCTATAATGGGCAGATGGGAAGCCGCCAGTACCTCGTCGAGGGCCGGCCGGCGCCGGCCAGGGGCATGGAACCGACGGCCACCTTCGACGGCATCTCGCCGGACTACTTCAGGGTGAGCGGCGGCCGGATTCTGGCCGGACGCGCCTTCACCGACGCGGACACGGCCCAATCCGCCCGGGTCTCGATCATCAGTGAGAGCATGGCCCGGGCCCTTTTCCCCGACGGAGATGCGATCGGCCAGCGGATCAGGCGGACGGACACGGAGAAGCCCGAGTGGTCCCAGGTGGTCGGCGTTGCCGCCGACACGAGGACGGCGGCCTTCTACAAGCAGCCGTATGTCTTCCAGGTCTACCACCCGATCTCCCAGGAAACGTGGCAGTACTCGATGTTCGCGGTGCGGGCGCAGCCCGGCGCCCTGAA
This sequence comes from uncultured Opitutaceae bacterium, assembly GCA_964509885.1. Classification (GTDB taxonomy): domain Bacteria; phylum Verrucomicrobiota; class Verrucomicrobiia; order Opitutales; family Opitutaceae; genus Palsa-1447. Next base: position 25,328 of record CAZDZL010000027.1, on the reverse strand, counting down.
GCCGGTGCTGGCCGAGCTCAGGCCGGCAATCGCGTCCATCGACCCGGACCTCGCGGTCGAGAACTTCATGACGGCCGACGCGATGGTCGAGCAGTCCTCGTTCGACGTGACCCTGCTGAAGAAAATGCTCAGCACCTTCGCGCTCCTCGGGCTCCTGCTTGCGGCGCTCGGGATCTACGGGGTCATCGCGCGCACCGTGGTCCAGCGCACGCAAGAGATCGGCATCCGCATGGCGCTCGGCGCCTCGCTGGCCAACGTGAGGAGCCTGGTCCTCGCCTCGGGCATGCGGCTGGCCCTCCTGGGCTCAGCCGTCGGGCTTCTGGGGGGGTTCGCCATCACGAAATTGCTCGGAAACATGATGCCGGGTCTCGATACGAGCCCGCTGCCGGTCATCGGCGCATCTATGGCCCTCCTGGCGGCTGTCGCGAGCGCCGCCTGCTACCTGCCCGCCCGGGCGGCCGCCAAGGTCGACCCCGTCATCGCCATCCGGGGGGACTAGCTCCCGCCTCAGATGTGGATCGCCTCGCCCATCGAGGCGGCGGCGGCCTCCATCACGGCCTCGCTCAGCGTCGGGTGGGCGTGGATCGTCTGGTGGATCTCCTCAGCCGAGGCCTCGAGCGTGATCGCCAGGCCGTACTCCGCGATGAGCTCCGTCGCCTCCGATCCGATGATGTGCGCGCCGTAGATCTCACCGGTCTTCGCGTCGGTGACCACCTTCACGAAGCCCTCGGTCTCGGCCGACGCGACGGCCTTGCCCGAGGCGGTGAACGGGAACTTGCCGACCTTGACGTTGAGGCCCTTCTCCCTCGCGGCCTTCTCTGTCAAACCCGTGCTCGCCACCTGGGGCTGGCAGTAGGTGCAGCCTGGGAAATCCTTCACCCGCTTCGGCTTGCCGTGGCCGAACATGCCGTTGACGGCGTTGATCGCCTCGTAGGTGGCCACGTGCGCGAGCCACGGCGGGCCGATGATGTCGCCCGCCCCGTATATCCCGATGATGCTTGTCTGGTAGTCGTCGCCCACCTTGAGGTAGCCCTTCTCGAGCTCGGGCTTCAGCGCGGGGGCAAGGACGCCCTCCAGGTTCGGGACGACGCCAATCGCGGAGAGGACCACGTCGGCCTCGACCGTGGTCTTCGTCTCGCCGGCCACCAGGTCCACCTTCACGGAGGACTTCCCCACCCTGAAGTTCTCGCACTTGGTGCCCACGTGCTGGGTGATCCCCTGCTTCTCGAAGGACCGCTGCAGCGTCTTCGACACCTCCTCGTCCTCGACGGGCAGTATCTGGGGGAGCATCTCGACAAGGGTCACCTTCGAGCCGAAGGCATTGTAGAAGTAGGCGAACTCAACCCCGATCGCGCCGGCCCCGACGATCAGGATGGACTTGGGGAATGTCTTCGATGCCAGCGCCTCCCGCGACGTCATGACCCGCACCCCGTCGAAGTCGAGTCCCGGTATCCGGCGCATCTTGCAGCCCGTCGCGATCAGGATGTTCTTCGCCCGGAAGAACTTCCCCTTGTGCTCGCCCTGCGTGATGGAGACCATGCCCGGCGCGTTCACCTGGCCCGAGCCCACGAAGTAGTCGACCTTGTTCTTCCTGAAGAGGAATTCGACGCCCTTGGCCATCTGGCCGGCGACCACCCTTGAGCGCTCCATCACCTTGGCGAAATCGAAGCTGACGCCCGTAGCCGAGAGGCCGTACGCCTCAGCCTTCTTCATCTTCTGGTAGAGCTCCGCGCTCTTCAGGAGAGCCTTCGTCGGGATGCAGCCCCAGTTGAGGCACGTGCCCCCGGCCCTCTCCAGCTCGATGCAGGCGACCTTCTTGCCCAGCTGCCCGGCGCGGATCGCCCCGGCATAGCCCGCGGGCCCACCCCCTATGACAATCAGATCGTATTCCGTCGTTTCAGCCATTCCCACAACGTGATCCGGAAGGGAAATCCAGCAACTAAATATCGATCACGTCGCCGCCGCCCGTCGGGCCCCTCGGGGGCGCCGGCGGCCGCGGCCCGCGGGCGCGAAGGAAGCCGCTCATGACCATGTTCGTGACGCTCAGGACCAGGGAGCCGCCCACGGCGGGCCAGAAGCCGTCGACCCTGAAGCCGTCCACCAGGTGACCGACAATCAGGAACAGGATGGCATTGATAACCACAATTCCGAGGCCCAAGGTCAGGATGATGAACGGCAGCGTGAACAGCAGAAGCACCGGCCTGAGGATGGCATTCAGGAAGCTGAGAAGCACCACGGCCACCGCGAGGGCGCCAAAGTCGCTGCAATGAATGCCCGGGACAATGTTGGTCGCAAGGACGACCCCCACGGCGAGGATCAGCCATCGCAAAAGGAGCTGGGAAAACGGTGACTTCATCGGTCACGCCACTTTCCCCCGGCAGGAGGCGCGGGCAATGAAAATCATCGTCCTGCAGGACCACCTCCGGAGCGGCGGGACGGAGCGCCACTCCATCCTCCTCACCCGGGAATTCGCGGGCCTGGGGCATGCCTCGCAGCTCGTCACGTTCCGGCCGGGCGGCGTCCTGGCGCCCACCGCGGACTGTGCACACCGGGCGCTTCAGCCCTTTGACACGGGGATCGACTGGTTTGCCCCGGGCCTCCTCAGGGCAGTCCTTGACGGCTCCGACATCGTCCTGTGCATGGGCAAGACCGCGAACTGCTTTGCAGGCCGGATTCAGGGCCGCGCCCTGTCGCGGGGGATGAGGACGAAGGTGGTGGCGACGCTCCGGGCGGGCGGGAAGCTCCCCGGGTTCTACTACTCCTCGGTGCGCCGCGCGGCGCACCTTGTGACCAACAGCCTCGAGGCCGCCGACGAACTGGTCACCCTCCACGGCCTCGACAGGCGCGGGGTGACGACGATCCACAACTCGCTCGTCTTCCCGGAGTCCTACGTCGGCCGCGACGACGCGCTGCGCGCGAAGTTCGGCGCCGGCCCCGGGACGACGGTGCTCCTCTCCGTTGGCATGTTCCGCCCCGAGAAGAACCAGAGGGCGCTCCTGGAGATCGCCGCCAATCTTCCGAAGGACTGGGACTGGCGGCTCTGGCTCGCGGGCGAGGGCCCCGAGCGGGAGGCGTGCGAGCATCTCGCGGCAAGGCTCGGCCTAGGGGACCGCGTTCGCTTCCTCGGATACCAGGCCGATCCGGGCCCGTACTACCGCGCGGCCGACATCGCCGTCCATGCGTCAAAGGAGGAGGCGCTGTCCAATTTCCTCATTGAGGCGCAGTCCCACGGGCTTCCCGCGGTCGCCTGCAAGGCGCTCGGGATCCAGGAATGCTTCGTCCAGGGCCGCACGGGCTGGATGGTCGCCCAGGGCGACTATGATGGGTTCAGGGCGGCTCTCGCCCTGCTTGCTGCCGATGCGCCGGCCCTTCGTTCGGAGAGGGCGGCCGAGGCCCGGGCGTTCGCCAGGGCGTCCTTTGACCCGAAGAAGCAGGTGGCCGCCTACTTGAACTTGTTCACGTCTCTGTTGGGACATACGTCCCCTGGCGGAACGTAATCGCCGGAACCGGGCAGGACTCCCAACAGACCGATGCTCAGGTCGGAATTAGGGTTGTCACGTCGGAAAATAATTGGAGGTCTGCGTCAAACGATGCGATCTTCTCGCCCTGCTCCGCTGCAGTTGAAGCCAAGAACCCATCACCAAAATCCACGTTCGCCTTAATGACACGCTGCAACGCATTGATGACACAGGATCGACCGTCCACGTCGACCACCTCCGACTGGAGCAGGGGAATAAGTTTGGAGGCGGCATCCGGTTTGGTATGCTTGTAAACCCGTGCGAGGACGTAAAAGGCTTCAGCAACGGTTACGGCGGAGATCGCCAGCCGCAGCTTTCCCTCCTTAGCGTTCGCAAACAAGGCCGCAGCGGCCGGGGACTGCTTGGGGTCATCATTTCGAAGGAAACGGAGCAGGATGTTGGCGTCGATGTGATAGCGAGGGGTCACTTTTTCGCCCTCTCCTTCTCACTCCCTTCGGCCCATCCCAATCGCGCCTTGTTCTTCTCGTCGGGGTCTCGGGCCAGTTTCGTGTGTGCGGAACCCAGGAGCGACATGATGTCCGGCACCGGCCTTACTTGCGCGCTTCCATCCGGCATGTCTTCCCAAACGACCTCGACGGATTTCCATCGAGCGCGAAACTTTGCCGGAATCGTCGTCTGTCCTTTACTTGATACATGAGTCTTTACCATGAGAGGTATTCCTTACCTTTTGGAGTCGGAGTCAAATTCATTTTCGAGACGACTCGCTTCAGCCTTCTTTCGGATGCCATAAAATTATCGATTAGATCTTGTTCATTAGGTGGTTGCATGACCCCCTATTTCCTGGATTACCCATGTTCAGGCTCAACCTGCCCGCGACGCCGATGACCCGGAATCTGAGGGGAAAATCCGGCGCCTCCCAGTCCAGGCCGGAATGCATACGCCTGCGCGGCGTGCGCCAGAACAACCTGAAGGGCTTCGACCTCGACGTCCCCCTGGGGAAGTACGTGGTCGTCACGGGCCTGAGCGGAGCCGGCAAGAGCTCGCTCGTTTTCGAGACCCTGCACGCCGAGGGCCAGCGCCGCTACGTCGAGACCTTCAGCGCCTACACGCGCCAGTTCCTTGAGCTCCTCGACAAGCCGCGCGTCGACTCGATCGAGAACATCCGGCCCTCGATCGCGATCGAGCAGACGAACACGGTCAAGTCGTCCCGCTCCACCGTCGGGACGATGACCGAGCTGACGGACTTCTTCAAGGTGTGGTTCAGCCACGTGGCGCAGTGCTTCGACCCGGAGACCGGGGAGCAGGTCGAGGACGACAACCCGCAGACGGTCTGGAGGAAGACGCTCGCCTCGGGCGCCGGCGCCTCCGTCCTCGTCACCTTCGAGGTCGCCCGGCCGGCCAACATGGCCTGGGCGGAGATCCTGGGCAGCCTCAAGAACCAGTCCTACGTCCGGGTGCTCGCGGCGCAGTCGAGAGGCAGCGACCTCGCGGCCCACCGGGTCGCGGACCTCCTCGCCGACCCGGGGGCCCTGTCCGGGACGGACCGGATCTTCGTCGTGCAGGACCGGATCAAGGTCGAGGAAACGTCGATGGCCCGGTTCACGGAGGCCGTGGAGACGGCGATGCATTTCGGGAAGGGGGAGACGCGCCTCTTCGCGGGCGAGGGTTTCGCCGAGATCGGGCACTACTCACGGGGGCTGCACTCGCCGAAGACCGGCCGCAAGTTCCGGCCGGCCACGCCGCCTCTCTTCTCCTTCAACTCGCCGCTCGGAGCCTGCCCCCAGTGCCGGGGCTTCGGGCGCATCATCGAGATCGACTACCGGCTCGCGATCCCCGATCCCTCGCTATCGATCGACGACGGCGCGCTCCGCTGCTGGGAGGGGGCGGTGTACAAGTCGTCCCTGGACGACCTGAGAGTCTTCGCGAAGCGCAGGAAGATCCCTACCGACGTTCCCTTCGAGAAGCTGACCGCCGAGCAGAAGTCCTTCGTGGTCGACGGCGAGCCGGGCTATGGCTCCGAAGGCAAGGAGTGGCCGAAGGCCTGGTACGGCGTGAAGGGCTTCTTCAGGTGGCTGGAGAAGACCACGTACAAGATGCACGTGCGCGTGTTCCTCTCGCGCTACCGCTCCTACAACACCTGCCCCGCCTGCGGGGGCGCCCGCCTCCAGCCGGAGGCGCTCTGCTGGAAATGGAAGGGCTTCACGCTTCCGGAGCTCTACGGCATGCCTGTCGACAGGCTCTATGGGCTCGTCCAGGGCTCCCGGCCCGCCAAGGGCGAGCGCCACGCGGAGCTCGCGTACGACTCGATCCTAACCCGCCTTCGCTACCTGCGCGAGGTGGGCCTCGGGTACCTGACCCCGGACCGCCCGTCGCGCACCCTCTCCGGGGGCGAGGTGGAGCGCGTGAACCTGACCGGCTGCCTGGGGACGTCGCTCGTCGACACCCTCTTCGTGATGGACGAGCCGAGCGTCGGCCTCCACCCGCGGGACATCGACCGCCTTGTCGGGATCATCCGTGCGCTGGTCGTCGCCGGAAACTCGGTCGTCGTCGTCGAGCACGACGAGGCCATGATCCGGGCGGCCGACCATGTGATCGAGATAGGCCCGGAGCCCGGCGCCCGGGGCGGCCACGTCGTCTTCGAGGGGACGGTCCCGCGGATGCTGGGCGACCCGGACAGCATCACGGGGGCGTATTTCTCGGGAAGGCGCCGGATCGAGGCGACGACGGCGCGAAGGCCCGTCGGCAAGGGACATCCCTCGATCGAGTTCCTGGGCGCGCGCAAGCACAACATCCTGGGCATGGACGCGCGGATCCCCCTCAAGCGCTTCGTGTGCCTGAGCGGCGTCTCGGGCTCGGGCAAGTCGACGCTCCTCGACAATGTCATCCACCAGGGGCTTCTCGCGCACCGGGGGCGGCCCGCCGAGGACCCGGCCACGTTCTCCTCGCTCAAGGGGGCCGACCTGGTCTCCGAGGCGGTCCTCGTCGACCAGGGCCCGGTCTCCCGGACGCCGCGCTCGAACCCCGCGCTCTACGTGGAGGCGTGGGACCTGATCCGCGAGCTCTTCGCGGCGACCCCCGGGGCCCAGGAGGCCGGCATGTCGGCCTCCAGCTTCTCGTTCAACAGCGGCAACGGCCGGTGCGACCACTGCCAGGGCCTGGGCTACGAGCGCGTGGAGATGCAGTTCCTCTCCGACGTCTTCGTGCCCTGCCCCGTCTGCGAGGGCAAGCGGTTCAAGCCGGAGGTGCTCGCCATCGAGTGGAACAGGACGACCGTCGCCGGGATACTCGAGATGAGCGTGACCGAGGCCATGGGTCTGTTCGCCGACTCGGCCCAGATCCGCCACCGGCTCTCCTCCCTCGACTCCGTGGGACTCGGGTACCTCTCGCTCGGCCAGCCGCTCAACACGCTCTCCGGCGGGGAGTCGCAGCGCCTGAAGCTCGTGCGCTACCTGGGCACCCTCTCCGGGGAGGCGGGCGCTCTCCTGCTCCTGGACGAGCCGACCACGGGTCTCCACAGACACGACGTGGGCAAGCTCCTCGGCGTCCTGCAGGCGCTCGTGGAGAGGGGCCACAGCCTCGTCGTCATCGAGCACAACCTGGACGTGCTCAAGTCTGCGGACTGGATCCTCGAGATCGGTCCGGAGGCGGGCGCCGCGGGCGGGCAGATCGTGGCCGAGGGAACGCCCGAGGAGATCGCGCGGGCGGGCGTCGCGACCTCCCCCTTCCTCCTGGCGGCCTTCGACGAGGGGACGCTCTCGGCACCCCAGGCCGCGGAGGCCGAGGTCGAGCTCCCGTTCGCGCTGCCCGCGAGCTCGATCGAGGTCGTTGGGGCCCGCGAGAACAACCTGAAGAACCTGTCGGTGCGTATCCCGCACCGGAAGCTGACGGTCGTCACCGGCGTCTCCGGCTCGGGGAAGTCGACGCTGGCGTTCGACATCATCTTCGCCGAGGGCCAGCGGCGCTTCATGGAGTCGATGTCGCCGTACGCGCGGCAGTTCGTCGAGCAGCTGCCGCGGCCCGCGATCGACCGCCTCACGGGAATCCCGCCTGCGGTCGCGATCGAGCAGCGGGTGACGCGCGGCTCCCTTAAGTCGACCGTGGCCACCATCACGGAGGTCGCCCAGTACCTGCGCCTCCTCTACGCGCGTCTCGGGGTCCAGCACCACCCGGACACCGACCGCGCGGTCACGCCGCTTTCCCCGGGCGCGCTCAGGAAGCTCCTCGCGCGCGTGCTCGCCGCGCCGAAGGCCAGGCGCGCACGGCACCTCTACCTGTGCGCCCCCCTCATCCGGGGCCGCAAGGGCCACCACCAGCCGATCGCCGACTGGATCGCCAAGCAGGGCTACGAGCTCATGCGAGTTGACGGGAAAGTCCTGCGGGTCGACGCGTTTCAGAAGCTCGACCGCTACAGGGAGCACGACGTCGAGGTCGTCGTTTCGGACCTCAGGGGATCGAAGAAGCCGGGCGCCGAGCTGGACCGCGCCCTCCAGGTGGGCAAGGGAGCGTGCCTGCTGCTGACGCAGTCGGGCGAGACGCTCTCCTGGTTCTCGACCACGCGCACCGACATCGACACCGGGGAATCCTTCCCGGAGCTGGACCCGAAGGACTTCTCGTTCAACTCGGCGCGGGGCTGGTGCCCCACCTGCCGCGGGTACGGCAAGATCTTCCCCTGGATGATCAAGCCCGAGGAGGACGACGAGGACGAGAACGCCGCGCGGCTGCGCCAGCTGGGCCTCAATTTCTCGGATGAAAAGGGAGAGGAGGGCGAGACATGCCCGGACTGCCATGGCGAGCGCCTGAACCGCGTGTCCCGCGCGGTGAAGCTGCATCTGAAGGGCCGGAGGGCTCCCCTCTCGCTCCCCGCGCTCCTCGGATGCCCGCCGACCGAGCTGATCGCGAACCTCGAGTCGCTGGACCTCGACCAGCGCGGGAGCCTCGTCACGAGGGACATCGTCCCCCAGATACGCGAGCGCCTGAAGTTCATGGACCACGTGGGCCTCGGCTACCTCTCGCTCGATCGGCCCACGAAGACGCTCTCCGGGGGCGAGGCCCAGCGCATCCGCCTCGCCGCCCAGCTCGGGACGAACCTCGCCGGCGTCCTGTACGTCCTCGACGAGCCCAGCATCGGGCTCCATGCGCGCGACAACAAGAAGCTCATCTCGACGCTCCTCGCGCTGCGCGACAAGGGAAACACGCTGGTCGTCGTCGAGCACGACGACGAGCTCATGCGCGAGGCGGACCTGATCATCGACCTCGGGCCGGCGGCGGGCATCCACGGCGGCGAGCTCCTCGCCGTCGGAACGCCCGGCGAGATCCGCGCGAACAACTCGTCCATCACGGGCATCTTCCTCGCCAAGGGGATCCGCCATCCCCTCAGGGGCTCGTACCGGGACGTCGGAAAGTCCGTCGAGACGTGGGTCGAGCTCAGGGGCGCGCGGCACCGCAACCTGAAGGGGGTCGACCTGAGGGTCCCCGTGGGGCGCCTCACGATGGTCGCCGGGCCCAGCGGCGCCGGCAAGTCCACGCTCTTCCGGGACATCCTGGGCCCAGCGGCGGCCTGCGCCATCAAGTCCCGCAAAGCCCGGATCACGGGCCGGGACTTCGCCCGGTTCTCGGGCGAGGGCGCGGCCCACTTCGACGAGCTTCGCAACGCCGACAGCTTCCGCTCCGTGATCGAGGTCGACCAGGCGCCGATCGGAAAGACGCCGCGCTCCACGCCGGCGACCTACCTCGGGATTTTCGACACGATCCGCAAGTTCTTCGCGTCGCTGCCGGAGTCGAAGATCCGGGGCTACACGGCGTCCCGCTTCTCGTTCAACACGGACGGGGGCCGGTGCCCCGCGTGCCAGGGAGCGGGCCGCATTCGGCTCGAGATGGCGTTCATGCCGGACACCTACCTCCCGTGCGACGACTGTCAGGGGCTCCGCTACGGGCCCGAGCTCTCGGACGTCGTCTGGAAGGGCCGCACGATCGGCGCCGTGCTGCAGCTGACCTTCGAGGAGGCCGCGGAATTCTTCAGCTTCCACACGGAGCTCGCGGCCGTCTGCAAGCTCATGGCCGACTGCGGCCTCGGCTACCTCACCTTGGGTCAGAGCTCGTCAACGCTCTCGGGGGGCGAGGCCCAGAGGCTGAAGCTGGTGACGGAGCTCGCGAAGGGGCTGGCGACCTACCGGGAGCGCAGCCGCGGCTCGGTCCCGCACAACCTCTACATTCTGGAGGAGCCCACGATCGGGCTCCACCTGAGCGACTGCGAGCGGCTGATCGGAGTCCTCCACGCCCTCGTGGACCAGGGCCACACGGTCGTCGTCATCGAGCACAATCTCGACCTGATCTGCGAGGCCGACTACGTCGTCGAGCTCGGGCCGGGCGGGGGCCCGGACGGCGGCGAGATGATCTACCAGGGGGCGCTCAAGGGACTCCTTTCCTCAAAGCGTAGTCCGACCGCGCCCTTCCTTCATTCCATGATGCGGGGGAAACGGGTCGCGAAAGCAAACTAGGCGAGTTCGAAGGGTATGATCCCGTTGCCGCCCCTGGCCCAGGGGCAACGCTCACTTTTTTACTTCAATCACGTAGCTCCAAACCCAATTATAAATGGGCCAGTTTTTCCTCTCGACGGTGTACAGTTCCCATGAGCCATCACCACTTTTTTGGGAATAAATCTGCCCAGCATTTCGAATCTGCTGATCATCTTGTAGAAGCGCCGCCAGGCTGAGTGCCTCATCCCAACCTATCTGTTGATTTTGAGGGCTTGTCTCCCGGAGCTGATTAACCAGCAGCTTCGTTGCGGCATCCGAGCCGCCTTGGTTGACGATGAGATTCACTTCTGCGACAGTCATTTCAGTCTGATTTCGGCTGCTGAGCGCCGTCTCAAGGACTTCTTTCGCTGCTGCCGTGTGAATCGTGCCCAGATATTCCAGTGCCTGCTGGTCAGCAGTGTACATATCCAGCGCGGCATCCGATCCATCAAGAACGACGCCACCTGTAGCCGCCTGCTTTGCGGCATTCGTGAGATAGTCAACCGCATCCTTGTTGCCCGTCATGGTAGCGAGCGCCCAAGCAGCAGCAACCTTAACGCTAAGGTCCCGCGAGTCTTGAAATGAGAGAGTTATCTGGGGGATAAATCGAGTGATTCCGACCTCCCCATATTCCAGTATGGTGTTGTTGCTTGCGACATACGGAAAATCGCTTTCGTTGGAAGCTTGGGCGCCCAATCGTGAAAGGGCATCCAAGAGCTCGCCAACCTGCGTCCTATTGAAGAGATCCGAAATTGCGCTCGTCGCTTCAGTCACCTCATATTGCGCCAGCAGCTCAGCCGCAGATACCCGAACATCCTTCCCAATTCCGCTGATCGGTGCAGCAGCCTTGACCAATGCAGTCAATGTATCTACACCGCTCAGGTCGCCAGCAATGAGCAAGTCTTGGGCTGCGTTCAATCGAACGAATGGATCGGGGTCGTTTAGGTAGCCCTTCAGAATCGGAACGATTTCCGACATCTTAACACTCTGCGAATAGATGGCCCTGCTGAAGGCTCGCAGGATGTTTCCTTGATCCCTTGTTTTTACAGCTTCGGCCAACGCAGTACCTGTGGACGGCGCCTCTCGAAATCCCGCTGCCTTCAGATTGTTCACGAAACCGATGATTGCCCGCTTCGCCAATATATCGGACGGCGCAGAGCCCTTAGATTCGGCAGCCGCTCCATCCGAGACGCCGTCCTTCGCCGTGCGCGGCTTCGGTGGCCATACCATCAGACTTACGTAACCCCAAAAATAAAAGGCTACGCCCATGCAAACCAGAACCGCGGCGATCGACGAATAGCAAAATATCTTTTTCTTGTTGTTCATTTGAGGGCCGACTCAGTCGGCGGGGTTGGCCAGGTTCCCAAAGGCACGCTCGAGATAAATGAATTGAGCTGTCCCTCCATCGGAAGCACTGCTCCCTGGAGAACATACGTAACAAATCCGGGAGCACCATTTTGTTCTTGGGTCACGACAGCTTTGTATATATTTAGGTTATTGAATATTCGGCTTCCCGACAAGATCGCGCCGTTCTGCCATACCACGTCAACGCTGGTTCGTATCTGTGCTGTTACCGTGTGGTCAGGCCCAACATGCGCGTCGATCTCCGAAAAGATCCATGGAACGTCCTGTCCAAATATCCTCCAGTTAACGTTCTGGCCATCTGCGGAAATCCTGCCGGATTCGTAGCTCGAGAGGGTGGTTGCTCCGGAGTCAATATGGTCACCATTATTGGAGACGTTTGAGTCCGAGTCCTGATTTAGCAGGGTTACAGGAAAAACAAGATCGCTGTTAAAATAAGGAGAAAACGTTCCTGCTGGAATGGTCACGACAAATTTGGTTGGCCCCGTCAGTCCTTTGTCTGCGAGCCCGCGAACGCTCGATTTATCAATGGTCCCATCGCCAGCTAGGAGGAATTTAGTCTGGAAGTGATGAAATAGGCGATATTGCTTATTAACATAGATTTGCGGGAGACTGGTGCCTGGAATCTGTGCAGGCACTTTGGGAACGTCGATGGATATATTCAGTGCGTTTTCGAGCATCCAATATCTGTGGGCTTCGGTAACTGCCCCAAGATAGCTCAGAGGGCCCTGCAGAGTATTTGAGTGCGGGTTGACTGCCCAGTTCGTGAATTCCATGAATCCAAAGACTGTGTTTGACAAAGGCGATGCCACGAGCGCCGGACCGATGCCCAACCCTGACGGAATGAGATTACAATCCAAAACTATCGCGGTTCTGAAAGGAATAGATTCAGCAATCGACGGACCACTGTTCTCATAGGTACTCGTTGGTACGATCTGCCCGATCACAAGATAGTCTTCTGTTCTCCATCCAACTTGCTGCTGAAAGCTGACCGGGAAAGCGCTACCCGCTGCGGGGCTTATTGTGCACGTAATTGCGTAGCTGTCGGGATTCCATTTCAATGTGGTATTTCCACCCGGGTCATTTCCGGAATCCGAAATCTGCCAAGAGTTCATTCCCTTCCCTGAGGGTCCCGCGATGATAGCGCCGCTCGAGCCCGTTGCACTCCAAGTAAAGGTGCAATCCATCCAAGAACTCGGAATGTCAATTTTCCACCCTACCATGTCGCCGGCCGTCTTGCCCGCATACACAGGCGTCAGTTCCGCCTGCAACGAATTTCCATTCGGCCAAGTGAGCAGTTCTCCGTCCCTGTTCACGACACGCTCTTCGATCGGAATAAACAATGCCGGATGTTCGGTGAAGGTCATTGGATTGTAGATTTCCCCGGCCAACAATCTTGAGTCGGTCATGGAGGAAGCAAGATGGGCCAACTCAAATCCCTTCGGCAGGTTCATGTTCAGACGATTCTGGAAGTATGTGCCGGGCCCAGTGACTGGCCCCGATTGCCCACCAGCGGCGAGCCACGTGTAAATAGCGTAACTTCCGTCGGCATTGTTCGCCAAAATCTCACTTTGGTCGTTTATGGCAACTGCTGTACCCCCTTCGAGGTCGCTTGAAATATTCTGAATTCCGCCAGTCCCGTCCGAATAATTTGTCTGGGAAATGGAACGGCCTGAATCGTTGATACCTGTCGGAACAACATTCGATCCGCTTAGAGGAGCGCCATCCACAGTGTATCCTGTTGCCGTGTTCGGGTCGTCGAATATCGCATTTGGGGCATCCCTACCTATACCCGTGATCTTGATGACATGGTTCCCGCTCGGTGAAACCGTGTAGATCTCACTGAAATCTGAATATTGATATTGGGGATCCATGGTGGGATTCGTGTACATTGGCGGCGTACCGATGATGGGCGGGGGCGGAAAAGGATATGTGGGAAAAATCGCGGGGTTAGCCACGAGGCTCGTCCATAACAATGTACCCGTGGCTATCGGCTGCAGGACGACGCGATTGTTGTTATCCGTCATGACCGGTCCCGCGTAGTTTCCGAGAACAGTGCCGCTGTCCAGGATTACCGCTGGCACGGACTGGACTGGTGAAAACGCGCCATAGCTATCGATCAATCCCTTCGACTGGACAGTACCTCCCGGCGGAGGGTTTACGTAGCGACTGTCAAATGCGTCAAAGGCGCTGATGAGGTCGGGCATTCTTACGGCATCGGCGCCCGTGCTGGTGCCGGTTGCTGGCCAGTATATGGGTATTTCTCCCGTTCCCAGGATATCGGGGCCGTAGGAGTTTCGAAGGTAGGCTTGGTTGGTCCTCTCGAAGGCGCTTCCGACCACTACCCCAGAATCGTTCATGTCAGCGACCGATGTGTCGAGCCATGCAAGCAGCGTTGGGCTGCTAAACGATTCGCCAGCATAGTAATATCTTACAACAGGGTTGTAGGCAATGCCGCCTTGTACCCAATTCCTGTCGACGGCGTAGAGCCAACTAGGAGTGTGATTTATCGGGGTAAAGGTGCCCTCATTCCAAGTGTAGCCCTTGAGCGTTGTGGCATCGCCTATGTTGTAGAGAAGCAGGACCAAGCCGCTCTTAGTCACCTTCTGGCAAAAGATCTGCGGAGTTTCGCCGTCCCAGCTCTGGTTCCAACTCTGAGACAGGGGTTTGAGCGACGGTCCGGGTGGATTCAGATCGATCGCGACATAGGGCAGCACCATCGGCATCGTGGTATTCGTCTCGACCAATGATCCCGAAGTCTCGGTGACGACGTCCTGAGCCGAGCTATAGACCACCTGCGAAAGCAGAAAAAACGAAGTCAGAATAACCCTCAGGCGCTTCAATGGAGAAGAGGACGATTTCAAGCTCACGGTAAGGGGAGAGGTTGCATATAGACCCGGGCGACTCCTTGGTCGTCGGCCGCGACTGTCAAAGTGATCGTATATGGGCCTTGGCCAGGAATTTGTGAAATCAAGCGGCTGCCGGATGTAACTGTGAATGTCACCGGGGCGCCCTGCCAGGGCGTGCCGTCCGGCCGTAGCACGACCATCTGCAGATCGTCTACGGGTTCCGTCGAGCCGGATGCCGTTACGCTTGCAGCCGTTACCGCAGAAAACTGCGGTATCTTGCCCGCGTAGAATCCGGTTGGGCTTACGTTGCTGATATACTTCTGAACAACAGTGACTCCGGGTGATGCGGTAAGGTTGCGGTTGTTTGTTGCCAGGCTGAGTCCATTCTCAACTTCCCACGCGTCATTGATTCCGTCGTTGTTTACGTCAGGGAAAAGCGGATTGCTCACGCCCACATAGATATCATCAACATATGAGAGGCTCGTTGCATCACCTTGGATCTCGAAGTTTGAAAGGGACGAACTCTGAGTGGTGGGAAAAGGTATGCTGGCTGCAACCATGTACCCGTTTGCATAAAGGTCCCATGTCTGCGCACTAAAGTCCAAGCGCGCAGTGAGCCTCACCCACGATTGAAGCTGGCTTCCCGTCCCTAGTGGGCTGGTGAAGGCCGTTGGCATCCATGTCCCGCTGCCAAGTCCATTGCCGCTCAATATCTCCAAGACTGCTTCACCGTCCTGCTGCACGAATCCGAACTGCGCTGCATCAACTGTAAATATTGTCGACGAATCAATCGCTGATTCGGCTGCGGGCCTAGCGTAGAAGTCAAAGAAGACGATGTATTCTCCTCCGGGGTCGGAAAAAGTTTGTTGGACCACTGACACCGGCTGACCGGCGGTGAGTTGGAGTGACTGCAAGCCGGAATTCAAATCCTGCGTTGAGATCGCCGCCGAACCCTGCAGGACGGCCCATCCGTTCTGCCCTGTAACGTCTCCTACCGAGAATCCGTCGGACGCCTCAAAACCCGTACCATAGGGAAGCACGGCATCCGCCCCTTGGAATGCAGGAACTGTCAACGTCAGGACGTATGATGCCGAACCTGCCGCGTTGCTCGCCGTCAGATTAACGACAAACGTTCCCGACATCGCAGGTGAGCCCGCGATCAGGCCGCTGGCGGGATCAATTGTTAGGCCTGAAGGCAGTCCCGATGCCCCATATGCGGTGGCTCCATTACTGGCTGAAACCTGATAGCTGAACGCCTGACCCTCCTGAATCGTCGCCTCCGTTGCGCCGCTTACCACCGGAGGAGGATTGAGCGTCGCAACGAGCGGGGCGCTGGACTGCGACATTTGCGCGAGCGAATCCACGGCCACCACCGTCAGACTGTAGGGCGTCCCGACTGAAAGATCTGACAGAATACCGGTAGTACCGGTAAAAGAACCTACGAGGCCGCCTCCTTGGAACACCTGATAGCCGGTAACCAAAAGGTCGGCAGACCCAGTCCAACTGAGGCTGAGGGATGAAGCCGACAGCGCCGTATAACCATTAATTGTAGGAGCGGCGGGCGGTTGCGGCGTCGAAATTCCCGTTAGAGCGTACTTGACCTTCAAGTATTGGTTCACGGCGGCACGCTCCTGGGCGCTGAGTGACCTGTTGTAGAGTATGACTTCGGCCATGTCCCCGTCGAAGAATGCCGGGATGAATCCACTCGTTATGTCCCTGGTCTGAACGGGGCCGGACGAATTCGTTGGGTCAAAGGCCGACGTCGCCGACCATGGTTGAGTAGCCGGTGCGCTGGTACTTGGGGCCCGAAGGACGAGGCGAGTTTGAATCTTGACCGGCAACGACTCGTCGAGTGGCGGCGGCGGCTCAAAATAGGCAACTCCAATGGCCGTTCCATATATTCTCGAAGACGGATTCGGAGCCGGTGGGTATGCAATTGAAGCTGCGGGCGAAAACGCAACTTGCGTCCCATTGACTTGGGCCGACCATTGGCTTCCGGACTCGGTCGAATTGTAGAGATTGAATGCAGCCGGAACGAACGAAGACAAGTTGACCACATTCTCGGTTGAATTCAAAAAATCATCCTCGAAGCCGAACTCGGCGCTCTGCCCTGTGCCGTTTTGCCCAAGGGTCCACCAACCCCATTGCTGAGCGGTTCCGCCTTCTGAGGGCGCGAGGACCGCAAATACATCGCCGGATGTCGCAGCCGAGAGCAATGCCGGCAATTCAAGGAATTGATTGGCCGACGCAGTAAAATGGACGACTGAATGCTGGTTGGGGCCATTCAGCCTATTCGTGGGAGCCTCAATCGAGCCGTTGAAAACGAGGGATTGGGTCGCATTGTTCCCTTGGCCTGACTGGTCCGTCCACACCGCGGTACTGACCCCATTTATAGTCTGAACTTGAATTCCTGTATCACCCTCGAGCTGGAGTATAATTCCAGGAATATTCGGGTTCGCGCCCGCTCCAAGGATGGTGATCGCGACCTGAGCGGAGGCCAGCCCCGCGCTGTTGGAAGCCGAGACGGTAATCTGATATGTCCCGGCTTGGGACTGCGCCGGAATTCCCGATATCAGCCCTGTTCCCGTATTGATCTCCATCCAAGCGGGAAGCCCCGCCGCCGAATATCCCGTGGGACTGCTCGATGCCAATATTTGGTAGTTGAAGGGCAGGCCCGCAGAACCGGCTGCCGTCAATGCGCTTGAAATCAACGGCAGTGCGGCACCGCTGGCAATTGTGATTGTGAGTGTCGCGAAGCTTGAGCCCGTTGCATTCGTCCCGGTCAAGTTTACTGCGTAGGCTCCCGCAGCGCCCGTTGGAGGAGTTCCACTGAGAGTTCCGTTTGGGTTAAAATTGAGCCATGGAGGCAACCCGGCGGCCGCAAAACTCGTCGGGTCTTCGCTCGCCGTTATCTGATAGCTAAAAGGGACGTTTTCCTGGCCTGTTGCGGTGAGCGTTGCCGCGAAAACAGGCAATCCTGGATTTATTTCGAGCAAGAGCGTCGCCGAGCCGGACCCGGCCGCGTTTGTCGCTGTGATGTCCACGAAATAAGCGCCCTCGGTCCAAATTGTGGGAGTTCCCGAGATTATACCCGTTGACGGATTTAATGTGAGCCCGTCCGGAAGGCCCGCCGCAGTATAGCCCGAAGGATG
The DNA here is from genome assembly GCA_964509885.1 of uncultured Opitutaceae bacterium. Taxonomy (GTDB): domain Bacteria; phylum Verrucomicrobiota; class Verrucomicrobiia; order Opitutales; family Opitutaceae; genus Palsa-1447. Next base: position 7,971 of record CAZDZL010000027.1, on the reverse strand, counting down.
ATTGCTAGCCAGAATCTGATACGCAAAACTAATGCCTTCCTGGCCGGAAACTCCGTCCCGGACATCGATCACAGGGATGGATGGTCCGCTCATCGGATTGAGGTTCGCGACAATTGATGGGAGGCCGTACTTGAAGGCAAGATAGGCATAGACCGTCGTCTGCTCAGAGGGAGATAGCACCCGGTCATAGATGACGATCTCTGCGATATCTCCCACCAGACTTCCGCCGCCGTAGCCCCCGATGTCGGTATCCTGCGGGAAACCTACAGTTTGAACTGTCCTGGTCCACTCGGAGACTCCGTCGAAGCGATAGGTGTAATTGCCGGAGGAGTCGATCGATGCGTCGTAGACATAGTATTGGGATATCTCATTGGGATCCTCCTGGACCACCGATGTGTCGCTCGATCCGAAGTCGTCGTAATGCGCCGAACCTCCGAAGCTGTTATAGCTGGTTCCGTTGCCCGAGCCGAAATTCCAGAGCGTGTTGGACTCGTTTGGAATATTTGGAATCTTGACGACCGCGATGATGTGCCCGGCCTGGGCGGCCTGGAGCATGTTCTGCGGCAGGTTGAGTGCCTCGGCGCCGCTAAACCGCACGACCGGGAGGCCGTTCGCCTGGTTATCCACGACCTGCGGCGGGCTCGCAGCCTCAACAGGGACCGCATCATTCCCCAGGCCGCTCTGGTCAGCCCAGATTGAAAGCGGCCCTGCCCCCTCCGTTCCAACCGTTGACCTCAGCCAGAGTGAGAGTCCGTCCTGGGGCAAGTCGGCTATGTTGGCGGGCGTGGTGGCCGTGCTTGAGTTGCTTGGGCCCGAGGAGCCGGCAAAGCCCTGGATTTCGATTTGATAGGTGTATGTAACACCCGGTGTCAGCCCGGTATCCGTGTAGCCCATTGAGTCGCCTACCTGAGCAATCTGAACGAAGCCGCCTGATCCGCTTTGGCGCATGATGGTTGTCATCTCGTGCGTCGGGGGCCTCATAAGAGTCCACGACAAGTCGACCTCATCGGACGACACCGCTGTCGCAAGAAGGTCGGTCGGCCCTGCAGGCGCCGTTATCGATGGGAACGCATATTTCGAAAGAAGGTAGGTACCCATGGCAGATCTCTCGCTATCGGTCAGGGTCCGGTCATAGACGATGACTTCTGCGATGTTGCCGATGAGCATTCCGGTACCGTAGCCGCCTATGTCGGGGTAAAGGCCGAAGCCGACCGTCAGCCCGTTCCGGGTCCACTCGGGAAAGCCGTCGTATCTGTAGATCGTGGTACCGGAAGAATCGATAGACGTGTCGTAAATGAAGTATTGCGCGATTTCCGAAGGGCTTTCCGAGACGCTGCTAAAATCTGAGCTCCCGAAGTCGTCAAAGTGGGCGTCGCCGAGGTAGGAAGACCCGAGGTATGTTCCGAAATTCCAGAGCATGTTGAACTGGCCCGGGTTGCTTCCCACCTTCACTACGCCGATCACCTCCCCCGACGAGGCGTTCTGCATCAAATTGTAGGGCAGACTGAGGCTCTCGGTGCCGTTGAAGGAAATGACGGGAAGGCCGTTGATTTGGCCCATCGCGAACTGCGGGCCAGTCGGCGTGTTCGGAGCCGCGATGTTTCCCTGTGGGCCCTGGTCCAGCCACTCCCTCACGTTTCCATTTGTGTCGAGTACCACTCCCGCGTCGGCTCGGAGGTCCAGGACGATTCCCGACTGCACCGGGGGCGGCGTCACCCGGGTGTTGATCAAGGGACTCGAGCCATCAGCATAGTCTTGGATTATCGGGACCCCGTCTCCCGAAAGATTGAGGTAGCGGTCGCTTGCCGTGAGCGAGAGTCCATATTGGTTTTCCCATTCATCATCAATCCCGTCATTGTTGGCGTCGGTGAAGAGTGGGTTGACCGGCCCGATGTACAAGGTGTCGAAGAAAGAGTCGGCGGCGACGGCGCCCTGTGCTGTAAACGTGGAAAAGTACGCGCCCGCGTTGTTCGTGAATGGGATGTCGTAGGCGACCATGTTCCCATTTGCGTAGATGTCCCAAGTATTTCTCGTGAAATCTAGGCGCGCGGTGAGGCGAACCCAGCTCTGAGCCTGGTTGCTGGAGTTGAGCGGGATTGAGTAGCTGGTCGGCACCCAGGTGCCCCCGCCGGTCCCATTGCCCCGGAAGACCTGGAGGACTCCTACCCCGTTCGCCAGCTGGAAGCCGAATTGCGACTGCTCGGCCGTGAAGACCGTAGAGTTGCCAATCGACGCTTCCGCGGTAGGCATCGCGTAGAAATCGCAGTGGATGATCGTCTCGCCGGGACTCGAGCCAAAGACTTGCTGGGCGATGGCCGCGGGACTTCCCGCGGCGAGCTGGACTCCCTGGCTCCCCGAATAGGCCGTCGCCGAGACGTTGGCGATGCTTTGCGGGACATTCCAACCCTCCTGGCCGCCCAGCGCTCCCTGCGCGAAGTCAGGGGACTCAAAATCTGTGATGTAGGGCAGGTTTGGGGCAACGATTACCGTGACGTTGGCCGAATCCGTGCTCGCTCCGGTCGTATCGTAGGCGCGGGCGTAATAGGTGTATTGCCCGACGGGAAGCGTCCCTGACTCGGTAAAGGCCCACGTGCTGCCTGACAAAGGACTCGTCAGCGTCGCGACAAGGGCTCCGTTGCGGTAAATTTCGATCCTGGCGATCGACGTGGTGGCAGTCGCGCTGAAAGCGAGGGAGACATTCGAGGACGATCCGAAGGTAAGGCCACTCGTCGCGGTGGAGAGGGAGATCGCAGGTGGCTGCTCCGTCACCACCTGGACGGATACCGACGGCGAAAGGGAGGCGATCCCATAGCTATCAAAGGCCTCGACTGTGAGAGAATACGTCCCAGCGGGAAGCGCCAACGTCTGGACGCTGTAGGGCGATGTCGTCGAGGTTCCGATAGGCGCCGAATTAAGGAAGAACTCGACCTTCGTGATCTTTCCTGTTCCCGAGGCCGCAGCAATCGCGGCGATGTCGATCGCCGCGGGCGCGATGAAAACGGAACCATTTGTCGGGGTCGTCATCTGGACGCTTGGAGGCGTGTCCAAGCGGATGCTGATCGGGGCCGAGGTGATCGATCCCCCGTTCCTGTCGGTTGCAACTGCCGTCAGGTCGTACACGCCCTCCGGGGCCGCGTTCCATGTGAACTGATAGGGGCTCGCCGTTGCGGTGCCGAGCAGGGCGCCCCCCGCAAAGAACCCAACGTTGGCAACGCCGGCGGCGGCGGTCGCCGTCGCGGTCAGCGCGACAGTGCCCGGGGTGCCGACCGTCGTCCCATTTGCGGGCTTCGTAATCTTCACCGTAGACGTGGTCGAAACGACGTTGACCGTGACCGGGGCCGAAGGGGCGCTCACGGTACCGACGCTGTCGGTAGCAACTGCTGTGATTGAATAGCTGCCGGCTGACGCGGGCTTCCACGTGTATAGGTAGGGTGCCGCCGTCACCGTGGAGAGCTTGTTTGTCCCTCCCTGGTAGTACGTGACGCTAGCGACCGATACGTCCGGCGAGCTCGCAGCCGCCGAGAGGCCGATCGAGGCCGGGGACGCATAGTTGGCCCCCGACGTCGGCGTGACAATCGCAACGGTCGGCGACAAATCGGGATTCACCGTTAGGCTGATGGTCGCTGAGGTCCCGGGGATGCCCAAGCTGTCGGTTGCAACCGCCTCGAGCGTGTAGCTTCCGACGGGAACCTTCTTCCATGCGTATTGGTAAGCGTTAAGGCTCGCAACGAAGGCCGCCGTGCCGACCTTCGTCACCTGTCCATTGAGGACCTGGTTGAAAACAACGCTCTTGATGGGTTCATCCGTCGAGGTTGCCGACGCCACAAGGTCTACGGTTGTCAGCGTGACCGCGGATGAACCGCTGGCAGGCGCCAGAATGGCAACCGAGGGTGGCGAGTCGGTCAGCGCAGTGAAAGTGACTGTGGCAGACTGCCCGGGCGTCCCGAGGGAATCCGTGGCGACCGCGTAAAAAGAGTGGAGTCCAGCCGCGACCTTGGTTAACGCGAACGCGTAATTGGGCCCAGTCTTGCTCGTTGAGACCTTCTTACCATCCGCGTAGAACGCCACGCTGACAACGGGCTCGTCGCCGGTCGTCACCGAAGCTTCTAGGTCTAGCGTCTCAGGGCCGATGCTGGTAAAGCCGGACGCCGGGACCACGCTGAGCGTCACGGCCGCAGCCTGATCCTGCGTCACGGTTATGTTCACGGGCGCCGACTGCGCCGACGCGATTCCAAGCGCATCCTTGGCGACCGCGGTGATCGCATAGGAGCCGGCAACGACATTCTTCCAATTGAAAATGTAGGGCGAAACGGTCTCGGTCGCCAGCGTCTTCCCGTTCCACGAGTAGGTGACGCTCTTGATCGTCGAGTCCGAAGACGTAGCAGACGCCTGAAGCTGAATCGCCGCCGGGCCGACGAACGACATTCCGTCCGTAGGTGTGGTGACCGAGACCACGGGCGGCTGGTTCGCGCCAAATGCAGCAGCCGCCAAAAAAAATAGTGCTAACAGGCAACCTGCGGCTGGACGCGTCACCAACGACATGACGCCAACGATTGGCAAATTCGTCAACGAGAGCCTCGGATAATATACTACGTCTATTCATGTAATAATAAACATTGATCAGCGCTCTTCAGGATTAAGTGCAACCTGAAGCTGCATACACGATTCGCATGCCTGGGCGTCTCCCATACTGCGAGACGACATTGAACGCGGAAACGCGTCTATAGGGGAGCCTTGAACGGACGTGTTGGCGCGAGCCGCAGCCCTGCGATCAAACATGAGCAGGCCCGCCATTCAGACCCAGGCGAGGTTGAGGCGAAACAGAATCCGTCAGGACGAAAGCGCGGCCCTGATCGCTGCCGCGATCTCGGACGCCCGGACCGGCTTCACGAGGCACGCGGATAGACCCGCGATCGCGATGCTCCTCGAGATGAATTCCGGGCTCGTGTAGCCCGTCATGAGGATCCGCTTCGTCGACGGCACCATCTCCATCGCGCGGCTGAGGAAATCCAGGCCCTGCTCCCCGGGGAGCATGTGGTCGCAGACGATGACGTCATAGCGCCGCGCGGCGAGCCTCAGGTCCGCGTCGGCCGCGGACGCGGCCGTGAAGACCTTGCAGGTTCCCTGGAGCTCCTGCCCCAGCGAATCAAGCAGCTGGGGCTCGTCGTCGACCAGAAGCACAACCGGGACCGCCGGCTGCCTGGGGGTCGGATCGGCCATTGACCTAGGTTCCGGCCGCGGCGCCCGAGCGCACTGCGTCCTGGACGACCTTGATGAGCTCGGAAAGCGTCACGGGCTTCAGGAGGTAGCGGAAGAGGGCTGCCTCGTTGACGCTGCGGATCAGCATCTCGGGCTTCATGTAGCCCGTGACGAGGATGCGCTGCATTTGGGGGTACTCCTCGCGCGCCCGGACGAGAAAGCTCATCCCGTTGCCGCCGGGCATCAGGTGGTCCGTTATGACCACCTTGAACTGCTTCTTCCTGAGGAGGAAGTCGGCCTCGCGCGCGGAGGGGGCTGTCGTGACCTCAAAATAGGGGGAAAGGGCAGTCGAGAAGGCCTCCAGGATCGGAAGCTCGTCGTCGACGACCAGGATGGCGTCCTTGGCCAACGCCGCGTTCGGATCAGCTGGGTGCATGCACAGGCAGGGTGGTTTCCCTGCGGGGGATTGGCAAATCCAATCCCATTCTGGGAAGACCCGACCGGCGCCGCCCTCGCCATGCCGCAGTTGCCAACGGCCCAATCCCCTCCATCATGGGGCCGATGGCAGAACCCGCACCGATACCCGCTGCCGCCCTCGCGGCTCGGAATTCCTCCGGCCACACGCGGATGCACACGGCCGCCAAGTACGGGGAGCTGAACACGCTGCCGAGGGATACGCTGACGGTTAAGGCCCTCACCCAGAAGAACGACGCGGGCTACACGCCCCTCCACCACGCGGCCATCGGGGGCCACCTGGACCAAGTGCCCGCCGCCATCCTGACGAGCGAGAACCTCTCCATCCGCAGCAACGCCGGCTACACCGTCTTCCACACGGCGGCGGCCTACGGGAACCTGGGGCAGATTCCCGCGAACCTCCTCACGCAGGAGGTCTTCATGAGCGCCAACGACACGGGCAACACCCTCATGCACGAGGCGGCCGAGAATGGCACGCTCGACAAGGTGCCCAAGGCGTACCTGACGGCCGAGATACTCGGCCGGCGAAACGTGAGCGGGGAAAGCGTCCTGCACGTCGCGGCCTTCAACGGACACCTGAACCAGGTGCCCGCGGAACTCCTCACGGGGGCCGCGATGCGGGAGGTGACGCTTGCCGGGGACACCGTCTTCCACGCCGCGGCGATCTCCGGGCACCTGGAGCAGGTGCCAGCATCCCTGTTGGTCTATGAGAACCTGTCCATCCCCAGCAAGACCGGCTTCACCCCGACGCACGCCGCGGCGGAGACGGGGCAGCTGGGCAAGATCCCGAGGGCCAACCTGACGGACAGGCTCCTCGTGACCCGCAACGACAACGGCGACACGCCGCTGCATGCCGCGGCGTACGAGGGGCACCTGAACCAGGTCCCCGCCGAGCTCCTCACGCCCGAGCGCGTGGCGACGCGCAACTACGACGGGATATCGGTGGCGTCGCTGGCCTCGGAGCGCGGGTTCATCTCGCAGATCCCCGAGGCCTCCCGCCCCAAGTCTCTCGGGCCGGTTTCCCGGTTCCTGCGCCGGATAAGCCGGACGCGCTCGCCGTTCTAAAAGGGTCCCCGGGGGCCCACTTTGGACTTTCCCCGGAGGCCGGTCTCGCCTCTGATGGGATTTCCTATTCACAGGATACTTCCATGAACACCTCCATCGCCTCCATCACCGCCCGCGAGATCATCGATTCCCGCGGCAATCCGACCGTCGAGGTCGACGTCAGGCTCGCCTCCGGCGCCTTCGGCCGCGCGGCCGTGCCCTCGGGCGCCTCCACGGGCGAGCACGAGGCGATCGAGCTGCGGGACGGCGACAAGAAGCGCTACGCGGGCAAGGGCGTCCAGAAAGCGGTGGCGAACGTGAAGTCGAAGATCGCCCCGGCCCTCGTCGGCTTCGACGCCTGCGACCAGGTCGGCGTCGACCGCGCGATGATCAAGCTCGACGGGACGAAGACCAAGTCGAGCCTCGGCGCGAACGCCATCCTCGGCGTATCGCTAGCGACCGCGAAGGCCGCCGCAGCGGCCCTGAACCAGCCCCTCTACAAGTACATCGGCGGCCCCAACGCCAAGGTGCTCCCCGTGCCGATGATGAACATCATGAACGGCGGGGCGCATTCCGACGCACCGATCGACTTCCAGGAGTTCATGATCATGCCGACGGGCGCGAGCACGTTCGCCGAGGGACTGCGCATGGGCTGCGAGGTCTTCCACACGCTCAAGAAGGTGCTCAAGGACAAGGGCCTGACGACGACGGTGGGCGACGAGGGCGGCTTCGCCCCGAAGCTCGAGTCGACCGAGGCCGCGCTCGACGCCATCTGCCTGGCCGTCAAGCAGGCGGGCTACAAGCTCGGCAAGGACATCTCGCTCGCCCTCGACGTGGCGGCCTCCGAGTTCTACGTGAAGGAGAAGAAGAGCTACGTCTTCAAGAAATCGAGCGGCAAGGCCCTGAGCGGCGACCAGATCGTCGCCTTCTACAAGGAGCTGGCCGCGAAGTACCCGATCATCTCGATCGAGGACGGCTGCTCCGAGAACGACTGGGACACCTGGAAGAAGCTCACGGACGCGATCGGCGACAAAATCCAGCTCGTGGGCGACGACCTCTTCGTGACAAACACCGAGTTCCTGAAGCGGGGCATCGACACGGGGACCGCCAACTCGATCCTGGTCAAGGTGAACCAGATCGGGACCCTCACCGAGACGCTCGACGCGATCGAGATGGCCAAGGAGGCCAGCTACACGGTTGTCATCTCCCACCGCTCCGGCGAGACCGAGGACGTGACGATCGCGGACATCGCCG
>CAZDZL010000026.1:0-52190 GCA_964509885.1 uncultured Opitutaceae bacterium | reverse complement strand
GTAGTGGTTGCTGATCATGATGAACACGACCGGCAGCGTGAAGTAGTTGTTGTGGACGCTGCGCTGCTTGCCGCGCGCCCCGTCGGCCGGGTTCGGCTTCAGGCCCGCCCGCATGGCCGCCACCATCCGCCTCTGGCCGGGGATGATCACGAAGAACACGTTCGCGGCCATGATCGTCCCGATGGACGTGCCCACGTGGATGTAGGCGGCTCTGCCGCCGAGGGTGCGCGACAGCTCCCATCCGAGGAGCGTCAGGAGGGCGAAGACGACCACGGCGAGGACCCGGTTGTGCCTGCCGAGCGGGGAGCGGCACAGCAGGTCGTATACGACCCACGACACGACCATGCTCGCGGCCCCTATCCCCACGGCCTGCGCCGAGGTGAGGCTGGCGACGGACGGGTCGACCATCATCGCCTGGGCCCTCATCCAGTAGACGAGGACGAGCAGCGCCGTGCCCGACATCCAGGTCACGTAGGCCTCCCACTTGAACCAGTGCAGCTTCTCCGGGAGCGAGGCCGGCGCGACCGCGTATTTCTGGGGGTTGTAGAACCCCCCGCCGTGGACCGCCCAGAGCTCGCCGGAGACGCCCTTCCTCGCGGCCTCCGAGTCGGGGGCCGGCGGGTCGAGGCTGTCGTCCAGCCAGACAAAGTAGAACGAGGAGCCCACCCAGGCTATGCCGGCGATGACGTGCAGCCACCGCAGCAGCATCCCGAGCATCTCGATCAGGTGGGCCTCCATGGCGCGCGGGTCAGGTCGCCGTCTCCGTGTACCGCGCCTCGCGGATCACGGTGACCTTGATGGTGCTCGGGTACTGCAGGTCCGCCTCTATGCGCCGCCTGAGCTCCTTCGCGATGTCCCGGGCCCGGTCGTCCGTGACCTCCTGCGGCGACACGACGACGCGTATCTCCCTTCCGGCCTGGATGGCGAACGCCTGCTGCACGCCCGCGATCGACATCGCGAGCTCCTCCAGCCGCTTGAGCCTCTGGATGTAGTTCTCCATCGACTCGGCGCGCGCGCCGGGGCGGGTCGCGGAGATCGTGTCGGCGAGGATGACGATCCCGGCGTAGATGGTCTCCGGCTTCACCTCCTCGTGGTGGGCCGCGACCGCGTTGACAACGATGGGCGTCTCGCCGTGGCGCTTGATGAACTCGGCCCCGATGCCCGCGTGGCTTCCCTCGAGCTCGCCGGACACGGCCTTGCCGATGTCGTGCAGGAGCCCGGCGCGCTTGGCCAGGTTGGGGTCGAGCCCGATCTCGCTCGCGATCAGCGAGGCGAGGAACGCCGTCTCGACCGAGTGGTCGAGCACGTTCTGGTTGTAGGAGAAGCGGTACTTGAGCTTCCCGAGGAGCTTGATGATCTCGGAGTGGAGCCCGTTGATGTTGAGCTTGTTGACGGCGTCCTCGCCGGACTGCGTCGTCGACAGGTCGATCTCGTCCTGGGCCCGCTTCACGAACTCCTCGATGCTCGCCGGGTGGATGCGCCCGTCCTTGACGAGGGCCTCGAGCGCGTTGCGGGCCACCTCGCGCCTCACGGGGTCGAACGACGAGAGGAGCACGAGCTGGGGCGACTCGTCGATCTGGAGCGTCACGCCCGTAGCCGCCTCGAACGACTTGATGTTGCGCCCCTCCCTGCCGATCAGCCTGCCCTTCATGTCCTCGCTCGGAAGGTGGACGAGCGACGTGGTGAGGTCGGTGTTGGACTTGCTGGCGAGCCTCTGCATCGAGGCGATGAGTATCCGGCGCGCCTGGGTCTGGATCTCCTGCTCGGATTTCTCGAGCGTCTCCCGGCGCAGCGCGCGCAGCTCGTCCTGGCACTCGAGCTGCACCTCCTCCCGCAGCTGCTTGCGCACCTCCTCGGCGTCGAGCTGCGACACGCCCTCGAGCCGCTTGCGCACGTTCTTGGAGAGGTCGCGGATCGCGTCGCGCGCCTGGCGTATCGCGGAGCTCTCGCGGTTAAGCCGCTCCTGGCGCTGCTCCAGCTGGAAGTCGAGGAGCGCGAGCGACTCCTCATGGGCCTTTATCTCGCGCAGCCTGACGTCCGACTCAATCTCGCGCCTGTCGAACTCCCGGTTGAGCTCGGAGCGCTTGTCCTGGATCTCCGCCTCGGCCCTCTGCCTCAGCTCGCCGGCCGCGACGGCCGCCTCGCGGCGCGCCACCTCGATCAGCTCCGTCGCCTGCTCGTGGGCCACGCGCCGCGTGGACCGCGTCACGATCCAGACTATGATGAACCCCACCAGTCCCCCGAAAAAGAGGAAGATGGGGAATGCCGCGTCAGTGAGTCCGCCAGGCTGGTTTGATACGAGTTCGGCTACGGTGTCTAAGGCCAAGAATTAGGTTGGCATAAGATGGAGCCGGAACCGCAAATCTCAAGACTCTTTCCCCGGGAGGGACGCCCACCCCGTTCGAGCTGTAAGTCACCGTCCCGGCGCACTATAGGGATTGCATACCGGGCGGGGCGCCTCCACTCTGGCACGCCCCCGGAGAGTCGCCCGACCCGCCCCTCCGCGGCCCCAGAGCCCATGACCCGATTCCTGAAGAGATGCGCCCGGCGATTGCTCGACAGGGTCGGCGTGCCGCTCTCCCAATACGTGGCCGACAGGATCCCCTCGACCACGGTCATCCGCGAGCTGGAGAGGAGGACGGCCGGGGAGTGCGCGGACTACGTCGAGTCGAAGATGCCCCGGGCGCTGCAGTTCGGGGACAGGAAGGACCTGTGGGACCACGCGGTCAGGGTGTCCGGGCGAAACGGCCTGTTCGCCGAATTCGGGGTGTGGAAGGGCCGCTCGATCAACCACATCGCGGGCCGGATCCGGCCGTCCGTGATCTACGGCTTCGACAGCTTCGAGGGACTGCAGGAGGACTGGGCCGGCTGGACGGAGACAAAGGGGGCCTTCGACCTGAAGGGGAAGCCCCCGAGCGTGGAGCCGAACGTGCGGCTCGTCACGGGGCGATTCGAGGAGACCCTCCCGCGGTTCCTCTCCGAGAACCCGCTCGCCTTCTCCTTTGTCCACATCGACTGCGACACCCACGAGGCCGCAAAGACGGTCCTCGGCCTCATCGGCCCGCGCATCCAGGTCGGCACGGTCCTGGTCTTCGACGAGTACTTCGGGTACCGGGGCTGGAGGATCGGCGAGTACGCGGCGTGGCAGGACTTCGTGCGCGAGCACGGGGTCGCCTACGAGTACCTGGCTTTCTCGACGCAGCCGGTCTCCCTGCGCGTCACCAGCATCTGAGGCCCGCGCCTAGTGCCCTCGGGCGGGCGGCTGGAACGAGGGCAGCGCCTCGGAGAGGATCGCCTGGACCCGGGCCAGCCCCGCGTCCCTCCCGTCCTCCGCGCCCGTCTGGAGGAACACGTACGCCCAGCGCGGGGCCCGCCCGCGCGCGACCCTGTTCCACGCGTCATAGACCATCCTCTCGACCTGCGTGGGCACGACTCGGTCGTCCCCGACGAACCAGTAGACGATGAGGTTCGGCACGGACCTCCTCCCCCTCGAGTCGGCGACCTCGCGGTGCACGTCGAGGACCGTGGCCTCGAAGCCCGCGTCCGGGTTCGACGGATACGCAAACCGGCGGGTCGACGACCGGTCGATCGACCACCCCTGGCCGACCAGGCAGAGCTCGGGGCGATGGATCGACGTCCGGTCGCGCCCGTTGAGCACGATCGAGAGCAGGACCCGCTTGGCCGGGTCGGCCAGGTCCACGTAGAGCTTCCTCGAGAATCCCGTGTCGGGAGGGAGGATCTCGCGCTCGATCGCATCCGGCTCGACGCGGTGCCCCATCCATTCCGAGCCGAGGTAGGTGGGGAGCTCGGTGGGGTTAGCGCCGTCCGCCGCCAGCAGGACGCCCGGCCGCTCGTTAAGGGGGAGCGACGAGCGGTGGGACAGGAACAGGGCCACGCCCAGGGCGCCCAGGAGGACGGCCGCCGCCACCGGGACGGAGCCGGGGCCGGCGCCGGCACCGGATCGGGGCGGCGCGGCGGGCGGGGGGTCGCCCGCGGCCCAGGCGGGCCTGCGGCCGGCGATGAACTCGGCGACGGCGATGACGCCGCCCACGACGATGATGAAGGTCCCGAATCCCATCACGTCGTGGACCCGGTCGCCCCAGGCCTGGCCCCCCCACTGCGCCGCCAGGACGATCGACGAGATCCTGACGACGTTGCCCAGGTAGACCAGCGGGACGCTCAGCAGGAGCATCGCGGCCCTCAGCCACGCGGGCCTGAACCACACGTAGCCGACGAACAGCGAGAGGGCCGTGAGCGCCATCAGCGAGCGGATGCCCGAGCAGGCCGCGACGACGTCGTACTGGTAGCGGCCGTCGGGGGAGAAGAGCTGCGTGCCGTTTCGCACCACGCCTATCCCAACCATGTGGGCGATCCGCTCGCCGGCCCTGACCACCCCCATCTGGAGCCAGAAGCCGACCGTATCGAGCGCGCTGACCGGGATCGCGAAGACCATGAAGGCGACCGGGAACGCCGAGGCCCGGGCCCACCGCCGCCCGCCGCCGAGCGCCAGCACACCCCACGCATAGAGGAGCAGGGCCACGACGGAGATCCTCGGCTGCTGCGCCACGTAGCCGGCCGCGTGGAGCGCGAGGCCGCCGGCGAGGGCCCCCGCGGCCCGGAGCGGGACCCCCGCGTCCGGGGTCACGTCACGCCGCAGGTTCCTCCAGAGGAGGAAAAGGCTGAGCGCGAGGATCAGCCACGCGTGCTGGGTCTCGGAATCCGCGTTCACCCACTGGAAGCCCCACCAGTAGAAGAGCGAGTTCGTGGCGATGTAGCCATGCGTGGCGTTTCCCCAGAATTGGAACAGGGCAAAACCCGCCGCCGCGCAGGCGATCGCAGGGGCCCGGTTCCTCCACTTTGCCCGCGCGCTCATGGCTGCGGCGCGCCGATCCTCGAGAGGATCGCGCCGACCCTCTCGCGGGCGACACGCTCGAAGCTGAACGCCAGCGACCGCTCGACCCCGGCCGCGGTCAGCTGCGCCCTGCCGGCCGCGCCCGCGCACGCCTGCTCCAGCACCCTCGAGGCGGCCGCGGTGTCGGCGAAGTCGACATAGAGGGCGGTCCCGCCCGCGACCTCGCGCAGGACCGGCAGGTCCTGGACGACGTTCAGGCAGCCACAGGCCATCGCCTCGAGGACGCTGCGCCCGAAGGTCTCCTCGGACGTCGAGAGGACGTGCGCGCACGCCCCCCGGTAGAGGGCCGGCAGCGCGTCGTCGCCGACCCATCCCAGGAACCGCACGTCCGCCGCGACGCCGAGCCTCGCGGCCTCCGCCTTCGCGCGGGCCAGTCCGCCGTCCCAGTCGCCGCCGACGGCCACGAGCGGGAATTCGGAGCGCACGGCGGGCGCCAGGCCCGCGTACGCCGCGAGGACGAGCTCAAAGCGCTTGTAGCGGTAGAAGTTTGAGGCCCAGAGGAGGTAGCGGCCCCCGATCCCGGGCGCGCCCGCCGGCCCCTCCGGCTTGAACACGTCGTGGCGGATGCCCTCGGGGCTCACGATGACGGGGGCGGCGGCCGGCCCGAGCTGGTCCCTCGTCCAGGCCGAGTTCGCGATGACCAGCGCGGCCCTCTCGAGGCCGAGCGCCACCGCCCGGCTCCGGTAGACGGACCGAAGGCCGCCGCCCGCGCGCAGGTGGTTGACCGTGAAGACGTGCATCGCGACCGGCAGTCCGGCGGGCCTCAGGGGGAAGAACCCCACTGTCAGGAGCGCCGCGGCGCCCCGCCTGCGCGCCTCGGGAGCGACCTTGAGGTGATCGTCGAGGAGCCTTCGCAGGGGCCTCTCGTTGGACGCAAAGTCCCTGCAGACCTCGACGCAGGCGTCGCTGCCGGGCCAGGGCGCGTCCCTCCCCGCGAACACGAGCCACGACACGTCCGGGAAGAGCCGCCTCGCGTGCGCGACAAACTCCGGGAACAGCGTGCTCAGCCCCGTGCGACGGCCGGGGTTTTCGCACAGGGCCGAAAGGGCCAGCTTAACGCGCATGGGGCCATTCCAGACTCTCTTGGAGTTTCGCCAAGCGAAATTGGGGCCGCCTCGCCCCTCGGGCGGCCCCCGGGGCGTCCTTCGCGAAGTGTTGTCACCTGCCGGCATCGGCCCAACCGTAGGCCGGCGTGCCCGCCCCGACCTCAGACACCGTCCTTCGCCGTGACCGGGCGATCCGGCAGACCGTCGCCGCGTCCGCCGGCGCGAAGGCGTTCTCCGTCGTCTGCACGCTGGTGCAGGTTCCGATCGCGCTCCACTACCTCGGCGCAGAGGCGTACGGGTTCTGGGTCACGCTCGTGAGCATCGGGGTGATCCTCAACTACGTCGACTTCGGCCTGGGCGTGGGGATGCAGCACACGATGGCGCGCTCCTACGGGACGGACGACATGGAGGCCATGAAGCGCGTGTTCTGGACCGGCGCCGCGATCCTGTGCGCCCTCGGGGCGGCACTCCTCGCCGTCGGGCTTCCCCTCGCCTTCCTCCTGCCCTGGGCGGACATCCTCCACGTTCACGATGCGGGCCTTCGCGCCCAGGCGGGCGCGGCCCTCGCGGTCGCACTCGCGGCCTTTGTCGCCGGCCTTCCCTTCAACGCGGTGGCCCGCCTCGCGGCCGCCGCGCAGAGGGGATGGATACACGCGGGCTGGATCGCCACCGGCAGCGCGCTCTCGCTCGCGCTCGTCGCCGCGGCAGCCTATGGCCGGTGGGGCTTCCTCTGGTTCGTCGCGGCCAGCCTCGCCGTCCCGGTCATCCAGGGCGCGGGCCTCTTCGCCCACCTGCTGAGGCTCCTCGGATGGGGGCACCTGCCGTCGAGGCTGGCGCCCGTCTCGGAGCTGCGGACGATGCTCCACTCGAGCCTCCTCTTCGCCCTGCCCCAGATCGGGTTCGCGTTCGTGCAGTCCGCACCCGCCATCGCCATCTCGGTCGCGGCGGGCTCGTCGGCGGTGACAGGCTACACCCTCCTCATCCGGCTCTTCAGCCCGTTCCAGCAGGGGCAGCTGCTCCTTCTCTCCCCCGTCTGGCCCGCGTACACGGAGGCCCATGCCCGCAGCGACCATCCCTGGGTGAGCCGGACATTCTGGCGCACGATTGGCGCACTCGCCCTCCTCTCGGCGGGACTTGCCGGCGTCGCCTGGCAGGCGCCGTTCCTCCTGAGGCTCTGGGTCGGCGCGGCCTCGGGGGCCGCGGACCGGGGGCTGACGGCGCTGACCGCGGCGTGGAGCGTGCTGCAGATGGCCGTCCAGCCGCTCATCTACTACCTGATCGGGGTTGGCCAGCTCCGCCGGCTGGCTTGGGCGGCCACCCCGGGCCTCGTGCTCTCGAGCCTCGGGCTCTTCTGGGGATTTGGGAAGGGCACCGTCGACGGGGTCCTCGAGGCGGGATCCGCGGCGATGATGCTTTTCCTCCTTCCCCCCGTGCTCTGGGCGACGGCGCGCACGCTCCGAAGCCACGAGGCCGCGGGCGCGCCGACATGAACATCCTGCTGTTCAAGTTCAACAACCTGGGCGACAGCATCGTCTTTCTTCCCGCGTACCAGGAGATCCGCAGGCGGTTCCCCAAGTCCAGGATCACGCTCCTGACGACGCCCCGCGAGGCCGAGCTCTACCGGGGCCCGCTCGCGCCGGAGGAGATCGTCGCCTGCGAGGGGCGGGCCTTCAGCACGTCCTACAGGCGGCCGTGGGCCTTCGCCCGCTGGCTCTGGCGCGTGAGGAACAGGCGCCCGGGCGCATGCCTTGTCCCCTTCGACCAGGGAACCGCGGCCCACGCGCTGGCCGGGCTGAGCGGCGCGGGCATCCGCGTGGGAGCGAAGCTTGAGCCGGCGCGGCTCGCGGGCTCGCTCACCGAGGAGGTGCCGATCCCCGCGGACGGGCGGCCGGCGACCTGGAACTGGAACTCGGCCCGCGCGCTCGCGCGCGCGGCGGGCAGCGGATCCGGATGGACGGATGAGCCACCCGCGCCCGACCTGCGGCACCTCCTGCCCGGCGGGCCCAGACCGGCCGGCAGGCGCCGCCGCGTCGTCGTCCACGCCGGGGCCAGCTCGGCCCTCAACAAGTGGCCCACGGTCCGCTTCGCGTCGGTCGCGACCTCGCTCTCCCGGGACTTCGAGGTGGTTTGGATATCGCACGGCGCCGGGGGCGGGCCGCCGCCGCCCGGCGCCCTGGACGCCCCCGTCAGCTCGATATCCGAGCTCGCAGAGTGGGTCGCGGGGGCGGACCTGTTCCTCGGAAACAACTCCGGGCCGATGCACCTCGCCAGCGCCCTGGGGTGCCCGGGCGTCGCCGTGACCGGCCCGTCCGCGCGGGGCTGGGACCCCTGCTGGAACCGCGACAGGTGGAGTGTGCTCCGGCACCCAAACCTAAGCTGCTGCCCGTGCGAGAGGATCCAGGAGAGGCTGGCCGGGTGCGTGAATCTGGCGAGGCCGATGGAGTGCCTGGACTTTTGGACGGCGCAGCGGGTCGAGCAGGAGTGCCGCTCCCGCATCGAAAAGGGAGGGGGACCATTTCGATGAATCCCAGGCTTCGGCTCCTCATCGCGGGCTCGATCGGGGCCCTCCTGGCCGTCTTCGCCGCAAACAGCATCGCGGACGAGAGCTACGGCCTGGCCTCGATGGTCGCCGTCGCGGTCCTTTGGATTGCGGTCGAGTGGCGGGGCGGCTCGCGCCCCGAGGCCTGGATCCTGTCGGCGATCCTCTTCGGCTACATCGTCGGAAGCCGGGGCTTCGCGCAGCTGCAGCTCACCCCCAGCATCCCCCTCCTGCCGGCGGAGGCGGCGCTCTTCGCGTGCACCCTGGGCCTCGGCATCCGGGCGGCCATGTCGAAGACGTCCGTGATCGCCTTCAACGGCGTGAACCTCTCGATCCTCGTCTGGGCCGCGTACGCCTCCGCGAGGCTGCCCATGGACATGAGGGACTACGGTGTCATGGCGCTGCGCGACTACGCCCTCGTCTACTACGCCGTCTTCTTCTTCCTGAGCCAGTACCTCTGCCGCGACCCGTCGTCGGAGCGCCTGCTCGGCGTCACGCTCACCACGGCTTTCCTGGCGCTTCCCGCGGCCGACATCATCGACAAGGCCGCGCCCGGCTTCTACGGCCAGCACCTCACGTGGAACGGGATCCCGCTCGTCTACTACAAGAGCGACCTGCTTTCGGCGTCGCTCGCCTGCGGGAGCTTCTGGCTCTGGTCGCGGTATGAGCTCAGCCGCAACCGGTGGTGGCTTGTTCCCTCGGCGGTCTCGCTCCTCCTGGTCGGGGCCGAGGAATCGCCCCGCGCCGCCCTGGTCGCGGCGGCCGTGACGACCCTCGCCTGGATGTTCGCCCGCCGGTTCAGGCTGCTCGGCTTCCAGGTCGCCGTCGTCGTCGTCGGGATCGCGGTCTCGCTTCCCGTTGAGCTGTCGCTCGGGAAGCCGCTCATCGAGACCAAGAGCTTCGAGATGTACGAGCGGGCGGTCTCCCTCGTCGACTGGGGCGGCAGCCATGCCTACCGCAACTCGAGCAGCGCGGGCACGACCGACAACAACGAGTTCCGGCGGGTCTGGTGGCGGGCGGTCTACGACGAGACCGTCGCGACGAGCCCCCTCTTCGGCCTCGGCTTCGGCCACGACCTCGCGGCCCGCTTCCTCGCGGACTACAACTGGCTCTCGGTCGAGGAGGAGTTCAACACGAGGAGCCCCCACTCCATCATCGTCACGAACCTTGGGAGGCTGGGCTTCGTGGGGCTGGGCCTGTTCCTCGTGGCCGCCTCGATGATAGCGCGCTCGGCGTTCAGGGCGTTCCGCGCGGCCGACATCGAGAGCATGGCCTGGTGGAGCGTCGTCATCACCGTGGGTGCAAGCGCCTGCTTCGGGGTGGTCCTCGAGGGCCCCATGGGGGCCGTGGTGTTCTGGGTCTGCCTCGGCGTGGCCCAGTACAAGACGGTGCGGACCCTCGACTCGGGGCCGGATCCCACCCCCTACACCGCGACGAGAACAGTCGACTCGCCGCGAGAAAGCATGCAAAGAGAGAGGACCACAACATCGTGAAAATCGTGCACGCCCGCCGCCACGCGATGACTGCAAACGCAGGAGCGCGTTGAACCTCCGCCTTCCCGTCGACAGCTTCAGCGTCTTCAAGACGACCACCCGGGAACGGTGGGACCCGTGGACGCCGATCGCCATGGCGGGCCTGGGCGCTTTCGGCATCGCCTTCATCTACTCCGCCCAGCTGCCCCTGCAGGGCCGCGACTGGATACACCAGGTGGTCTGGCTCCTCCTGGGGGCCGGGGTCTACGTCACGGTCTCCCTGATCGACTACCAGGTCTGGCTCGGCTTCGCGCACTGGGTGTACGCCGCCTGCATCGTCCCCCTGGTCCTCGTCCTCGTGCCGGGGATCGGCACGGAGGTCTTCGGTTCCCGCCGATGGCTTCGCCTCGGCTCCTTCCAGTTCCAGCCCTCGGACATGGCGGTCGTCGCCGTCCTCCTCATCACGGCCAGCCTCCTCGTGCGCAGCGAAATAGGCACGGTGCGCCAGTCGCTCGGCGTCCTCGGGAAATTGGCCCTTGCGGTGGGTGCCCCCGTGCTCTTGATTCTGCTACAACCGGACCTGAAGTCCGCGATTGTGCTCCCCCCGATGGTGTTCTCCATGCTCTACGTGTCGCGGCTTTCCGGGCGTTTTTTCGCCGGCGCGCTGACGGCCTTTCTCCTCATCGTCGGCCTGGTGGCCCTGGACACGTGGCGCTACGAGCGGTACGTGGACGCCCGGGCGAGCGTGTACAAGAACGACAACCTGGCCTATGCCAACAGGTTCCGCACCGAGCGGGGAGCCTACCAGAAGCAGAGCTGGTTCCCCCTCCATGACTACGAGCGCGAGCGCATCCTCTCCTTCGTCGACCCGGACAAGGTCGACCCGATGGGCATCGGCTGGAATGAGCGCCAGTCCATGATCTCTGTCGGAAGCGGGGGCCTCACGGGCAAGGGCTGGACCGAGGGCACGCAGGCGCGCCTCGGCTACCTGCCGAGGGCCGTGGCGCACAACGACTTCATATTCTCGGTCATCGCCGAGGAAAAAGGATTTCTGGGAAGCATTACGGTTCTCAGCCTGTTTGGTCTGCTGCTGTTCAACGGCATCCGCATCGCCGGTCTCTCACGGGACCGCTTCGGCACCCTGATCGCCCTCGGCGTCACCGTGCTGTTCCTGGTGCATGTGTTCGTAAACATCGCCATGACCATCGGGCTCGTGCCCATAACGGGCATACCGCTTCCCTTTATTAGCTACGGTGGCACCTTCGTGCTCAGTTGCTGCTTGTTGCAAGGACTGGTCCAGAGCGTCTATCGCTTCCGGAAGGACTTCGCATGACCATGCGTCCGACCCGCGATAACGACCGCCCTGCCGGAATTTCCTGCGCCGCAACCCGCGCCCGGAGGGACCCCGAATCCAACCAAGACAGGTCCCCCCATGAGCGAAACATCCCAGCCCAACCCCGACGTCACGCAGGACGTCGCTCACAAGTATGACGCCGAGCTCGCCAGCCCGCCGATCCAGCGCGAGGTCGCTTCCCTAAGCGCGGGAGAACTCAAGGCCGGCGCCTCCGAGCGCGCCCAGCAGAGGCCGCTTCTCCAGAAGATAGTCGCGGCGTTCAAGAAGGAGAAGGGCTCCTACCGCGAGCTCATCATCAACTCAGAGCCCCTCGAGAAGCGCGTCGCGCTCCTCGTCGACGGCCGGCTCGAGAAGTATGAGATCGAGCGCGAGTCCGACGACCGCATGGTCGGCGGCATCTACAAGGGAAGGATCAAGAACCTCGACCCCGGCCTGAAGGCCGCATTCGTCGACATCGGCTACGCCAAGAACGCCTTCCTGCACTACTGGGACATGCTCCCCGCCGCCACCGACTCCTCGGTCGAGGTGGTCCGCGTCAACAAGAAGCGCGACCAGAGCCCGAAGGGCGAGGTGACCGTCAAGGACATCCCCGGCCTCTACCCCCCGGGCTCCGACATCGTGATCCAGGTGACGAAGGGGCCTATCGGCACCAAGGGCCCGCGCACCACGACCAACCTCTCCATACCGGGACGGTACCTCATCCTCACGCCCTACAGCGACGGCTGCGGCATCTCCCGCAAGATCGAGGACATCCAGGAGCGCAAGCGCCTGAAGCAGCTGATCAACGAACTCACGATCCCCGAGGGGATGGGCGTCATCGTGCGCACGGCCGGAGAGGGCAAGAAGCCCCGGTACTTCGTGCGCGACCTCCACCTGCTCCTGAAGAAGTGGGAGGAGATCAGCCGCAAGATGCAGAACGACCGCTCGCCCTGCAACCTGTACATGGAGCCCGACCTGGTTGAGCGCACCGTGCGCGACTTCCTGACCGAGGACGTGGACCGCGTCCTCATCGACAACAAGGCGGACTACGACCGGACCCAGGACCTCGTCGGCCTCATCTCCAAGCGCTCGCGCTCGAAGATCGCCTTCTACCAGGACAGCATACCGATCTTCGAGCGCTTCAACATCGAGCGCCAGATCGAGCAGACGGGCCAGCGCAAGGTGCCCCTGCCGAGCGGCGGCGAGATCGTCATCGACGAGACCGAGGCCCTGATCGCCATCGACGTCAACACGGGCTCCCACAAGAACCGCTCGGGCGAGGAGAAGAACACGCTCTACGCGGTGAACCTCGAGGCCGCGCAGGAGTCCGCGCGCCAGATCAAGCTGCGCAACCTCGGCGGCCTCATCATCCTCGACTTCATCGACATGAAGGAGAGGCGCCATCGCAACGCCGTCTACGAGAAGATGGTGGAGCTCATGGCGGGCGACAAGGCGAAGAACCACATCCTGCCGATCTCGCAGCTCGGGATCATGCAGATGACCCGCCAGCGCCAGCAGGAGTCGCTGTCCTCCAACCTCTACACCGACTGCCCGTACTGCCGCGGCCGCGGCATCGTCAAGTCCGACACCACCATGTCGGTCGAGCTCCAGCGGCGCCTCTCCTCGGTCGTCCGGCGCCTCCAGGCCCGCAAGGACGGGAAGGTCTACTCGCTTCGCGTCCTCGTGCACCCCGCCGTGCTCGAGCGCCTGCGCAGCGAGGACGCCGACCTGCTCGTGCGTATGGAGAAGAGCTTCGGGGTGCAGCTGGCGTTCCGCGCCGACCCGAACTACCACATCGAGAATTTCAAGATCATCAACGCGAACACCGGCGAGGACTACCGCTGACCCGGGATTCCGTATTCTAGGATTCAGAACGCCGCACGGAGTGATTCGTGCGGCGTTTCGTTGTCGCACTTGGGAGCGGCCTCCGGGCCAAGAGCGACGGTGGAGAACGCGGCCCACGGGCTCCGGAGCAATACGTTGATGAACAGCCGGCTAAACGGGCGCCGGCAATGGGCCCCCCCCCGCGTCCATACCTTGGACACCCTATATGAATCACCCGTACCTTTCCGCTACACTCGGACAGCTAGGTTGCCTTCATGGCTGCGTCCGAAAAGAAAACGTCCAGTACCCGGGAGGGCGAGCACGGTGCGGCAAGGCAGCGTGGTCGGCTTCGCGCTGGAGGCGCACGGCTCGCAATGACGGGGAAAATCCGGGCCCTGGCCTGGTCGATCCTGAGCCTGGCGCCGTGCGCCGCGCTTCATGCGCTCAACCCCACCCAATCCGTCTTCCAGTACAACTGCAGGAGCTGGTCCGACGCCGACGGCCTCAGGCGCGGCAAGATCAACTGCATCGCGCAGGGGCGCGACGGCTACCTCTGGCTGGGCACCCAGAACGGGCTCATCCGGTTTGACGGGACCGAGTTCAGGGCCTTTCCGATCGCGAAGGCCGGGAACCAGGAGCGGGCGGTCGACAGCGTATCCGTCGGGGCCGACGGAAGGCTCTGGCTCTCCTTTTCAACAGGCGGGTTCGGGACCTTCGACGGGCAGAAGCTCACGCTGACGGACGCCCTCCCAGGGGGGGCCCAAAGCTCCCCCTCCAACGCGGTCATGGTCGCCAGCGACGGCTCCGTGTGGACGGCCTCGATGGACGGCGTCGAGCACCTGGTGGACGGCAAGCCCGTGGGCGCGGTTTCGCTCGGCAAGGCGACGCCGGTCTCAAGCCTTTCGGAGAATCCGGCCGGGAGGGTCTGGATAGGGACAATGGGGGGCGGCCTTTGGGTCGAGCAGGCCGGGACGACCGCGCCCTTTCCCGACCCGGACCTGAGGACGACCAACGTCCTGGGTGCCATCACGGACGCGGGCGGCGACGTGTGGGTCGCGACCTCCAACGGACTGTACCACTACGACTCAGGATTCCGGAGGAAAGAGATCCTGCTCGCCTCCTCGCGCGTGACCACGCTCCTGGTCGACGACCACGGCCTCCTGTGGGCCGGCACCGACACGCTGGGCCTCGGGCGTTACAGGGACGGAAAGCTCTCCATGCTCCGCAAGAGCGACGGTCTCGGGGGCGACGCCGTCACGGCGCTCTACGAGGACGCCGAGGGGAGCGTGTGGGCGGGCACGAACGAGGGCCTCAGCCAGGTGACGGACGTCAGGTTTCCCATATACTCGTCCAAGGAGGGTCTCCCGGACGGCCCCACGCGCTCCGTGTCGGCCTCCGCAAAGGGCGGACTGTGGGTGGCCACCGAGATCGGGGCCTCCCACATCGACGGGCGAGTCGCCACCAACTTCCAGAATTCAACCATCCTGCCCGAGGGCAACCTGCGCTGGGTGTTCGAGGCGCGGAACGGCGACCTCTATCTCTCCGGATTCTCGAAAAGCATGGCCGTGCTCTCGGGCAGTCCCCCTGCGGTATCGTACCCGATCGACGGACATGTGGAGGCCTTTGGCGAGGATCGCACCAGTGTCATCGTCAGCCTGGGGCCGCGTCTCATGAGGATCGTGGGTGGAAAGCTGCAGCCCTATCGCTTCAACGGGGAACCCACCGCCTTCGACTGGATCTTCTCGGTGTTCGCCGCGCGCGATGGGACCGTCTGGGTGGGCACAAACCACGGCATCGCGAGGGTCAAGGATGGAAACCTGCGGCAATGGACATCGCGGGACGGGCTCATGACGAACCAGGTCGACAGCATCGCGGAAGACGACCAGGGCGACATCTGGGCCACGACGACATGGGGCATCCTGCGGGTCCACGACGACGCGCTGACGCTGATCGGCGAGGCCGAGGGCCTCAGCGACGACCGGGTGTATGCGGTCGTCCCGGACGACCAGGGAAACGTGTGGCTGGATTCAGGGAGGGGGCTGCAGCGGGTAACCCGCAAGAGCGTGAATGACCTTGCCGCGGGCAGGACAAAGCGGGTCGACTGCGAGACCTTCGAGGGCGCCGAGTCGGTCAAGTTCGTGGACCGGGGCAATCAGGCGTACCAGGGGTGCAAGAGCACCGACGGCCTCGTCTGGTTTCCGAGCCCGCACGGCGTCATCATGGTGGACCCGGTGAACTATTTCCGCAACCGCGTGCCGCCCACCGTCACGATCGGCAGGGTCGCCATCGCTGGGCGGGACTACACGAACCCGGTGGGCGCCAAGGCCCAGGCCGGGGACCGTGGCATAAAATTCTACTTCTCGGCGATCAGCCTTCTCGCCCCGGGCAGGGTGCGGGTGCGCTACCAGCTCGAGCACTCCGACGAGAATTGGATCGAAGCCGGCAACGGGAGGACCGCCACCTACGACCACCTGAAGCCCGGCTCGTACTCCTTCCGCGTCCAGGCGGCCAATGAGGACGGTGTCTGGAACACCACGGGCGCCGCCTTTGGGATCGAGCTGATGCCGCCGTTCTACAGGAGGCTCTGGTTCTATGCGCTCGTTGCCATCCTGATCCCCTTCGTAGTGTACCGCGTGTACGGCTGGAAGGCGCGCAGCCTGCGCGCGCGCCAGAAGGAACTCCAGGCGCAGAACAGCCAGCTGGAGTCCAAGGTCGCGCTTCGCACCGACGAGCTGAACCGCTCCCTTTCCCTGCTGGGGGCGAGCGAGCGGCGCTTCAAGGCCATGTTCGAGCAGGCCGCGGTCGGCGTCGCGCAGATCGACGTCGCGACGGGCCGGTTCGCGCAGATCAACCAGCATTTCTGCGAGATGATGGGGCGCACCCGAGAGGAGATGGAGGGGCTCTCGATGTCCGCAATCCTCGCACCCCGGGATAATGACGTCCAACTTGAGAAGATGAGGCGCCTGCGGTCCGGCGAGGTCCGCGAGTCCACCCGCGAGGGGCAGTTCCTGCGCAAGGACGGATCCGTCATCTGGGTGAACATGACCGTCTCGGCGATGTGGAGGCAGGGCGAACCGGCGGACTACGTCATCGCCGTGGCCCAGGATGTCTCCGGGAGGAAGCGGCTGGAGGACCAGCTTCGCCAATCCCAGAAGATGGACGCCATCGGCACGCTCGCCGGCGGCATCGCCCATGACTTCAACAACATCCTCACGATCATCAACGGCTACACCGAGCTCGCGGAGCTCGAGGTGCCGGACAACGCGGAGGCGAGCGAGCACCTGAGGGCCGTGCGCCTGGCCACGGGCCGCGCCACGGACCTGGTCCGCCAGATCCTCACGTTCAGCCGGCAGCAGCCGTTTGAGCGGCGTCCGATCGACATGGTCCCGACCGTGCGCGAGACGCTCAAGCTGCTGCGCGCCTCAATTCCCTCGACGATCGAGTTCAGGACCGAGTTCGCGTCGGACGTGCCCACGGTCCTGGCCGACTCCACCCAGATACACCAGATCGTCATGAACCTCGGGACGAACGCCTGGCAGTCGATGAAGGACCAGGCGGGATGCATCGAGGTGACGCTGGACCGGTGCGTGGTCGACGCCGCCTTCGTGGCGATGCAGCCGCGGCTGCGGCAAGGAATCTATGCGCGCCTGTCGGTAAGCGACACGGGAAGCGGGATGGACCAGGCGACCCTCGGACGCATCTTCGAGCCCTTCTTCACCACGAAGCCCGTCGGGGAGGGAACCGGCCTCGGGCTGGCGGTCGTCCACGGGATAATGGACACCCACGACGGTGTCATCACCGCCTACAGCTCGCCGGGCGAGGGCACGATCTTCCGGCTCTACTTCCCCGAATACCTGGGCAAGGAGGTGGAGGCCGCGGCCGGCGAGAAGACGGTGCCCCGCGGTCACGGCGAATGCATCCTGCTGGTGGACGACGAGGAGCTTCTGACCACCTTGGGCCAACTGGCCCTCACAGGCCTCGGCTACGAGGTCGAGACGGCGACGCGGCCGGAGGACGCGATCGAGATGGCACTGGCGACACCCGGGCGCTTTGCCCTGGTGCTGACCGACCAGACCATGCCGGGGATGACGGGCCTCGTCCTCGCGCGGCGCCTGAGGGAAATCCAGCCGGGGCTGCCCGTCATCCTCATGACGGGCAACAACATCGCGGTCACCCCTGAGAAGCTCGCGGAGGCGGGTGTCGCCCAGGTCCTCCTGAAGCCCCATTCCCTGCACGTGCTGGGGACCGCCGTCCATCTGGGCCTTGCGTCGGGCCCGAGCTTGGCGATGGCCTCCGGCCCCGCGAGCCCGTACATGACCTAGGCTGGGCGGCGCACTCCGTGCCGGCCTGGTTTCACCCGCGCCGGGGCGTCATCCGGGCGACGGCCCGATCCTCCGGAGAACCTCCACGGCCTCGCTGTTGCCGCGGCTTGCGGACCGCTGCAGCCAGTAGACCGCGAGCTTCGTGCTCTGCGGCACGCCGACGCCCGAGTTGTAGCTGATTCCCAGGAAATACTCGGCGTCAGCGTGGTCCTGTGCGGCCGCCTTCTTCCACCAGCTTGTCGCCACGGCGGCGTCCTTGGGGACGCCGATCCCCGCGTAATAGCTGAGGCCGATGTAATACTGCGCGTCGGCCAGTCCCTGGGCGGCCGCCCTCTCCCACCATATCGCCGCCTTTGCGGGGTCCTTCTGGACGCCGTGGTCGCCGTTGTAGCAGCAGCCCAGGACATACTGGGCCTTCGCGTTTCCGTTCCGGGCATCCCGGCACAGCTGCTCGAAGGGACTGTCATCGGGGGCCTCGGCGCCGCGGGCACCTCCGGCGATCGCTGTTGAGGCGACAAGGACAATCACCGCGCCGAACACGGCGCCGATGCATCTCGTCATGGGTTCATCCTAGTGCATTTCCCGTGCCGAAAATACCGGTGTCTGTCTGAGAATGGCGCAGGACTGAACGGAAGAACGGCGTCGGTGTCCGTCCTACGCGGAGGCGGCCGCAGGCTTGTTTTCTGTTGTGCCGCGCGCCCCGGATTCATTGGGTGTTCCCCGTCGTCGCCGACGCCCGGCGGCCGGCCGTACCCCCGCCCCCAACAGAAGCCATGCGTTTCCCTTTTCCGCGCCTCCTGGCCGCACTTGGCGCGTCAGCCTTCGCCGGGTTCCCGCCCCCCTGCCCCGCAGCCGAGTCGGCTCCGCAGCCGCGGCCCTTCGTCAGTCCCATGTTCGGGGACAACATGGTCCTGCAGCGCGACAAGCCCGACCGGATCTGGGGATGGGCCGAGCCCGGGAAGACGGTGCGCGTGGACTTCGCCGGCCAGGGCGCTACCGCGGTGGCGGGCGCGGACGGGCGCTGGGAGGCGCAGATCAAGCCCCCCGCCGCCGGCGGGCCCTACACGGTCTCGATCTCGGGGCCGCAGAGGGCCGAGCTGCACGGGGTCATGGTGGGCGATATCTGGCTCTGCGGCGGACAGTCCAACATGGCCCTGGGCCTGGGCCTCGCGCGCGACGGCGCCGAGGAGGTCAAGGCGGCGAACCACCCGGAGATACGGCTCTTCACGGTCGCCCAGCATCCGTCTTATTCGCGGACGGCGACGCCCGAGGGGGAGTGGCTCGTGTGCACGCCGCAGAACGTCGCCAAGAACGGCTTTGGCGGATTCTCGGCGACGGCCTATTTCTTCGCCAGGAGGCTCCAGGAAACCGTGCACGTGCCGATAGGCCTGATCCAGGACTGCGTCGGCGGGACCCCGGCGGAGACGTGGATGAGCCCGGAGACCCTCGCGGGAATGAAGGATTTCTCGGAGGCCACGAGGGAGATGATGCGGCTCAAGGCCCTCGGCGGACCCGAGTACGGCAACTTCATCATGCACTGGTACGACGAGTACGACGCGGGCTCGAGGGGCGACGCCTGGGCCGCGGAGGGATTCGACGACGCGGCGTGGAAGAGCGTCCGCCTGCCGGGCGGATTCGCGGAGCTCGGCGTGCCCGACACCCCGGCCGTCTGCTGGTTTCGCAGGGAGTTCACCCTGCCCGACCCGCTGCCCGCGGGGAAGGCCACCCTCTACCTCGGCGTCATCGAGAAGATGGACACGGCCTACATCAACGGGAAATGGGTGGGCGCCAGCTCCTGGGTCGAGAACCCGAGGGTCTACGGGATCGCGGGCGGCCTGCTCAGGCCCGGCAGGAACCTGCTGACCCTTAGGGTGTTCAAGGTGAAGCCCGACGGCGGGTTCCTCGTGAAGCCGGAGGCCCTGCGCCTCGAGCTGGGTGACAGGTCGGTGATCCCCCTCGCGGGCGAGTGGAGGGGCGCCGTGAGCGTCGACGCCCGGCCGCCCCACCCGCTCCCGCTCGGCTACGAGAACTACCCGACGATGCCCACCGTCCTCTACCAGGGGATGATCGAGCCGGTCGCCCCGCTGGCGATCCGGGGCGCGATCTGGTACCAGGGCGAGGCGAACGCCGAGAGGGCGTACCAGTACCGCACGCTGCTCCCGGCCATGATCGCCGACTGGCGCCGGCTGTTCGGCCAGGGCGACTTCCCCTTCTACATCGTCAGCCTGCCCGCGTTCATGCACCGCAAGGACGCGCCCGGCGACGACACCTGGGCCGAGCTGCGCGAGGCCCAGGCGATGACCGCGGCGTCCGTCGGGAATTCGGGGTTGGCCGTCACGATCGACACGGGCGATCCCGACAACATCCACCCCAGGGACAAGAGGGTCGTGGGGGAGCGCCTCGCCCTCTGCGCGCTCGCGGGCACCTACGGGGAAAGGGTCGCCTCCGCGGGGCCGACGCTCCTGGTGGCGAAGCCCCTGCCGGGCGCGATGTGGGTGCGCTTCGGCAACGCCGACGGCGGGCTCGTCTCCAAGGGCGGCGACCCCGGGGAATTCTCGATCGCCGGGGAGGATCGAAAGTGGCACTGGGCCGATGCGAGGCTCAACGACGACGCGGTCATCGTCTCCTCGCCCTCGGTGCCAAAGCCCGTGGCGGTCCGCTACGCCTGGCAATCCAACCCGGCGGCGACCCTGTACAACCAGGCCGGGCTGCCGATGGTCCCGTTCCGGACGGACGACTGGCCCGAGATGACCCAGGACCGGCACTAGCGCCGTTCAGGTGCGCCGCTTGACGGCCGGCGCTCCCGACAGGCCGCGGTCCTCGGTCCGCGCGGGGCACGTGGCGCCGTCGAACCAGGTCCCCTCCACAAACGTCGTGGTCGGGATGTCGGGCACGCCGAATGTGTTGTGCTGGAGCTGTCCGGCCAGGATCTCCACGGCGACGGCGCCCACGGTCTCGTGGTTCTGGCGCACGCCGGCCGTCGCGCCGTCGGTCTTCTCCAGGAAGACGTCCACAAAGGCGATGTCGCGGGGCGCGCGCAGCCCCATCCTCCGCAGCAGCGGGAGCACGAACGAGCCCTTGCTGATGATCACATCGGGGCGGCTCCTCTGCATCCACTCCCTGAAGGGCTCGAAGTCGGGCTCGACGGGGGCGTTGCCCTCGTTGAGCCAGCGCGCGATGGGCTCCGGCCCCGGGAAGATGTGGGCCGGCAGCCTCTCCCGCTCGGGAAGATGCTGCTGCTCGCAGAGGTAGCCGGCCGTCCAGAGGTGGTCGACGGCGTGGTCCCAGCCGCGGTGCATGACGAATCCGATCCGGCGGTAGCCGGCGCCCAGCACCTTCTGCATCGCGAGACGGACGATGTCGCACTGGTTGTTGGTGACGTTGTGAAGCAGGGGCTGGTGGGGGAAGTAGTCGATCTTCACGGCGCTGAAGTTGCGCCAGTCGAACTGCAGGGCGTCGCCCATCTCGCGCCCGTGGGAG
Organism: uncultured Opitutaceae bacterium; assembly: GCA_964509885.1. Classification (GTDB taxonomy): domain Bacteria; phylum Verrucomicrobiota; class Verrucomicrobiia; order Opitutales; family Opitutaceae; genus Palsa-1447. The sequence continues at coordinate 31,262 of CAZDZL010000026.1, read as the reverse complement.
GCGATGATGAGGCCGGTGATCCCGCGCGCGAAGAGGACCGCGCCCAGCCGGCCCTGGCTCAGGCCGGGCTCGCGCATCCAGAAATGCTCGAGCGTGTACCCCAGCTCGTCCGCCCTCGCCCGGGCCCCCGAGTGGAAGTCCGGGTGCGCCGTGACATGCTTCCAGCCCAGGCGGGTGTTCCAGTTCGTCACGTAGGCGAGGGTGGGCGCATGGCGACGCGCCACCGAGCGGCCCCTGTAGGCGATCAGGGCGCGCAGGACCGGGTCGGGCCGGTAGCCCAGCCTCACCGCGAGGCGCTGGATCCGCCGCCGCGTCGCCTCCGGGAGCCTGGGATGGTTGCGGAGGGCGAGGGAGACCGTCGTCACGTGGACCCCGGCGTTCCTCGCGACCTCCGCCATGGTGACCCTGCGCTGGTTCATCGGCATGGGTCCTAGACCCGCGCGCCGCCGCCTCAAGTCTATAATTAGAGCAGAACTCCCCTTGCGCGGCGCCGCGGGGATTTCCGATCCTTCCCCCACCCCCGCCCGCGGCGCCTCATGGCCCGCGGCCCCCGTCAGGACCCGCGAGCTACACCCCTCCCCTCAATCCCCATGGCAGCGCCCTACCCCTTCCTCGATCCCGAACTTCCCGCCGACCGGCGCATAAGCGACCTCATCGGCAGGCTCACCCTCGAGGAGAAGGTGGGACAGATGCTCCACGAGAGCCGAGCCGTCGAGCGCCTCGGGATCCCCGCCTACAACTGGTGGAACGAGGCCTGCCACGGCGTCGGCCGCAACGGGCGCGCCACCGTCTTCCCGCAGGTGATCGGCCTCGGCGCGACCTGGAACCGGGCGCTCGTCGAGAGGGTCGCCGGCATCATCTCCGACGAGGCCCGCGCGAAGCACCACGCCGCGGTCGCCGCCGGGCGCAGGGGGCAGTACCAGGGCCTCACGTTCTGGACGCCCAACATCAACCTGTTCCGGGACCCGAGGTGGGGCCGCGGCCAGGAGACGTTCGGCGAGGACCCGTTCCTGATGGGCGAGCTGGGTCTCGCCATGGTGCGGGGTCTCCAGGGGGACGACCCGCGCTACATGAAGGCGGCGGCCTGCGCGAAGCACTTCGCCGTCCACAGCGGCCCCGAGGCCGAGCGGCACGGCTTCGACGCGAGGCCCACCCAGAAGGACCTTTTCGAGACCTACCTGCCCGCCTTCGAGAAACTCGTGCGCGGGGGCGTCGAGGCCGTCATGGGGGCCTACAACCGCACGCTCGGCGAGCCCTGCTGCGCCAGCTCGTACCTGCTCCTGGACATCCTCCGGGGCCGCTGGGGATTCAAGGGGCACGTCGTCAGCGACTGCGGCGCCCTGGACGACATCCACCTCCACCACAAGGTCACGAGGAACGAGGCCGAGTCGGCGGCACTCGCGGTCCGCAACTCCTGCGACCTCAACTGCGGGGGGACCTACGCCTATCTCATGGCCGCTGTGAAGGAGGGACTGATCACCGAGAGGGACATCGACGCCTCCGTGCGCAGGCTCCTCGCGACGAAGCTGAAGCTCGGCCTCCTGGACCCCCAGGACCGGGTCCCGTGGTCGCGCACGACGGACGCCGTCATCGACAGCTACGCCCACCGCGCCGCGGCGAGGCAGGCCGCCGTGGAGTCGATCGTGCTCCTGAAGAACAACGGGGTGCTTCCCCTGCGGCGCAACCAGGAGAGCATCCTGGTCACGGGCCCGACAGCGGCCAACACCTGCGCCCTCCTGGGGGACTACTTCGGCATCTCGTCGCGCCTCGTCACGATCATGGAGGGCATCACCGAGGCCGTCTCGGAGGGCTGCCGGATCGTGTACCGCACCGGCTGCCCGCTCCTGAGCGCGCCGGCGCCCGGCGTCAACTACACCTTCGGCACCGCCGCCGAGAACGAGATCACGATCGCGGTGCTCGGCCTCGACCCGTCGCTCGAGGGCGAGGAGGGGGACGCCGTCGCCTCGCCGACCGACGGGGACCGCAGCTACATCGAGCTGCCCCCCGTGCAGCTCGCGTTCCTGCTCGAGCTGCGCAAGCACGCGAGGAAGCTCGTCGTCGTCCTGACGGGCGGAAGCGCGATCGCGGTGCCGGAGGCCCAGGAGATCGCCGACGCGGTGCTGCAGGTCTGGTACCCGGGCTGCGAGGGCGGGCGCGCCGTGGCCGACGTGCTCTTCGGCGCGCACCCGCCGTCGGGCAAGATGCCGGTGACCGTCCCCTACCGGACGGCGGACCTGCCGGCCTTCAACGACTACGGCATGAAGGGCCGCACCTACCGCTTCGCGACGACCGAGCCGCTCTACCCGTTCGGCTTCGGCCTCGGCTACGGCAGGCCCGAGTACGGGCCCATGAGGGTCGACGCGCCCACGCTGGCCGCCGGCGGCCACGTCACCCTGCGCACGAGCCTGCGGAACGCCGGCTCCAAGGCCATCGAGGAGGCGGTGCAGTGCTACGTCCAGCCCCCGAGGGACTGGCCGGACGCGCCCCTGGCCACGCTGGTCGACTTCCAGAAGCTCTCCGTGCCCGCGGGCGCGACGGTGCAGGTCGAGTTTCGGCTCCCCGCGGCGGCCTTCGCCCAGTTCGACGCGGCGGGCCGGAAGGTCCACCACCCCGGGCGCTACGGCGTCGTCGTCGGCTCCGCCTCCCCGGGCGCGCGGGCGCAGGCGCTCGGCGCCCCCGGCCCCGCCGCCGGCGAGGTCACCCTCGTGTAGCGATTGACGGCGCCTGCCGCGCCGCGAACGATCCGCCCCACCCCAATACCCCATGAGTGACACCACCCAGAAACTCTCCTTTGGCGAGAAGGTCGGCTACAGCTGCGGCGACGCGGCCGCCAACTTCGTCTTCATGACGATGGTCCTCTTCCAGTCGAACTTCTACACCGACGTCTTCGGCCTGGCCGCCGCCACCGCCGGCACGATCATCCTCGTCGCCCGCCTGTGGGACGCGTTCTTCGACCCGCTGATGGGCGTCCTCGCGGACCGCACGCACACGCGCTGGGGCCGCTTCCGCCCGTGGGTCCTCTTCACCGCGCTGCCGTGGGCCGTCATCATGTACCTGGCCTACCGGACGCCCTCCGGCTGGAGCGGGTCGAGCCTTGTCGCGTACGCCCTCGTCACCAACATCCTGCTGATGACGCTTTACTCGATGAACAACATGCCGTACTCGGCGCTCGGCGGGGTCATGACCGGCGACGTGCACGAGCGGGCGTCGCTCAACTCGTTCCGGTTCGTGGCGGTGAACATCGCCCAGTTCGTCGTCGGCGGATTCACGCTGCCGCTCGTGGCCAAGTTCGCGGGACCCGGCCACGACAAGCAGCACGGCTGGGCCATGACCATGGGCCTCTGGGCGCTCCTCTGCCTTGTCCTCTTCCTCATCACGTTCCTCACGACCCGGGAGCGCATCCATCCCGAGCCCAGGCAGAAGTCCACCCCCAAGCAGGATTTCGGCGACCTCCTGGGGAACGGCCCGTGGATAGCGATGTTCCTGCTCACCCTCGTGCAGTTCGGCATCATCGCGATGCGCGGAGGCGCGATGTACAACTACTTCCACTCGTACGCCGACAAGGCCGCCATGTTCGACTGGCTGCAGTCGCTGCACCTGACCGCGGCCCCCCTCGCCGCCGGCGAGGCGGCGCCCGCGGGCGTCCTCGAGTGGCTGGGGTACATCGTGCACGCGGACAGGTCCGACCTCGCCGGCTCCAACGTCGCCGACGTCGCCAACAGCATCATCAACATGATCGGCACGGCGGTGATCATCATCGTGATCCTGCTCTCGCCGTCCCTCTCGCGGAAATTCGGGAAGAAGGCCGTCGCCGTGGCGGGCTTCGCCCTGACGGCGGCCGCCTCGGCCGCGTTCTACCTTCCCGGCCCGTCGAACATCGGCGCCATGATCGCGCTCTCCGTCCTCTGGTCGATCTGCTACGCCCCCACGATCCCGCTCTGCTGGGCGATGTTCGCCGACGTCGCGGACTACTCCGAGTGGAAGAACAACCGCCGCGCAACCGGGGTCATCTTCGCCACGATAGGCTTCGCGCTCAAGGCGGGCCTGAGCATCGGCTCCGCCTCCTTCCTGTGGCTCATGAGCATGTACGGGTACGCGCCGAACCAGCCCCAGACGCCGAGGACGATCGAGGGCATCCGGATGTGCTCCAGCATCTACGTCGGGATCCTCTTCGTCGCCTGCACGGGGTTCGTCATCGCTTACAAGATAAACAAGGCCATGACGCACAGGATCTCCGACGAGCTCGCGGAGCGCAGGAGGCGGTTCGCGGCCGCCTGAGCCCCCCGGCAACGCGCCCCCGCCCGCCATGCGCACGCTCCGCGTCCTGCCCCTCCTCCTCGGCCTGGCAGCAGCCTGCCGCGGGGAGGCCGTCCCCGGGGGGCCTCTCGGACCCTACCGCAACCTGTTCCACGAGCTCCTGGGCAAGGGCGACGCCGAGGTGGACGCGAAGATCGACGGCGCGTGGAGGCAGTTCTTCCAGGGCGACCTCCGGACGCAGCGCCTCTACTACCCCGTCGCCGGCGACATGGCCTACGTCCCGGACGTCGCCAACAACGACGTGCGCACCGAGGGCCTCTCCTACGGCATGATGATCTGCGTGCAGCTCGACCACCAGGCGGAGTTCAACCGGATCTGGAAGTGGGCGAAGGTGAACCTGTGCCACGAGGACGGCCCCATGCGGGGGTACTTCGCGTGGCACGCCGACCTCGGCGGCAAGCCGCTCGATCCCGGCCCCGCGCCCGACGGCGAGGAGTGGTTCACGACGGCCCTCTTCCTCGCCTCGCACCGCTGGGGAAGCGGCTCGGGAATCTTCGACTACGAGCGGCAGGCCCAGGGGCTCCTCCACACGATGCTGCACAAGGCCGACGAGCCGGGTCACGGGACGTGCACCGACATGTTCGACCCCGCCGCCAGGGAGGTCGTCTTCGTGCCGCACGGGGACGGCGCCGGATTCTCGGATCCCTCCTACCACCTGCCGGCCTTCTACGAGCTGTGGGCCCGCTGGGCGGCCGCCCCCGGGGACCGGGCCTTCATGGCCGCCGCCGCCGCCCGGAGCCGCGCGGTGTTCACGCTCGCAGCCAACCCCGTCACCGGCCTCATGCCGGACTACTGCGACTTCGACGGCCGGCCCCATGAGCTCCGGGGCCACGAGGACTTCCGCTACGACGCCTGGCGCACACTGTCCAACCCGGCGCTGGACTACTCCTGGTTCGCGGCCGACAAAGCCGAGGTCCTGCAGAGCAACCGCGTCCTGCGCTTTTTTTCCGCGGAGGGCCGCCTGGGCCACGACCGGTACAAGCTCGACGGCACACCCATAGGCGAGCAGCCCGACTCCCCAGGGCTGATCGCCATGGCGGCGACGGCCGGCCTTGCCGCGGACTCCGACCTGTCGCGGCCGTTCGTGGACAAGCTCTGGAAAATGGACGTGCCCGCGGGGCAGTACCGGTACTACAACGGGTTGCTCTACATGCTCGCCCTTCTGGAGACCGGAGGCCGCTTCAAGGCCTACATGCCCCCCGCGGGCCCCTGAAACCGATGTCCGCGCCTCGGGCCCCTCGACGACTAAGCATCCTGGCTCTCGGGATGTGCGCCGCGCTCGGCGCGTGCCCGGCCCGCGCCGAGGACGGATACCGGCTCTGGATGCGCTACGACAGGATCGATGACGCAGGCCTGCGCGCGGGCTATGCCGCGGCCATCGCCAAGGTCGTCCTCACGACCCCGGACGGCGCCGATTCGCCGACGCTTTCCGCCGCGCGGGGCGAGCTCGCCGCCGGACTCGGCGGGCTGCTGGGCACCCCCGCCTCCGTCGAGACCGAGAAGTCCGGCGCTCCCGATCCCGCCGCCGGGGAGGAGGGCTACACGCTGTCAAGGCGCGGCGGCGACACGGTCGTCATCGCGGCAAACCGGGACGTGGGCGTGCTCCACGGGGCCTTCGCTCTCCTTCGCCACGTGCAGGCCCACCGGCCGGTCGCGGGGATCGGAGCGACCAGCGCGCCGCGGATCGGGCGCCGCATCCTCGACCACTGGGACAACCTGAACCGCACGGTCGAAAGGGGCTACGCCGGGTCCTCCCTCTGGGAATGGTTCGTCCTTCCCGAGTACCGCTCGCCCCGCTACCGCGACTATGCCCGCGCCTGCGCCTCGGTAGGCATCAACGGGGCGGTCCTGAACAACGTGAACGCCGACGCGCTCGTCTTGACGGCGCCCTACCTGGCCAAGGTGGCGGCGCTGGCCGACGAGTTCCGCCCCTACGGCATCCGCGTCTACCTCTCGGCGCGCTTCAGCGCCCCGATCGAGCTTGGCGGCCTGAGGACGGCCGACCCGCTGGACCCCGGGGTCGTCGCCTGGTGGCACGCGAAGGCGGACGAGATCTACCGGCAGGTACCCGACTTCGGAGGCTTCCTCGTGAAGGCCAACTCCGAGGGCCAGCCGGGACCCCAGGAGTACGGGCGCAGCCACGCGGAGGGCGCCAACATGATCGCGGACGCCGTGGCGCCCCACGGCGGCATCGTGATGTGGCGCGCGTTCATCTACGAGGTGCACCCCAGCGTCGACCGGGTGAACCAGGCCTACAACGAGTTCAAGCCGCTCGACGGCAGGTTCCACCCCAACGTCGCCGTGCAGATCAAGAACGGCCCCCTCGACTTCCAGCCGCGCGAGCCGTTCCACCCCCTCTTCGGCGCGATGCCGCACACCCCGCTCGCGCTGGAGCTGCAGATCACCCAGGAATACCTCGGGGCCTCCACCCAGCTCGCGTACCTCGGGCCGCTCTTCCAGGAGGTGCTGCGCTCGGACACGTTCTGCGCGGGGCCCGGCTCGACCGTCGCGCGGGTGGTCGACGGGAGCCTGCGCGGCGGCGGGCTCTCCGTCATCGCCGGCGTCGCCAACACCGGGACCGACCGCGACTGGACGGGCCACCCGCTCGCGGCGGCCAACTGGTACGCGTTCGGTCGGCTCGCCTGGGACCACTCCCTCGACGCGGCGGACATCGCCGACGAGTGGACGCGCATGACATTTTCAAGCGACCCGCGGGTCGTCTCGGCCATCGGGCGCATGCTCGCGTCGTCGCGCGAGACGGTGGTCAACTACTCGATGCCGCTCGGGCTCCACCATATCATGGCCACCGACCACCACTACGGCCCCGGCCCCTGGGCCGAGGCCGGAAGGCCCGACTGGACGCCCGCCTACTACCACCGCGCGGATGCCGCGGGGCTCGGCGCCGACAGGACCGCCTCAGGCACGAACGCGCTCGCCGACTACGCCCCCGAGTGCGCGCGCGCATGGGGGGACCCGGACACCTGCCCCGAGAACCTGATCCTCTGGTTCCACCACCTCGCCTGGGGCCGGAGGATGAAGTCGGGGCGGACGCTCTGGGACGAGCTGTGCCTCAGGTACCAGCTGGGCGTCGACGGGGCGCGCCAGCTCCAGCGCGACTGGGACACGCTCGCCGGGCTCGTCGATCCGGAGCGCTATGCGCACGTGCGCGCGCTCCTCGGGCGCCAGGAGGAGGACGCCCGCGCCTGGCGCGACGCGTGCATCCTCTATTTCCAGGAGTTCTCGGGGCGGCCCGTTCCCGCGGGCGTCGAGCCGGCGGAGCACACCTTGGACTACTACAAGTCCGTCCAGCTGCATTACGTTCCAGGTACCCCGAGCGGAAAATGAACCCGGGGCTGCCCACAGGGGCAATGTCAGCCCCTCGGCGACCCGCCCGCCAGGTCGAGCACAAGCACCCAGTCGTTGCCGTCGCCCCCGTTGTCGCCCGGGGTGGTGAACCGGTGCGTGCCGGTGTTCGGAAGCGACTCCGCGATGGGCGTGAAGTCTCCCTTCGCCGGGTTGTACCAGCGGGCGCGGACCGCTCCGTGCAGCGCGGTGAGGTCCGCGTCAAAGAAGCGGGTCGCCTTGCGCGCCCAGGGGGATGGCGGCACATAGGCCACGAGACACGTCCCGGACAACGTCGCGGCCGAGACGATGTAGCTGCGGTCGGGCGGGTTCCGGCTCGCGACGAGCGGGCGGCCGAAGTTCTGCCGCGCGATCCCCGACGGGACGAGGTCGTACCACGGCAGCGATCCGAGCAGCGCGAACATGTGCTGGCGGTCGGTCGAGTAGCCGTTGTTCAGGTCGCTCCTCCAGGTGGTGAACTTCCAGATGGCCTTTGTCGAGGTGTTGTCGCCCGCGGTTCCGCCCGCGAGAACGGACTGCCACTGCAGGGCGCGCGTGTCCTGCCGGTTGCCCGAGGCCGTGTCGAAGCCGACGATCCCCTCGTCGAGGTACACGGGCTCGCCGACCCATGCCGGCCGGACCGGCTGGTTCAGCCAGGCCCTGTCGGCGGTCAGGAAGACACGCTGGTCCAAGTCGGGCCCGTAGCCGTAGAACGAGTTCATGTCCAGGACGTCGGCGAAGTCGACGGCGTCGGTGGAGAGCTGGTCGTCGCCGGCAGGCTCGCCGCCGAAGAGAGCCCAGGGACAGGCCGCCTTTATCCCCTCGACCATCCTGTGGGCCCTTCGGCCGCCCTCGGAGCCCGCGGGCGGGGTGAAATCGCCCAGCGTGTACCAGATGATGTTCGTGCGGTCGCGGTAGCGACGCCCGAGCCACTCCCCCCACCTGAAGCAGACCTCCGGGCTGTTGCACGGCTGCTGGATCTCCTGCCACCAGCCCTGGCTCTGGCCCAGGTACCCCAGGTAGGTGTACGCGAACACGACCGCCATGTGCCGGCGGGCCGCCGCGTCGATGATGGAGTCGATGAAGCGCCAGTAGTCCTCGTCCGGCGCCGACGAGAAATCGCCAACCGTGGCGAGGGGGGCGTGGCCGTAGCGGTTGCGCGGGCAATTGGGCGAGAACTCCGTGTAGTCGCCCGGATGCACCATGGCCATCAGGATGAAGCTGTTGAACCCCTTGCTCGCGCGGTCGTCCAGGTAGGCGTTCATATCCTCGGTGGTCGCCTGGACCGAGAGCATCCACGCTGCCTCGCAGTTCAGCCGGAACGGCCTGTCGTTCTGGTCGACGAAATACCGGTGGCTCGCGGAGACTTTGAGCGGGAAAACGGGATCCGCGGCGTTCGCCCCCAGCGCGGCCAGGGCGAAAAGGGATCCGAGCAGGATAAGGCACGGGGCGCGGGTTGACAGCTTCATGGCTGGGTATGGGAAGGCATTCCGCCCCTAGAACCCGATGCTGATCCCGCCGTCAACCGGGAGGATCACGCCCGTGACGAATGCCGCCGCCGGGGACGCGAGGTAGACCGCCGCCCAGCCGATGTCCGCGGGCTGGCCCAGCATTCCCATGGGCGTGCGGCCGAGGATCCGGTCGCGGCGGGCCGGGTCGCCTGCGAGCGCCTTGCGCGACATCTCCGTCTCTATCCATCCGGGGGCTATCGCGTTCACGCGGACGCCGTGCGGCGAGAACTCGGTGGAATACGCCTTCACCATCCCGACGTAGGCCGACTTCGCGGCGGTGTAGGCGATGACCAAGGGGATCCCGAAAAGGGAAGCCATGGACGCCGTGAAGAGGATGCTGCCGCGCTTGCGCTCGATCATCCCCGGCACGACGGCGCGCGTCAGGGCGTGCGCGCCGAAGACATGCGTGCGCATCACGAGCTCGAAGTCCTCGGGCGTCGTGTCGACGGCGGGCTTCTTCACATGGATCCCCGCGTTGTTGACCAGGCACGTGATCGGCCCGACCTCCCCGCTCACCCGCCTCACCAGAGCGGGTGCGTCGTCGAGCCGGGTCACGTCGTGCACGATGTAGCTCGACCGCTCACCCAGCTCGGCGCACGCGCCCGCCAGCTCCGCCTCGCGGCGGCCGACCAGGACCACGCGCGCGCCCGCCGAGGCCATGGCTCGCGCCATGGCGAGGCCGATGCCCGTGCCGCCGCCTGTGATGACCGCAACCTCGCCCTCGAGCGAAAAGGCCGATGGAAATGCCAACGTCTTCATGTTATGCCCTGCGACTTCAAGGCAGACTTCATGTATCCCATCGCAAAGGCCATTCCGGAATGCCAGGGCGCCGCGCAGGCCATCTGCGGGGTGTGGTCCGGGATGAGGACGCCGTCGAAGCCATTCCCCTTCAGGATCCCGAGCACCCGGTGCATGTCGACGTCGCCGTCGTCGATGAAGGTCTCCTTGTAGGTGGGCACCTTTCCGGCGACGTTCCGGAAATGGACGTACCCCAGCCTCCCCTGGCGGCTGTAGCGGTCGACCACCTCGTAGATGTCCCCCTCGGTCATCTCTGCCAGCGAGCCGATGCAGAACTCAAGGGTGTTGGAAGGGCTCGGGTTCAGGTCGATCAGCTTCTGGTAGAAGCCGGGCTGGTAGACGAGGCGCGGCTGGCCGCGGATGAAGGGCATCGGGGGGTCGTCCGGATGGGCCGCCAGCTTCACGCCGGCCTCCTCCGCCACCGGGAGCACCTCGCGCAGGAACCCCTCGAGCCGGCGCCACAGCTCGTCATGCGAGACGCCGGCCACGGTGCCCGCGGGCGCGTTCGCGTCATAGACCATGTTCCACACCATCCCGTCGAACATGGGCGTGTCATAGGGGCCCTCCATGCCCACCGAGGGCGCCTCCCCGCGGGCATAGTTGCCGGTCGTGCGCCCGGCGACGCCCGCGATGCTGAAGTTGTAGCCCATGACGGGTATCCCCGCCTTTCCCATCCGGCGCAGGATGGTCTTCACGTTCTCGATGTGCAGGGCGCGCTTGGGCCCGTCGAGCAGCACGTCGTGCCAGTGCGCGGGGTCAAAGTTCTCAATGGCCTCGAGCTTGAGGCCGGCGGCCTCGACGCCGCGGCGAAGCTCCACCATCTCCTCGAGGCTCCACAGCGTCTCGGGGTCGCCGGCGAGCCCCCATCCGCGGTCCGTGCCGGTGGGCTGGTCGTCGCGCGCCTTCGCGGGGCTCCCCCGGAAATAGTCCACAAAGTGCGCGACGATATGGGTGGCGCCCGCCTGCCGCGCGAACTGGAAGTTCTCGCGGGTGAGCATGTGCCGATAGAGTCCGAGTCCGAGCTTCATGGCGGGGTCAAAGGGTGGGCGGACCCTGGGGGCAGGTCACCCGCAGGGGGCAGATTGCGCGGGGTTTCCCCGGGCGTCACGCCATTACCGAGGCCGGGTTGCCCCGGGCCTTGCGCCGCAGAGGGAAATGCCGCATGGGTTGAACCGCCCCCGTCCTCCAACACAGACGACCCCAATATGAAGTCATTCATCGTCAGGAAATCCCTGGCCGTGGCGGCTGTCGCCTTGGCCCTCTCTGCATCGCGCGTTTCCGCGCAGGAAAAGCCCGCCTCGTTCGATACACCGGCGGGAGCGGCGCTCGCCGCCATGAAGGCCCGCGCCGACGAGCTGCACGTGAGCGGGGCGGCCATCGTGGCCTACGCCGAGGGGGAAAGCGTGGCCTCCTGGTCCTCGAGGATGCTGGTGGTCGGCAGCATGACCAAGGCGCCCTCGGGAACCGAAAAGGGAAGCAACCTGCTCGCCATCGCCTACTCCAAGGCGGCGGAGATGGCCGCGACGCTCAAGGACAGCGGCAGCGGCGTCCGGCCCCCGTACACGGGGGAGGTCGGATGGCAGGGAGGTGTCGTCGGCAGGGGGAGGACGGGTATCCTGATCGCCGCCTTCAGCGGCGGCCGCGGCGAGGACGACGTGAGCATCTCGAAGGCCGGCCTTGCGGTCCTGGCGGGCTCGCTCTGATCGGGCGCCCCTAGAAAGACACGTCGACGCGCTCCGTCACGAGCAGCACGGACTTGTCGTGGGTCTGCGTCTTGAAGGCCGCGCGGATGGCGTCGATCGACGCGCGGTTCGCGGGGGTGTCCTCGCAGAGGATGAGAAGCACCTTCGAGCGCAGGCGGCTGGGGGCCTCCGTCGGCCGGCCCCTCCACTGACCGTAGGCATCCAGCACGGTCAGCCCGTCGGGAAACCTCGGCGTCACCTCGCGGTCCAGGAAGGCCCTCCAGCGGATCTCGCCGATGCCGTCGTCCGACGCGTCAAAGGTCCCGACCCCGAAGTAGAGCTCGTTGCGAAGCCAGTGCGCGGCCTCGGGACGCGCGGCGTCCCCCTGCAGGGTCGCGGTCGCCGGGGCCGGCGCGTCGGCCCGCAGCGCGCGGGCCGTGAGCGTGAACAAGGCTAGCGAGGCAAGCAGGACGGCGGATGTGTGTTTCATGTTGGGAAAGTGCCGGGGATCAGCGGGGCCGGGCCTTGCGGGCGGAGATGATCTCCGTGTTCATGCCGGCCCAGTGCAGGCCGCCGAAGTACCGCCCGTGCTCCATCTTGACGCAGCGGTCGACGACCACGTCCAGGCCGGCCCGCGCCGCGAGCTCGGCGGCCTCGATGTTCACGAGCCGCAGCTGCAGCCAGAGCGCCTTCGCCTTGATCGCCACGGCCTGGCGCGCCACCTCGAGGCATTCCGCGGCGGGACGGAACACCTCCACCATGTCGACGGGAACGGGGATGCTCGCCAGGTCGGGATAGGCCTTCTCCCCCAGGATCCGGTCAGCCTTCGGGTTCACCGGGATGATCGTGTAGCCCTCCTTCTTGAGATAGCTGGCCACGAACCAGCTCGCGCGCTGGGGGTCCGTCGACAGGCCGACGATGGCGATGGTCCGCGTGTCGCGCAGGAGCCTCTGGATCACGAGCGGATCCTGGTAGAGCCTCTGCTGAGCGGGGGTGAGCGCCGAGTTGAGCGTTATGGCGCAGGCAGCGCCTGTTCCAGGTCCCATAGGAGGTCCTCCGCGTTTTCGAGCCCGATCGAGAGGCGGATGAGCTCGGGGCTCACGCCTCCCCGGGCCAGCTCCTCGTCGCTCAGCTGCTGGTGCGTCGTCGAGGCCGGGTGGATCACGAGGCTCCTCACGTCCCCGATGTTCGCGAGGTGCGAGAAGAGCTGAAGCCCCTCGATGAATTTCCTGCCCGCCGCGCGGCCCTCGCTCCCGGAGGCCGCCTTCAGCCCGAAGGAGAATACCGCCCCCGCCCCCTTCGGCAGGTACTTGGCCGCCAGCGCGTGGTCCGGGTGGCTCGGGAGCCCCGCATAGGCGACCCAGGCGACCGCCGGGTGGCCCTCGAGGTACCGGGCCACCCGCAGGGCCGAGGCCGACTGGCGCTCCATGCGCAGCGACAGCGTCTCGAGGCCCTGGATCAGGAGGAAGGAGTTGAACGGCGAGATGCACGCGCCGGTGTCGCGCAGCGTCTCGGCGCGCGCCTTCATGAGGAAGCCGTAGTGGCCGAAGGTGTCGAAGAACCTCAGGTCGTGGTAAGCGGGCGACGGCGCCGCGATGCTGGGGTAGCGGCTGAAGTCGAACTTCCCCGAGTCGAGGAGCACGCCCCCGAGGGCTGTCCCGTGCCCCCCGATGAACTTCGTCGCCGAGTGAACGACGATCGTAGCCCCGTGCTCGATCGGCCTGCACAGGGCGGGCGTGGCCATCGTGCTGTCGACGATGAGCGGCATCGCCCGGGACGCCGCGAGCGCGGCCACCCGCGCGATGTCGAGGACCGCCCCCCTTGGGTTGCCGATCGTCTCGCCGTAGAGCGCCCGGGTCTTGGGGGTGATCGCGGCCTCCCACTCCGCGAGGCTGGACGGATCCACGAACCGGACCCCGATCGAGAACTTCTTCAGCGTGTGGACGAGCTGGGTGATGGAGCCGCCGTAGAGCTGCGACGAGGCCACGATCTCGTCGCCGGCCTGCAGGAGCGTGAGGAAGGTGACCAGCTGGGCGGCCATGCCGCTCGCGGTCGCCAGCGCCCCGGTGGCGCCCTCGAGCGAGGCCAGGCGCTCCTCGAGCACGGCCGTGGTCGGGTTGCTGATCCTCGTGTAGATGTTGCCGTACTGCTTCAACTCGAAGAGCTGCGCGGCCTGCTCGGCGTCGTCGAAGACGAACGAGGTCGTCTGGTAGATGGGGACGGCGCGCGCGCCGGTCACTGCGTCCGGGATGTGCCCGGCATGGACCATGCGCGTCTCGAATCCGAAGCGTCGGGGGTCGGTTTCCTTACTCACGCATGCATAGGGAATAACCTTCCACCGACAATGCAAAGAAAGATTCGGTCATAACCGCCCTTTCTGCTTTCGGGATGCGCCCCGGCGTATAGCGTCGCCATTGAATGGATGCGGAATCTATCGAGGTGGTCTATCGCCTGAGGGTCGCCCCGGGGGCGCTCGACGCGAGGGTCGACGCGCTCCTGCTTGAGCAGACAGTCGAGCTCCCGCGCTCAGCGCTCCGCTCGGCCTTTGTCCGGGACCACGTCGTGGGGCGCGTCGTGTCGACGCAGGCGCTGGGCGCCGGCGAGTTCAGGGTCACCCTGGCCCAGCCGGCGATCGCCGCGGCGGACGACCCGGCCCAGCTGCTCAACGTGCTCTTTGGCAATTGCTCCCTCCAGCCGGAGGTCGAGCTCGAGGATCTCCGGGTGCCCCCCTCCCTCGCGGCGACGCTCGGGGGACCCCGGTTCGGGATCGACGGGATCCGCAGGGCCACGGGGGTCCGCGGGCGGGCCCTGACGGCGTCCGTCCTGAAGCCCATCGGGCTCACCGTGGCCGAGACGGCCTCGCTCTGCCACACCCTCGCCCTGTCCGGACTCGACGTCATCAAGGACGACCACGGGCTCGCGGACCACTCGTTCGGGCCCTTCGCAGAGCGCGTGGAGGCGTGCCTCATTGCGACTGAAAAGGCCGCGCAAAAGACGGGCCACCGCGCGCTCTACGTGCCGAACCTCATCGGCACCCCGGCCGTCGTGAGGCACCAGGCCGCGCAGGCCAAGAAGCTCGGCGCCGAGGCGGCCATGGTTTCCCCGATGCTCCTCGGGCTGCCGTTCCTGAACGAGCTCGCGGGGGAGCTCGGCATGCCGCTCCTCGCCCACCCGGCCTTCGGCGGGTCCCTCCGGATCGCCCCCGCGGCGCTCCTCGGGAAGCTTCTCCCCCTCTACGGCGCGGACGCCGTGATCTATCCCAACGTCGGCGGCCGGTTCAGCTACAGCCGGGACGTGTGCGCCGCGATCGCCCGCGCGCTTCGCGAACCCGACGCCGCCATCGCCCCGGCGTTTCCGGTGCCCGCCGGCGGCATCAGGGTGGAGGATTTGGCACAAATCCTCGAATTCTACGGCGCCGACACGGTTCTCCTCGTCGGGGGCAGCGTGCTCGACGCGCCCGACCGGGAGGCGCTGCTCTCGCGCAGCCGCCGCTTCGTCGAGGCCGTGCAGGCGCACACCTTCGCCCCGTGAGCATGACGACACACATCGCCCAGACGGCGCCGTTCCGGTGGGAGGGCGTCCCGGTGCTCGCCTACAAGGAGGACGGCGGGACCCACTTCAAGTCCATCACCCGACAGGTGCTCTTCGGAGCCGGCGAGCTCGGGGCCGAGCTTCGCTACTTCGAGATCGCCCCGGGAGGGCACTCGACGCTCGAGCGCCACGACCACGACCATTCCGTCATGGTCATCCGGGGCGAGGGCCAGGTCCTCGTCGGGCTCGAGGTCCACACGGTAGCAACGAACGACCTTGTGCGCGTGCCGCCCCAGACGTGGCACCAGTTCCGGGCCACGGCCGGCGTCCCGCTCGGATTCCTCTGCCTCGTGCGCAGCGAGCGCGACAAGCCCGCCAGGCCTTCGGCGGCCGAGCTGGCCTCGCTGCGCTCCGACCCGAAGGCCGGCCCGTTCATCCGGGTCTAGGGCGCGGCCCCCCATTCCCCCGGTTGCCTTTCGCCGGGCCGCCGTCTTGCATGGGGATCGTGAGCTCGCCCGATCCCGTCCGACCCGCCACCGCCGCCGCCCAGGCGCTCGGCTTCGTCGACCCGCAGACCGGCGCCATCGTCCCGCCCGTCCATCCGGCCACGACCTACGAGCGCGGGGCCGACAACCAGCTCCTCGCCGGGCGCCTCTACTCGCGCGCGGACAACCCGGGCTACGACCTGCCCGAGGCGCTGCTCACGCGGCTGGAGGGCGGAGCCGCCTCCGCCGTGTTCAGCTCAGGGATGAGCGCCGCGACGTCCGTCCTCATGGCGCTCAGGCCCGGCGACCATGTCCTGGTGCCCAACGTGATCTACTGGGCCTTCCGAAGCTGGCTCGTGGGATGGGCGACCGACTGGGGCCTGCGGGTGGAGTCGGTGGACATGACCGATCCCGCGCGCGTCGCGGCCGCCGTCCAGCCCGGCAGGACCAAGCTCATCTGGATCGAGACCCCGGCGAACCCAACCCTGGTCGTCACAGACATCGCGGCGATGGCCGAGGTGGCGCACAGGGCGGGCGCTCTCCTCGCGGTCGACTCGACGTTCGCCACGCCCGTGCACACGCAGCCAATCGCCCTTGGCGCCGACCTGGTGATGCATTCAGCGACAAAGTACCTGAACGGGCACTCCGACGTCATCGCAGGCTCGTTGACGACGAGGGCGGTGGACGACCACTGGCAGCGCATCAAGGCCGTCCGCGTCCAGTCGGGGAACGTTCTGGGGCCCTTCGAGGCTTGGCTGCTCCTGAGGGGCATGCGCACGCTCTTCGTGCGGGTGGCCGCGCAGAGCCGGAGCGCGGCGCGCATCGCCGGGCACTTCGAGAAGCACCCGAGGGTCGAGGAGGTCCTCTACCCCGGCCTTGCGGCGTTCCGCGGCCATGCCGTCGCCGCCCGCCAGATGCGCGGCGGCTTCGGGGGCATGGTCTCCCTTCGGGTCAAGGGCGGCGCCCCAGGCGCGCTCGCCTTCTCGGGGAAGCTTCGCGTCTGGAAGCGCGCCACGTCCCTTGGCGGCGTGGAGAGCCTGGTCGAGCACCGCGCCAGCGTGGAGGGGCCCCAGTCGCCGACGCCCCCGGACCTCCTTCGGATGTCCGTCGGCCTCGAGGACACCGAGGACCTGATCCAGGACATCGAGCAGGCCCTTCGGTAGGCCGGCTCCCTAGTTGGCCGGCGGCTTGAAGCTGAAGGGTATCCGCACCTTCACGTCCACGGGCTGCCCGCCGCGCATCGGGGCCTTGAACACCCACTGCGAGACCGCCGTGGCCGCGGCCCATCCAAACTCCTCCTGCGTCGCGGAGATGATCTGAGGCAGGCGCGCGCGGCCGTCGCGGTCGATGATGAAGTCAATCACCGCGCTACCCGCCGGGCGCCCGTTCGCGCGGAGGGCCCCGGGATAGGCGGGGGCCACGCGGAACACGGGTGTCGGCTTCTCGTCCAGGCCCTGCGAGCCGCCGACCTGCTTCGCGCGCACCGCGGCCACGAGCCGGATAAGGGGGTCCGCGTCGTCCGACGCGTCGGGCGGGATCGCGGTGAAGTCCGCGTGCTTGAGCAGGCGGGCCGGCGCCGCGCGGCCGCCGTCCATGCCCCTCACGAAGTACGACGCCTCGACAGAGGCGGCGAGCGCCTTGCCGAACTCGGGCTTTGTCGCGGATTTCACCTGCACGTCGGTGGGCTGGCCGTCGGCGTCGACCGTGAACGTGACGTCGGCCGAGCCGCCCTCCCCCTTTACGACAGAGTCGAAGGGCCACGCGGGGTCGGCAACCACGCGGAGCTCGGGAGGCGTCTGCGGCTCCGAGCCGTCGGGCGCCGTGATGTGGTTGGCCGCCAGCACCTTCCCGGCGTCCCTGACCGTGGATTGGAAGGATATCTCCCCCTGGACCTCGGACTGCACGGGCAGGTCGCCCTGCATAGCCGGCGTGAAGGTCCACTTCTCAAGCGAGTGAAGCGCCGGGATGACAAAGTCCGGGTGCGAGGCGACGATCACGCGCACGGCCACCGCCTGGCCGCCCGGCGCGATCGTGCAGCTGAAGCGCACGATACCGGAAATGTCGCGGTCAATGAGCGAATCGGGATAGTCGGCGGCATAGGACTCGTTGGGCTTGCCCGGGGTCCTCGGCGAGGGCTGCGGCGTCTGGTCCGCCGGCGGCAGGAACCCCGGCTTCTTCCCCGCCTGGTCCGGCGAGAACTCCACGGGCGCATCCATGGAGATGGCCACCGGCTTGCCGTCGTCGAGCGCCGGCGAGAAGACCCATTTTTTCGCGGCGGCCAGCGCCGCCTCGCCGAGGCCGGAATCGGTGGCGTCGAGGACGCGCGCCGACGCGACATTGCCCTTTTCGTCGACAACCATGCGGATCGTCGCCTCCCCGCTCAGGCGCTCCTTGAGCGCATCGGGCGGATAGACGGGGGGAGCCCACGTGCGCAGGAGGGCCGCGCCGGAGATCGGCAGGTTCGCCGGGGCCGGATCCGCGCCGAGCGCGGAAAGGCCGACGGCCAGCGAGAGCAGCCCGAGGGAGTTTCGCCGGCCGCTCATTGCGCCACGGGCTTGAACACAAAGGGGACGCGGACCTTGACCACGGCACCCTGGCCCTTGCTCGTCGGCGGGTCGAATCGCCACATGGAAACGGCCTGCGCCGCGGCATAGCCGAACGCGGGGTCGCTCGCCGAGACGACGCGCGCGAGGTGCGGGCTGCCGTCCTCGTCGACGATGAACTCGATGAGCGCCTCCCCCTTGGCGACCTTCCCGGCCAGGGAGCGCGGGAAGATGGGGGAGCGCGTCACGGTCGCCTTGGGCGGGGTATCGAGGTCGGCCAGCTTTGCGATGCGCTCGGGGTGCTTCGCCTCGAGGTGCAGAAGCCTGTGGTCCGCGTTCGAGACAAGGGGGCCGTAGTCCTCAAAATCCTGCTGGAATCCGAGGGCCGCGGCGTTGGGTCGCCCATTCTTGAGACCGGGATCGTACTCGAAGCGCTCCACGGCGGCCTGGACCGCCAGGCCGAACTCAGGTCGGCTCGCCTTGACGACCCGCGACGCGATCACGCCGCCCTGGGAATCGACGACGTAGTTCACCTGCGCGGAGCCCCGTGTCCCGTCCCGCAGGAGCTCGTAGGGATAGACCGGGGAGAGGAGCCCCCGGATCTTCGGCTCGACATCGACCCTTAGGTCCTCGGGCAGCGTCGAGTCCCGGCCGCTCCTCTCCACGACGAGCGGGTCGTATCCACCCTCCGGCGTGTCCCTCATCGCGAAGTACACCGGCACCTGCATGTGCGTGTAGACGGGGACGCCGTCCCTGCGCCCCGGCTCGAACTCCCACGCGCTCACGGCCTCGAGGGCCGGGGCGTTGAACTCGGGGTTGAGCGAGCGCGCCACGAAGGGCTGGCGGACGTTTCCCTCTATGTCCACGACGAAGTCCACCACGACCTCGCCGCGCAGCCTGCTCTTCCTCATCGAGAACGGGTACACGGGCGGGCGCTGCTTGATGACCCTCGGCGGGGTCGTGTCCTTCGCCAGGTCGGATTCGGCGACGATGAAGGGCACGCGCACGTCCTGGGCCACCGGCCTTCCGCCGCTTCGCGCGGGCGCGAACTTCCAGGGCTTCACCCCGTCGCCCAGGAGGGCGGCCACGTCCCGGGGGGCGTCCTTGACCGCGGTGGGGCGTCCCGCCTCGTCGACGCTTACGGTCGCCCAGACAACGCGCTGGTGGATGGAGGGGTCGCTGGCCACGGCCCGCCAATTCGGATCCACCACGGCGTACGCGTCGAGGAGCCTCGGCGTCGCGTCGGGGCCCGCGGCGGACGCCGAGGCGGGGTTGAAGATGACCGAGAAATGGATCTGGGAATTCACGGGCTTGCCCGCTCGCCTGGCGGGGTGGTACATCGCCGATATGCTGGCGCTTCCCTGCACCTGCTGCAGGTACCCGTCGCGCTCGAACGCCGGGGTCGTGGCGTGGGCGGCCGCGGACAGGACCATGCCCTTGTCGTCGACGAACACATCGTGCGTGGAGTAGCCGATGTCCGACAGATTGTGCAGCTTGGCGGGGATGTCCGGCTCAAGCCGGTGCCGAAGGAAGGGCATCTGGTCGGGGGGATTGTCGGGGAACACCCACGCCGACGGGGAAACCGTGATGTCCTGCGCGGCCAGCCGCGCGGCCATGAAAACCGCTGCCAGGAGGACGCTGTGCCGGGCAGGCGTTGGGGCTTTCTTCATGCCGGGATGAGGATGCTTTGCGGCGCCCTACGGTCAACGCGCGAGGCGCCAGGATTCACTCGAGAAGCTTCCTGAGCTCGGCCAGCTCGCCCCTGAGCTCCGCCACCTCGGCGCGAAGCGCCGCCGCCTCGCCCTCGACCTTCGCCAGGCGGTCGTTGTCCGGGCGGGCCGGCGCCTCGGCCGGGGGCGCCGCGGCCGGCGCCGCCACCGCGCCCGAGAGGAGGTGCGCGAAGCGCTGCTCCTTCATCCCGGCCTGCCTCGGCAGCCTGACGACCAGGGCCTCGGGCGCCCTCGAGGCGAGGGCGTCGAGGCAGGCCTCGGTCTCCTCCAGGCTCGCGAACTCGTGCATCCGGCCCGTGCGCCCCCGGATCTCGCCGACCGTCTGGGGCCCGCGCAGGAGGAGCACGCAGAGGACGGCCGTCTCCGGCCTCGCGAGCTCGAGGGTCTCGGCGACGCGGTGGCCGAACTTCGCCACCCGGCTGTCGGCCCCCTGGAACATGAACGCCAGCTTCTTCTCGCGCAGGAGGTCGAGGCCCCGCACGACATCGGCCTCGCCGTAGGCGACCACGGGGTCGCGGTTCGTGCTCTGGTTGCACGCGTTCACGAGGGCGTTGAGCGTCTGCGGGTAGTAGTCCGGCGTCGTGATGTCCTTCTCGATGAGCGAGCCGAGGATGCGCGCCTCGACGGCGTTGATCGGGTCCATGGCGGTGGGCTCCGGGTCTCTCGGCCTCAGGGCACCGAGGGGCGGGCCGTCGCCGCGACCGACCTGAGGTCGAACGACGCCGGCTGGAGGCCCTCCGAGCGCGCCGTGAGCGTGATCGTGCCCGGGGTCCGCGAGGACTGGACGATGACCTCGGCGAGCCCGTTGAAGGCGCTGCGACTCCAATGGACGGCGGGGCCGGCCTCGAGAAGCCTCAGGGTGACGCCCTTGGTCATTCCGGTGGCATCCGCCCCGTAGCTCGCGGCCGGCACGGCGATGACATTTTCTCCGGGATGAAGCAGCGCCTTGACGTCATAAACTGCGGCCACACGGCCGTCGACGGTGCCCCCCAACTTGTGGCCGTTCACGTACACCGTGATTCCGCCGGCGATCTTCCCGAACACGAGCTCCACGGCCGCGGAATCAAGGTCCCGGGCGTCCACGTTGAACCTCGAGCGGTAGATCGCCCTATCGCGGTAGCCGAGCTGCCCCGTCTCGCCGCCCACGTCCGTGGCGGCCCAGCCGGAGTCGTCAAACGCGACGCCCTCCTCGGGGAGGTTCTCCGGATAGGGGTCCTTCAGCTTCTTTATGCGCCAGCCGCCGACCGGGAGCGACCGGCTGGAGGACGCGGGGAGGAACGTGTCGGGCTCGTGGCAGCTCGGGTCGCCGTTGCCGACGCCGATGATCCGGCCGGGGCCGGCGAGCTCGAAGGACACGGCGTTGCCCGCCAGCGGGTCCACGCGGCCCTGCGCGTCGGCTATCGACACCGTGAAGACCGCGACGTCCTCGCCGTTGGCGCCGATCTCGCTGTGGTCGGGCCTGAGCTGGACGGAGGCCGGCCCGCCCGTCGTCTCGACCTTGGACTCCGCCGCGAGCTTCCCGTCCCGGTACCCGCGGGCCGAGAGGACGCCCGGCGCATACGCAACCTTCCATTTGACCTCGGAGTTCCTCCTCGCGGCCTGGCGGCCCAGGCTCGCGCCGTTCAGGAAGAGCTCGACCTCGTCGCAGTTGGTCTGCGCCCGCACGTCGATGACCTGCCCCTCGCGCCCCGCCCAGTTCCAGTGCGGCAGGATGTGGAGCATCGGGGTGTTCAGCCACGCCGACTGGTAGTAGTAGAAGTTGTCCTTGGGGAACCCGCACATGTCCATGATGCCGAAGTGCGAGTTGATGCAGGGCCAGTTGTAGGGGGTCGGCTCGCCCCGGTAGTCAAACCCGGTCCAGACGAAGCCCCCGGAGAGCCAGGGGCGCGTCGCGAAGTAGGTGACCCAGGTCTCGGCCGTCTGCGCCCACTCGGGGGCGTTGTCGTCGTACGCGCTCACGTAGCCGCGCACGGGGTCGTTGGCATAGATGCCGCGGGTGGAGACCGTGCTCCCCTGCTCGCTCCCGACGTTGGGCTGGAGCGGGTGCTCCCTGTGGTAGGCGTCCATGTCGGGGCCGACATGGTAGCTCCAGCCGCGCACGTCGATCGCCTCGTTGATCCCGGGGTACTCGTTGCCGACGGCGGCGTTGCACGTGACGGGCCGCGTGGGGTCCATCCGCTTGACCAGGGCCTGCATGGTCGCGACGACCCGCCTTCCCGCCTGGGTGCCCTGCACGTCGAACTCCTCGTTGCCGAGCGACCATATGCACACGCTCGCGTGGTTCCAGTCGCGGCGGATCTGCTCCTCGAGGAAGGACACGTGGCGCTCGTCGCTGCCGAGCTGCCGGTTCTCGTCCATGACGATCATGCCCAGCCTGTCGCAGGCGTCCAGGAGCTCCGGCGTCGGCGGGTTGTGGGCCGTGCGGTACGCGTTGCAGCCCATCTCCTTCAGCCGCGCGATCCGGAAATACTGGATCCCGTCGGGAAGGGCCGACCCCACCCCCGCGTGGTCCTGGTGGTTCGACGTTCCCTTGAGCGTGTAGGGCTCGCCGTTCAGCATGAAGCCCTTGTCCGCGTCGAAGCCGACCGTTCGGATGCCGAAGGCGGTCTCGACCCGGTCCACGGCGGCGCCCGCGCTGGAGACGGAGGTGACGACCCTGTAGAGTACCGGGGTTTCCGGCGACCACAGGCGCGGCGCGTCGAGGGTGGCCACGCCGTCCACGCTCATCGACGCGTTGCCTCCCAGCCGCACGCTCTGCCTGCGGATCCCGAGCGACGCGCCGTCGGGCCCGAAGATCTCCCAGGTCACCGCCGCGTCGGCCGTCCCGGCCTGGGCGTTCACGAGCTTCGTCTGCACGTGGACCTCCGCCGGCCCCTTCGCCGCGCCGTCCTTGAAGAGGGCGTAGGCGAAGATCCCGTCCGGGGCGACCGAGAGCGGCGCGGTCTTCACGAGCCAGACGTGCCGGTAGATCCCCGCGCCCTCGTAGAACCATCCCTCGGCCTGCGAGGCGTCCACGCGGACCGACACGACGTTCGCTCCACCGCAGTTGGCGACGTCTGTGATGTCGCAGCGGAAGCTGTTGTAGCCGCCCTCGTGGTGGGCGACGAACCACCCGTTCACGATGATGGTCGCGTCGCGGTACACGCCGTCGAATTCCAGCCAGAGCCTCTTGCCGGCGTCGGACGCGGGCAGGTCGAACGAGCGCCGGTACCAGCCCCTGCTGTTCTGGGGGAAGCCCTCGCCGACCGGCTTGTAGCCGTGGGCGGTGTCCGCTGACGGGTCAAAGGGCAGCTCGACGACCCAGTCGTGCGGCAGGTCCACCCTGCGCCAGCTCGCGTCGCTGTAGGCGGGATTGCCGGGCCCGTAGGAGGTTCCCGCCTTCGAAAGGCCGTAGCCCATGCCCCACTCGTCGCCGAGGTGGAACCTCCAGCCCGAGTCCATGAGGAGCCTCTGCCTCGGGCCGGCGTCGGCCGCGAGGGCGCGGCCGCAGGCGAGCGCCAGGGCGAGGGCGATGAGAAGGGTCAGGGGGCGGCGGGGGGAGGATGTCATGGGGGTTGGGGACCCCATCCTTGGCACGCCGCCGCGCCCGCGGCAAGCCGACTGTCCCGGCGCCGGTCAGTTTTTGCCGCCGGCGATCTGGCCCGTCGGCCTGACCGAGAACCTGTAGATCGTCGTCGAGCGGTAGGTGGTCCCGGCCTTGAGGACGTCGGAGAGGAAATTGTCGTGGTTCATCGCGTCCGGGAAGTGCTGCGTCTCCAGCGCGAGCCCCCAGTACTGGCGGTAGGTCACGCCCCTCTTGCCCGTGATCGTGCCGTCCAGGAAGTTGCCGCTGTAGAACTGGACCCCCGGCTCGGTGCTCGAGACCTCCATCGCCCGGCCGGAGTTCGGCTCGAACACGCTCCCGACCAGGTTCAGCTGGCCCGCGGGGCCGTTGACGACGAAGTTGTGGTCGTAGCCCACGGGGTTGCCGCCCACCTCCTTGATGTGCTCCCCGATCGCCGTCGGGAGCCGGAAATCCATCGGCGTGCCCTTGACCGGCCGGAGCTCGCCGGTCGGGATCAGCGTCGCGTCGACCACCGTGTACCGGTCCGCGTTGAGCGCCACCACGTGGCCCAGGATGCCGCCCTTCTCGGCACCCCCGAGGTTGAAATAACTGTGGTTCGTCACGTTGACCGGGGTGTCCCTGTCGGTGGTGACCGTGTAGTCGAGCCGCAGCTCGTCGGAGTTGGCGATCGTGTACACGACGCTGACCCTGCAGTTGCCCGGGTAGCCCTCCTCGCCGTCGGGGCTCAGGTACGTGAACCTGACCGAGGGCGCGGGTCCCGGGACGACCTCGGCGTCCCACACGACCTTGTCGAAGCCCTTCAACCCGCCGTGCAGGTGGTTCGGCCCGTCGTTCGTCGCGAGCTGGTAGGTGTGGCCGTCCAGCGTGAAGCGGCCCCTGGCGATGCGGTTGCCCACGCGGCCCACGGTCGCGCCGAAATAGGGCTCCTTCGCGAGGTAGCCGTCCAGCGTGGGAAACCCGAGCACCACGTCGCCCAGGTCCCCGGAGCGGTCGGGCGTGTCCAGCTCGGTGAGCGTAGCGCCGTAGGTCATGACCTTTGCGACCATTCCGCCGGAATCCGTGAGCACGTAGAGGTCGACGGCCTTGCCGCCCGCCTGGCCGAACGGCAGCTTCTCCACCTTCGAGGCGCCGGCCGGCCGGCCGACGGCGGCGGTGAGCGCGAACAGGGCGATCGTTGCGAGGAGGCGCGCGGGGGTTCTTGGGCTCATGGGAGGGGGTTGGGGGCGGACAGTCGCGGCTCAGCCGGAGAAGTAGATGTAGGCGCCGAGGATGCAGGCCAGGATGAACGCCGAGAAGAACACGTCCTTCTTCTCCCAGCTCGCGCTCGTGCGCGCGCGGTCCTCGTCCGTGGCCGTCGCGAACGTGAGGCTCTTGATCCTCGCGTAGTCCGGCGCCGCGGTCACGTAGCTCATGACGACCATGACGATCGCCGAGACGACCGTGATCAGGACGCTGAAGTACTGGAAGTTGATGTTGTTGACGACCCAGAGGAACGATCCCGGTGCGTAGCCGTTCTCGAAGCCCGCCAGCTTCATGGTCACCGGCGTGTCGACCACCATCCGGAACCCCCCGATGATGAAGCCGACCACCATGGCCCACAGGCATCCCTGGGCGTTCAGGCGCTTCCAGAAGACGCCGAAGAAGAACACGACGAAGATCGGCGGGGCCAGGTAGCCCTGGACCGACTGCAGGTAGCCGTAGAGGCCGTGCGCCCCCTGGATGACGGGGATCCACGCGAGCGAGATGAGGATCATGACCGCCGTCGCGATGCGGCCCATGCGGACGAGCTCGGACTGCGAGGCGAGCGGCCTGAACTTCTGGTAGAGGTCCACCGTGAAGAGCGTGGAGCACGCGTTGAAGACGCCGGCAAGCGAGCCCATGAGGGCCGAGAGGAGGCCGGCGACCACGATCCCGCGCAGGCCAGGCGGCAGGAGATACTTCACCATCAGCGGGAACGCGGCCTGCGCCTCGGCCGCGACGGGCTTGCCGTCGGCCCCCACCATCGACGCCAGCTCGGGGAGCTTGCCGCTCTTCGCCAGAGCGAAGCAGATGAGGCCCGGGATGATGAACAGGTAGACGGGGAAGAGCTTCAGGAACGCGGCGAAGATGCTGCCGCGGCGCGCGATCGTCTCATTCGGTGCGCCGAGGGCGCGCTGGACGATGTACTGGTCCGTGCACCAGTACCAGAGCCCGATGATCGGGGCGCAGATCAGCATGCCCGGCCACGGGAAGTTGCCGTTGAAGTACCAAGCCTGCCTCGTGACGACGCCCGCGGCGCTCGTCTCCAGCACGGGGGACCACGTGGACTGGACCCCGACCGGCGTGATCGGCCTCCACAGGTTCAGCATCTCCGAGCCGCAGTAGTGGCGCAGCTCGCCCCACCCGCCGAGGCGGTGCAGGCCGTAGAAGGTGAGGCACGCCGAGCCGGTGATGAGGACCACCACCTGGACGGCGTCGTTGTAGACCACGGCGCGCATGCCGCCGAGCATGGTGTAGAGGCCGGTCAGGACGATGACGGTGACCGAGCCGATCCAGAAGCTGTTGATCGTCCCGCCGCCGACCGTGAGGTGCACCTCGGGAAGGAGCGTCGCGAACACCACGCCCCCGGCGAAGATCCCGACCGCGATCTTCGAGACGATGAACGTGACGAGCGACATGATCGAGAGGACGTAGCGCGACGGGGCGCTGAAGCGCCTCTCCAGGAATTCGGGCATCGTGAAGACCAGCGCGCGCGAATAGAACGGGACGAACACCCAGGCCAGGACGAGCAGGCACCAGGCGTGGAGCTCGTAGTGTGCGAGCGCCACGCCGTCCGTGGCGCCCGAGCCCGCGAGGCCCACGATGTGCTCCGACCCGATGTTGGAGGCGAAGATGGAGGCGCCGATCACCCACCACCCGAGGTTGCGGCCCGCGAGGAAATAGTCCGCGGCCGTGTCCTTGTTCTTCCGGACGACCCATGTGGCGACCCCGAGAAGCAGGCCGAAATAGAGCGCGATCGCGAGCCAGTCGATTGGTGTGAGCGTGGAGGCGGACGACATGGGCATGGAGAGTTGGGGTAACGGACTCTATGATGCTGGGGCGGGCAACGGGGCGAGGCTAGGAAGCCCCGGCCATTCGCTGCGACCTTCGGTTTACTTTACCGTCCAGTCAACACAGGATCGTCTCCCGAAAGCGTCCGCGTAGCGTCGCCCCCTGCCCACCCCGACAATGGCCTACACCCTCGGAATCGATTTCGGAACGAACTCCGCGCGCGCGCTCGTCGTGCGCTGCCGAGACGGCGCCGAGCTCGCCAGCTGCGTCGCCGACTACAAGAGCGGCCGCCATGGCGTCCTCCTCGACCCGAGGGACGCGCACCTTGCGCGCCAGAACCCGGCCGACTACCTCGCAGCCATGCAGGCGTGTGTCCGCGGCGCCCTGTCCGCCGCGCGCGGGACGCGCGGATTCTCCGCCGCAGCCGTGGCCGGCATCGGGGTCGACACGACCGGCTCGAGCCCGATCCCGGTCGACCGCCGCAACCGCCCGCTCGCGCTCGACCGCAGATGGCGCCGCAACCTGGCCGCGCAGTGCTGGCTCTGGAAGGACCACACGGGTTGGCGCGAGGCGGCGCGCATCACCGAGGTCGCGGCGAGGATGCGCCCAGAGTACATCGCGAAGTGCGGCAACCGCTATTCCTCGGAATGGTTCTGGTCGAAGATATGGCGCTGCCTCAAGGTCGCTCCCGATGTCTTCAGGGCGGCGCACTCGTGGGTCGAGCTGGCCGACTGGATCCCCTCGATGCTCGCAGGGGTCACGGACCCCGCGAGGGTCGTGCGCGGGATATGCGCGGCGGGCCACAAGGCCCTCTACAGCGACGACTGGGGAGGGCTGCCCGACAGGAAGTTTCTCGCCGCGCTCGACCCGCGCCTCGCGGGCCTGCGCGACAGGCTCTACGCGAGGGCGCACGACGCGAACACGCCCGCGGGCACCCTGGGCGCGGCGTGGGCCACGCGCCTCGGGCTTCCACCCGGCATCCCGATCGCCATCGGCGAATTCGACGTCCACTACGGTGCGATCGCCTGCGGGATCCGGGAGGGGACACTCGTGAAGGTGATCGGCACCTCGACCTGCGACTGCGCCGTCGTCTCGTCCCGCAGGAGGGTCAGGGACATCCCCGGGATCTGCGGCATCGTGCCGGGGGCCATCCTGCCGGGGTTCTACGGGATCGAGGCCGGCCAGTCGGCCGTCGGCGACATCTTCAGCTGGTGGATCGAAACCGTCTGCGGCGGCGACGCGGCGCTTCACGCCCGCCTCGCCGCGGAGGCCGCGCGCCAGGCGCCCGGCGAGAGCGGGCTCCTCGCGCTCGACTGGAACAACGGGAACCGCACCGTCCTCGTCGACCCGAGGCTCTCCGGTCTCCTCGTCGGCTGCACGCTCCACACGACCCGCGCCGAGATCTACCGGGCGCTCATCGAGGCCACGGCGTTCGGCGCGCGCATGATCATCGAGCGGATCCGGGCCTACGGCGTCCCGATCCGGAGGATCGTCTGCGCGGGCGGCATCGCGGAGAAGAACCCGCTTCTCATGCAGATCTACGCCGACGTGACCGGATGCACCCTCTTTGTCTCGGGCTCCAACCAGGCCTGCGCGCTCGGCGCCGCGATCAGCGCGGCGGTCCAGGCGGGCGCCCACCGCGACTTCCCCTCGGCCCAGCGCGCCATGACCCGCCTCGGGAAGAGATCCTACAGGCCCGATCCCCGCCGCCGGAGGACCTACGCCCGCCTCTACGCCCAGTACCGCGCGCTCCACGACGGCTTCGGCGGGGTCCGCAGGCGCGCCGACATCTCGGGCGTCATGAAGGCGCTCCTCGATATCAAGGCCGAGAGCCGCGGCGAGTGACCCCACCCCCTCTATGAAGCTCCTTCCCAAGTCCGAGGTCTGGTTCGTCACCGGCTCCCAGGAACTCTACGGGCCCGGCCCCCTGAGGCTGGTCGCCGACAACTCGAGGGCGATAGCCCGGGCGCTCAACGCCGCGCCCGCGATGCCCTACCCGCTTGTCTTCAAGTCGGTCCTCACGACGCCCGAGGCCATCCGGGCCGTCTGCCTCGAGGCGAACCGGAGCGAGGCGTGCGCGGGCCTCGTCCTGTGGATGCACACGTTCTCGCCCTCCCGGATGTGGATCGGCGGGCTGTCGGCCCTGAAGAAGCCGTTCGCCCACCTGCACACGCAGTTCAACAGGGACCTGCCGTGGTCGCAGATCGACATGGACTTCATGAACCTGAACCAGGCCGCCCACGGCGACCGCGAGGCCGGCTTCCTGCACGCGCGCATGCGCCTCCCCCGAAAGATCATCGTGGGGCACTGGCAGGACCCGGAGGTGGTGGAGCGGCTCTGCTCGTGGATGCGCGTCGCCCGCGGATGGCAGGACATGCAGGGGGCCAAGTTCGCTCGCTTCGGCGACAACATGCGCCGGGTCGGCGTCACCGAGGGCGACAAGGTCGCCGCGGAGACGCGCTTCGGCTACGCGGTCGACGGCTACGGCGTCGGCGAGCTGGCGGGCGAGGTGAAGGCTGTGACCGACGCGAAGGTGAGGGCCCTCTGCTCGGAATACGCCGAGCGCTACGCCGTCGCCCCGGAGCTACGCCGCGGCGGGGCGAGGCACGAGTCGCTGCGCGAGGCGGCGAGGATCGAGCTCGGATTGCGCTCCTTCCTCGCGCGGGGCGGATTCAAGGGGTTCACGACGACCTTCGAGGACCTCCACGGCCTGCGCCAGCTGCCCGGCCTCGCCGTCCAGAGGCTGATGGCGGACGGCTACGGCTTCGGGGCGGAGGGCGACTGGAAGACCTGCGCCCTCCTGCGGATGATGAAGGTGATGGGTGACGGGCTCAGGGGGGGCACGTCCTTCATGGAGGACTATACGTACCACCTGAACCCCTCGGGCAGCCTCGTCCTCGGGGCCCACATGCTCGAGATCTGCGAGTCGATCGCGGGGGGCAAGCCGTCGCTCGAGATCCACCCGCTCGGCATCGGGGGCAAGGAGGATCCCGTGCGCCTCGTGTTCACGGCGCCCGCGGGCCCCGCGCTCAACGCCTCGGTGATCGACCTCGGCAACCGCTTCAGGCTCATCGTCAACGAGGTCGACGTGGTCGCGCCCCCGAAGCCGCTCCCGCTGCTTCCGGTCGCCAGGGCCGTCTGGTCGTGCCGGCCGGATTTCAAGACGGCCTGCGGGGCGTGGATACGCGCGGGGGGGGCGCACCACACGTCGTTCAGCTACACGGTGACCTCGGAACAGCTGCGCGACTTTGCCGAGATCGCGGGCGTGGAGCTGGTGCTGATCGACGCCTCCACGCGCCTCGCGGAGCTGGAGAAGGAGCTTCGCTGGAACGAGGCCTACTATCACCTTGCGCCCGGGGGCCGCGCCTGACTCTCAATGGGGGAGCGACATGCTGACCGAACTCAAGCGCGAGGCCTATGAGGCGAACCTGGGCCTGCCCGCCCACGGCCTCGTGCACCTCAATTTCGGCAACGCGAGCGCGATCGACCGCGCCCGCGGGATCGTGGCGATCAAGCCGAGCGGCGTCGCCTACGACAGCCTGAGGCCCGCGGACATGGTCCTCATCGACCTCGACGGCAAGCGCGTCGAGGGCAGGCTGAGGGCGTCCTCGGACACCCCGACCCACCTCGTGCTCTACCGCAGCTTCGCCCACGCGGGCGGCGTGGCGCACACGCATTCCATTCACGCGACGGCGTTCGCCCAGGCGGGCCGCCCCATCCCCGTGCTCGGGACCACGCACGCGGACTATTTCAACGGGCCCGTCCCCGTGACGCGCGAGCTCAAGCGGCGGGAGGTCGCCGGCCGGTACGAGGTCGAGACCGGGCGGGTGATCGTGGAGAGGTTCGCCAAGCTGGACCCGCGCGAGGTCCCCGGGGTCCTCGTCAACCGCCACGGGCCCTTCACGTGGGGCGACACCGCGGAGCACGCCGTCGAGAACGCGGTCGCCCTCGAGCTCTGCGCGGAGCTGGCCCTCCACGCCCTCGCGCTCCGGCCGAGGGGGCCCGGCTTCCCCGCGGCGCTCCTCGAGAGGCACTTCAGCCGCAAGCACGGCAAGGGCGCCTACTACGGGCAGAACTGACCCCTGCCCTAGCGCCTGCCCCAGTGGGCCCCCGGCTTTCCGCGCGGATGGTGCGAGGGGCCGGCCTGGGCCGGCCTTCCGCCGCCCCCGCCGCCGCCCTGGCGCCCACCCCCGCCCCCCCTGCGCCCCTGCTGCTCCTGGCGCGGCGGATAGGCCGAGGCCGCCTTGTACGCAAAGCCCTCGAGCTTCAGGCGCGGGATCTCCTGGCCTATGAAGCGCTCGATCGCGCGGACGTCGGAGGCGTTCTCGGGCGTGGCGAGCGTGAACGCGTCGCCCACGGCCTGGGCCCTTCCGGTCCTGCCGATCCTGTGCACGTAGTCCTCCGGGTTCTCGGGGACGTCGTAGTTGATAACGTGCGAGACGCCGGCGACGTCGATGCCGCGGGCGGCGATGTCCGTCGCCACCATCACCTCGTAGCGCCCGCTCCTGAAGCCCTCGAGGGCCTCCATCCTCTGGTTCTGCGAGCGGTTGGCGTGGAGGACGGCGACGCTGTGGTTCGCCTCGCGCAGGCGCCGGGCGATCCTGTCGGCGCCGTGCTTGGTTCGGGAGAAGACGAGAACGCTGTTGAAGTCGATCGCGGCGAGCAGCGCCTCCAGGAGCTCGAACTTCTGCTCCTGCTGGACCTGGTAGATCGCGTGGGTGATGAGCG
>CAZDZL010000025.1:0-53045 GCA_964509885.1 uncultured Opitutaceae bacterium | reverse complement strand
AGCACGTGGACGACATGGCGGTCGTCCGCTCGATGTACACGGACATCCCCGCCCACGAGGTCGCCACCGTGTTCATGAACACCGGCTCGCTTAGGATCGTGAAGCCGAGCATGGGATCCTGGGTGGTGTACGGCCTCGGCACGGAGAACCAGAACCTGCCCGGGTTCATCTCGCTCAGGAACGGCGGCCTGCCCTCGGGCGGTGCGGCGAACTACGGCTCCTCCTTCCTTCCCGGCGTGTTCCAGGGCTCGAGCGTCAACACACAGACGGCGACCGTGGCGCAGATGATCCAGAACATCCACAACCCGTACGTCGGGAGCGCCGAGCAGCGCCGGCAGATGGACTTCGTGAAGCAGCTGGACGAGATGAGGTCGAGGGACCTGCAGCACGACCAGGTGCTCGAGACGCGCCTGGAATCCTACGAGACGGCCTTCAAGATGCAGGCGGCGGCGACGGACGCCTTCGACCTCAACAAGGAGACCGACGCGATGCGCTCGGCCTACGGCAACACCCCGCAGGGAAAGCAGCTGCTCCTCGCCCGGCGACTGGTCGAGCGCGGCGTGCGCTTCGTCCAGGTCTGGCACGACGGGTGGGACCACCACCAGGACCTGCAGGTGCGGATCACGAAGAAGGCGCGCGAGGTGGACCAGCCCATCGCGGCGCTGCTCGCCGACCTGAAGCAGCGGGGCCTCCTCGACTCGACGCTCGTCATCTGGGGCGGGGAGTTCGGGCGCAAGCCGACGCGGGACCGCAACGGCTACGAGAGCCCCGGCCGCGACCACAACGCCCGGGCGTTCTCGGTCTGGCTCGCCGGCGGCGGCGTCAAGGGGGGGATCGTCCACGGGGCCACGGACCAATTTGGAGCCGAGGCCGTGACGGACAAGGTGCACGTGCACGACCTGCACGCGACCATACTGCGGACCCTGGGCTTCGACCACACGAAGCTGACCTACCGGTTCAACGGGCGCGATTTCCGGCTGACGGACGTGGCGGGCAACATCGTCCAGCCGATTTTGGCATGACGATCCGGGCGGGCATCGCCCTGGGCGCGGGGCTCCTCTCGGCGGCCCGGCTCGCCGCGGCCGTCTCGGGCGCGCCTGCGGCCCAGGGCCCGGACCTCGAGTTCTTCGAGTCGCGGATAAGGCCGGTCCTCGCCGACCACTGCTACAAGTGCCACAGCCGGGAGGCCGACAAGATCAAGGGCGGCCTCATGCTCGACACGCGCGAGGGGATGCTCCACGGCGGGGACACCGGGCCGGCGCTCGAGCCCGGCCGGCCCGCGGACAGCCTGATCGTGGACGCGATCAGCTACAACGACGCCGACCTGCAGATGCCCCCCAAGGGCGACAGGCTCAGCGACCAGCAGGTCGCGGACATCACCGAGTGGATCCGGCGCGGGGCATTCGACCCCAGATCCCTGGTCGCGAAGGGGAGCTCGTCGGCCTACGGCGGCGTGGGCCGCGAGCACTGGTCCTTCCTGCCCGTCCGGGCGCAGGCGGTCCCGGCCGTGGCGGACGCCGCGTGGTGCCGCACGCCCGTGGACAACTTCATCCTGGCGCGGCTCGAGGCCAGCGGCCTACGGCCCAACCCCGATGCCGACAAGTACACGCTCATCCGCAGGGCGACCTTCGACCTGACGGGGCTGCCCCCGACGGAGGCCGAGGTGCAGCGGTTCCTGGTCGACGACTCGCCGGAGGCCTGGTCCAAGGTCGTCGACCGGCTGCTCGCGTCGCCCCACTACGGCGAGCGCTGGGGCCGCTACTGGCTCGACGTCGCCCGCTACGCCGACACCAAGGGCGACACGCCCCAGCGGGAGGATCCGAGGTACCCGTTCGCCTGGACCTACCGCGACTACGTGATCGACGCCTTCAACAGCGACAAGCCGTACACCCAGTTCATCCTGGAGCAGCTGGCCGCCGACAGGCTCCTCGCGGCCCAGATCCGCGCCCACCCCTCGGCGGAGCCGGACCAGGCGCCGCTCGCGGCGCTCGGCTTCCTGACGCTCGGCAACCGCTTCGAGAACAGCACGAACGACATCATCAACGACCGGATCGACGTGACGTCGAAGGCGTTCCTCGGGCTCACCGTCTCCTGCGCCCGCTGCCACGACCACAAGTTCGACCCGATCCCGACGGCGGACTACTACTCGCTCTACAACGTCTTCGCGAACTCGGGCGAGCCGAGGGAGGAGCCGTGGCTGCACCCGGTCGCGAAGACCCCGGAATTGGCCGACTATCTCGCCAAGATGCGCTCCGCGGACGAGGCGAAGACCGCCGCCGCCCTGCAGCTGCGCGAGCTGCGCCGCTCGGGCGTGCCGGCGGCCGAGCTGCCGATGAGGCGCCGCGAGGTGCTCAAGCAGGTCGTCCTCGCGGAGAAATCGGCCGTCGACCTCGAGTTCAGCCCCGCGGCGCCCCCGAAGGCCGAGGCCCTGGTCGACGTGACGACGCCCCACGACTATCCCGTCCTCGTGAGGGGCGAGGCCCAGAACGCGGGGCCGGAGACCACGCGCCACTTCCTCTCGATCCTCTCGCCGGACCCGAAGCACCCGATCCCGTTCCGGGAGGGGAGCGGCCGCCTGGAGCTGGCGCGCGCGATCGCGAGCCCGTCCAACCCCATGACCGCCCGCGTCCTCGTGAACCGGGTCTGGCAGCAGCATTTCGGGACGGGCTTCGTCTCGACGCCCGACGACCTCGGCAACCAGTCGGCGCCGCCGACGAACCCCGAGCTCCTCGACTACCTCGCGGGGCGCTTCGTCTCGGACGGCTGGTCCATCAAGGCGCTCCAGAGGCTCATCATGCTGAGCAGCGTCTACCGGGAGGCCAGCACCGGGGTGCCGCGCTACGCCGAGGTCGACCCCGACAACAGGCTGCAGTGGCGCTACAATGTCCGGCAGCTCGACTTCGAGCAGATGCACGACTCGATCCTGGCGATCGCCGGCACGATCGACCTCAGGATGGGCGGGAGGCCCGTGCCCATCGGGAGCGAGGGTTTCGCGACGAGGCGCGCGGTCTACGCCTTCATCGACCGGCGCAACCCGGCGGAGATCCTGACCCAGTTCAACTTCCCGAACCCGAGCGTGCCGACCGGCAAGCGCTTCCTCACCCAGGTGCCCCAGCAGCAGCTCTTCCTGATGAACAGCCCGCTCGTCATCGAGACGGCCCGCAAGCTCACGCACGCCCCGGAGTTCCTCGCCCAGACGACCGACGAGCTCCGCGTCGCCTCGCTCTACATCTCGGTCTTCCAGCGCCCCCCGACCCCGGACGAGATCAAGCTCTGCCTCGGCTACGTGGCCTCGAACCCGGGCGGCGCCGGGAGCGAGGTGGCGGGGACCGAGCAGTCCGAGCGGGCCTCCGCGTTCGCGGCGAGGCAGGCCCGGCAGGCCGAGATGCTCTCGCAGAACCTGAGGAGGAAGAACGCGCCGCAGGTCGAGCCGGGTGCGGAGGCGTTCACGAGCAGGGCCCCGCTCGACGCGTGGACGAAGCTTGCCCACGGGCTTTTCCAGACCGACGAGGCCATGTTCCTGAACTAGGCGCGGCGGGCCGCTTGTTTCCCTTGTGAAATTGGGAAAATAGGGGTGCCTTGGGGAAGGTGCCCCATTACAAATCCATCCTCCTCGCGCTCGGCGCCCTCGGCCTCGCGGGCTGCGCCTCGGACACGGCGTCCATCCGCCCCGCAGCGGCAGTCGCCCCCGCGGCCGTTCCCGCGGTCCCCAGGATCGTCCTCGCCCCTTCCGACGAGGCTTACCAGGAGGCGCTCAAGGGCCTGAGCCCGCAGGAACGGGCGCTCTTCAAGAAGGGCATGGGCTTCACGGTCGACACCCTGGTCGTCAAGCCGACGCCCATCGAGGGCATGCCGTGGAGCCGGAAAAGGCCAGACACGCCCCTGCAGGTGAGCATCCCCGAGTTCGTCCGTTTCATCGACCGGCAGCCCGCCCTCAGGGGCCCCGTCCGGGTCAACCTCTCGACGGCCAGGGTCCTGGCGGGCCTGACCTTCAACCAGGAGGCTTCCCAGCCGGTGTACCGGATACAGATGGAGGTCGTGGTGTCCGGCGGGAGCTACGTCTCGGTGACGGGCTTTGGGGCCGGCCCCACCTGCCTGCGGCACGGCGACGGATCGGCGCCCACGCTGCCCGAGATCGCAAAGAGCGCGCAGGTCGCGTTCATGAAGGCCTTCCTGAAGACGCTCCTGAAGATCAACGACCAGGTGCTGCAGAGCTAGGCGGGGCCGGTCACCTTTCGGCAAGGATCTCGCGGCGCAGCTTCTCGAGCTCCTCCAGCCTGGGCGCCAGCCTCATTCGCAGCGCGCGGCGGTTGATCGCCCAGGCGAGCCAGAATACGAGCGCAAAGAAGGCGCCGAGGCCCAGGAGGAAGAGGGGCTCGCGGATCGGGTCCCACGGCCTCGACCGGCGGATGAGGACCCCCACCTGGATCGCGATCGCGCCCGCGCAGGGCAGCAGGTACCAGGTCCAGAGGCTGCGCAGGAGGGCGCATTGGTGGCGCAGCTCCGCGATATCGGCCTCTATCTTGGCGAGCAGCGTCGCATCCACGCCCAGGCGGACGCGCCGGGCCCTGAATCGCTCGCTGATGAAGAACCCGGCCACGCCGAGGATCAACGCGATGCCGAACGCCAGCGGCCATCCCTGCGTTCCCACCTGCCTCCACGTCAGGGCATAGGCGGCGGCGACGACCAGGCCGGCGCCGGCCTCGGCGAGGTCGCGCGCCCGGATTGTGGCGTGGAGCTTCCTGCTCTTGGCCTCAAAGGTGCCGAGCAGGACCTTCACGTCGGCGTCGGCGCCCACCGGCAGCTCCTGGCGCTTCCAGACGGCCTCGTAGTCATTCCAGTTCATCGATGGTTCCTTTCATAAGTTCTGCGAGGCGCCTTCGCGCGCGGGTGAGCGCCACCCCCACGTGGTTCTCGGTGAGTCCCGTCACCTCGGAGATCTCGCGGTAGGCCAGCCCGTCGAGCAAGAGCAGCACAAGGGCCCTGTCGAACTCGGGCATCGCCTGGATCGCCGCGTACAGCCTGTCGAGCAGGTCCTTCTGGGCGGCGCTGTCCGCGGGCGAGGTGGCGCTTGCGGCGAACGAGCCAATCTCGGCCACGGGCTCGATCCGGCGTTCGCGGCGGGCCGCTCCCCTGTTCCAGGTGAGCGCGGTGTTGAGGCAGACCCGGTAGATCCATGTCGAGGGCTTTGCCTGGCCCGCGTACGCCCGCATGGAGGTCCAGACCTGGAGCATCAGTTCCTGCCGGAGGTCCTCCTCGTCGGCCGGAGAGCGGGCATAGGACCGTGTCACCTTCACGAGGATTCCCCCGTGCTCCTCGAGCCATGTCCTGAACTGCGCTTCAAGGTCGGGAGTGGGCCTCATCACTGGTATTAGTCGCCGGAGCGGGCGGATCCTTACACTTATTCGGCGGAACGCCGCACGAATTTCGCTTGTCACGCGGGCGGCGACGGGGGAACTCTCAGGCGAATGGCATCCGGCTACACCGAGGCCAGCATCAAAACCCTCTCCTCGACCGAGCACATACGGCTTCGCCCCGGCATGTACATCGGCCGCCTGGGGAACGGCGCGCACGCCGAGGACGGGATCTACGTGCTCCTCAAGGAGACGATCGACAACTCCATCGACGAGTTCGCCATGGGCTCCGGCAGGAAGATCGAGGTTGAGGTGGAGGAGCGGTGCGCGCGGGTCCGCGACTACGGCCGGGGAATTCCGCTCGGCAAGCTCCTCGAGTGCGTCTCGGTCATCAACACGGGCGCCAAGTACGACAGCGAGACCTTCCAGAAGGCCGTGGGCCTGAACGGCGTCGGCCAGAAGGCCGTCAACGCCCTTGCCTCGTCGTACCGCGCCCAGTCGTTCCGCGAGAACGAGACCAAGGTGGTCGAGTTTGAGAGGGGGAAGCTCAAGAAGGATGCGAGGGTCGCGAAGACCGAGGACCGCAACGGCACGCTGATCGAGTTCACCCCCGACGAGACGCTCTTTGGCAAGGACTTCCGGTTCCGGATGGAGTTCATCGAGGACATGCTCTGGAACTACGCGTTCCTGAACCGCGGCCTCACCCTCACGCTGAACGGTAAGCCCTTCAAGTCGGAGCACGGCCTCCAGGACCTCCTCACGAAGGAGCTCGCCGGGGAGCCCCTGTACCCGATCATCCACCTCGAGGCCGAGGACTTCGAGGTGGCGTTCACCCACGGGTCCCACTACGGCGAGGAATACTGGTCGTTCGTGAACGGCCAGCACACGACGATGGGCGGGACGCACCTGGCGGCCTTCCGGGAGGCCCTGGTCGACACGCTGCGCAACCACTTCAAGAAGGACTTCGACGCGGCGGACATCCGCCAGTCGATCAACGCCGCGGTCTCGGTGCGGATCCAGGAGCCGGTGTTCGAGTCGCAGACGAAGACGAAGCTCGGGTCCGCCGGCGTCGGCCCGAAGGGGCCGTCGCTCAAGGACTTCGTCGGAAAGCACATGCAGCAGCTGCTGGACACCTACCTGCACAAGAACCGCGAGACCGCAGAGATCATCCGCCGCAAGATCGAGGAGAACGAGCACGAGAGGAAGGAGCTCGCCGGCATCCGCAACATCGCCCGCGAGCGGGCGAAGAAGGCCTCGCTCCACAACCGCAAGCTGCGGGACTGCCGGCTCCACCTCGGCGACAAGAACGCCCGCGCCGAGGAGAGCACGCTCTTCATCGTCGAGGGCGACTCGGCCGCGGGCTCGCTCACGGCGACCCGCGACGTCCAGACGCAGGCCGTCTTCGCCCTCAAGGGAAAGCCGCTCAACACCTTCGGCCTCTCGAAGAAGGTGATCTACGAGAACGAGGAGTTCCACCTGCTGCAGACGGCGCTCGACATCGAGGACGGCCTCGACGGCCTGCGCTACAACCGGATCGTGATCGCGACCGACGCGGACGTCGACGGCATGCACATCCGGCTCCTCCTCCTCTCGTTCTTCCTGCAGTTCTACCCGGACGTGATCCGCCAGGGGCACCTCTTCATCCTGGAGACCCCGCTCTTCCGCGTGCGCAACAAGAAGGTCACGCGCTACTGCTACTCCGAGCACGAGAAGCAGGCGGCGGTCGCCGAGCTGGGCTCCACGCACGAGATCACGCGCTTCAAGGGCCTCGGGGAGATCTCCGCCGGGGAATTCAAGGATTTCATAGGGGAGAACATCCGCCTCGAGCCCGTGAACCTCCATCACCTCTTCAGCAGCGAGGAGCTCCTCGCGTTCTACATGGGAAAGAACACGCCCGACCGCCAGGACTTCATCATCGCCAACCTCACCGTGGAGAAGGACCTGGTCGACGCATGAGCGGCCGCGCCCCCCGCCGGCGGGACAGCCGCAATCACCCCGCCTGATGGCCAAGAAGAAACCCTCGAAGAGCAGCGACCAGACGGAGCTCCCGCTTGACTCCGTCCCGGCGGCGCCGGTCGCCGCGAAGGCCGCCCCGGCCCCCGAGGCCGCCGCGCCCGAGAAGGAGGCGCCGCCCCCGAAGCGCAAGAAGGGCGAGAAGGTCCAGGACGAGAAGGCCCCTCTCGCCCAGCACTACCGCCGGTGGTTCCTCGACTACGCGAGCTACGTCATCCTCGACCGGGCGGTGCCGCACATCGACGACGGGCTGAAGCCTGTGCAGAGGCGGGTCCTCCACACGCTCTGGGAGATGGACGACGGTCGCTTCCACAAGGTCGCGAACGTGGTCGGCGCGACGATGAAGCTCCACCCGCACGGCGACGCCTCGATCGGCGCGGCGCTTGTGGCGATCGGCCAGAGGGCATGGCTCATCGAGCCGCAGGGCAACTACGGCAACATGCTGACCGGCGACGAGGCGGCGGCGCCCCGCTACATCGAGGCGCGCCTGACCGCCTTCGCGCGCGAGGTGCTCTTCAACCCCAAGACGACGACCTGGCAGCTGAGCTACGACGGGCGCACCAAGGAGCCGGTGACGCTCCCGGCAAAGTTCCCCATTGTCCTCCTCGAGGGCGCGGACGGGATCGCGGTCGGCCTCTCGACGAAGATCCTGCCGCACAACTTCAACGACCTGTGCCGGGCGGCCGTGAACCACCTCCAGGGCAAGACCTTCAGGATCCTTCCCGACTTCCCGACAGGCGGCACGGCGGACTTCTCCGAGTACAACGACGGCGACCGGGGGGGAAAGGTTAAGATCAGGGCGACGATCGAGGAGCGCTCGAAGGGGCTCCTCGCCATCACGGAGCTCCCCTACGGGGTCACGACCGAGTCGCTCATCGAGTCGATCCTTGCCGCCAACGCCAAGGGCAAGATCAAGATCAAGCACGTCGACGACAACACCGCGGACAAGGTCGAGATCCTGGTGCAGCTGCCGCAGGGCAGCGAGCCGACCCAGGTGATCCAGCAGCTCTATGTCTTCACGAGCTGCCAGGTCCAGCTATCGCCGGCGGCCTGCGTCATTGTCCGGGACGAGAAGACCGGCCAGGACAGGCCGCAGTTCCTCGGCGTCCGCGACATCCTGAAGACGAGCGCGGAGGCGACGAAGGCGCTCCTCAGGCGCGAGCTCGAGATCCGGCTCGGCGAGCTGGAGCAGCAGTGGCACTGGGACTCGCTCGAGCGCATCTTCATCGAGGAGCGCATCTACCGCCTGATCGAGAAGTCGAAGACATGGGAGAGCGTGCTGGCCGAGATCCGCGGCGGCCTGAAGCCGTTCCTGAAGCAGCTGCGGCGCGACGTCACCGACGACGACGTCGTCCGGCTGACGGAGATCCGCATCAAGCGCATCTCCGCCTACAACCGATTCCAGGCCGATGAGGCGATGAAGAGGATCGAGGAGGGCATCAGGGAGACGAAGGCCCACCTCAAGAACCTGACGGCCTACGCAGTCTCGTGGTTCGAGATGCTGCAGGAGAAGTACGGCAAGGGGATCAAGCGCCGGACGCAGTACGACGAGATCGAGCAGATCAGCGCGGCCGAGGTGGTCTCCGCTAACCAGCGCCTCTATGTGAACCGCGAGGAGGGATTCATCGGGCTCAACTGGCGCCAGCACGAGTTCGTCACGGAATGCACGATCCTGGACAGCGTGCTCTGCATCATGGCCGACGGTTCGCTCAAGGTCTCAAAGGTGGGGGACAAGGTCTTCATGGGCCTCGGCATCATCCACTGCGCCGTGTTCCCGAAGGACGGCGACACGTCGTTCTACTCGATGATCTACCAGGACGGGGCGAGCGGGAAGGCGTTCGCGAAGCGGTTCCAGATAGGGGGCCTCTCACGGGACAAGCTGTACCCGCTGACCAAATCGGATGGATCGAAGGTCGTCTACTTCGAGGTGAGCCCGACCGAGAAGGCCATGCCGAAGAAGGTCCATATTTCCCTCGACGGCAGGAGCGGGGCGCGGGTGAGGGAATTCGACTTCGACCTGGGCGCGGTGGGGCTAAGTGGCAGGTCCGCGAAGGGCTTGACGGTCACGAAGTGGTCGGTGAAGGACGTGAAGCGGGTCGACCCGGCCTAGGCTGGGGAGCGGGGCCCCGCCGGAGGGGTAGGTCTTGACCCCCTATCGTTCCAGCGCGGTTTCGGCCCATAGTGGGGCATTATGGCCGTCTGGTAAACCCATGGAAACGACCCCCATATTTCTCCGACATTTGCTGATGAGAGGGCCGCCTTGGCCATGTGGGCCGTGGGCCTGCGCCTCTCCCGTGTTCCCCGCCCCGGCAGCCTGAGGTGACA
The DNA here is from genome assembly GCA_964509885.1 of uncultured Opitutaceae bacterium. Classification (GTDB taxonomy): domain Bacteria; phylum Verrucomicrobiota; class Verrucomicrobiia; order Opitutales; family Opitutaceae; genus Palsa-1447. The sequence goes on along the minus strand of CAZDZL010000025.1, from coordinate 43,353 downwards.
CATGCACCTTGACGAGATCCTCCGCCAGGCGGCCGTGCTGAAGACGGGCGCGCTTCAGAATGCCATTCTCAAAAGCGCAAACTTCTCGAGCATCGCCACCGACGAGAGCGGCGTGATCCAGATATTCAACGTCGGCGCGGAGCGCATGCTGGGCTTCGCGGCGGCCGACGTCGTCAACCACATCACGCCGGCCGAAATCTCAGACCCGCAGGAGCTGATTGCCCGCGCCAAGGCGCTGAGCCTCGAGCTATCGACCCAAATCCTGCCCGGTTTCGAGGCGCTGGTTTTCAAGGCGTCCCGCGGGATCGAGGACATCTATGAGCTGACGTACATCCGCAAGGACGGGAGCCGGCTGCCGGCGGTCGTCTCTGTGACGGCGCTGCGCGACGAGGAGGATGAAATCATCGGCTACCTGCTCATCGGCACGGACAATACCGCCCGCAAACTTGTCGAGGACGAGGTGACGAGGCTTCATGCGGAGCTCGAGCAGCGCGTGATCCTGCGGACGTCCGAATTGGAGTCGGCGAACAAGGAGCTTGAGGCCTTCTCCTACTCCGTCTCGCACGACCTGCGCACGCCGCTGCGCGCCATGGACGGCTATTCCCAGGCGGTCCTGGAGGACTTCGGCCCGCTCCTGCCTCCCGAGGGCCTGCGCTACCTCAGGACGATTCGCGAGGGCGCGCAGAAGATGGGCGCGCTGATCGATGCATTGCTTACGTTCTCTCGGCTGAACCGGCAGCAGCTGAACAAGGTGCCCATTGACACGGGCGCGATGGTCCGTGCCACGCTCAACGAGCTGGGCTCGCCCTGGCCAGACCGAAAGGTGGAGCTTCGGGTCGGGGTGCTGCCCGAGTGCTCCGGCGACCCGATGCTCCTGAAGCAGGTCTGGGTGAATCTCCTCTCGAACGCCCTGAAGTACACGCGGAAGCGGGAGAGGGCGCTTCTCGAGATCGGCAGCACGACGACTGGTGGCGTCGAGACGTTCTTCGTCCGGGACAATGGAACCGGATTCGACATGCGCTACGTGAACAAGCTCTTCGGGGTCTTCCAGCGGTTCCACCGCGTCGAGGACTTTGAGGGCACGGGCGTCGGGCTGGCGATCGTCCAACGCATCATCCTGCGCCATGGGGGCCGCGTGTGGGCGGAGGCGGTCGTGGACGCGGGGTCGACGTTTTACTTCACTCTCAACGGCGGGGCACGCCCATGACCGAATCCACCACCCAAGACCTCCTGCTCGTGGAGGACAACCCGCAGGACCTTGAATTGGCCATGCGCGCGCTGCGCAAGGCCGATCTCGGCAACCGCGTCCACGTCGCCCGGGACGGCGCCGAGGCGATCGACTACATTTTCTGCGAGGGGGCCTTCGCGAACCGCAAGATCTCCGACGGACCGCGCGTCATAATGCTGGACCTGAAGCTGCCGAAGGTGGACGGCCTCGAGGTGCTGAGGCGCCTCAAGTCCGATTCGCGCACCAGGGCCATCCCGGTAGTCGTCCTGACATCCTCGAAGGAGCAGAGCGACATCGTCGCCAGCTATCACCTTGGTGTGAACAGCTACATCGTGAAGCCGGTTGATTTCGAGCGTTTTGCGGAGGCGGTACGCACGCTCGGACTCTATTGGCTGCTTCTCAACCATCCCCATATCGGGGAAGTCTAGGGTCCCGCCATGCCGATTCCCCTCAAGGTCCTGATCGCCGAGGACAACCCCCTCGACGCCGAGCTGGTCCTTCGCGAGCTCAGGCGCGCGGGTTTCGAACCCGAATGGACGCTCGTGCAGGATGAGAAGGACTTCCTGGCGGCCCTCAACGGGGACCTCGACCTCATTTTGTCGGATTTCGACATGCCGCAGTTCTCGGGATATCGCGCCCTCGAGCTGCTGAAGGAGAGGAACCTGGAGATTCCCTTCATTCTGGTCTCTGGCACCATCGGGGAGGAGACAGCCGTGGAGGCCATGAGGCTCGGCGCCACGGATTACCTGCTGAAGGACCGCCTTGCCCGGCTCGGGGTCACGGTGAAACACGCCCTGGAGGAGACGAAGCTGCGCAGGGAGAAGCGGGATGCCGCCGAGGCTCTGCGCCTCACGCACGCCCAGCTGAGCCAGCTTCTGGAGCACAGTCCAGCCGTGCTCTACGTTCTGAAACTTGAAGGCGACCGGGTCACCACCTGCCTCGTCAGCGAAAGCATTGTCACGCTGCTGGGCTATACCCCGGCGGAGGCGGCGAGCCAGGAATGGTGGCTGGCTCAGCTTCACCCGGATGACCTCGACAGGGTCTCGGCGAGCCTGGAGGAGACGCTCAGGTCCGGCAAAAGCGTCACCGAGTACAGGATGTGCCGCAGGGACGGCGTATATTCCTGGGTCGAGGACACCCGGCGCTTGGTCCGAGACGCCGCCGGAAGGCCCGCAGAGATGATCGGGGTCTGGACCGACATCACCGAGCGCAAGCGGGCGGAAGTGATCATGCGGCGGGCCTCGGGGGATTTGGCGCTGATCAGGAGGAGGAGGATGCACGTCGAGATCGCGGTCATGATATCGGCCACGGTCGCGGTCTACCTGGTCGCCTATTTCTCGAGCCTTTTCGCCTTCGTGGCCAAATGGTTCCTGCGGCTTCCCGCCGAGCGCATGGACGAGTTGATCCTCACGTCGCTCTTCATCGCGGCGGGGCTTGCGATTTTTGGCTACCGCCGCTGGCGGGAGACGGAGGTCGAGCTTACGGGCCACCAGCAGCTGCAGGCCGCCCTGGCGCTCCTTCACGAGGAGCTCGATCGCCGGGTGCAGCAGCGCACCGGGGAGTTGAACACGGCGAACCGCGCCCTGCGCGCGGAGATCGCCGAGCGAAAGCGCGCCATGGAGGCCCTGGGCGAGAGCGAGAACCAGTTCCGGCAGGTTGTCGAAAACATCCACGAGGTGTTCTGGGTCGTCGACCCGGCAAAGGGCAAGGTGCTGTATGTCAGCCCGACCTATGAGAAGATCTGGGGGCGCAGCTGCCAAAGCGCCTACACCGGCTCCCACTTTGGCCTCGATTTCATCCATCCCGAGGACCGTGAGCGAATCGAGGAGGCAAGGCGGCAGAACGAGGCCTCCGGCACCTACGACGAGGAATTCAGGATCCTGAGGCCCGACGGCGCCATCCGCTGGATCCACGACCGGACCTCCCCTGTCCACACTCCGGCCGGGGTGCTGCACCGCATTGTCGGGGTGGCCGAGGACATCACCGAGCGAAAGCAGCTGGAAGAGCAGTTCCGGCAAGCGCAGAAGATGGAGGCCATGGGCACGCTTGCGGGCGGGATCGCCCATGACTTCAACAACATCCTGACCGCGATCGTCGGCTACACCGAGCTCGGCGCGATGACGCTCGTGGGCAATCCCAGGGTGAAGGGGTACCTCGGCTCCGTGCTCCAGGCGGCCGGCCGCGCCACCGGGCTGGTCCGGCAGATTCTGACCTTCAGCCGGCAGCAGTCCCAGGAGCGCAGCCCCATCCAGCTGCAGCCGGTCGTCGAGGAGACGATCAAGCTGCTTCGCTCGACGCTGCCCACCACGATCGCGTTCGACATGGAGCTTGCTCCCGACGCGCCGACAGTGCTCGCCGACTCGAACCAGATTCACCAGGTCCTGATGAACCTGGGAACCAACGCGTGGTATGCCATGCGCTCGCGCAACGGCCGGCTCACGGTGCGGCTTGAACGGTGGGTCGTCGACAAGGCGCAGGCCGCAGCCCAGCCGCGCCTGCACCCTGGCATCTACGCGCGCATCTCGGTCGCGGACACCGGCTCCGGCATGGACGAGGCCACCCTGAGGAGGCTCTTTGAGCCGTTCTTCACCACGAAGCCGCCGGGGGAGGGCACCGGCCTCGGGCTCGCGGTGGTGCACGGCATCATGGACAGCCACGACGGCGCCGTCACGGTCGCGAGCAAGCCCGGCGCCGGAACGACCTTCACCCTTTATTTTCCAGAGCACGCAGGGGCGGTGGTCCCCGTCGCCGCCATCGAGGGGCCCGTCCCGCGCGGGCGCGGCGAGCGGATCCTCATCGTTGACGACGAGGAGGTGCTCGCGCTCCTGATCCGACGGACGCTGGAGGAACTCGGCTACGCGGCCACGTTCGTGACCAAGCCCGAGGTGGCGCTCGACATGGTGCGCTCCGACCCGGCGCGATTCGACCTCGTGCTCACCGACCAGACCATGCCCGTGATGACGGGGCTCGTGCTCGCGACCTGGCTGCGGGATATCAGGCCCAGCCTTCCGGTCATTGTCATGACCGGCTACACGGCGCCGCTCCTCCAGGAGCGCATCGAGGAGGCGGGCATCCGGGATCTTCTGCTCAAGCCGGTCACCATCCGGTCGCTGGGGGGCGCGGTCCACGCCGTCCTCTCGGGCGCCCCGCCCCCTGGGCGCGCCACCTTCTCCCCCTTTGTCCCTACTGGGGGTCCGGTGCCTGAAGCGCCAGCTCTACCACTTTCCGGCGCCTGAGGTAGTAGATGGTCATGCCGCCCTGGTAAAGCAGGGTGAGTATCGCGACCAGGACGTAGAACATGCTCATGGCCCCGACCAGGAGCTGCTCGACCGTCAGGCCCTGCTGCTGGGCAGCCTGGAGGATGGGCTCCGCGGCCTCGCCCGTGACGTAGGGCAGCATCCAGGCGACGTCGGGCCTCAGGATGCGGAACCCCGCGTATATCAGGATCGTGCCCATCAGGAAGAGCTGGCTCGAGACGAGCCACCGCATCCCGTTCTGGCCGGCCCGCAGGAGGCCCGCCCCGTGCAGCTCTATCGCGCCCGCGCCCGCTATGATGACCCCGATCAGCGCCCCCGAGACGTCCCGCGAGGCCGCCGACAGGAGCGCGAACCCGCCCGCGACGATGAGGACGCTCATCCCGTCGAAGCGCGCGATGCGCACGACGCGCCTGAGGGACTCCGCGGGCAGGATGGGGGGCTTCATTGCTGGCGTCCTCATTCCACGGGTTGGCGGGCAATCACAAGCTTCTTCGGTTGGGGGTTGCGATTGAGCGCGATTCGGGAATGGTTGTGTCCAGTAGAACCCCATTACCCCATGGATACACCCGTAGCGGCGCTCCTAGAGCGCAAAGGTTCGGCAGTGCACGCCGTGGCCCCGACGATCACCATCGCCGACGCCGTGGCCGAGATGAACAAGAGGCGGATCGGCTGCATCGTCGTGGTCGACGACGGCAGGATCGCCGGGATCTTCACGGAGCGCGACGTCCTGCGGCGCGTCGTCGGCGCCGACGTCAACCCGAAGTCGGTTCGGGTCGGCGACGTCATGACGCGGGACGTCCACACGATTCCCCCCGAGACGACCGTCGAGCAGACGATGGCGCTCTTCGCCGAGAAGCGCTGCCGGCACATCCCCGTCGTGGACCACGGCGAGCTGAGGGGACTGATCTCGATCGGGGACATCTCCCGTTGGGTGGCCGACAGCAGCAGGGCCGAGGCGGACCACCTGAAGAACTACATCGCGGGCGGGTTCACCGCCTGAGCCGGGAGGCCCGGGCCCGCGGGATTTTTTGCACCGGAGCGTTTGACGCGGCCGGCACAAGCGGCACGCTTTCCCAGATCCCCGCCCATGACCATGAAAATAATGTCCACCGTACTCGCCTTCGCGCTCGCCGCCACCGCGGCCCGCTCCGCCATCGTCACCAAGGACGTCGACTACGAGCAGAACGGCGTCAAGCTCCAGGGGTTCCTCACCTACGACGACGCCAAGGCTAAGGCGGGCCCGCTGCCCGGCGTCCTTGTCGTCCACGAGTGGTGGGGCCTGAACGACTATGTGAAGGGCCGCGCGAAGAAGCTCGCCGGCCTCGGCTTCGTCGCCTTCGCCCTGGACATGTACGGCAAGGGTGTCCTGGCGACGGACCCCAAGAAGGCAGGGGAGCTCGCGGGGCAGTTCTACGGGAAGCCGCTCATGGCGGAGCGCGCGCAGGCCGGCCTGGACCAGCTGATGGCGACCGGCCTCGTCGACCCCGCTCGGGTGGCCGCGATCGGCTACTGCTTCGGGGGCTCGACCGTCCAGGCGCTCGCCTACAGCGGCGCCCCGCTCGCCGGGATCGTCAGCTTCCACGGGGGCCTGATCCCCGCGACGCCGCAGACCGCCGCAAAGGTGAAGGCGAAGATCCTCATCTGCCACGGCGCCCTCGATCCCTCTGCGAAGCCCGGGGACGTCGACGCGTACCTGAAGTCGCTGGACGACGCCAAGCTGGACTATGTCTTCAAGATCTACGCCGGGGCGTACCACGCGTTCACGAACCCCGATGCGGACAAGATCGCCGCGGCGAACCCCGGCATGAAGGGATTCATCGCCTACAGCCCCTCGGCGGACCGGCGCTCCTGGCAGGACATGAGGGACTTCTTTGGCGAGATCTTCCCCAGGCCGAAGAAGGCCTGACGCCGGGGAGGGACGGAATCAGCTCGCGGATTCTGACCCGTAGCCGGGCTTGAAGAACAGCCGGTAGGCCAGGGCGCCGGCCTGCCCGCCCGCCAGCGGCGCGACGATGTAGACCACGAGCCAGCCGGAGCCGTTGAACCGGAAGGCCAGGCCGCCCCATCCCGCCAGCGCGCTGAAGAGCCGGGGCGCGAAGTCCCTGGCCGGGTTGAACCCGGCCATCGTGAGGGGTCCCAGGAGCGAGATCAGCATCGTGATCGTGAGCCCGATCGTCGCGGCCGTGAGCGGGCCCGGGTTCGAGCGGTTGCGCGGGTCCGTGACGCAGAGGATCACGAGGACGAGGACGGCGGTGCCGAACGCCTCGGCGAGGAACGCGGCGCCCGGCGTCACCAGCTCGGGCACCCCCGCGGCCGCGTGCCAGGCGGGATTGGGGAAGTACTCCCCGAAGACCATGGCGGACGCCTCGCTGCCAGGGGCGCCCCGGGTCAGGTGGTGGACCGCCTCAAATTCCCGGAGCGGCCCGGAGAACAGGGCGTAGAGCACCGCGCTCGCGCAGAAGGCGCCGAGGAGCTGCATGAGGACATAGCCGGGTGCGCGCCGCAGGGGGAGCCTTCCCGCGGCCGCGAGGGAGAGCGTGACCGCCGGGTTCAGGTGGGCGCCGCTCAGGCTGCCCGTCAGGTGGATGGCGGTCGCGATCCCGAGGCCCCAGACGATGGCGACCTGGAAGATGCCCACCTGCGCGCCCGTCAGGACCGCGGCGGCCACGCTGCCGCACCCGAAGAACACCAGCATGAACGTCCCGGAGAACTCTCCGACGACCCAGCCCGGTACTAGGGGTTTGCCGGAGGCCAAGGTCAATGGGCGGCCCCGGGCCCGCCGCCCAGGGGAGCCTGGTTGCCGATGTCTCCCACCTCGAGCAGCCTCAGCTGCGCATCCGGCAGGGCGCAGAGAAGTTCGATCCGCCGGGCGATCTGGGAGGCGACCTGCACGAAGAGCCACTTCTTCTCGGCCTCCGTCCCCTCGAGGGCCGCCGGGTCCGGCGAGCCCCAGTGGGCGAGGACGGGGTGTCCCGGCCATACCGGGCACGCCTCCCGCGCGTTGTCGCAGACCGTGATGATGAAGTCGAATTTGACGCCCTTGAACTCGTCCCACGACTTGCTCCGGGCGGCGCCCGCGTCGATGCCGTACCGGTCCCTGAGGACCCAGAGTGCGAGCGGGTTGACGGCGCCCGTGGGCTTGGCCCCCGCGCTGAACGCCTCGAAGCGCCCGCGTCCCTTCAGGTTCAGCAGGTACTCCGCGATGATGCTCCGGGCGGAATTGCCCGTGCAGAGGATCAGCACCCTGTAGGGAGGCCTCGTCATCGGACGGCCCTCGCCGCGGGAGCGCAGCATCCCGGTCCCCCGAGCCTGCTCCGGAGCCGGCGAAGCCGGCCGAGGTCGCCGCGGAAGACGGGATCCTCAAGGGCGCAGTCCTGCAGGCACGCCAGGTTTGCGGCCAGTTCCGCCGGCGGCCGCTCGGGCAGGCGGTAGATCATCCAGTTCGCCTGCCTTCGGGAGGCCACCAGCCCGCGGCTGCGCAGGTAGGCGAGGTGCTTGGACACCTTCACCTGGGGCTCCCCCAGGATCTCCTGGATATGGCAGACGCACAGCTCGCCTGCGCCCAGCAGGTTGAGGATGCGCAGGCGGGTCGGGTCGCAGAGGCACTGGTAGATCTGGACGAGCTTCATGGGGGGATTCAGCAGCAACCCGACTCGAGGCCGCACGCCTCGCGCGCGAGGCAGTCCGTGTGCTTGGACCCGAGCTTGAACGTCACGACGCCCGGTTTCGCCGCAAACGACACCACGGGAAACTGCGAGAGGAGGCCGTCCTCGTACTCGACCTCCACGTCTGGGTCTCCTGAGGGGAGCACGGCCTTCGCAAGGCCAAGGATCGACGCGAGGCGCCCGGCCGCGAGCCGGTGGTCCCGGTCGTTCCTGGCCAGCCAGACCTGGAGGACGCAGGCCTCGGCGGAGCGCACCGTTCCCCCGCAGTCGATGAAGCGCTTCACCACGTGGCCGACCTCGGTCACGTGGAAGTCCGCGCGGATGGCCCGGCCTTTCGGCAGGACGAAGCGCAGCGCGCTCTCGGGGTTGCGGGCGAGGAGATCCCTGAGCTCGGAAAGCTTCATGCACATACAGGTATATACCAATTCGGACATATACAAGCGTTTTCACCGGCGGGCCCGCGTCCGCGGTCCTAAGGCCCCAGGGAGGGCCGGCGGTGGTGCCCCACCTTCGTCGTGAAGCGCCCGCCCGCGCTGCGGACCGAGATCCTGGCGCCGAAGGCGGCCCCCATCCTCCTCGAGGTCACCACGGCGCGCTTTGCCCCCGAGGCGAACACCCGGCCGCCCCGCAGGAGCAGGGCGTGGGTGAACGCCGGCATGATCTCCTCGGCGTGGTGGGTGACGAGGACGAGGGCCGGCCCGCCCCGGCGCCCCGCGAGGCTCTCCAGGAACCACAGGAATTCCTCCCTCGCGACCGGGTCCAGCCCGGCGCAGGGCTCGTCGAGGATGAGGAGCCTCGGGCGCGCCATGAGGGAGCGGGCGATCAGGATCCTCTGGCGCTCGCCCTGGGACAGGTGGGCCCACTCGCGCCGGGCGAGGGGGGCGCCGCCGACGAACCGCAGCAGGGCTCGGCCCTCCGCCCTCTCGGCGCGGGTCGGGTGCGACCAGAGGTCGAGCTGCGCGTAGCGGCCGCTCAGGACCGTGTCCAGGGCCGTCTCCGCGGGCGGGATCGACGCCTGGAGCGCGCTGGTCACGATCCCGACCCGAAGCCGCAGGTCGCGCCAGTCGCTCTCGCCGTAGGTCCTCCCGAGGAGGGCGACATCGCCCGAGGTGGGGGAAAGGTAGCCGGTGATCGCCTTCAGGAGCGACGTCTTGCCGCTGCCGTTCGGCCCGAGGATGACCCAGTGCTCGCCCGAACGCACGCGCCAGTCCATGCCGCGCAGGATTTCCGTGCTGCCGCGCACGACGCGAAGACCCGAGACGCTGAGGATGTCGGCCACGCGCGGAAGGCTGGCGGGGGGGCGGGGGGATTTCAACCGGGTCTTGTGCGCCGGGGCGTATTTTCCGAGGCTGTCGCCCTGAGCTTCACCAGGATGACCCTCGTCGACACCCACACGCACCTCGATTCCGTCAGCAAGGCCGGCGGCCTGCCGGACCTCGTCCGGCGCTCGCGGGAGGCGGGCGTCGAGTGGATGGTCGCCGTCGGCACCGCGCCCGACGACTGGGACCTCTACCGGGACATCGCGCGCGCCCACCCGGACTGCATCCGCAGGACGGTCGGCCTCCACCCGTGCTCCGTCGACGAGGGGTGGGAGGCCGCGGTCGCCCTGATCGAGGGGCACTGGAGGGGCGCCGACCTGCCGGTCGCGCTCGGCGAGTGCGGGCTCGACCGCTTCCACCTGCCGAAGGAGCCCGCGGCCGCGGAGCGCGCCCTCGGGCTGCAGCGGGCGGCGTTCGACGCGCAGCTCTCCCTCGCCAGGCGCCTCGGCTGCCCCCTCGTCATACATTCCCGCGGCGCCTTCCGCGAGTGCGTGGACATGATCGACGCGAGCGGGGTCGACTGGGGCCGCGTCGTCTTCCACTGCTTCGTCGAGGGCGAGGCCGAGATCCTCGAGCTCGCCCGACGCGGGGGCTGCGGCTCGTTCACGGGCATCCTCACCTACAAGAACGCGGACGCGGTCCGCGCCGCGGCCCGGGCTCAGGGGCTCGCGCGGCTCATGCTGGAGACGGACGCCCCGTTCCTCGCGCCGGCCCCCCACAGGGGAAAGCCGAACGAGCCGGCGTACCTGCGCCACATCGCGGAGTACGCCGCGACGCTCTTCGGTGTCGGCCTGGACGAGATCGCGGCCGTGACGACGGCGAACGCGCGCGCGTTCTACCGATTCTGACCGGCCGGGCGCGGCGCGCCTCAGGCCTCGTCGAACTTGCGCGCGAACAGCTGCTCCAGCTCGGCCAGCATCTGCTGGGCGTCCTCGCCCGTCGCGAGGAACTTGACCTTCGAGCCCTTGCCCGCCGCGAGCATCATGAGGCCCATGATGCTTTTGCCATTCACCTGCTCCTCGTCCTTCTCGACGAAGACCTCCGACTTGAACTTGTTGGTGATGCGCACGATCATCGCGGCCGGGCGCGCGTGGATCCCCAGCTTGTTCTGGACAACAAGCTCCTTGACCACGGCCTGGCCAGCGGGGGTCGTATCAGTGGGATTCATGTGCGTGGGATCGGATAAAGGTGCGTGAAGAGCCGCTTACCCTCCCCAGCTAGGCCCGGCTTGCAACTCAAAAACCAGATGGCAGCATCGCTCCGGATGCCACGACTAGCAATTATCGTACCGTGCCGTCTTGAATCTAAGCGATTCCCAAGAAAGCTCTTACACAAGGTAAAGGGCATGCCGATCCTCCGATGGGTAGCCGATCGGATAGCGAAGGTTGCACCTGAAATTGACCTGTGGTTCGCGGTCGACGATCCCCTGCTTGCGGACTGCCTGGCCCCCGGGGGCTACCGCACGGTGATGACCCGGGTGGACCACGCGAGCGGAACAGACCGCATCGCGGAGGCCAACCGGACGGTCCGGGCGGACCTCGTGATCAATGTCCAGGCCGACGAGCCCATGGTCTCCGCCGGCCAGATACGCCTCCTTTCGGAGCTGATCGGGGGCACAGCGGACATGGCGACCCTGGCTACCCCCTTCTCGAGCGCCGAGGACTTCCGCAACCCGAACCAGGTCAAGGTGGTCTGCGACCGCGACGGGAGGGCGCGGTATTTCTCGCGCTCGCCCATTCCGTATCCCAGGGACCTCGCCGGCCGGCCGGACGACGCCTGGGTGGCGGCGAACCCGTGCTTCCGGCACCTCGGGCTCTACGCCTACAAGGCCGCGCTCCTCCAGGACTTCGCCGGCCTGCCCGTGGGGCAGCTGGAGCAGATCGAGCGCCTGGAGCAGCTGAGGGTCCTCGAGAACGGCCGGTCCATCGCGGTCGGGTTCACCTCGGACCCGACGATCGGCGTGGACACGCCGGAGGACGCCGCGAGGTTCGAGGAGTATCTCTCGCGCGCGTAGGCCGGGCGCGGGGCTCAGACCTTGCCGGCCTTGCGCGCCTCGACCATCCGGTAGAAGTCGACGAAGAGCGGGTCCGCGTCGCTGGGTCCCGGCGCGGCCTCGGGGTGGTACTGGACGCAGAACACGGGGAGCTCCTTGTGCCGCAGCCCCTCGACGGTGTTGTCGTTCAGGTTGAATTCCGTCACGACGGCGCCGTGGTCCCTGATGCTCGCCGGATCGGTCGCGAAGCCGTGGTTCTGCGCGGTGATGGAGACCTTGCCCGTCTCGACGTTCTTCACCGGCTGGTTGCCCCCGCGGTGACCGAACTTGAGCTTGAAGGTCGAGCCCCCGAGCGCGTGGGTGATCATCTGGTGGCCGAGGCAGATCCCGAACATGGGGTAGCGGGGCAGGAGGTCGGTGACGGTCCTGTAGATGTAGGGGAGCGCCGCCGGGTCGCCGGGCCCGTTGGAGAGGAAGACGCAGTCCGGCTTGTGCTCGTCGACCTGCGCGGCCGTGGCCGCCGCGGGGAACACGTGCACCTCGAAGCCGTGGCGCACGAGCTTGCGGTAGATCGTGCGCTTGGCGCCGTAGTCGAACGCCGCGACCCGGAACGTCCTCGCGGGCGTCGCCGAGGCGCCGAAGGTCGTCCCCGCGGGCACGTACGGCGCGTTGAAGTTGGCGGGGTCGTCGGCCCGCCAGATGTAGGGCTCGGTGCAGGTGACGTCCTTCACGTAGTCGGCGCCGGCCATGTCCTTCCAGCCCCGCGCCCTCGAGACGGCCTCCTCGTCGGAGATGGAGAGCGTGGAGAGGCAGCTCTTCATAGCGCCGTCGACGCGGAGCTTCTTCGTGATCGCGCGGGTGTCCACCTCGCTGATCCCGGGGATGCCGTTCTTCGCCAGGTAGTCGCCGAGGGAGAGCCTCGAGCGCCAGTTGCTGACGACAGGCGAGAGCTCGCGCACGACGAAGCCGCTGGCCTTCGGCGCCGCGGCCTCGGCGTCCTCGTCGTTGATGCCGTAGTTGCCGATCTGGGCCGCCGTCATGGTCACGATCTGCCCGAAATACGAGGGGTCCGTGAGGATCTCCTGGTAGCCCGTCATCGACGTGTTGAAGACGCACTCCCCGGCGATGGTGGCGTCCGCCCCGAAGGCCACGCCCCGGAAGACGCTTCCATCCTCAAGGGCGAGAACGGCTGGCTTTGTTGTCCGCATCAAGGTCGAACAAAGTCGGCGGATCCGGGGCTGCCAACCAAATTGTCAGAATTGTAACACGGGACCGTCGTTATACCCCGTTTGACAACGATCGTTAGGTGCCTAACGGTGATTTCCCAACCCCGATGCCCTACATCGAAGACCGCTCCTCATGGTACGAAGGCCAGGGCCTGTGGCAGCATGTACCCGAGTCGGACTGGCGCGACTGGACCTGGCAGCTGAAGAACCGGATCACCACCCGGGAGCAGCTGGAGCGCTACATGACGCTCACGGAGGACGAGAAGGCGGGCTGCGAGTTCGCCAACAAGAAGCTCGCCCTGGCGATCACGCCCTACTTCTTCAACCTGATCGACAGGAACGACCCGGACTGCCCGATCCGCAAGCAGGTGATCCCGCGCGGCGCGGAGATGGTCGTGAGCTCGGACGAGATGCTGGACTCCCTGGGGGAGGACGGCCACTCGCCGGTCCCGGGCCTCGTCCACAGGTACCCCGACCGCGTCCTCTTCCTCGTCACCGACCGCTGCGCGGCCTACTGCCGGTACTGCACCCGCAGCCGGCTTGTCTCCAACGCCCAGGACTACAACTTCCACCCCGAGTACGAGCAGGGCCTGCGCTACATCGAGGCCCACCCCGAGGTGAGGGACGTCCTGCTCTCCGGCGGCGACCCCCTCCTCCTCTCGGACAAGAAGCTCGAGCACATCATCAGCCGCCTGCGGGCCATCAAGCACGTTGAGTTCATCCGGATCGGCTCGCGGATCCCCGTCTTCCTGCCGCAGCGGATCACCCCGGCCCTCTGCGAGATGTTCAAGAAGTACGGCCCGATCTGGATGAGCATCCACGTGAACCACCCGAGGGAGTGCACGGCCGAGCTGAGCGCGGCCTGCGAGAGGCTCTCCTTTGCCGGCGTCCCGCTCGGCAACCAGAGCGTCCTCCTGAAGGGCGTGAACGACGACGCCGACGTCATGAAGGCCCTCGTCCACCGGCTCCTGCGCATGCGCGTGCGGCCCTACTACCTCTACCAGATGGACCTGATCACGGGAGGCAGCCACTTCAAGGTGGATGTGCGCAAGGGGATCGAGATCATCCGCGCCCTGAGGGGCAACACGACGGGCTACGCGGTCCCCCAGTACGCGATCGACGCCCCGGGCGGCGGCGGGAAGGTCCCGGTCAACCCCGACTACATCGAGAGCATCTCGGACGACGAGGTCGTCTTCCGCAACTACGAGGGCAAAACCTACCGCTACCCGCTTAAAGGCAGCCCGAAGGCGCCCGTCCCGGACGAGATTCCGGCAGCCGAGGCTCCAATCATCGTCTATTAATCGCTGGTTTTCAGCGGTTTGGAACTATCCGCAGGGGGATCGAAAATTTCTTTGGAAATTTTGAATGTTTTTCGGCCGGCCACGTCTTACTCCGTGTAGTCAGCACTGTTCAATAGAACGGTGATTGTTTGTAGTTCTTACGGTTTGCTTGGTGTTAGGTCACACGGGCCGCTTCGAAAGGAGCGGCTCTTGTGTTTCCGGGGTCCGAGCATCGCCGCGGGGGGGCAAGAAAAAGGCCGCCCGCGGGAAGCGGGCGGCCTTGTGACAGTGTTACCAGGCTCCGATTACGGGGCGTAGGTGATCGTGCGCACGCCGGCGATGCTGGCGATCGTGATCGTGGTGCCCTGCGAGAAGCCCGCGGGGTACGTCTCCTTGGCGACCGTGTTCAGGACCTTGACGTAGGACGTCGGCCCGAGCAGGTCGGAGAGGATCACGGTCGAGACACCGTTCTCGAGGTAGTACTGGTCAGCACCGGCCGAGAGCTGGCGGGCGTTGTTCAGTACCGCTTTGTCCTGCGAGTTGGTGCGGACCTTCTGGAAGGCGGGAATCGCCATGGCGGCCAGGAGGCCGATGATGACGACGACGATCATGATTTCAACGAGGGTGAAGCCCTTCGTGGAGTGGGACGTTTTTGTGGTATGCATTTTATTTATTTGATGATGTGACTCTTGTTCGGGGCCAATTGACAGCGAGTTTCGTTAGGGAGACAACTCATTTGATTGCGAGGGGTGTTTCCAAGGCCTGTTTGGCCCAATTTTCACACCCAAAATCTCTTACAGGCCAAGGACTTGCGCAACAAGATTCGGGAAATACGTACTCCACCCCACAGGGCCCTAAAACCAGGCGCGATCGCCTTTTTTGTAGGGCACGTCGCCGTGGAAGGCCCCGGGTACTTGGACGAACTTCACGGCCTGGGTGGCGCCGATCTCCGACGAGAAATATCCCAAGATCGTCAACTCCTTCATCATCTTGAAGTAACGAAAGTGAGGGTCCTTGGCCTTGTTTCCCGCATCCAGCGCGTTGGCAAGCTCGGTGCGCTGGGCCGGGGTGCTGTCCATGAACGAGGTCCCGTACTTGGCCGTGCAGTCCCGGTTGATCTGGCGCAGGCCCTCGACGAAGGCCGCGTGCTGCCCGTCGTTGTAGCAGTCGGTCACCATCAACACCATGAAGGCGCCGATCTTCGCGGCCTTGGCGCCGGGGATGTCCGTCGCGGGGATGATCGTCTCGCCGATCTCGTCCATGAGCGCGATGTCCGCGTCCGTGAAGCCGCTCGGGGTCTGCTTCTGGGGGACGGGCTGGCCGCTCAGGATGGCCTGGGAGCCGACCATCGCCGCGCCCATGAGGAGCGCGATCCTCTGGACCGCCTCGCGCCTGTTGATAGCTAGGGGAGTCTCGGTGTTCATACGTCGCCTTTCTTGAGCGCCTCTGCGGCAAAGTTGGCGGCCCGGGCGGTCATCGCCATGTAGGTCAGGGAGGGATTCACGCAGGAGGTCGAGGTCATGCAGGCCCCGTCGGTGATGAACACGTTCGGCGCGTCCCAGACCTGGTTGTGCATGTTGACGACGGATGTCTTCGGGTCGCGGCCCATGCGCGCGGTGCCCATCTCGTGGATGCCCTGGCCGAGCTGGTAGGTGTTGTCCTCGGCCCTCACGTTCTTGACGCCCGCGGCCTCGAGCATCTCGGCGGCGTCGTTCGCCATGTCCTTCCTCATCCTTCGCTCGTTCGGGCCGATGTCGCAGTCGATCGCCAGGACGGGCAGGCCCCACTTGTCCCGCTTGTCCTTGTCGAGCGTGACCTTGTTGTCGTGGTTGGGGAGGACCTCCCCGAAGGCCGTCATGCCGATGGTCCAGTGGCCGGGCTCGCTGAGCGCGTCCTTGAGCGGCGCCCCGATGCCGAGCTCGGCGACGTCCCTCGACCATCCCCTGCGGTCCGCGGTGCCCTGGTAGCCGAAGCCGCGGGTGTAGTCGCGCTTGTCGCCGAAGAGGTTCCTGAACCTGGGTATGTAGAAGCCGTTCGCGCGGCGCCCGAAGATGTAGCGGTCCGCGAACCCCTCGACGTCGCCGCTGGCGCCCACCCGGAAGTGGTGGTCCATGACGTTGTGGCCGAGCTCGCCGCTGCTGCTGCCGAGGCCGTCGGGCCAGACGTCCGTCGCCGAGTTCATGAGGACCCAGGCCGTGTTGAGCGTCGAGGCGTTCAGGAAGACGATCTTCGACGTGTACTGGTAGGTCTGGCGCGTCTCGGCGTCCAGGACCTCGACCCCCGTCGCCCGCTTGGTGTCCTTGTCGTAGAGGACCCGGGTCACGATCGAGAAGGGGCGCAGCGTGAGGTTTCCTGTCCTCACCGCCGCCGGCAGGGTGGAGGACTGCGTGCTGAAGTAGGCGCCGAAGGGGCAGCCGAGGTCGCACTTGTTGCGGTACTGGCAGTTGACGCGGCCCCCGTGGGGCTCCGTCAGGTTGGCCACGCGGCCGATGATCATGCGCCGCGCGTCGTTGTAGTGGGCCTTGATCCGGGCGGCCACGTCCTTCTCGACGACATTGAGCTCCATCGGCGGCAGGAATTTGCCGTCGGGAAGCTGCTCCAGTCCCTCCAGGGAGCCGCTGATGCCCGCGAAGGACTCGGCGTGGTCGTACCAGGGGGCCATGTCCTCGTACCGGATCGGCCAGTCGACGCCGACGCCGTCGATCAGGTTGGCCTCGTAGTCCCACTTGTTCCAGCGGTAGCTCTGGCGGCCCCACATGAGTGAGCGGCCGCCGACATGGTACCCGCGGAACCAGCTGAACGGCCTCACCTCGACGTAGGGGGACTCCGCGTCCTTCACCCAGTAGTTGGAGTTGGCCTCGTGCATGAAGCCGTCCCGGGTCAGGACCGCCTGCTCCTCGCGGATCTTGGTCGTCAGCCTGTCCCGGTGCGGTATCTCCCAAGGGGCCTTGAGCGCGTTCACGTAGCCCGTGACGTGCTCGATGTTCTCGCCGCGCTCGAGCATGAGCACCTTGAGGCCCTTCTCGGTCAGCTCCTTGGCGGCCCAGCCGCCGCTTATTCCGGAGCCGACAACAATCGCATCGTAGTTCTGTTCAGTCATGGCCGTTCTTTAAGGGGGGGGTTCGCGGGCGGGGTGGACCTTATTATTCGGCATAGTCACCAACCAGTTCAAGCCATTCCTTTCCGCAAGAGGATCAGGATGCGTATCCCATTTAATCGGCTTCCGTCGGGAACGCATACATGATGTGCTCACGTCTCCCAAAATGAACTCCACCACACTCAGGATTCTCGGATCGTTGCTCTTCCTGTCCGCGCTCCCGGCCGCGAGGGCCGAGGGCAACCTCGGCGCCTTCACGGACCACGGCGACGTGGGCTCGGTCAGCAGGCCGGGCACGGCCGTGTACGATGCGGCCGCGGGCACCTACACGATCGGCGCCTCCGGCGCGAACATGTGGGCCAAGGCGGACGCCATGCAGTACGTGTGGACGAGGAAGTCGGGGGACTTCTCGATCTCGGCCGAGATCGCGTTCGTCGGGACAAGCACGCAGCCGCACCGCAAGGCCTGCCTCGTCATCCGCCAGAACCTGAACCCCGGCTCGCCCTACGTCGACGTGGCCCAGCACGGCAGCGGGCTCACCTCGCTGCAGTTCCGCGACGCCGTGGACGGCCTCACGAAGGAGATCGAGTGCATGACCGACTC
The DNA here is from genome assembly GCA_964509885.1 of uncultured Opitutaceae bacterium. Lineage (GTDB taxonomy): Bacteria > Verrucomicrobiota > Verrucomicrobiia > Opitutales > Opitutaceae > Palsa-1447. The sequence continues at coordinate 25,685 of CAZDZL010000025.1, read as the reverse complement.
CCCGACCAGCGTCCGCCTGGACCGGATCGGGGACGTGGTCTACCTGTCCGTCGGCTACGCCGGCGGCAAGCCCGCCCCGTCGGGGGCCTCCTTCACGCTGCACATGGCGGACCCGGTCTACGTGGGCCTGGCCGTGTCGGCGCACGACGACAACGCCTTTGAGACCGCGGTGTTCTCGCACGTCGAGCTCGGCTCCGCCTCCTCGGCTGCGGCCGCGCCGCAGCCGGGCCTGAGGATCATCACGCTTCCCTCCGGGGACCGGCGCGTGACGGACCACTGAGCCGCCGCGGGCCGGGGCGCCCCCGGCGCCCAGCCCCCCACGATGATCTCACTGCAAGAGGGCAAGGGACCGGGCCGCAAGAGGCCCGCGCCGCGGGTCCTCTGCATGCGCCTCGTGGTCGTCGGGACCCAGCCGCGCGTCTGGAGGCGGCTCCTCGTGCGGGAGACGATGTGGCTGTCCCGGCTCCACGACTCGATCCAGATCGCGTTCGACTGGTTCGACTACCAGACCCACGTGTTCGCGCTGGACGACCTCAAGTTCGGCAACCCGGTCAAGCTCGACGAGCTGAACATCGAGGACGACCGCGACGTCACGCTCGCGGACCTGAACCTCGTCCACCGCGACCGCATGGCCTACGAGTACCAGATAGGCGAGGGCTGGCGGGTCGACGTGCGGGTCGAGAAGACCGTGGCCCCGGGCAAGGGCGCGTCCTACCCGCTCTGCGTCGCCGGCGAGCGGGCCGGGCCCCCGGAGGACTGCGGCGGCCTCGAGGCCTTCCACGACATGCTCGCCTGCCTGAAGGAGCCCGAGTCCGACCTCGGCCGGGAGTGGCTGGGCTGGCTCGGGCCGGACTACGACCCGAACGCGTGCGACCTGGACAAGGTGAACCGCGCGCTGCGCAAGCTCGGGAAGTAGCCGGTCGGGGGCCGCGTCAGGGGGCGGGGGCCGCCGCCAGCTTCTGCCTCAGGTGCGTGATCCTCTGCTTGGACTCCGAGTTCCTGATGGCCATCGCGTAGGCGGCGGGCTCGCCCACGATGAACACCTTCTTCCTGCCGCGCGTGACGGCGGTGTAGAGGAGGTTCCTCTGCAGCATCATGAAGTGCGCCTTCAAAAGCGGCACGATCACGACCGGGTACTCGCTGCCCTGCGACTTGTGGATGCTGATTGCGTAGGCGAGGGCCATGTCGCCCATCTCGCCGCGCGTGAAGGCGTGCCTCTCCCCGTCGAAGAGCGCCGTGATCTGGCCCGCAGCCGGGTCGACCGAGGTGACCGAGCCTATGTCCCCGTTGAAGAGGTTCTTGTCGTAGTTGTTCCTGAGCTGGATCACCTTGTCGCCCGGGCGGAACTCGCCCGACGGCGTGCCGATGCCGCGGCCCCTGGCGTTGAGCGCCCCCTGGAGCTCGAGGTTCAGGTTGGCGACGCCCGCGACCCCCTTGTGCATGGGCGCCATCACCTGGACGTCGGCGACCGGGTCGCACCCCCGGTAGCTCCGCGGGATGAACTCCGTGCAGAGGCGGATCACCTTGCGCACGGTGTCCTCGGCCGACTCGGCCACGACGAACGTGAGGTCCTCGGACGCCTGGATGGCGTCGATGTCGTTCGCCACGTGGGGCAGCGCCGTCTCGCCCGAGTTGATCGCGTGCGCGGTCGCCACGATCCCGCTCTGGCCCTTCTGGCGGAAGATGACCGAGAGGCGCGTGACGGGCGCGCGGGACGCCGTGATGAGGTCCTGAAGCACGTTGCCCGCGCCGACGCTGGGCAGCTGGTCGGTGTCGCCGACCAGGAGCAGGTGGGCGCGCGCGGGCACCGCCTGCAGGAGCGCCGACGCGAGCCGCGTGTCGAGCATCGAGACCTCGTCCACGATCAGGAAGTCCGTCGCGAGCGGGTGCGACTCGTTCGACGTGAAGCCGACCGCGGGGTCGTACTTGAGGAGCCTGTGGATCGTCGAGGCGTACCCGCCGGTCGTCTCGGCCAGGCGCTGGGCCGCCCGCCCCGTCGGCGCGGCCATGTGGACGCGCACGCCCTTCGCCTTCAGGATGCTGACAAGCGAGCGCAGGGTGGAGGTCTTCCCGGTCCCGGGCCCGCCGGTGAGGATCGAGAGCTTGTTGCCGAGCGCGTTGCGGACGGCGCCCTGCTGGAGCTCGTGGAACGCGAATCCGGCCTTGGCCTCGGCCCACGTGAGCGCGGCCTCGATCTTGATCGGGGGCAGCCCGCTCGCCACGCGCATGAGCCTCGACACCACCTCTGCGATCTTCCTCTCGGCGCGGTCGTTCACGGGGAGCTGGATCAAGCCCGAGCCCGGAAGCGGCGCCGCCTCCGACGCCGGGTAGTGCCGCACGAGGCTCCTCGAGGCGACGAGCGCCTCGATCCGGGCCGCCACCAGCGCGGCCGACGTGTCCAGCATCTCCGACGCGTGGTCGCGCAGCGCCTCCTCGCCGAAGGCCGTGTGCCCCTCCTCCTGGAGGGTCTCCATCGCGTAGAGGATCCCCGCCTCGAGCCTCGGGGGGGCGTCGTTGGCGAACCCGAGGTTGATCGCGATCCGGTCCGCCGTCTTGAAGCCTATCCCCTCGATCTCGCGCGCGACCCGGTAGGGCTCGCCCGTCAGGACCGCCTTCGCCTGGGCGCCGTACTGCTTCACCAGCTTCACGCACTGGCTTGGGCTGACCCCGTAGGTCTGCAGGAAGATGTAGAGCTCGCGCTCGGTGCGCTTGCCGTCCCACGCCTGCTTGATCGCCGCGGCGCGCTTGCGGCCGATGCCGGGGACGCCGCGCAGCTTGCCCGACTCCTCGCTCAGGACGCGGAACGTGTCCGTGCCGAAGGCGTCGACGATCTTGTTCGCATAGACGCGCCCGATCCCCGGGACGAGGCCGCTGCCGAGGTACTTGCGGATGCCGTAGACGCTCGCGGGCAGCTCGCTCTTGAACCCAGCGATCTTGAACTGGGCCCCGTGCTGGGAATGCCGCGTCCACTCGCCCGTCAAGTGCAGCGTCTCGCCGCACTCGACCCCGGGGAGCGCGCCGACGATCGTGACCGGCTCGGGCTTGGCGGAGGCGTCCGCGCCGTCGGGCCGGAACTCCGCGATGGTGTAGTGGTTCTCCTCGTTGAGGAAGATGATGCGCTCGACGACTCCGGTCAGCGCGGAGGGTGCGGGGGGGGCTGTCACGTGAGGCGGGATGTCTCCCGAGCGATGGTCGAGTTCCCCCGGGAAATCAACCGCGCATGTTCTCCGGCGTTGATACGGGCGGGGGATTGGGTCCATCCTGCGGGCATGATCCGCCGCGCCATGGCCCTCGCCGTGCTCCTCGCCCTCACGGCCGGCGCCGCCCGGGCCGAGGAGGGCGCCGGCGCGGACGAGGCCGCGGTCCGCCAGCTCAACGCCGACTACGTCCGGGCCTACCTCGCCTGCGACGTGGCGCGCTTCCGGGTCCTCCTTGCGGAGGACTTCTCGGGGGTGCTGGCGGACGGCCACGTGATCGACAAGGCCGAGTTCCTGCGCCTGGCGAAGGACAACCTCGACGCCCACGACCTGCGCATGCACGACGTGGTCGTGCGGCCGTTCGGTGACGCGGCCCTTGTCAGCGCCCTCGTGACCTACTCGCGGGCGGGCGGGGCCGCCGTCAGCACCCGGTACGCGAGCCTGTACGCCCGCCGCTCGGGCCGGTGGGTCATCGTCTGGACCCAGTGGACCCGGGTCCTCGTCCCCTAGGATAAGACTGGCGCGCGGGGCGCCGCTGGCCGAGATTCGGGGCGATGCCCGCGAGCCCAGAAACCGCCACAGCCCGCGCGACGGCGCGGCCGGCCGGCGACGTCCTCGAGGTCGCGCTGGGCGGCCCGTGGAGGCTGAGCGCCGAGACGCCGCGCTGGAGCACCGTGCTGGGGGAGGCGAGGCCCGCCCGGGTGCGGCTCTCCGCGGACGGGGTGTCCCACTGGGACACCTCCCTCGTCGTCTTCCTCGGCGAGGCGCAGCGCTGGTGCGGCGAGGCGGGGGTCGGCTGCGACACGGCGCCGCTCCCCGAGAAGATGCGGCTCCTCTCGGGGCAGTTCGAGGCCTCGATGCGCACGGCGGGCCACGACGACCACTCCCAGAGCCTGGTCGTCGAGGTCGGGCTCTCGACCCGAAGCGCCATGCGCCAGGCGCGCGACTTCCTCCAGTTCGTCGGGGAATGCTGGATCGACACGGTGCGCCTGGTCACGGGGAGGACGGGGCTGCGCTGGAACGACTGCCTCGGCGAGATGCAGAAGTGCGGCGCGATGGCGCTGCCGATCGTGAGCCTCATCAGCTTCCTGGTCGGCGTCACGCTTGCCTACTCGGGGTCCATCGTGCTCAAGCGATTCGGGGGCGAGATCTGGGTCGCCGACCTGATCGGCGTCGCCATGACCCGCGAGATGGGCGCCCTCATCACCGGCATCGTCCTCGCCGGCCGCACGGGGGCCGCCTTCGCGGCCGAGATCGGGAGCATGAAGGCGAACGAGGAGATCGACGCCCTCTCGACGCTCGGGATATCCCCGGTGCGGTTCCTCGTCATCCCCAGGGTCATAGCCCTCGGGCTCATGATGCCGCTCCTCGCGCTGTACGCCATCTGCCTCGGGATCTTGGGCGGGATGGCGGTCGCCTTCGCCACCCTGAACATCCCCCCCGCGGCGTACTGGGTCGAGATGCTGACAATCGTGGACATGTCGGACGTCGTCGTCGGGATGATAAAGGCCGTCACCTTCGGGCTCATCGTGGGGCTCTCGGGCTGCCTGCGCGGCCTGCAGTCGGCCCGCAACGCGTCGGGCGTCGGCCACGCGGCCACGTCGGCGGTCGTGACGGCGATCCTCCTCATCATCGTGGCGGACGCGATCTTCGCCGTCCTCTTCAACGCGATCGGCCTATGATCCAGGACGCCACACCCGCGATCGAGGTGACCGGGCTCTCGAGCGCCTACGAGGACCAGGTCATCCTGGACAACGTCTCCTTCAAGGTGCGCCCCGCGGAGGTCTTCTTCATCATCGGGGGCTCGGGCTGCGGCAAGACGACGCTCCTTCGCAACATGGTGGGGCTCATCCGGCCCACCCACGGGGAGGTCCGGTTCGGAGGCCGCAGCTTCACCGACGCGGACTCGGGCAGCCGGCGGGAACTCCTCAAGACCTTCGGCATGCTCTTCCAGAGCGGGGCCCTCTGGAGCTCCCTGACGCTGAGCGAGAACATCGCCCTCCCGCTCGAGGAGTACACACGGCTTCCCCGTGACGAGATACGCAACATCGCGGCGTTCAAGCTGGCCCAGGTCGGCCTCTCGGGCTTCGAGGAGCACTACCCGGCGGAAATCAGCGGCGGCATGCAGAAGCGGGCGGGGCTCGCCCGGGCACTGGCCCTGGACCCGAGCATCGTGTTCTTCGACGAGCCCTCGGCGGGGCTGGACCCGGTCACGGTGCGCAAGCTGGACGAGCTTATCGTCCAGATCCGGGACACCTTCGGGACGACGATCGTGATCGTCTCCCATGACGTGGACTCGATCTTCGGCATCGCCGACCGGGTCATCATGCTGGACAGGGAGACCCACGGCATCATAGCCGAGGGCAGGCCCGCCGACGTCGTCGCCACCTCCAAGAACCCGAAGGTCCTAGACTTTTTGACACGCCGGGCCATCCGCGCAGGCTAGGGGCGTCCCAGGGCAACATCCCCATGAAAACCAAGATCAGTCCCGCGGTGGTCGGAGCGTTCGTCCTGGGGGCGTTCGCGATCGGGATCATCGCGCTCATCGCCATCGGCAGCCTGAGCCTGTTCTCCAGGCCCGAGCGGTTCATGGTCTACTTTGACGAGGGCATCAGCGGCCTGGACGAGGGCTCGCCCGTGAAGCTGCGCGGCGTGCGCGTGGGCCACGTCGTCGGGATCTCGATCCGCTACGACGCGGCGAGCGGCAAGTCGCTCGCCGCGGTCCTCTGCGAGCTCAGCCACGGCTCAATCAAGGACGAGCACGGCGCCAACCTGGACGTCCGGGACCGGAGCGCCCTGCAGGCGCTGGTCGACAAGGGCCTGAGGGCCCAGCTCGAGGTCGGCGGACTGGCGACGGGCCTCCTGTTCGTGGAGCTCGACTTCATGGACCCCGCCAAATACCCGGACACGAGCAACACCTCAGAGGTCAAGTACGTGGTGATCCCGTCGGCGCCGTCCGACCTGTCCGAGCTGAGGGCGAGCGCCACGACGCTTCTCGCCAACGCGACCTCGCTCCTCGCCAAGATGCAGGAGATCGACTTCAAGGGGCTCTCCACCGAGCTCAAGGGCCTGATCGCCGAGGCGAGGCTCCGGATCGAGGGCGTCGACTTCAAGGGGCTCGCGAGCCAGTGGAAGAAGACGGGCGAGTCCGTGGACGCGCTGGCCCGCTCCCCGGACACCCTGCGCGCCCTGGACAACCTCAACAAGACGCTCGACGCCCTGCGCTCGACGATCGGGAGGCTGGACACCCAGGTCGACTCGAACGGCACGGAGCTCAAGGCGACCCTGGTCCAGGCCAAGCTTGCCCTGGAGTCGTTCAACGCGGCGGCCCAGTCGGCCCGGGGCTTCATCAACGCCCAGCAGGACTTCGGCGCGGACGCGACGAAGGCCCTGGAGCGGGTGGCCGAGGCCGCGGAGTCGGTCCAGCAGCTCGCCGACTTCATCGAGCGCAACCCGAACGCGCTCGTCTCGGGCCGCAAGCCTCCCAAGTGAACACGGACCCGCAATTGACGCCCATGAACACCACCCGCCTCAGGTCCCTCGCGGCCGCCGCCGTCCTCAGCCTCCTCTCGGGCTGCAACGTGGTCCCCCCCGCCCAGGACGACCCGACGCGGCACTTCGTGCTCTCGGACCCCGCGGCCCAGGCGGTGCCGGCGCCCGCGCCGGGGGCGGCCCGGATCGGTCTGCGCACGGTCAAGCTCGAGGGCTACCTGGCGAAGAAGTCGATGGTGGTGCGCACCGGGGAGAACGAGGTCGAGTTCATGGACTACATGCGCTGGGCCGAGCCGCTCGAGGGCGCGATCGCCCGCATCGTGCGCCTGAGGCTGCTCGGGTCGCCCGGGGTCGCCGCTGTCTCCACCGAGCCCTTCCCCGCGGACGAGGCGCGCGACTACGACGTCTCGATCGACATCCGCAGGTTCGAGGGATCCAGGGCGGCCTCCGGAAAGTACTCGGCGAGCCTCTCGGCGACGATCGTGATCTCGACGGCCGGGGCGAACCCCGTGGTCGTGGCGACGCGGCTCTTCACGGCGCCGGCGGCGCAGTGGGACGGCAGGGACTTCGGCGCCCTGGCCAGCCTGCTGAGCGCGGACGTCTCGGCGCTCGGCCAGGACGTCGCCGCGGGGATCCCGCCGAGGGGCTGAGGCCTAGGCGAGCGCCGCGGCGATCCGAGCGAGCGCCTTCTCCACGTTCTCGCGGCTGTTGAAGGCGCTGATCCTGATGTGGCCCTCGCCGCACGTGCCGAATCCCACGCCCGGCGTGCAGACGACCTGGGCCTTCTCCAGCAGGAGGTCGAAGAACGCCCACGAGTCGCGCCCCACGTTGATCCAGATGTACGGCGCGTTGTCGCCTCCGGAGCAGGCGAAGCCGAGGCGGCCCATGGCCTCGCGGATCAGCTTCGCGTTGCCGAGGTAGAAGTCGGTGAGGGCGCGGGTCTGGGCGCTGCCCGCGGCGGAATACGCCGCCGCGGCCGCCCTCTGGATCGGGTAGGAGACCCCGTTGAACTTCGTCGTCTGCCTGCGGTTCCAGAGGGCATGGAGCGCGTGCGGCTTTCCCGCGGCGTCCCAGGCCACCACGGACTTCGGCACGACCGTGTAGGCGCAGCGCGTGCCCGTGAACCCCGCGGTCTTCGAGAAGCTGCGGAACTCGATCGCGACCTCGCGGGCGCCCTCGATCTCGTAGATCGAGTGCGGCACCTGCGGGTCGCGGATGTAGGCCTCGTAGGCCGAGTCGAAGAGGAGGACGGCCTTGTTGCGCCTGGCGTAGTCCACCCAGGCCTCAAGCTGCGCCCGTGTCGCCACGGCGCCGGTCGGGTTGTTGGGGAAGCAGAGGTAGACCAGGTCGGCGGGGGCGGAGGGGACGGCCGGGACGTAGCCGTTCGCGGCCGTCGACTCGAGGTAGAGGATCCCCTCGTAGCGGCCGCCGACGTTCGGGCCGGTGCGCCCGGCCATCACGTTCGTGTCCACGTAGACCGGGTAGACCGGGTCGGGGATGGCGAGCCGGGCGTCGTTGGCGAAGATCTCCTGGATGTTGCCGCAGTCGCACTTCGCGCCGTCCGAGATGAAGATCTCATCGGGCGCGACATTGCAGCCCCGGGCCGCGTAGTCGTGCTGGGCGACCGCCTCGCGCAGGAACGCGTAGCCCTGCTCGGGCCCGTAGCCCTTGAACGTCTCCCGCCTCGACATCTCGTCCGTCGCGGCGTGGAGCGCCTCGATGCAGGCGGCGGGAAGCGGCTCCGTCACGTCCCCGATCCCGAGGCGGATGACGGGCTTGCCGGGGTTCGCCGCCGTGTAGGCGCCCACGCGCCGCGAGATGTCGGCGAAGAGGTAGGAGGCGGCGAGCTTCGTGTAGTTCTCGTTGATGCGGATCATCGGGTGTTCGTAAAGAGTGCGTGAAGGAGGGCCCAATCGGCCGAAAACCTTGAACAAACGGCCATTGGGGGCATTGTTCAAGCCCTCGTTGACCCCCATGGAGACTATTGAATCGGTGTCCGACATGCGAGCCGTGGCCTCAAGGCTGAGGTCCGGCGCCGGGGGCCTGTCGCTGGTCCCGACCATGGGGGCGCTCCACGCCGGGCACGAGGCGCTGATCGCCGCGGCCGTGGCCGCCGGCAGGCCGGTCGTCGTCTCCATCTTCGTCAACCCCCTCTCGTTCGGCACGAACGAGAACCTCGCGGGCTACCCGCGAAGCCTCGAGGCCGACGTCGCGCTGTGCGCCCGGATGGGCGTCGCGGCCGTCTTCGCGCCCACGGCCGAGGGGATCTTCCCGCGGGGCTACTCGACCTACGTGACGGAGGAGGCCGTGAGCAAGCCGCTCTGCGGCGTCTCCCGCCCGGCGCATTTCCGGGGCGTGACGACGCTCGCGGCGAAGCTGATCAACATCGTCGGGCCCAGCCACATCGTCGTCGGCCAGAGGGACGTGCAGCACGTGGCCGTTCTGCGCAAGATGGCGGCGGACCTGAACTTCAGCGTGGAGTTCGTCGTCGTACCGACGGTGCGCGAGATGGACGGCCTTGTCGCCGCGGTGCGCAACCGCGACCTGACGACGGCCACGCGCCAGGACGCCCTCTCGATCAGCCGGGCCCTCAAGGTGGCCAAGGAGATGGTCGACTCGGGCGTGCGCAGCACGGACCGCCTCGTCGCCGAGGTGACCCACATCATCGCGAGGCACAACCGGGTGCGGATCATCTACGCCTCGGTGGTAGACCCGGTAACGATGGAGACCCTGCGCGAGGTCGTCCCGGGCAAGACGCTGCTGTGCATCGCGGCCTGGGTGGACGAGGTCAGGCTCACCGACAACGCGTTGCTGTAGGCCGCCGCGTCGGAATGCCCGCACCGTTTCCCAGGATCGGCATCGTCGGCTCCGGTGCGGTCGGGACCTACTACGGGGCGCGCCTGGCGCTCGCGGGGGCCGACGTCCGCTTCCTGATGCGCTCCGACCTCGCGGCGGTCCGGGCCCGGGGCTCCGTCCTGGTCCACGACCGCTCGGGCACGGCCGAGCTGCGGCCCGTCGCGGCGTTCGGCTCGGCGGCCGAGGTCGGCCCGGTCGACCTCGCCGTCGTCACGCTGAAGACGACCACGCCGGGCATCCGGGAGATCGTCGGGCCCATGGTCGGGCCGGGCACGGCGGTCATGACGCTCCAGAACGGATTCGGGGCGGACGAGGCGCTGGCGGCCCTCTTCGGCGCGGAGCGCATCATGGGCGCCCTCGTCTTCATGGCCATCCAGAGGGTGGGCCCGGGCGAGGTGAGGTGCTTTCACCCGGGGATGGTCTCCGTCGGCGAGTTCGGCCGGCCGCCGCAGGCGCGCACGCGCGCGCTGGCGGGGCTCCTGGCGGCGGCCGGGATGAAGACGAACCTCGTGGAGAACCTCGTCGAGGCGCGCTGGAGCAAGCTTGTCTGGAACATCCCGTTCAACGGTCTCTCGATCACCGAGGGCGCCGTCACGACCGACAGGATCTGCGCGGACCCGGGGCTGGCCGCCGAGGCGCGCGCGCTCATGCTCGAGGTGCAGGGTGCGGCGGCGGCGTTCGGCTTCGCGATCCCGGACGCCTTTATCGCGAAGCAGTTCGAGGTCACGCCCCCCATGGGCAGCTACCAGCCGTCGAGCCTCGTCGACTTCCTCGCGGGCCGGGAGGTCGAGGTGGAGTCGATCTGGGGCGAGCCGCTGCGGCGGGCGACGGCGGCGGGGGTGCGGATGCCCCGGCTGGAGCGGCTGTACGGCCGGCTCCTCGCCCTCTGCGCGGCCCCCCGGCCGCCACTCATCCCCTAAAACCCGCCGTCCATCCGATCCAGACGGGCATTCCCATCATCTCGCTTGCGGTCGGTGCACCCCGGGGGATCATCGGGGCCATGATAAAGCACGTGTTCGTGGCGGCCCTGGCCGCCGGGTTTATCGTCGTCGGTGGGCGCGCCTCGGTGGATCCGGGCACCTTCGACCTCTCCGTCAAGCCGCAGGACGACTTCTTCAGGTACGCCAACGGCACGTGGATGAAGAACAACCCCGTCCCCGGGGAGTATTCCCGGTGGGGGAGCTTCGACGTGCTCCAGGTCCGCAATGTCGAACTCCTGAACGGCATTTGCCAGGCCGCGGAGGCCAAGGGGGCGTCGGGCGGCCCGCTGGACAGGATGGTCGGGGACTTCTACGCGAGCGGCATGGACGAGGCCGCCGTCAACGCAGCCGGCGCGGCGCCCATCAAGCCCGAGCTCGACCTGATCGCGGCCGTGAAGACGCCCGCGGACGTCATCCAGGAGATCGCGCACCTGCAGTCGATCGGGTGCCCCGTCGGGTTCGCGTTCTATAGCTCGGCCGACGCCAAGAACAGCGACATGGAGATTGCCCAGCTGCGCCAGGGCGGCCTCGGGCTGCCCAACCGCGACTACTACATCAACGACGACGACAAATCGAAGAAGATACGGGACCAGTACGTCGAGCACGTCTCGAAGACGCTCCAGCTGCTCGGGGACGCCCCCGCGGCGGCCGACGCCGGCGCGAAGGCCGTCCTCGCCCTGGAGACCGAGCTCGCAAAGGCGTCGCTCTCCCCCGAGGTGCTGCGCAACCCCTACGCAAGCTACCACAAGATGCCCGTCGCCGACCTGGCCAAGTACACGGGCGACATAGACTGGCCGGGCTTCTTCCGCACGGTGGGCTCCCCGGTCCTCGAGGAGGTCAACTTCCAGCAGCCGGACTTCTTCAAGGCCTTCGCCGGCCAGCTCGCCGCCGTCTCGGTGGCGGACTGGCAGACGTACCTGCGCTGGCACCTGGGCCGCCACGAGTCGCCGTACCTGAGCGAGCCCTTCGTGCAGGAGGGGTTCCACTTCTACAGCGAGATCCTGAACGGGACGACCAAGATGCTCCCCCGGTGGAAGCGTGTCGTGGCCGAGATCGACGGCGACGTCGGCGAGGCCCTGGGCCAGCTCTACGTCGCGGAGTACTTCCCTCCGGAGGCGAAGGCCCGGGTCCTCAAGCTGGTCGGCGACCTTCGCGCCTCGCTGAGGGAGGACCTCTCGACGCTCGCTTGGATGGACGACGCGACGCGCCAGAAGGCCATCGTCAAGCTCGACGCCTTCACGGTCAAGATGGGCTACCCCGACACGTGGCGCGACTACAGCGCCCTCACGATCGACCGCGGCCCGTACGTCCTCAACGTCATGCGCGCCGACTCATTCGAGCAGCGCCGCCTGATGGCCAAGATCGGCAAGCCGGTCGACAAGAAGGAGTGGGGGATGACCCCTCCCACGGTCAACGCCTACTACAACCCCACCCGCAACGAGATCGTGTTCCCGGCCGGCATCCTGCAGCCGCCGTTCTTCGACGCCAAGGCCGACGACGCCGCCAACTACGGCGGGATCGGCGTCGTGATCGGGCACGAGATGACCCACGGCTTCGACGACCAGGGGCGCCAGTACGACCCGCAGGGCAACCTCGCCGACTGGTGGAGCGCCGACAGCGCCAACAAGTTCAAGGAGCGCGCCGCGGGGATCGTGAGGCAGTTCAGCGGCTACACCGTCCTCGACGGCGTGCACCTGATCGGCGAGCGCACCCAGGGCGAGAACATCGCGGACCTGGGCGGGCTGAAGATCGCCTACGCGGCCCTCCAGAAGGCGCTTGCGGGCAAGCCGGCCGCCAAGATCGACGGCTTCACGCCGGAGCAGCGCTTCTTCATCAGCTACGCCTCGGTCTGGGCGGGCAACATCCGCCCCGAGGCCCTGCGCGTGCGGGTGAAGACCGATCCCCATTCCCCGTCGGAGTTCCGCGTCAACGGGCCGCTCTCGAACCTGGACGAGTTCGCCGCCGCGTTCGACGTGCCGGAGGGCGCCCCGATGCGGCGCCCCGCCGCGGACCGGGTCGCCATCTGGTAGAGCCACAGCCGAAGCCCCTTCCCCCCAAAGAACCATGAAGCTCCTCCACGCCTCCGCGGCCGCCCTCTGCATCGCGTCCACCTGCCTCGCGGGTTTCGACCCGAGGAACATGGACACCACGGTGAAGCCCCAGACCGACTTCTACGACTACGCCGACGGCGGCTGGATGAAGACCAGCACGATCCCCGCGGACCGCAGCAGCTGGGGCGCCTTTGACGAGCTGCAGGAGAACAACCTGGTGATCCTCCACGGGATACTCGACAGGGCCGCGGCGGCCAAGAACCCGGGCTTCATCGAGAAGCTCGTGGGCGACTTCTACGCCAGCGGCATGGACCTGGCCACGGTCGACGCCATGGGCATCACCCCGCTCAAGCCCGAACTCGACCGCATCGCGGCGATCCAGTCGACGGCCGATGTCGCCGCCGAGGTGGCGAAGCTGCACAGGCTCGGCGTCGGGGTCTGCTTCGGGTTCGCCTCCGAGCAGGACCCGAAGAACAGCGAGATGATGATCGGGGGCTGGGGCCAGGGCGGCCTCGGCCTGCCCGAGCGCGACTACTACCTGCGCACCGACGACGGCTCTCAGAAGCTGCGCGACAAGTACGTCGCGCACGTCACCACGATGCTGCAGCTCGCCGGGGACTCCGAGGCGGACGCCAAGGCCGAGGCCCAGGCGGTCATGAAGCTCGAGACCGCGCTCGCCAAGGGCTCGAAGCCGGTGGCCGACCTGCGCGACCCCGTCGCCAACTACCACCCGACGGCCCTCGCGGACGTCCGCAAGCTGTCGCCCCACTTCGACTGGAGCGCCTACCTGGATGGCATCGGCCTTCCCGCGCCGGCGATGCTGGACATCGGCCAGCCGGAATTCCTCCAGGCGCTCGACGCGCAGATCGCCGCCACCCCCGTGGCCGACTGGAGGGCCTACTTCCGCTGGCACCTGATCCACGAGAGCGCCCCGTTCATCTCCACGCCGTTCTCCAGGGAGAACTTCGCGTTCTTCGGCACGGCGCTCACCGGCACGCCCCAGCAGCGCGAGCGATGGAAGAGGGTCCTCTCCGAGGTGGACGGAAACGCCGGCGAGGCGCTTGGGCAGCTGTACGTGGCCGTCGCCTTCCCCCCGGAGTCGAAGGCGCGGATCCTGAAGCTGGTCGGCAATGTCCGCCAGGCGCTGCGCGAGCGGATCGAGAAGCTCGAGTGGATGGACGACGCCACCCGTGCGAAGGCCCTGGCCAAGCTCGACATGTTCGGCGTCAAGATCGGCTACCCCGACCGGTGGATCGACTACAGCACGCTCGTCATCGACCGCGGCCCCTACATCCTGAACGTGATCCGCGCGAACGAGTTCAACCTGAAGCGCGACCTGGCGAAGATCGGCAAGCCCGTGGACCGCAACGACTGGGGGATGTCGCCGCCGACGGTCAACGCCTACTACAACCCGACCATGAACGAGATCGTCTTCGCGGCCGGCATCCTGCAGCCCCCGTTCTACGACGCCAAGGCGGACGACGCCGTCAACTACGGCGGGATCGGCGCCGTGATCGGCCACGAGATGACCCACGGGTTCGACGACGAGGGCAGGCAGTTCGACGCCAAGGGGAACCTCACCGACTGGTGGACCCCGGAGAGCGCCAAGCGCTTCACGGAGCGCTCGAGCGGCATCGTGAAGCAGTTCTCGGGCTATGTCGCGATCGACACGCTCCACGTGAACGGCGAGCTGACCCAGGGCGAGAACATCGCGGACCTGGGGGGGCTCAAGGTCGCCTACGCGGCGCTCCAGAAGGCGCTCGAGGGCCAGCCCCGCGAGAAGGTCGACGGCTTCACGCCCGAGCAGCGCTTCTTCCTGAGCTTCGCGAGCATCTGGCGCGACAACGAGCGCCCCGAGGCTCTTCGCCTGCAGGTGAACACGGACCCCCATTCGCCCGGGCGCCTGCGCGTCAACGGGCCCCTGTCCAACCTGGACGAGTTCGCGGCGGCCTTCGACGTCCCCGAGGGCGCGGCGATGCGCCGCGCCCCCGCGGACCGCGTGAACATCTGGTGATGGCCCGCCCCGGTCGAGCGCCGGTCGTCGGGAAACGCGTTCAGCTGATGGCCACGTGCCTCTGCGACGCGTTCCACGACGACGTGGCGGCGGCGACTGTGGAGGTGCTGGAGCACCTCGGCTGCGAGGTCTCGTTCCCCGAGGGGCAGACCTGCTGCGGGCAGCCCGCCTTCAACGGGGGCGACTGGCCGGCCTCGCGCAGGGTCGTGCGCCACGCGGTGCGGACGTTCCCCGGGGCCGACCCCGTCGTCGTCCCGTCGGGCTCGTGCGCGGCCATGATGTTCCACGGCGCCGTGCTCGAGTTCGAGCACGAGGACGACCTGGGCGACGTGGAGTCCCTCGGCCGGCGCACGTGGGAGCTCGGCGACTTCATCGTGAACGGCCTCGGCGTGACGACGTGGCCCGGCCGCCTCGACGCGGCCGTCGCGCTCCACCGCTCGTGCCACACCCGCGGGACCGGCAGCAGCGACGCCGTCGCTCTCCTCGTGGGCTCGATCGAGGGCGTTCGGCTCGTCCCGTTCGGGGAGGGGGAGCAGTGCTGCGGCTTCGGCGGGACGTTCTCGGTCGGATTCCCGCACATCTCGGCCGCCATGGGCGACCTGAAGCTGGACCACGTGCGCGCCGCCGCGCCCGACATCCTCGTCTCCGGGGACATGGGCTGCCTCATGCACCTCGGGGGCCTGGCCGCGCGCGAGGGCGCCCCCATGCGGATGCTGCACTTCGCCCAGGTCTTAAGGGACGCGTTGGGGGCGCCCGCATGAGGACCCAGCCCATCGACCAGGTTGCGGCCCACCTGGGCGCGGAGACCCGCGCCGCGACCTACGAGGGCTCGAAGATCGGCCACGAGAAGCGCACGAGGCTCCTCTTCGACCACTACGCCGACCCGGACCGCCTCAGGGCCCTCGCCGGCGAGATCAAGCAGCACGTGGTCGAGAACCTCGACACCTACCTGCCCGCGGTCGAGGCGAGGCTCTCCGCCAACGGAATCAGGGTGCACTGGGCCTCCACCGCGGCCTCCGCGTGCGAGGCCGTCCACTCGATCCTGAAGGCGCGCGGCGCCACCCGGCTCGTCAAGGCGAAGACGATGGTCAGCGAGGAGATCGAGCTGGAGTCCTTCCTGCGGGAGCGCGGCATCGAGTCGCTCGAGACGGACCTCGGGGAGTTCATCGTCCAGCTGGACCACGACCACCCGTCGCACATCATCAAGCCGATCCTGCACAAGAACCGCAGGCAGATCGCCGAGACCTTCGAGAAGAACGGGCTCGGGGCCTTCAACGACGAGCCCGGGGTGATCACGGCGAGGGCCCGGCAGTTCCTGCGCCACAAGTACCTCGAGGCCGACGCGGGCCTCACGGGGGCGAACTTCGTCGTGGCCGAGAGCGGCAGGCTGGTCGTCGTCACGAACGAGGGCAACTCGCGCTTCTGCCTGGCCGCGACCCGCTGCCACATCGCGCTCGTCGGCATCGAGAAGATCCTGCCGAAGGACCGCGACCTCGCGCTCTTCCTGAACCTCCTGGCCCGCTCCGCGACGGCCCAGCAGCTGACGGTGTACAACGAGTTCATCCTGGGGCCGCGCGCCGCGGGGCAGCCCGACGGGCCCGACGAGGTGCACGTCGTCTTCGTCGACAACGGCCGCACGGACGTCCTCGCGAGCGACTGCAGGGACATCCTGCGCTGCATCCGCTGCGGCGCGTGCCTGAACGTCTGCCCGGTGTACCGCCAGGCGGGGGGCCACGCCTATCGCAGCGTCTACCCGGGGCCGGTGGGGGCGGTGCTCTCGCCGCTCATGCTCGGCAAGCGCTTCCCCGAGAAGGCCGACCTGCCGAAGGCCTCGAGCCTCTGCGGGGCCTGCAACGAGGTCTGCCCGGTCGACATCCCGATCCCGGACCTCCTGCTGCGGCTGCGCGACAAGGCCCACGCCGAGGGGGTCCCGTCGCCGGGAACCCCGCCCATGGGGGCGTGGGCGCTCCTCGCGACGCAGCCCGCCGCCTGGAGGGCGGCGCTCGCGGGCGGCCATCTCCTCAACCACCTGCCGACCCGCCTCATCCCCGTCCCCGCGCTCCGCGCCTGGGAGTCGAAGCGCGAGCTGCCGCCCTGGAGGGGCGGGGAGTTCAGGAAATGGCTGAAAATGCGTCGCAAGTAGCTTTTTTTGGGGCAGTATCCGCCGGCAATAGACCCGAGCATGGATTCCCCAGACGCCCCCAAGCCCAAGTTCGAGCCGTTCATCCTCCCGCAGACCGTGATGAAGGAGTTCACGGTGCGGGCCCTGGTCACGGGGACGGCGCTCGGGATACTCTTCGGGGCCTCGTCGCTCTACCTGGTCCTGAAGGTGGGCCTGACGGTGAGCGCGTCGATTCCCGTGGCGGTCATCTCGCTGGCGCTCTTCCGCATGCTCTCGAAGCTCGGCTTCAGGGACGCGACGATCCTTGAGAACAACATAACCCAGACGGCCGGCTCCGCCGGCGAGTCCCTGGCGTTCGGGGTCGGCGTGACGATGCCGGCGATCATGATCCTCGGCTTCGACCTCGACCTCACACGGGTCCTTCTGGTCTCCGTCCTCGGCGGGGCCCTCGGGATCCTGATGATGATCCCGTTGCGACGGGCGCTGATCGTCAAGGAGCACGGGATCCTCAAGTACCCCGAGGGCACGGCCTGCGCGGCCGTCCTGGTCGCGGGGGCCTCGGCCGCCGACAGGGCGCAGGCCTCGCCGGAGGCGATCGCCGAGATGAGGGCCGCGGAGGCCGCGGGCCTCGGGAAGGCGCCCGGGGCGAAGGCCATCTTCACGGGCCTCGGCGTCGGCATCGCCTACAACATCCTGAACCGCGTCGGCCGCCTCTGGAAGGACACCCCCGAGAAGGTCTTCGGCGCGCCGTTCACCGGGGCGTCCGTGAGCGCCGAGATATCGCCGGAGCTCCTCGGGATCGGCTACATCATCGGACCGAGGATCGCGGCCCTCATGTGCGGGGGCGGCGTCCTGTCGTACCTGGTCCTCATCCCGATGATCAAGTTCTTCGGGGAGCACGTCGACGGCGTCCTCGCGCCCGGCAAGCACCCGATCGCCGGCATGGCGCCGGACGAGGTCCGCAGCGCCTACATCCTCTACATCGGTTCGGGCGCGGTGGCGGCGGGGGGGATCATCAGCCTCATCCGCTCGCTGCCGACCATTTGGCACGGCCTGAAGGAGGGCCTGCGCGATGTCGGCCTCTTCAAGGCCGAGTCGGCGCCGGCGGGCGGCTCGGGGCTTCGCACCGAGAGCGACCTCTCCATGAAGTTCGTGGGGATCGGGATCATCCTCCTCATGGCTGTGATCGTCATCGCGCCCACGCTTCTCGACGCCGGCCTCGGGGCGAAGCTCCTGGGCGCCGTCCTCATCGTCGTCTTCGGCTTCCTCTTCGTCACGGTCTCCTCGCGCCTCACGGGGGAGATCGGGTCGTCCTCCAACCCCATCTCCGGGATGACGATCGCGACGCTGCTCTTGACCTGCCTCATCTTCCTGATCGTCGGTTGGACGGGCAGCGCCTACTACGTGACCGCCCTCTCGGTGGGCGCCATCGTCTGCATCGCGTCCTCGAACGGCGGGAGCACGTCGCAGGACTTGAAGACCGGCTACATCCTCGGGGCCACCCCGAAGTACCTCCAGGTCGCGATCCTGTTCGGCTCCTTCGCCTCGGCCCTCGTCCTCGGGCCCATGCTGCTCGCCCTGAACGACTCGCAGGCGACCTACATACCCGTGTCGACCCTCGCGCCGGCGGGCCTGCACGTCGACCCGTCGACGCTGACGGCGACGGACAGGATCCACGGGCCCCAGGCCAAGGACGACCCCAGGACCTACCGGGTCTGGCACAAGGCCGACCCCTCGGGTGGCGCCTCCGAGAAGTACCTGGTGGATGACAAGGGCGACGCCGTGTGGCTCGTCGACCCGGGTATCAACGGGATCTACGCAAAGAGGCCGGACGGGACCTTGGCGGCGAAGTTCACGGCGCCGAAGGCCACCCTTATCGCCTACATCATCAAGGGCATCCTGGGGCACAAGCTCCCGTGGTCGCTCGTGCTCCTCGGCGTCATGATAGCCCTCGTGCTCGAGATGTCGGGCGTGCCGTCGCTGGCTTTCGCCGTGGGCCTGTACCTGCCGCTCTCGTCCTCGAGCCCGATCTGGGCGGGCGGGATCATCCGCTGGATGGTGGACGCGTACACGCGGCGCAAGCTCGCCGGACGGAACCTCACCGAGGACCAGCTTGTTGCGGAGACGGACAAGAGCCCAGGCGTGCTCCTGGCCTCGGGCTACATCGCGGGCGGGGCCCTGGCGGGGATCGTCATCGCGCTCCTCGCGGGCGCCATGAAGGCGACGGACGACAGGCTGAACGACTGGGCCACCGACCACAACCCGGTGTTCAACGGGCCCTACGCCGACGCGCTCTCGATGATCTTTTTCCTCGGCCTGTGCACCCTCCTTTACCTGGTCGGCCGCGAGACGCTGCTTAGCCCCAGGAAGCCCCCGGGCTGACCCACGCCATGGCGGGCGACCGAGAGGAGATCATGGGCAGGGTCCGGGGCGCCCTGGCGCCGATAGCGCCGCGCGCGGCGATGCCCGGCTACGACGGGGGCCTCGAGCTCGCCCGGGCGCGGGCCGGCTCCGGGAACCCCCTCGCGGAATTCACGGAGCGGATCCGGGCGGTGAACGGGGAGGTCGTCGCCGACGCGGCCGCGCTCGCGGCGAGCCTCGCCGCGCGGGGCTGGACCCGCGGGTACTGCGACCCCGCGCTCTGGCTGGGCCTGCAGCCGCACTTTGGCGATGGCTTCACGGTCGAGACCACGTTCGACCGGGCCCGCGTCGACGACTACCAGTTCGGCATCACGCGCGGGGCGGGCGCCATCGCCGAGACCGGCACCCTCATCCTGAACGACGCGACGACCTCGACGCGGCTAGGTGCGCTGGCCCCGTGGGCCCACGTCGCGGTCGTTCCGCGCGGGGCGCTCTACGCCGACCTCATCGAGGCGGTCGCG
Organism: uncultured Opitutaceae bacterium; assembly: GCA_964509885.1. GTDB lineage: Bacteria > Verrucomicrobiota > Verrucomicrobiia > Opitutales > Opitutaceae > Palsa-1447. The sequence continues at coordinate 6,091 of CAZDZL010000025.1, read as the reverse complement.
GCGCTGGGAACCGACCCGAACGTCGTCTGGTGCACCGGGCCCTCGAAGACGGCGGACGTCGAGGGGATCCTGATCGAGGGCGTCCACGGCCCCGGCGTGCAGATCGCGATGTTCGTCGACTGAGGCGGCCATGGGGGCTGATCGTTTCCGACTCCACAGGCCCCTGCGGGTCCTCGCCGCCGTCGCGGCAGCCGCGGTGATCCTCGGGGCCGGATGCCTGTCGGCCGACCTGTCGAAGGACGCGAAGGTCAACGCCGGGGTCCTCGAGTGCCTGCCCCCCGGAACCAAGGCACCCACGGCGGTTGCGAGGGCGGTCTGGTTTCCGAACGCCAGCGGGTTCGAGTCCGCCGACAACACGGGCAGGGGCTACATGACCGGGGTCGTGGCCCTCGCGGGCAACCGGCTCTGGTTCATGACCTGGGACGAGACCCTGAAGCAGTACGAGATGCGCCATGTCGTCGAGGTCCTCCCGGCGATCCGGGTCGAGGTCGTCCGCGGGGGCACGGCCTCGATGCTCGTGGTCCAGTCGAGGAACCGGTCCTTTGACGGCTACGAGCTGATGAACGGCGGGCAGATGGGCTCCGACTCGGAGGCGACGCGGTCCCTGTGCGACAGCATCCAGGCCCTCAGGCTGAAGAGTCCCGAGCCGGACTCCTAGGAGGCGGCCCCGGGCGGTCTGCGGGGTTCAAATCCCGCGACCTCCACCATTTTTGTCGCCTGTCGCCTCATTCAAAGTTAGTAGCGTTGGCAGGTAGAAGCACACTTTACATGAAGCGCGAACTTGAAGATCGACTGCTTGAATTCTGCGTTCAGCAGAAGAGGGTTTTCGGGTTTTCTCCATGGTTAGAACTTCCCGTGTCAAACGATGCAAAGGCGACCGTAGCACTTTATCTGGCAAACACGTCCTGGTTTGGACATCGGCACCAGCTTTTGGATATTGCTGAGACGTTGTGTCGAGGCTGCGTTGGGCGCTTCGGCGAGATGGCAAGGTTGACTGGCTTCGACCCGAGCCGTTTCAGGGGTCGCCTCCAGGCCAGGTTCGCCCATGAACAAAGCGTTTCCTGAGCTTTCAAAGGCGCTCAGCGAACTCCTTGACCAGATGGATGCCTCCATCCGGAGGGGCGGCTATGATGGCCCCCCGATCACCATGTTCCTAGCTGGCGGAATGGCCGTAAATTTCTACTGTGGAACCCGGTATACGGAGGACGTCGACGCATTTTACACACGTCGCCTGCACGTCGGGCCCTGCGAGGTGAGTTACAGGCACAAGGATGGCAAACCCTCGTTTCTCTACCTGGACAATAATTATAATCCGTCCTTCGGACTCCTACACGAGCATCATGAACGCGATGCCGTGGAATGGACCGGTATTGGAAACGAACGGCGAAAAATTCACGTCCATGTTTTGTCGCCGGTTGATCTAGCTGTTACCAAGATTTCGCGGTATTCGTCACAAGACCAAGAAGACATTCTCGCGCTGGCGATCGCCGGTCATTTCTCGGCCGACCAGCTTCGACACAGGGCTACCGAGGCGCTCATCGACTACATCGGAGACCGCAGCCCGGTCATGACAAGCATCGAGCTCATATGTGGGCAGATTTCCGCAAAAAAATCACTCCGGTTTGATCGCGACCCAGAATCTCTGATCGATCCACCAAAGATGGGCAAAGGGATAGAGCCGGAACTCGAGATCTAATCTCAGCACGACGATTGGATTCAGGCCCTCCAGACCTTCTCCTCGGGAAAGACTGAATAGTATGTCGCCGCGGACATGCGCTTCAGGTCGGCCTTCATCGCGGTGATCTCCTCGCCCGAGAAGCGGTGGTGGCGGCCACGGTGCGACGAGAAGGGGCTGAACTCGGACGGCGGCATGTCGGGCATGTGTTTCCAGTCCCTCAGGAGCTGCGCGAGGACTTGGATGTCGAACATCATGGCCGCCAGCCGAAGACCACAGCGGGCCGCCGTCAAAGCGGCGGCCTGTCATACGCCCGTCTTATGACGCGGCGCGCCGGCCCGCGTCAGACCTTCTCCTCTACCACGGGGTTGGTGAGGGAGCCGATCTTCTCGATCTCAATCGTGACCGTGTCGCCCGCCTTGAGGAACACGGGGGGCTTGCGCGCGTAGCCGACGCCGTGGGGCGTGCCGGTCAGGATCACCGTGCCGGGGAGCAGCGTCTTGCTGCCGCTCAGGAACTCGATCAGAGTGGGCACGTCGAAGACCATGTCGTCCGTGCTCCAGTCCTGCATGGCCTGGCCGTTCAGGATCGTCTTTATCCGCAGGGCGTTCGGGTTGGGGATCTCGTCGCGGGTGACGAGTACCGGGCCGAGCGGGCAGAAGGTGTCGAAGCTCTTGCCCTGGCAGAACTGGCCGCCGTTCAGGCGCATCTGCCAGTCCCTCGCGGACACGTCGTTCGCCGCCGTGTAGCCGAGCACGTAGTCGAGGGCGTTGGCGCGGGTCGCGTTCTTGCAGGTCTTGCCGATCACGACCGCGAGCTCGCACTCGAAGTCGACCTCGTGGCTCGCCAGCTTGCGGGGAAGCTCGATCGGGTCGCCGGGGTTCTGGAGGGAGTTCGTGCTCTTGATGAAGAGCATGGGCCGCTCGGGCACCCCCTTGCCGCCCTCCTCGGCGTGCTTCCGGTAGTTGAGGCCGATCGCGAGGATGTTCGCCGGGACGAGGGGTGCCAGAATCTTGCCCGGCTTCACGACCTTGTCGGTCACCTTGAACGAGCCGAGGATGTCGCCGGCGATCTCGCGGGCGGATCCGTCGGGCTGGAGCGAGGCGTAGGCGGGGCCCGAGGGCGTGAGGTGGCGCAGGATCTTCATGGGATTAGAATCAGGTCTCGGCCTCGGCGAAGGCCTCCATGCCGACGCAGGAGCAGATGAGGTTGCGGTCGCCGTACACGTTGTCGACGCGGCCCACGGCGGGCCAGAACTTGGACGCCCGCGTCCAGGCCGCGGGGAACGCGGCGAGCTCCCGGGAGTAGGGGTGGTCCCACTCGTCGGCGCACACGACCTTGGCCGTGTGCGGCGCGTTCTTGAGGGGGTTGTTGACCCGGTCGGATTCGCCGCTCGCGACAGCCTGCATCTCCCCGTGGATCGCGATCATCGCCTCGCAGAACCGGTCCAGCTCGGCCTTGGTCTCGCTCTCGGTCGGCTCCACCATGAACGTCCCGGGGACCGGGAATGAAAGGGTGGGGGCGTGGTAGCCGTAGTCCATGAGCCGCTTCGCGGCGTCCTCGGCCTCGACGCCGTGCCTCTTCCAGCCCCGCAGGTCGACGATGCACTCGTGCGCCACGAGGCCCGAGGCGCCGCGGTAGAGGACGGGGAAGAACTTCTCCAGGCGCCTGGCGACGTAGTTCGCGTTCAGGATGGCGGCCTTCGTGGCCGCCGTCAGCCCGTCGGGCCCCATCATCCGGATGTACATCCACGAGATGACGAGGATGCTCGCGCTGCCCCAGGGGGCCGCGCTGACGGCACCCAGGTGGGCGCGGCTGCGGTCGTTGCCGAAGGGCGACACGACCGCGTGGCCGGGCAGGTACGGCGCCAGGTGCGCCGCGACCCCGATCGGGCCCATTCCGGGCCCGCCGCCGCCGTGCGGGATGCAGAAGGTCTTGTGGAGGTTCAGGTGGCAGACGTCGGCGCCGATGTGCCCGGGGGACGTGAGCCCCACCTGGGCGTTCATGTTGGCCCCGTCCATGTACACCTGGCCCCCGTGCTCGTGCACCACGGCGCAGATGTCCTTGATCGAGCTCTCGAACACGCCGTGGGTCGAGGGGTAGGTGACCATGAGGGCCGCCAGGTCCTCCCTGTGGGCGGCGGCCTTCGCGCGCAGGTCGGCGACGTCGATGTTGCCCTCGGCGTCGCATAGGACCGGGACGACACGGTACCCGCACATGGTCGCGCTCGCCGGGTTGGTCCCGTGGGCGCTCGTCGGGATGAGGCACACGTTGCGCCGACCCTGGCCCCTCGACTCATGGTACGCGCGAATGACCAGGAGCCCGGCATATTCCCCCTGGGAGCCGGCGTTCGGCTGGAGCGAGACCGAGGCGAACCCGGTGATCTCGGAGAGCCACGCCTCGAGGTCGCGGAAGAGGCGGCGATAGCCGCGGGTCTGCTCCTCGGGCGCGAAGGGGTGGAGCCGTGAGAATTCGGGCCAGGAGACGGGGAAGAGCTCGCTCGCCGCGTTCAGCTTCATCGTGCAGGAGCCGAGGGAGATCATCGACTGGCAGAGCGTGAGGTCCTTAGCCTCGAGGCGCTTGATGTAGCGCAGCATCTCGTGCTCGGTGTGGTGCCTCTGGAAGACGGCGGCCGTCAGGTACGGGCTCGTCCTGCCGTGCGGCGCGGCGAAGTCGGGGCTCACGGCCTCCGGGTCGGGAAGCGGGACGCTCCCGAAGATCGCGAGGATGGCCTTCACCTCGTCCAGGGTCGTCGTCTCGCTGAGGGAGATCCCCACCCGGCCCTGGTCGATTCGGCGCAGGTTGAAGCCCTTGGCCTCCGCGGCCGCATGGACCCTCTCCGGGGCCACGTTGGCCACGGTGAGCGTGTCGAAGACGGGGTCTGTGCCCATCTTCGCCCCGGCGGCGCGCAGGCCCGCTGCGAGCATCTCGGTCAGGAACTTCGTGCGGCGCGCGATCCTGCGGATCCCCTCGGGGCCGTGGTAGACGGCGTACATGGACGCCATGACGGCCAGGAGCACCTGGGCCGTGCAGATGTTGGACGTGGCCTTGTCGCGGCGTATGTGCTGCTCGCGGGTCCCGAGGGCCAGGCGCATCGCGGGGTCGCCCTGCGCGTCCTTGGACACGCCGACCAGGCGGCCGGGCATCTGGCGCTTGAACGCGTCCCTCGTGGCGAGGAAGCCCGCGTGGGGCCCGCCGAAGCCGGGCGGCACGCCGAAGCGCTGCGCGACGCCGACGGCGACGTCCGCCCCGAACTCCCCCGGGGGCCTAAGGAGCGCGAGGCCGAGCAGGTCCGCGGCCACGATGCAGAAGGCCCCGACGGCGTGGGCCGCCTCGAAGAACCCGGCGTAGTCGTGCACGGCGCCCCACGTGTCCGGGTACTGGACCAGGACCCCGAAGCAGCCCGCGGCCGGCGCGTACGTGCGGTGGTCGCCCACCTCGATCTCGATCCCGAGCGGCTTGGCGCGGGTGCGCACGATGTCGATCGTCTGCGGGTGGCAGGCCTCGGAGACGAAGAACGTGCGGTGGGCGGCGGCATCCCCCTCCTTGAGCCGGTGGCACATCATCATGGCCTCGGCGGCCGCGGTGCCCTCGTCGAGCATCGACGCGTTGGCGATCTCGAGGCCCGTCAGGTCGCAGACGACCGTCTGGAAGTTGAGGAGCGCCTCCAGGCGGCCCTGCGAGATCTCGGCCTGGTAGGGCGTGTACGCGGTGTACCACGCGGGGTTCTCGAGGATCGTCCTCTGGATCACCCCGGGGACGACCGTGTCGCTGTAGCCCATCCCAATGAAGTTCCTGAAGACCTTGTTGTCGCTGGCGATGGCCCGGAGCTCCGCAAGCGCGGCGCTCTCGCCGGCGGCGGCGGGCAGCCGCAGCGGCTCGCCGCGGATGTGCGCCGGCACCGCGGCGTCGATCAGCGCGTCCACGCTCGCGTACGCAAGCTCGGCCAGCATGGCGGCCGTGTCGGCGGCGCTGTCGCCCAGGTGGCGCCGGGCGAAGGTATCATTCGGGCTCGCGAGCTCGCTGTTCGAAGACATGCGCAAGAAGGGTATTCGGGGGGCCCGTGCGCGCAACCGCGTTTTGGCCAAAACCCCCGTGTTGTTTGATTCCCGGACTAATATGACGTAGAAGGGGGCCCGATGGGAAAGAAGGCATTTAGCACCAGGCAGGCCCGTGCCGACCACGTCGACAAGACGCTGGAGGCGATGTACCCCGAGACGCCGATCCCGCTCGACCACAAGGATGCCTTCACGCTCCTGGTCTCGGTGGTCCTGTCGGCCCAGTGCACCGACAAGCGGGTGAACCTGGTGACGCCTGAGCTCTTCGCCCTCGCGGATACGCCCGAGAAGATGACGGGGTTGGCGGTCGCCGAGATCCAGAGGATCATCCGGCCCTGCGGCCTCTCGCCGCAGAAGG
>CAZDZL010000024.1:51264-54244 GCA_964509885.1 uncultured Opitutaceae bacterium | reverse complement strand
AGGCTCGTTGGGCTCACGCCGAACCAGGTCGCGAGCGTCGCTGCGTACTCATCCACGCTCGTCGTCGGGATCCAGCGGCCCCGGCCGGTGTCCTCGGGTCCGCCCAGCTCGAGGAGGGGCACCTGGCCATAGATGTCGCCGCCCCTGACCGCGCCGCCCATGATCATGTGGTGGGATCCCCAGCCGTGGTCTGAACCGGCCGTCCCGTCGCTCGTCCCGTTCGTGTTGAACGTGCGGCTGAAGTCCGAGGCGGTGAAGGTCGTGACCTGGTTCTGGACGCCGAGCTCGATTGTCGCGGAGTTGAAGGCGCTCAGGGCCTGGCTCAGCTGGGACAGCAGGGTGGCGTGCGCCGTCAGCTGGTCGGAATGCAGGTCGAAGCCCCCAAGGCTGGCAAAGAACACCTGGCGGGTCAGCCCGAGCTGCGGCGCGGAGGCGATCATCTTCGCGATCATTTGAAGCTGGCTCGCGATGGACGTGGCGGGGAACACCGTCGTCAGCTTGGGCGCGGCCGCGAGGACCGAGTTGAGGAGCTGGCTGTCGGCGATCGCCGCCGTCGTCATGCCCCCGAAGGCGGCCTCGAAGAGGTTCTGTTCCTGGAGATTCAGGATGTTCTGCTGGGCCGCAAAGCGCTGGGTCGCCACGGAGTTTCCGGTCATCCCGGAGAGGACGACGGCCCCGGTCGGGTTCACGGCGAACTGGGACACCGTGTTGGCTACCTGGAAGCTGTTTTCGCCGGCGACGCTCACCGACATGGAGATCCTTGGATTCGCGTTGAGCGCGTTCACGATGTCGGCGAGGCGGCCGCCCCATCCGGTCCTGAACGGCTGGTCGGGCACGCTGCTCTGCCACTGGACCTGCTGATTCGCATGCGAGAAGAGCTGGGGCGGCAGGGCTACCGTTCCCGCGTTGTACTGGGCGAGCGTGACCGGCTGGACGAGCGTCCCCGTGTTCGCGAGGAGCGCGAGGCTGCCCTGGGCAAAGAGCTGCTGGATTTCCGGCACCGAGGGATGAAGTCCCCACGTGCGGCCGTCGCTGTACGCCTTCGGCATTATGGGGAGCAGGCTCGCCTGTGTGAGGGCGAGAACCGAGCGGTCCGTCGCGTAGAGATTGTAGTCCGCGGTGTCCGTCGGCACGAGGAGGTTGTTCGAGTCATTCCCGCCGTAGAGGAACAGGCACACGAGCGCCTTGTAGTCGCTGGGGACGGAGTCGGCGGCCAGGGCTCCGATCATCCGCAGCTGGGCCAGCGCGGAAAGCATCCCGGTGGCTCCCACGGCGGCGCAGGCCCTGCCGATGAAACGCCGGCGTGTCAGGTCATGGGGGGAGTTCATCGTTGTATGGCCGCGTCGGGTGACGTTGCGGCAAGGTAGAGCGCCATCTGGGCGGCGGCAGCCGGCGGCGTGCTGGCGGGAATCGAGCCGAGGGCCGAGAGGATCTGCTGCTGCGTTTGGGCGCTCATCCCGTTGGCGCACAGGAGCTGGTTCAGCGTGGCAACCATAGCGGTCGGATTGGAGGAGTTCGCGGTGAGCGAGGAGAGGTCGAGCACGATCGTCGTGGCCGCCGGCACGGCGGGGGTGTAAATGGCCGAGTAGATGTTGTTGGCCACGGTGAGGGTGGTGGTGGCGGTCGTGATCTCGAACTCGGGGGCAAACAGGCCTGCGGAGGCAAGCGTGCCCTGCTGCACATATCCCGGGTCGAAGAAGTTGAACACGGTCGGGGAGCGCAGGGGGGCCTCGCCGAGGGCCACCTGGGCGTTCAGGATCGCGAAGCGCCCGTCTTGGGCGGCCGCGACGAAGGCGCGGTACAGCCCTGTCATGCGAAGGAGCGGCTCCTTCAGCTTTCCGTACCCTGCGTTGGCGAGGAGCGCGGGCGAACGGGCCTCGTAGTCGAGGAGGATGGCCCTGATGACGGCGCCAAGGTTGCCGCGGGTGCCGGTGCCGTCGTTCGCGAACACTTGCGCGACGCGGTAGACGTAGGCCGGGCTGGGGTTGCTCGTCACGAGGCGCTGGATCAGCTGAGAGCAGATGAAGGGTCCCGTGTTCGGGTGGTTGAAGAGCGCGTCCAGCTCCGCCTTCAGGTCCGCGGCGCCGTCCTGGCTCGCGGGGATCACGATCCCGTTGACGATCGTTTTCTGCGTCTCGTCGTGGTATGCCGGGTACAGCATCATGGGATCGTCGAAGTCGGCCGCCGCGCCGTAGAAGCTCGGGCTCGGCGCCGCGGAATGGTAGGCCCAGCCCGTGAAGACGTTCGCGGTCTGGACGACCTCCGCCTGGTCGTAGGTCGGGATGGGCAGCCCGGTCGCGTCAAGCTTGAGCGTCCCGTCGGGCTGCAGCTCGTTCAACCCGATCGTGAAGAGCTGCTGGACCTCGCGGGCATAGTTTTCGTCCGCGCTCGTGCCCTTCGCCGCGTTCGCCTTCGCGTTCCTCAGCATGTTTAGGTAGTTGCCCATGGCCGGGCTGAGCGTCACGTCCTGCAGGAGCGAGCGAAAATTCCCGAAGGCGTCCTTCGCGAGCAGGTCGTAGTAGTCGGCGAGTCCATCGGCCTGGTTCGCCAGCTGGGAGGCGACGTCGGACGTCACGAAGATTTCGCTGAGCGCGAACGCGACCCGCTGGCGCAGCTGATCGGGCGCAGTAAGCGAGATGAGCCACCACGCGGCCTGGCGGTTTCCCTGGCTGACGGAGAACTTCCCGGTGGGCGGGAATGAAGCCGCGTCCGCGTCCGTCGCCACGCGATGGGAGGTCTCAGGCAGGGCCATTTGGGACGCGATCCATGCGCTGTACCCCTCCGACTCGAGCGCGCCGATGTCCGCCGTGGTCGGGCCGAAGGTCGCCTGGGTGAGGAACCGGGGCGCGTCGGCGGCCGGGACCGAGCTCAGGTCGATCGCCGGGGGAGCCGGGGGGGGCGAGAACACCTGGGAGCCCGTGCTCACGATGAACTGGCCGCCGAGTTCCCCGCTGGGGTAGGTGGCGCTGTCGATCTCGAC
>CAZDZL010000024.1:46757-51164 GCA_964509885.1 uncultured Opitutaceae bacterium | reverse complement strand
GCGGAGGTCGTGTCGCCGGTGCGCGTGAACGTGAAGGTCCCGGTGTTGCCCCCGCTCGTGTCCGCGCTCGGGTCGGTGGCGGCAATCGTGACGACGTCCGGGCCGGAGCCAGTTGATATCGGCGCGGTGATGTCGTAAACCTCGACGAGCGCGACACCCGTTGAGGATGCGTTGCCGCTCACGAGAACGGTATAGGCGCCCGGCGGGACCGTGGCGATCAGCGCCGAGTCGAGGCTGCCCGCCGCGAAGGCGAACGCCCCGGACTGCGTGAAAGCCGCGCTGAGGTCTGCGGCGTCGGAGCCGCCGGCGATGGGTGTGCCCCAGTTGTCATTGCTGGCAACGACGATCCCCGATGAGTCGACCACGGACATCGTCGGGTCGGCCAAGGTGCCGGGGACGTTCAGAGCGGCGAGCGCGGGACCGGCGGCGCGGATGAGAAGCGTGCGCTCGCCCGTGCCGGCGCCAATCGTGATGCCGGGAATCATGATGTCGCCGCTCGTTCCAACTTCCCCGCGCGTGGAGAGGTTGATAAGCCGGGCCGTGGCCGTCGAGGCGCCGACCTCGTAGATTTCCAGCAGGACGACCCCGGTCGTCCCATTTGCCCCGCTGACCTGGGCCGTGTAGGCGCCGGCCGGCAACGTTGCCACGAGGGCCGAGTCTGCGCCCCCCGTGATCAGGGGGAAGGCGCCTGTCGAGGCCATGATCGCCGCCGTTGCGTTGCCGTTGCCCCAGCCCTGGTTCGACTCGACCAGGTTGCCGGCCGCGTCAAAGATGGAGAGGACGGGCGCGGCGAGGACCCCCGTCACGTTGAGGGGGACGAGCGAGGGGCCGACCGCGCGGATCAGCACAGTCTCGGGGTCACCCTGGCCGATCACGAGGCCGGCTATCATGATGTCCGCGCCTGTCCCCACCGGGCCTCGCGTCGAGATGTTGGAGAGCCTGGGAGCCTGGGCGTGCGCCAGCGCGGCGCAAACGACGAAAAGCAGCGAAGAAGCCGCCCGCCTCGGCCGCATTCCCGTCCCGTAGGCGTGGTCGTTCATGGGCCCTATGACGCCACTTTCCCCATCCGGTAACGGCCTTGGGCCCGGTTTTACATATTTTTCCCTAAACCAGACTCCAATCCCCGCACCGGCCGGTCATTCGCCGGGCTTGCGGCCCGTGGCGGCGATCAGCCCGTTCGGCAGGTCGTGGATGGTCACGCACTCAAACCCCGCGCGCCTCAGGTAGGTCCGCAGCTCGTCCCGCGAGGACGACATGCTCATGTGGGCGGGCCTGCGGTCCAGCGGGTAGCGCGCGCCCTGGGTGAAGACCTCCCAGCCGTGCTCGCTGTCCAGGGGAAAATTGTCGAAATAGGCGCGGCCGCCCGGCCGCAGGACCCGCAGCGCCTCCTCGACGTAGCGGAAGCGGTCCCACTCGAACAGGTGCATGAAGACGACCGTGCAGTAGACCAGGTCGAAGGCTCCCGCGGGAAACTCCTGGAGGCCGACGGTCGCAAGCTCGACGAGCGTCGTGTTCGGGCGGTCCCGCAGGCGCCGCGCGGCATGGCCCAGCATGCCCCCCGAGATGTCGCTTCCGAACCAGTGGTGGCACAGGCCGCTCAGCGGCTTGCCGACGCGCGCGATCCCGCAGCCTATCTCCAGGATCACGTCCTCGGGATTCAGGCCGACCGTCTGGCGAAGGATGTCGATGGTCCCCCGGGCCCTCTGGTCCAGGGTCTCCTCGCCGATGAACCCGCCGACCGCGAGGGAGGCCACGTCGAATTCCTGGGACTGGCGGTCCCACACCCTCTTGTACGCCGACCGCTCGCCGAGGGCGGACGTGCTGTCCTGCCAGCGCCCGAGTGCGTCGCCCTCGCTCATTCGGAATCCGGCTCGCACCAGATGGTCGTGCACAGGATCGTGCGCCATCCCGAACCGGCGACCTCGGCCTCGATGCCGAGCACGTGCCGCCCGGCGGGAGTCTCGAAGGTGACCTCGAACCCCGGCATGGGATTCGCGGGCTGGGCGCCGTGGAGCGCGATCACCTCGGGCTCAGCGAGGCCGTGCCGGCCCACGAAGAGGCGCCCGTCGACGTTGGCCCTCACGCCCGTGACGGCGGCCCCGTCCTGCGGCCACGCCCATCCCCTGAGGGTGAAGGCGGGGCTCCTGTAGATCCGGAAGGGGGAGGTGTGGAGGAAGTAGGTGAAGGCGGCGCCCGGGGCCCGCGCGGGGGCCGCTTGAGCCGACGGCGCGGGCGCGGGCGCGGCCCGGAACACGCGGCCGAGAGCCCGAAGCGGCGCGGAGGCGCGCGCCCGCGCAAGCTCGGCGTCCATGAGCGCGGCGTCCCGCTCCTCGGCCTCGAGCTTGCCGGTCAGCGCGGCGATGTCGGCCGAAGCCTCCCCGGCCCGCTTCACCAGGGCGGCCCGCTCCTCGAGCAGCGCATGCAGGGTGGTGTTGCGCTCCCCGCGGTGCAGGAATTCCTGGACCATCCTGACCCGGAACGACGCCTCGCGCCGCCTCGCGGCGTCGAGCTCAGCCCTTAGAGACTCGTCGCTCATTTCAGGTGGCCCATCCAGGGCTTGACCGCGCGCGAGAGGTACGCGGTCGAGAAATCCTCGCCGACGAGGGTCAGGTTGGGGTTGTACGCCGGATCGGTCATGAGGAGGCTGCCCCAGGTGTTGGTCATGTAGTCGATCTCGGACTGGAAGCGGGCCTTCTTCTGCGGCGTGTCGTCGACCCCGCGCGTGGCGGACTCGTGGTGGTAGAGCTCGGCATAGGGCGTCCAGAGGTTCCGGTAGCCCGCGTTGATCAGCTTGCAGCAGAGGTCGACGTCGTTGAACGCGATGGAGAGGTCCTTCTCGTTCAGGCCTCCCACCTCGAGGTAGCGCTCCTTCATGATGACAAGGCAGGCGCCGGTCACGGCGCTGTAGTTCTGCACGAGGCGCAGGCGGTTCTTCTGGCCCTGGTCGCCGCGGGGAAAGTCCTTGTACGGGTGCCCCGCGACGCCGCCCAGTCCGAGGATGACGCCCGCGTGCTGCACCGTGTTCACGGGGTAGTAGAGCATCGCGCCGACGGCGCCTATCCCGGGCCTGCATGCCTGGCTCACCATCTCCGAGAGCCAGCCCTTGTCGATCGCCTCGACGTCGCTGTTGAGCAGGCCGACCACCTGCGCCTTGGACTCGCGCACGGCGAAGTTGTTGATCGCGGAATAGTTGAACGGGGCGTGATAGGGGATCACGCGGACCCTGGGATTCGCGCCCTTCGCGAGGCCGTCCAGGTAGGCGATCGTGGCCGGGTCGTCGGACTCGTTGTCGACGACGACGATCTCGAAGTTGGGGTAGTCGGTGACCGCCAGGATGCTCTGGACCGCCTGGCGCACGAGCTGCAGCGCGTTTCGCGTCGGGATGATCAGCGAGACGAACGGGGCGGGCGAGGGCACGGGGTACTTTACCCGCCAGTGGTCGCCCGGCACCGGCAGGAGCTCCACCGTCTCGCCGCGGCGCTTGAAATGGTCCACGAGGGCCATTCGCGCCGCCTCGATCGGGTAGTGCTTCTCCGCGAGCTGGAGCGCGGTGGAGCCCGGCGCCGCCCTCCAGTGGTACAGGAGCTTCGGGATGTGCCGTATCGCCGAGGCCGGGATGCGCCCGATCGCGCGCAGGAAGAGGTCCCAGTCCTGGCTGCCGTCGAAGCCCTTCCTGAACCCGCCGAGCGCGCGCACGAGCTCGGCCCTGTAGACCGAGAGGTGCGACGTGTAGTTCTGGCCGTTGTTCAGGTCCGGGTTCCAGTCGGGCTTGAAGTAGGGGTCGAAGCGCTTGTCCTCGACGTCGATCTTGTCCTCGTCGGAGTAGATGAACTGCGCGTCCGGGTGGGCGTCGACCTCGGCGGCGACCTCGTAGAGCGCGGTCTTCGCCAGGACGTCGTCATGGTCGAAGAACGCGATGTATTCCCCGGTCGCGAGGCCGAGGGCGGTGTTTGTCGCCTCGCAGATGTGGCCGTTTTCCGGCCGGTAGGTCACCTTGATGCGCGGGTCCGCCGCCGCGCTTCGGTCCAGCACGGCGCGGACGTGGGGCAGCGTCGAGGCGTCGTCCGCGATGCACAGCTCCCAGTGGGTGTAGAGCTGGTCCCTGACGGATTGGATCGCCTTCTCCAGCAGCTCCTCGGGAGGGTTGTACACGGGCATGACGACCGAGATGACAGGCCTCTTCCTGAAGGCCACGATGTGCGCCTGGACCGCGGCCAGGTCGGCCTCGTCCATGGCCTCGTGCTGCTGGCACCACTTCTCGTATTCGCTCAGCTCGGTGGGGTCCCCGGCCTTGCCGACGTGAACGACCGTGTTGAAGAAGGAATTCCAGCCGTCGTCGTGCTGGACCTCGATGATGAGCGCGTGGTCGCCGAGGACCGTGGGGACGTCGATCTTGATGCCGCTGTA
>CAZDZL010000024.1:3586-46657 GCA_964509885.1 uncultured Opitutaceae bacterium | reverse complement strand
TGATGAGCGCGTGGTCGCCGAGGACCGTGGGGACGTCGATCTTGATGCCGCTGTATTCGGACTGCTTCATCCCGGTCGAGGCGAGGACGTCCAGGCGCTTGGAGCCGTAGATGCCGTCGATCGTGTCGTTGCCGAAGCGGGCCCTGATCCCGCGGATCGGGGCGCCCGAGTTCTCATAGCACCAGCCGAGGATGAGCAGCTTGTTGGAGGCCGTCTTCCAGGACCTTGGGTGGTCGAAATTGAAGGTGTAGGCGCGGGGCGCCTCAGCGACCGCCTCGGCGGGGACGGCGGCGGGCGCGGGCGCCCGGTGCGCCTCGGGCGCCGTCGGCGCGGCCGCGGACGGGGGCGCCGGGGCCCGCAGCTTTGAGCCGATCCAGTGGCAGAAACGCTCGATGTCGCGCATCGGGGCGGAGAGCTTCCAGGAGGCCGAGTGGATGATGCCCTTGAGCCTCGCCTCCCGGGCCTTCAGTTCGGCGTCCATCTCGACGATGCGGGCCGCGAGCTTGCCGTGCTCGCGCGACGCGGCCGCGTTCAGCAGCGAGACGGCCTCGATCTTGGCGTTGGCGGCCTTGTCCCTCTCGGTCATCATGGCCTCGAGGTTTCGGATATGCCTGTCCGTGAGAGTCTTCTGGAGCTTCTGCTGCCGGTCCAGGGACTCGGCCTGGGCCTCGAGGTTGCGCACGTGGGCGGCCGTCATGTCCCGCTGGAGCTCGAGGTGGCGCACCGCCTCCTCGAGGCGGATCCTCGCCCTGTCGCTGGCAGCCGCCTCGCTCGACTGGCGCTCGTCCTCAAGGCGCACGATGACGGCGAGATCGGATGCCAGGGCGGGGAGGTCCGTCGGGTAGCCCGGCTTCTTCTGCGCCCCGGGCTGGAGCGCGTCGGCAACCTCGTTCGCGAGGGCCGTCAGGTCTGAGGCGCCCGTCGACCGGACAAGCCCCCAGCAGGCGCGCTCCGGCCCCTCCAGGACCGCGGCATAGGTCTCGATAAGTCCCGCGGTGTTGGCGGCGAGGTCGAAATGCCTGCGCGCGAAGGCCGATCCCTTCCTGCCCAGGCTCGCGGCGAGCGTGGGGTCCTCGAAGACGCGCTCGCAGCAGGCGGCGATGTCCTCCGGAGAGCCGCTCGTGAGGAACAGCGCCTCCTCGCCGTCCACCATGTCGAGGGCGACGTTGGTGCGCGGCAGGACCACGGGCCGGCCCGAGGCGAGGAACTCGGGCAGCTTGGACGGGAGGCGGTAATCGTTGAAGGGCCCCGGCTTCCCGGGCTGGACGAGGACGTCGGCGATGCCGAGGAGCCTCGGGAGCCGCGCCTTGGCGATGAAGCCGAGGTCGAGCACGTGGGCCGACAGGTCGGCCGTCAGGCCCTCCAGGAACTGGGGCCTGTTGAAGCCCGTGCGCACGAGGCGGGTCGGCGTCCCGCGCTGGTTGAGCGCGCGGACCGCGGCGTAGAGGTCGCGCATCTCGGGCTCGTTGGCGAAGGTGTTGCTGCCCGTGAAGACGATGACCTTCTCGTCCGCGGCCAGTCCCAGCTCGCGCCGCAGCTCGGGGTCCGCCTTGAAGGGCCTCAGGTACGCGGGGTCGACCCCCGGCTGGAGGAGGGAGCAGGGCACGCCGGGCGGCACGAACTCCCTGAGGCGCTCGACGATCACGGTCGCGGCGTCCGCGAGCCGCAGGAACGTGCGGTGGCGCACCGGGTGGGGGAGGCTGTCCGAGAGGATGAGGTTGAGCTCCCCGAATCCCATGGAGCGAAGCTCGGCCGTGGAGCGCTGCGCGTAGCCCGAGATCAGGAACTCCTCGTTGTCCTCCAGGTGGACGATCAGCCTGGCGGCGCGCGCCGCGCCGCGCTGGTAGGCGACGACGAACTTGCGCACGCATTCCCTGGGCGTCCACGCGTGGATGATGTCGGCGGTCCCGCCCCCCGGGAATATCCCCGGCTGCGCGAGGACCTCGTCGCAGAGCGCGGCGATGAACGACGGGTTCTGGAGCGAGGAGAGCGTGTCCTTGCCGTAGGGGACCGCCACGGCGCAGGCGTGGCCCTTCTCCCCGAGCGCCTGGGCAAAGCCCCCGATGTGGTTCAGGCTGTTGGTCGTGTAATCGCCGTAATTGACGAAGAGGATGTTCACCGGGGTGGGAGCCTTTGGCAGGCGCCCTAGTAGGGCTTCATGAGGCTCGCGGCGTCGCTCACGGCCTTTGACTTCGGCTTGGGCAGGTTGTCGAACCCGCCGGCGAACCTCTGGACAACGGCGTCCCAGGGCGTGGCGCCTCGCTGGGACCGGTTGGGCGACATGCTCCACTCCATGATCGCGGTGGCGAGCACGCAGGGATCGGTGATCGGCAGGTCGGCAAAGGTCTTCGCATAGGCGACCAGGGGCGACTTGGGGACGCCGAGGCGCCCCTCGAACTCGGCGAGCGCGGCCTCGTCGGCGCCCGCCGAGAATGCGGGCGCGAAGGCCTTCCGGGCCTGCTCGGCTTCCGACACCTGGCCCGCGGCCGCGTAGAGCCCGATCACGGCGAGCTCGCACGAGCGCCGCGTCGCCCGCCTCAGGTTGTTGTCGCGGACGTAGGTGGCGGCGTCGCCCATGCGCCCCTGGTCGGCGAGGTAGTGCAGGTAGGCCACGTGCGCCGCGACCGGCGCCCCCGACTCCGGGGCCCTGCCGGTGGAGGCGAAGTAGGCGGCAAGCAGCGGCGCGGCGTCGTCGGGGTCGCCTGCGAAGATCTGCGCGGCCACCTCGGGGACCGGGTCGCGCAGCGCGACATTCTGGACCACGAAGTGGCTGGTCTTGATGGTGTCATCAATCGGTATGCGCAGCCGGTCCATCTGGCGGATCGTCGCGTCGCGCTCGACGACGCCCCTCAGGGCCGCCGTGCGCACCTCAGGCTGGGGATGGGCGGCGAGATAGGCGTAGAGCTCTGAGCGCGGCTTGCCCTGGAGCGCCATGGCCTCCGCGGTGATGGCGTTGAACCCCGCCGCGTCCCTCCAGTTCTGCGGCGTCGTGCGCACCATCTTCTCGACGATCTCCGGGTGGTCGTCGAACGCCGCCACGCGGAATATCGTCGCCAGCAGGTCGGCCCGCCTGTCGTCGGGAACCGGGAACCTCAGGGCCTCCTCCCAGCGCTGGCGGTGGGCCAGGACCTCGGCGATCGCCAGCCGGGTGGTGTCACGGACGCTGTCCGCCCTCTTCGTGTCGAGGCTGAAGAGGAAGATCGCGCAGTTCACGTCCTCGAAGGCGCCGAGCTGCTTCGTCTCGAGGTTGTAGAGGACGCGCTCCCGAAAATAGTCGAGGGGGTAGGGCCCCAGCTTGAGGTCGCCCCGCGCCAGGGCCTTGGCCGTCGGCGAGTCCGGGTAGACCTGCCGGATGCGGTCGATGTTGGACTGGGCGCGCTTCCAGTAGAACTGGAGGTAGGCGTAGGAGTAGTCGCCCTCCTGCATCCCGGACACGTAGTCATTGGCCCTGGCATAGAGGCGCGCGGCCTCGGCGTCGCCGACCGCGGCCGTGGAGCCGTCGAGGTTCGCGGCCCGCAGGAGGGCCGGGGCGAGGAGCGCGGGCAAGACGAGGCTCAGCAGGCGTATCCGTAGCGGCATAAGTAAATGGGCGGACCCTTGAAAATGAAGGAGTCCGCCCAGGAGGTAAATAGTGAAATGAGGCGGTTAGAACTTGTAACCGCTTTCAGCCGCGTCCTTTGCGAACATCCTCACCGTGTCGAGCGAGAGCTCCGTCAGGTCCATGGAGAGCATCTTGGCGGCCTTGGCCAGGATGTCGTGGGGCACCGTGATGATGGCGCAGCCGCATTCCTGGGCGTGGAAGATGTTGAGGACCTCGCGGGTGCTCGCCCAGAGGAGCTCCGCCTTGGCGTGGCCCTCGAGGAGCGCGCCGCAGGCGCGCATGAGCGGCATGGGGTCGACGCCGGTGTCGGCGATGCGGCCGGCGAAGACCGAAACGACGGAGGGGACGGCCGGGTTCAGGGCCTCGGCGACCCCCGCCACCTGGCGGAGGGTGAGGAGGGCCGTGATGTTCAGCTTCACCCCCTCCTTGGCGAGCTCCGTGACCAGGGGCAGGGACGACTCGCCGCGCGAGTTCGTGATGGGGATCTTCGTGTAGACGTTCTTCGCGAGCGCCGAGATCTTCAGGGCCTGGCGCTTCATGTCCGTGAAGTCGTCCGTGAAGACCTCGAGCGAGATCGGCTTCGCCGTCACGGTCTGGAGGATGTCCTTCGCGAAGGCCTCGTAGTCCTTTATGCCGGCCTTCTTCATGAGGCTCGGGTTGGTGGTCAGGCCCTTGATGTAGGGCTTGGAATAGAGCTCGAGGATGCCCGCCTTGTCGGCGCCGTCGGCATAGAGCTGTATCGTGAGTTCGTTGAGGGATTTCATGATATTTTGTGTCCGTTAATTGAGGTCACGCTTTCCGTTCGAGCAAGGAGAATAGGCGCCCTAGGCGGCGCCGGCGGCCTTCGCGGCCCCGCCGAGGATGAAGGCCACGGCCTCGGGGAACGTCCGGACCGTGTGGTCGGGGGAGGAGTCGTGCTCGTCCCCGTAGCCGTAGTCGATGAAGACGGTTCTCACGCCGGCGCGCTTGCCGCAGTCCACGTCCTTCCACCTGTCGCCGACCATCCATGAGCCCGGCAGGTCGATGCCGAGCGCCTTCGCGGCGTCCAGGAGCATCCCGGGCTCGGGCTTTCGGCGCGGGGCCACCTCGCCGCGGCCCGGGTCGTAGCTGACCTCGATGCGGTCGATCTCAGGCACGAGCTCCAGGAGCCGCGCATGCATCGCCTCGATCACCTCCCGGGCGACGTCCCCACGGCCGACGTCGGGCTGGTTGGTCGCCACGACAAGGAGGAAGCCGGCCCGCTTCAGCGCGCGGCACGCCTCGGGAACGCCCTCATAGAGGCGGAACTCCTCGAAGCGGGTGGGCGCGTAGGGCTTGCCGTCACGCACCGTCTGCACGTTCAGCGTGCCGTCGCGGTCCAGGAAAACGGCAGGCCTGAGCGGCATCGCGCGCGCCACGGGTCAGGGCTTTGCGGTGACGGACTCCCATTTCGTCTGGTTCACCTTGAGGTCGGGGTGGGAGACGAAGAGATGCCAGATGACCGCCTGGAACGCCTCGCTGTGGGGCGTGACGTTGTTGGGATTCACGGTAGGCACGATCACGCAGGCGTCGGCCACCTTGGCGGTGTAGCCGCCGTCCTTGCCCACGATCCCGATCACGTGGGCACCCACCTGCTTGGCCAGCTGCAGGGCGGCCACGAGGTTGGGGGAGACGTTCTTCTCCACGTTGCCGCCGCCGACCGAGAGGATGAACAGGCAGTCCTTGCTGTTCAGCTTGCTGGTGCGCAGCCACTCGACGAAGACGCTGGCCCAGCCCTCGTCGTTCGTGCGCGCCGTCAGCTCGGAGACGTTGTCGGTCGGGGCATAGGTCTCTATGCCCGCTATCTTCCGGAAGTCGTTCACGGCGTGCGAGGCGTTGGCCGCGCTCCCGCCGACGCCCAGCATGAACAGCCGCCCTCCGTGCTCCCTGACGGCCCGGAGCTCGGCGACGCATTTGTCGCAGTCGGCTGGATTGATCTTGGCCACGATCTCGGCCGTTTCCTTCAGGTGCTGTGCTGAGTATGACATGGAGTGATTTCGGTTGTGTGGGGGCTGTGAGTTGTTCCTCGGATTAGACCGGGCTCCGCAGGAGCCGGTCAAGCTCCTGGAGGCCGGCATGGGAGCCGATCTCGTAGAATCTCGTCGCGATCTCGTAGCCCGCGAGCTCGCCGCGGGCGAGCAGGGCCTGCTGCACCTTCTCGAGGTCGACGACCTCGTCCCTTGGGAAACCGTCGAAGGCGGAGCTTCGGAAGACGCCGAGCCCGTAGTCGATGTGGGCCATCTGGGGGACCTTGTTCTTCTTGTCGTAGACCCGGACCGACCCGTTCTCGAACCAGACGTTGCTGGCGTCAAACTTTCCCTGGTTGGCATAGACGGTCATGAGGCCCTGCTTGCCCGAGTCGAGGAAGCTCCTGCCCACGGCGAGGTAATCGATCGGCAGGTAGCTGTCGCCGTACAGCACGTAGAAGGCGTCGCCCAGCTTGGGCAGCGCGCGGATCAGGGCTCCCCCGGTGCCGAGCAGCCTCGGCCCGTCGAAGGAGTACTCGAGCTCCACGCCCCACGCGGAGCCGTCGCCGTAGAGGGCCTCGACCTGCTCTCCCAGGTAGCCGACGCACAGGACGATCCGCGTCAGCCCCGATTTCGCGAGGAGGCGGACCTGGTGGTTGAAGAAGGGCTCCCCGGCCACCTCCACGAGGATCTTGGGCACCTTCTCCGTGATCGGCTTCAGGCGGGTCGCCATTCCGCCGGCGAGTATGGCGACGGGAAGCGTGGCGGCGGGCGTCATGCGGCCCGGGCCGCGGGTGCCCGGCGGAGGGACGAGAACATCGCGGAGACCGCCTTGTGCAGCGCGACGCTTATCAGGAGCGTGACCAGCAGCGAGACGACGATGCCGAGGGCCAGCTCGCTGTTCGTGGGCTCGATCCCGATCCAGACCCGAAACACGTAGAAGTTGTAGTCGCGCATGAGCGGCTGGTGGAAGAGGAATATCTCGTAGGAATAGACCCCGACAAAGGAGAAGGCGGCAAGGAGCATCCTGCCCTCCGCGGCCTTCGCCAGGTACCGGGCCGCCAGCAGGAACGCGCCCGTCAGGGCGAGGGCCGCGACGGCGTAGAAGGTGATGATCCCCTTGGACCAGCCGAGGTAGGTGATGGCGACCAGGCCCGCCACCAGTATCCCCGAGGGCCCCAGCGTTGAGCGCGGCGAGGTCCAGATCTGCCCGGCGAGGAGCCCGATGAAGAAGCTAGGGATCCGCACCGCGAGCTGGATCAGGCCGCCGGCGTGGGCCGCGGCGATGTAGGCCGAGCAGACGGCGACCGTGAGCAGCATCCCGAAGCCCATGATGTAGGAAAGGTCTGCGAGGCGGGGGCGCACGACGAGGAAGACGAGGTACATCGCGAGGATCATCGAGATGAACCAGAACGAGTCGTTGATGTCGGAGAAATAGACCCCGCTGCTGAACCCGTGGACGCCGAGCAGGTGCAGCACGATCGTCGCGGCGGAGTAGCCGGAGCCAAAGAACCTGTCGTTCATGACGACGAAAAAGACGACCGCGGCCCAGTAGGACGGGAAAATGCGCAGCAGCCGCCTCTTCATGAACTCCAAGGCCGGGAGCTCCCGGGACGTGAGGACAAGCGTGAAGCCGCTCACGATCAGGAAGATGTCGACGCCCGCCTCCCCGTGGAACCAGTTGTCCCACTTCAGGACGCCGCCGATGTGGTAGAGCAGGACGACGACCATCGCGAAACCCTTCAGCTCGTCCACCGACTGCAGGCGAAAGCCCTTGTGTATCGGGGACGGGTTGAGGATTTCCATCGGTCCCGCTAATTCTGCGTGACGACCTTCGTGCCCTCGAAGTCGAACCGGAAGCGGACCTCCTGGAGGCCCTTCTCCCTCATGGCGTGGCGCAGGCGCTTCTTGTCCCCCGCGTAGAACATGAGGAACCCGCCGCCGCCGGCCCCGATGAGCTTGCCCCCCAGGGCCCCGTTGGCCATGGCATGGTCGTACCAGAGGTTGATCTGCCCGTTGCTCATGCCGGCGCTGCGAGCCTTCTTGCGCTGCCAGTGGACGTCCATGAGCATCGCAAACTCCTCAAGGTTCCCGGTCTCCAGGCACTTCAGGGACTTGAGGCCGAGGTCCTTCGTGAAGTGGAGGTTGTC
This sequence comes from uncultured Opitutaceae bacterium, assembly GCA_964509885.1. Lineage (GTDB taxonomy): Bacteria > Verrucomicrobiota > Verrucomicrobiia > Opitutales > Opitutaceae > Palsa-1447. The sequence continues at coordinate 38,921 of CAZDZL010000024.1, read as the reverse complement.
CAGCATGGCGGAGTCGTTGCTCTTGGACCGGTCGTTCTGGTCCTTGAGGATCGAGGAGGCGCTCCTCGAGTAGCCCGTGAAGAAGAGGAGGAGGTTGTCCTCGAGGTTGAAGAGCGTCTCCTCCGAGATCTTGCAGGGCCTGTACTCGACCCGGCCGTCCTTGTGGAACGTGAAGGCGGTGATGCCGCCCACCGCGGCGATGTACTGGTCCTGCTTGCCGATCGGCTCGCCGAGCTTGTTGATCTCGATGTCGCAGGCCTGCTCCGCGAGCTCGGCCGGCGAGATGGAGTTCTTCTTGAAGGCGTGGAGGGCGCGCAGGAGCGCCGTCGTGAAGCTTCCCGAGGATCCGAGGCCGGTCCCACCCGGGATGTCCGCCATCGACGTGAGCTCGATGTGGGGGTCCGTGACCCCGGTCATCCTGAGGGCCTCGCGCACGATCGGGTGCTCGATCTGGTCCACCGTGGCGACGCGCTCCAGCTTGGAGTACTTCACGATGATCTCCTGCTGGAAGGTCGTGTGCTTGGTGATGTACACGTACTTGTCGATCGCCGCGGCCACCAGGAACCCCCCGTGCTCCGAGTAGTAGCTGGGCAGGTCGGTGCCCCCGCCTCCGAGGGAAACGCGCAGGGGCGAGCGGGTGATGATCATGGAGTGGGGAAGCCGCTGTTTCTATAGATCGCCTCGACTATTTCGAGCGTCTTTATGCCCTCGGCGAGGCCCGGCGACGGCGCGCGCCCGAGGCGGATGTCGTCCGCGAAGGCCTCGGTCTCGGCGGCCCAGGAGGCGTCGCCCCCCGCGAACTCCCAGTGGGTCATCTCGGGCGGCCCCATCTGGGGAAGCATGCGGTAGTGGGTGAGCTTCTCGGTGCCATAGCTCCCCCCGAGGCCGTCGATCGACAGCTTCCCGTCCCTGCCGTAGATCTCGAGGGAGAACATGTTCTTCCACTCGGTGCAGCTCACGTGGAGCCATGCGGTCTGGCCGGCCTTGGTCCTCAGGCTGAGGAAGGCGTTGTCATCGACCTTCATGTCCCAGAAGTAGGTCGCCGCGTGGCCCTCCACGGTGGGGAAGTCGCCGAGGAACCAGGACGCGAGGTCGATCAGGTGCACGCCCTGGTCGATCAGCTCGCCGCCGCCCGACAGCTTCGGGTCGGCGCGCCACTCGCGGTCGTAGCCCTTTCGCCCCCCGTGCCCGTAGCGGCCGCGCAGGAACATGAGCGGGCCGAGGACGCCCGAGTCCACGAGCTCACGGGCCTTGGCGAGCGCGGGGTGGAAGCGGTGGTTGTAGCCGATCCGGACGAGGGCCTTGGCCCGCTTGGCCTCGCCCTCGAGCTCGCGCAGCTGCGCCGCGCCGAGAGCTCCGGGCTTCTCGACGAGGGCATGCTTGCCGGCCTTTGCTGCGGCGAGCGCGACGGGGGCGAGCGACGCGTTCAATGTAGAGACAATGACAGCGTCGACCGCCGAATCCGCTATCGCCTCCCGGTAGTCGGTGATGGGTCGGCACCCCGGGATGCCCCGGGCAAGGTCCTCCGCCCTCGCCCTGTCCAGGTCGCACGCGACGGCGACGGCGGTGCCGGGAACCTGGGACAGGGCGGCCGCCCGCTTCCTGCCGATCAGCCCGCAGCCAACTATCGCAAAAGTGATGGGCCGGACGGCGGGTTGAGTGGGGGGCATTGGGCGGGTGGCTGCCGTCCCATCCTTCTCAGGGAAGCCGTTCGCGTGCAAGGGGATTTGCCACTGGGCAACCCCGCGGTCGCGGTCAAACGGGGGCCGACCCGGTGCGTGCGGCCCGCGCCCTCGCCAGCGCCAGGCGGCCCGCGCCCGCCGCGGCGACGCCCAGCGCTCCCGCGGCCGAGAGCCAGAAGAGCAGCCTGAGGCCGGCGGGCGGGACGTAGGCCAGCTCGACCCGGGACGCTCCTGCCGGCACCGCCACGCAGGCGAGGCCGTCGGGAGACGCGCTCACGGCGGCCTCGGAGCCGTTCACCCGCGCCGCGTATCCCGGCTGGAACATCCGGGGGGTTTCCAGGAGCGCGGCCGTCGGGCTGCGGACCTCGGCGGTGTAGGGAATCCATGAGGAGACCCGGACGGGCAGGGCGCCCGGGTCATAGGAAAGCAGTCGAGCCCGGGTGGCGAAGCGAAGGCCCTGGTCCAGCGTGAGCAGCGCGGCCGGAAAAAACCTCACCCCCAGGTCCTCCGCGAAACCCTGCGTCGTCCAAAGGGGGACCACGCCCAGGTGCTCCCCCCCGACGCCGAACGCCCGGGCCCCCCCGTGCTCGGGAAGCCCGTATTCGCGGAACAGGTCGCGCCCCTTGATCTGGAGCACGCCGACGGCGAAGTCCTCGCGCTCGATGACCAGCTGCAGGAGGTAGGACCTGCCCGGTTCAATGTGGAAGGGGGCGTCGAGCTCGATGAAGTCGGCGTCCCCGTGGTGCCTCTTCACGAACGTCTCGGACGAGACCAGCCGGCTCGATGCCAGGGCGGCCTTGGCGTTCTCGACGATGGGCGCGGACGTCACCGTGTCGATGAGGCGGTTTTCGAGGAGGGGGTCGGTGACCCCATGCGTGAAGGTGGCCGGAAGCCGCGGGAACATCCCATAGGAATACCGCGTGAGCTGGAGGTTCTCGGGGCTCACCCTGTTGATCATGGCCACGGGATCCAGGGCGATCACGCGCGTCTCGGCCGAGAACTTGGACGCCTCGAGGAGGCTCCAGGCGCACCCGCCCGCGAGGAGGAGGGCCGCGAGGCCGCCGCGCCGCTCGCTCGTCAGCGGCATGCCCGCCCCGAGCCCGGCCGCAAGTGCGAAGACCGTCGCCGCCGCCATGGGCAGGTAGAGTCTCGGCGCCGCCCAGTTTCCCGTGGGGTTGCGGATGAACCCCGGGACGAGCTCCCAGGCCAGGAGGCTGGCGCCCGGGATCGGCAGCAGGAGCACCGCCAGGAAGGCGGCCTCGGCGAGGAGGACCCTGACCTCGAGGCGGGCCCCGCGAAATTTGTTGAAGAGGCAGAAGAGGAGGAGCGCCCAGAGCGCGTAGCCGAACTGGACGTCGCTTGGCGCGCGGCCGATCGGGGTCATCGGCAGGAGGGCGCCCGGGAACGTGTCCCGGATGAAGGACGTGATCGTCCCGGGGAGGGCCCGCTGGACCTCGCTCATGTGCTGCCCGTGCACCGGGGGATAGAGGAGGACCGAGCCGATCGGGTACGCCGCTATCGCGAGGAAGGCGAGGGCCGCGGCCAGCAGGGGCCGCCACCGGACTCCGGCGCGCGAGCCCGCGACCACGCGCACGCCCTGCGCGCCGGCCGCGAGGGCCGTGGCCCAGAGTGCGATCGGCGCGTGGGCCCACCAGCAGAGGCCGAGCGCGGCGCCGAGAAGGACGAGCGCCCGGCCCTCCGTCCCGGGCCGGAACGAGAGGACCGTGCCGAGGAAGACAAGCGGGACGAGCGGCAGCGCCATCCACGACATGTAGAGGTCGCCGTTGTAGGCGATGCCGAGGACCCCCGGGCACGCGAGGAAGAGCGCGGCCAGCGCCGCGGCCAGCCAGCGGCGTGCCGGGATCAGCGCGCCGAGGCAGAGGTAGGCGCTCAGCGCGGCCCCCACGCCGACGGCCGTCAGCAGCGCGTTCAGGAGCGCCACGTCCCCGAGGCGGTGCAGCGTGACGAGGTCGAGGAGCGCGCCGGCGTAGCAGAAGGCCGGGGCGATCCTGATGGGCGAGATGGCGCCGTTGAACTGGTAGGCGCTTTGCCCCACCCACAGCGGGAAAACGCCCTCGCGCGCCTGGCGCACCGCGTCGGCCAGGACGGCACCGTACCAGCCGGAGTCGCCGCCCCCGAGAAGGAACGGGGCGTTGAAGCCCCTCATGAGCCAAAGCGCCAGGGCTACCACGAGGACAAGGCGAAGGGGCTCCTGCGCCCTTGGGCTGACGCGGGCCTTAACTGCCTCAGCCAACACACGGGGTTTCTCCACAGTGAGGAAGCCGAAGGCCCCCAGTCGGTCGAGGCCGGAGCGGCACAACCGGCCGGCGGGCCGCCAGTCCAGCGAGGCCGCCCACGCCAGGGCGATCCAGATCGGCCCGAGCCAGAGGCTCCTTGCCGGCAGGCCGAAGAAGCCCACCCATGCGATGCCGACGGCGGCGAGGTAAATGAGCCGGCGAGGCAGGCTCGCGCGGAACGCGCGGTCCGGCGACGGGAGGTCCGCATGCGCCCGCGACGGGAGCATGGCCGCAGCGGCCATCGCGGACGCCGTGGCGGGGAAGGGGAGCGGGGTGATCCACCGGGCGACGACGCCCAGGGCGACGCCCAGCCCAACCAGGTCCGCCACGTCGAGCCGGTGCCGGCGCAGCCACGACAGGAGCCTATCGGGGGTTTCTTGGGCGATCGGCACGAAGCCGAAGCATTTCGGGTTCGCGAGCGCCGCTGCGAGCCCATTCTGCTCGCAATCGGGCCGGCGCACGGGAGGGCGCGGGGTTGAGGCTTGTCAGGCGTCGGCATCGGGCCCCTTCTCTGGGAGCATGCTGAGTTCGGAAATGGCGCGCAGGATTCTGCGCTACGCCGTGGTCGGCGTGGCGGTGATGGCCGTGTTCACGAGCCTCAACTGGCTGATCGGGCTTCGGCTTGGGAAGGACGCCTCCTTCATCCTCGCCTATCCGCCGGCGGTCGCCCTGCACTACTGGCTGAACAAGCACTGGACCTTTGGGTGCGTGCGCACGGACTCGAGGCGCCAGGTGTCCGAGTACCTCGTGATGGTCCTGGCGACGTTCCTGGTCCAGGCGGCTGTCTTTGGCGTGCTGACGCGCCTGACGACGCTGCCGGGATGGGTTGCCGCAGGGATCGCCAACGCGGCGCAGATGCTGATCACGTTCCTGGCGATGCAGTACAGGATATTCAGGCCCGGGACTGAGCCCGGCAAGGCTCTGCCCTGACGGGCGGACGATGGCTGTCGCAACCCCAGCAACAGCACGATCGGGCCGGGCCCGGCTGGCTTGGCTCCTCGCCGCATCCTACGGCCTGAGGGTGTGGCTCGCCGTCAGCGGCGGGCAGGCCTACTGGCCCGACGAGGCGCGCTACATGCTCTCCCGCGAGGCGGCCTATGAGCTCGGGCACGGGCACTGGCGCCTCGCATTCGAGGCGCTCCTGGGGGGCGCCGACCATGTGTTCTTCCGCTGGGTGGGCCTGCCGGTGGCCGTCGTCGAGCACGCGCTGGGGGGCGACCACCCGGCGCTGGCGGCGTGCTATTTCGGGCTCTTTTCGGCCGGGACGATATACCTGGTGTGGGCCGTCGCGTTGCGGGCCGGAGCGGGCTCTTCCGAGGCGCTCTGGGCCGCGTTCCTCGCCGCCGCGTCCAACAGCCTGTTCTACTACTCAAGGCACTACCTTCCGTACGACGTCGCGCTCTTCGGGATGCTGCTGGCCCTGTGGCTCGCGGTGGGGCCCTGGTCCCCCAGGCGCGCTCTCCTTGCCGGCGTGGCCGCGGGATTCGGGTTCCTCACCTACAACGGCTACTGGCTGCTGGGGGCCTGCGTCCTCTCCCTGTACGCCCTCTTCGGCGCCGGCGGCCCCGGGCGGATGGCGGCGAGGGCCGGCTTGGCGTTCGCCGGGCTCGTCCTTCCGATCGCGCTCTTCCTCGCCCTTGGCGCTGCGGCGTCCCATTCGGTCCTTCGCTCCTACCTCGTCTTTGCGCAGACGGTGAAGCAGGGGGACTTCCACGTCGGCTTCAGGGTGGTCCCCGAATACCTCTGGCGCGCGGAGGGGCCCTTCCTGGGCGTGCTCCTCGCCGGCTTCGGCTATGCGCTCGCCTCGGAGCGAGGGGACGGCGGGCTGCGGCGCCTTCGCTTGTGGGGCGCCTCCCTCGCCTTCCTCTACGGCGGGCTCGTGTTCTTCTCCGACATGGTCCCCACGTTCATGGTGTACGGGCGGATGTCGCGCTGCCTCGTCCCGTTCCTGTGCCTCGGGGCGGGTGCGGGAGTCGCCGGCTTCCTCTCGAGGCGCGGGGCGTCGCGGCCCGCCTGGACGGTTGCGGTCGCGGTCCTCGCCGTCGCTCTGGCGGCCGCCAACTTCGCCGCCCCCCTGCGCCAGGTGTTCCCGGCCCGATTCCTCCAGATATTGAAGCGGAGGCTCTCTGAGATCCCCCCGGGGAGGTTCTATTTCCTGCGGGCCGCCAACGCGGAGACCCAGTGGGGGGGGGCCATGGACGGCGCGGCGGCGAGGCCCGGCGAGGACCTGCTCCTGCGCTGCCCGAACCCCCTGCAGTTCCGGCCGTACCAGTTCGAGGGGTTCACTCAGGCGCAGAGGCGCCAGCTGAACGGCAACGACATCGCGATGCAGGTCTTCGGGCTGCCGCTGCGCAAGGCGGGGCCTGCGGGTTGGGACGGCTACCCGGGTCCCGTGAGCATGACGGTGCGTTTCCCGGGCGGCCGCGAGCCCTTTGCGGAGCCGCTCCTCTGCTCCGGGAGGGCGGGGGCCGGTGACGTCGTGTTCGTCCGCTATGTGGACTCCCGCCACGTCGCGTTCGGCATGGACCATTGGGGGGCGATGCCGGACGAGTCCGCGCCCGTGGAGGTCGACTTCGCCCGCGCGCACGAGATCGTGATCACCTCGGGCGCCCTGCTTCCCGCGGCCGGGAACCCGACCTATGCGGGGGATCCGGCGCTCGAGGGCCTGCGCGGGCACTTTCTGGTCAGGATGGACGGGCGCACCGTCCTTTCGCGGCACACCGACTGCTATCCCTCCCCGAGGGAAAGCATCCACTTCGGCGCCAACCTGATCGGGGGGTCCTCGACCGAGCCGTATTTCAGCGGCGCCGCAACGGCCTTCAGCCAGGCGCCGCTCGACGAGGTCGCGCGCTCGGTCCCCGAGCTTGCGGGCGGTCAGATCGCAAGGGACCGGTCCCCGGAATGGGGCGGCGCCCTGGGGCCGGTGAGGGTCCGGTTCGTCCTTCCGCCGCCGGCGCCGGGACCGAGCGAGGGCCAGCCCCTGCTCTCCGTCGCGGGCCCCAGGCTTCGGCAGGTGCTGTATGCGGTCAGGGACGGCGACAGGGTGCGCCTGGCGATCGACACGATGGGAACGGGGGGCACGTGGTCGGAGCCCATGGCGCTCTCGCCCTCGGGGACGCAGGAGGTGGACATCAGCCTGGGCGCGCTTCTGCCCGCGGCCGGCGCGCCCATCTACGGGGGGGCGCCCAGCTTCGCCGCGATGCGCGTGACGAACTACGTCAGCCTGAACCACAGGCGCGCGCTGTTCACGCAGGCGCCGGCGGCCGGCGGCGAGCCGTGCAGCGCCGTCTTCGCCGCGAACGTTTTGGGAAGCACGGCCTGCGTTCCCTTTTTCAAGGGAGAGATGGTCTCCATCCAGCCCCTCGAGCTCCGCGACATCCCCGCGGGGAGCCTGGCATCGGCGGAATTCATGGCGCACCTGGGGAGGCCGGGCTGGAATGGGTTCACCGGCGCGCTGCGCTTGGAGCTCTCCTTCGGTCCCGGCCGGCCCGGCGAGGGCCAGCCGATACTCTCCTCGGGCGCCACGGGGCGCGGGGACATTGTGTTTGTCCGCTACGAGACCCTGGGAAGGGCCGAGATCTGCGTGGACCACTGGGGGGCGCCCCTCCTGATCTCCGAGCCCTTTTCCTTGGTACCCGGGGCCCCGCACGCCCTGACGTTGAGCCTGGGCTCTCTCTATCCCCCCGCCGACACGCCGCTGCCGGCGGCCGACGCCGGCGCCGATGCCCTGAGGAATCGGGTTCGGATCGAGCTCGACGGGCGCCGGATCATGGACCGGGCGGGGGGCAGCTTCCCCTCCGATCCCGAGTCGACGACCATCGGGGCCAATTTCCTGGGGGGCTCGACGGCGGGATCCACCTTCCTCGGGGAGATCCTGCATGTCGGGTGGGCGGACCTCGGCGCGCTCGAGCGCTGACCCGCGCCCGAGGGGCCGCCCTCAGGGCGTTGTCCCGGGAGGCAGGAAGAGCCCCGTGCGCTCGCAATAGCGCACGATGCCGCTGAACTCCGGGTCGGCCGTGGACGCGCCGATCCCGTTTCTCGCGGGCGTGACCTCTTCGCGCGTCGTGGGGTAGGTGGCGACCGTTTCCGAGATCACGGTCTTCCCGTCGAAGACGACGGTCACGCGCCGCCTGAGGAGAGACTTGGCCTCGGGCGTGGTCGCGCCCCACCGGGGATCGCCGTCCGACGACGGAAAGAGGGCGCCCTCGAGAACCCATATCTCGTGAGGCTCCGCGTAGTCGACGGGTATCGGGTCGCTCTGTTTTCCACCGTAGCTCCAATGGTCGAATCCGACCCTTATGTGGCGCGAGTCCTCATAGGAGACGTAGACGACGTCCCCGGCGCCGCTTCGTCCCGTGGTCAGGATGGGCTCGCGCCGACCCGGCCTCTGGACCGGAAGGGTCAGGATCATGTGCACGGGGCCGAACGCGTCGGGGGCGGCCGCCGCCGGCATGTCCGAGACGAGGTCGAGGTTCAGCTCCGGCCCGGAAAAGCGGTTCTGCACGGCCTTTGCGGCAAAGGGGTCCGTTCCCGTCGACAGCTGCGGGGAGCCGGGAAGGGCGCGCGGCCTCGATCCGCCAAGAATGTGCTTCCCGTCAAGATCGCACGAGAGGTCGAACGCCTGCCTCGGGTCGCCCGGCTCGCTCGGGTAAAGGGTCATGGTGTGGGCCCCGGCAAGGTCGGTGTCGAACTCCGCGGACTGCCGGGTGACCCCGTCCTCCCCGAGGGAGGCGATCCTGACCCGCCCGGGGCCGACATAGGTGGCCGAGAGGGAAAGCGTCCCGAGCTCGGACTTGAGCGTGGCCAGGCATTCCGTCGATCCGATGCGGTCCGTGGGAAAGCGAAGGTAGAGGCGGGCCTGGTTCCCCGCGGGCATGCTGACCAGGCGCGGTATGGGGAGGCGGCGCGACTCGATATACTCGCCGGAGAACCGGGAGCTCGTCGTCGAGCCGAAGGGGGAGCTCCCCACGTGGATCTCGGAGGGGCCGGCCTCGTAGGCATAGCACCTGGCCTCGATCTCGACCTTGCCGTCGAGCTCCACCCTGAGCTCGCCGCGCAGGCGCTGGAGCTCGTCCGGGGACAGCACCTCGACCAGGGGGTGGCTTTTGGGGAAGAGGGCGCTGTCGGACACCACGAGCGTGTGCACCTGGGAATAGTCCACCTCGATGGGCTCGCTCGAGTACAGGGTGCCCCAGACGTCCGCGCCCAGCCTCACGTGCCGGGCGTCCAGCAGGGTCGCGAAGACGATGGTGCCCGCCTGCGCGTGACCCGTGGCCACCAGGGGCTGGCTGGTCCCCGCGGCCCCGGAGGGAAGCAGGAACCTGACCTCGATCGGCCCCGCGGTCCTGACAAAGTCCTTCCTCATTGGGCCGCCTGACGCCCGGTACAGGACCGCGGCGACGACGGCGACGGCTGCCACGAGCAGGAACGTGCGGCTCCGGAACGGGGCGAGGACGGCGGACACCCTCGCCCTGTCCGGCGCCGGCGCGCCCGCAAGCCACGCGAGCGCGGCGCCGCCCGCCAGCACCCAGGCGCCCGCAAAGATCCAGAACGAGGCCTGGACGGCAAACGGGGGAACGTAGTCGAGCGTGACGGTGTTGGGTCCCGCCGGGACCGGCACCATGACCAGGCCCTCCGGCGAGCGCTCCGGCGCGACGGCCACGCCGTTGACCGTCGCGCGCCAGTCCTTGAGCCACATGCGGGGCGACTCGAGGTAGGCGGGCCTGGGGGCTGTGAAGCGGACGCGGTAGGGGATCCAGGACTCGACCGAAATGGGGAGGCGCGAGCGCTCGTAGGTGTACAGCCAGTACCTGCCCGCGGTGAAATCCTTGTGGCTCGCGCGCGCGGTGATGAGGATGGTCTTTATCGGAGCCGGATCCTTGCCGAGGACCCCCAGCGAGATGACCCTTCCCGAGGTCGCCTCCGTGCCGAACGAGCGCGGCGGGCCGCTGCGGCCTATCCCCACGCCCGAGTCGGGGAGGAGGTATTCCCGGAACAGGGTGTCCTGCATCAGCTGGAGCACGCCGTCGGTCGCCGGGTCGAAGAATTCCAGGCGAAGCGCGTAGCGCTTGCCGGGGTCGAGCGTGAGCGTCGGGCGCAGGAAGTAGGAGGTGCTCTGGGTGATGTTCTCCGCCGTCATCAGGCCCTTGCTGACGAGGGTCGCCGCGCCGGGGTCGGGGCCGTCGCCCGGGGCGGCCGCATCGGCGTTCGACAGGAACGACTCCAGCGACTGCCTGTCCAGGAGGCGGTTCTCAAACCAGGCGTCCATGAAGCCGTGGCTGGCGTAGCCCGGGGTCGTCGCGAAGGACCCGTAGGCGTACCGGCCGAGCTGGGAGTTGTTGGGGCCCTCCATGACGCGCGTCTGCTCGGGGCTGCTGTGCGTGCGCGTCGCGAGCGCCGCCAGCTTCCGGGCCTCGGTCGCGGACCACGCCAGGCCCGCGGCCAGCGCAGCCACCACGAGTGCCCGCCCCCACGGCCCGCCGCTCACGCGCGGCGAGCCGAGGACGACCGCCGCGGTGAAGGCCGCCAGCGCGGACCAGATGAGGAAAAGCCTCTGCATGGGCCAGACGTTGTCTATCGTCACGAACCAGCCGGGAAGATGCCCCCAGAGGAAATCGGTCAGGAAGGGGACCGGCACCGTGAAGGGGACGACCAGCACCGAGGCCAGGGCGAAGGCCCAGGCGGCCCTCGGCCGCGAGACGGCCAGGAGCGCGAGCGAGAGGACGAGCACGCCGAGGAGGGCGTATCCGATCTGGTAGTCCATGAGCCCGCCCCCGGCCGGGCTTATCGGCCTGAAGTTTCCCGGAAAATACCGGTGCACCTCGTAGGCGGCGGAGCCGCCCACCGAGGTCACCCTGAGCTGGTTGTCCAGGTTCAGGAGCGAGATGAAGGGATATGAGCCGATCGCCAGGAAGACCGCGGCCATGAACCCGATCCGGCCCAGCTCCCTGGCCCAGGAGCGGCGCAGCAGCAGCATTGAGGCGTAGATGGCGCCAGCTATCACCGTCATCCAGAGGCCGATCGGGGGGTGGCACACCCAGAGCGCCCCGAGTCCGGCCGCGATCCACAGGCGCCCCCATCGGTCGTCGAGCGCCACCACCCGCCAGCACCCGTGGAGCACGACGGGGACGAACGGGATGGCGATGAAGGTCATGTACTGGTCGCCGCTTATCACGGGCGCCAAGACCCCCGGCCCGGCGATCCACAGGATCGCGAGGAGGCAGGCGATCCAGTGCCTGCCGTTGACGATCGGGCGCATGCAGGCGTAGGCCGCGAAGGCGCCGCCGATCCCGGAGAGGCAGAGGCAGAGGTTCTTCACCGCCACCGGCTGCAGGGCCTGCGCGGAGAGGAAATCCGCGATCCCCCCGTAGTACTGGAAGCCCGGGGCGTACCTGAGCGGCGAGACGGCCCCGTTGAACGCAAACGGACCCTGGCCGACCCAGACGGGGAAGGCGCCCGCCTTCAGCTGCGCGAGGAAGTCCGCGAGCATCACGACGTACCAGTGGGCGTCGCCCGAGCCGACGGAGCCCGCGAAGTAGAAGGGCAGCATCACGAGCGTCGCCGCGAGGCCGAGCGCCGTCCAGCGGACCAGCTCCCAGGCCCGCTCCGACAGCGACCCCCCGAGGCGGGCATGGAAGAGGTGCAGGATTCCGGCCGTCGCGGCCTGCGCGGCCCCGAGCCAGAGCGCCTCGCGCCCCGAGAGGGGCAGCCATCCCAGGCGCGCGGCGCCGTAGCCGAGCGCCGCGCCCGCGGCCGCTAGCGCGCCAAGCCGCGCGCCCGAGTTCGACCGGTGAGTCCCGAGGAGGACGCCGAGAAGCGCCGATGCGGCCGCGGGAGCGAGGACGCGCGGGAACGTCGGATCCACGAGCCCCGAGAACCTCCAGAAGGAGAACCACAGCCACGACGCGACGGCGAAGTCGCCCAGAAGGAGTGCCCAGTCCAGGCGTCGGCCGGCTTTCGGGCTCGTCCGCCAGTTCACAGATTGATGCGCTTCTCGATGATGTACCGCGGGCGGCCGCGCGTCTCGTCAAAGGTGCGCCAGAGGTACTCGCCGACGATGCCCAGCATGATGAGCTGGACCCCCGACACGATAAGGAGGACGCACATCAGGGAGGCCCATCCCTGGACCGGGCTTCCGAGGGTCGCCGCCCGGACGGCGATCACGGCCGCGTAGGCGAAGCCGCTCAGGGCGAAGAGCAGGCCGCACGCGGAGGCCAGGCGCAGGGGGAAGTAGGAGAAGCTCACGAAGGAGTCGACCGCCAGCTTGAGCTTCTTGCGGAGGGTCCACTTTGAGCGGCCGCTCAGGCGGGCGGCCTTGGGATAGGTGATCTCGGCCTGGTCGAAGCCCATCCACTGGATGAGCGACAGGAGCGACGTGTGCTTCTCCGGCGCGGCCCGGAGCTCGGCGACCACGGTCTTGTCGACGAGGAGAAAATCCGCGCCGCTCTTCGGCGGGCGCACCTCCGCGAACTTGCGCATGAGGAAGTAGTACATCCTGGAGAAGGCGCGCGTGGAGAGGGATTCCCCCTCGCGGCCCCCGCGGACGGCCCAGACCACGCGGGCGCCCCCGCGCCACTTCCCGACGAGGAGCGGGATCGTCTCCGGGGGGTCCTGAAGGTCGGCGGCGAGGATGACCGCCGCGTCCCCGCTCGAGTGCTCAAGGCCGGCCGTGAAGGCCTTGTGGCTCCCGAAGTTCTTGGAGAAGCGCAGGACCTTCACGCGCGGGTCCGCGGCCGCAAACGCCGCCAGGACCTCGGGCGTGCGGTCGGAGGAATGGTCGTCGACGAACAGGAACTCCGGCTCCAGGCCGAGCGCCGCCCAGTCGAGGGCCTTCAGGCGCCCGAACAGGACGGGAAGGTTCGCCTCCTCGTTGTAGGCGGCGACGACCACCGACAGCACGGCGGGTTCAGCTCCCATGTGGGCCCTGGCTCCATTTCTCGACTTCCCCGCGGATGTCCCGGACGACCCGCGCGGGGACACCCGCGACAAGGGAATAGGGCGGGATCGAGGCGTCCTCGAGAACGACCGCGCCCGCCGCGATCACGCAGTGGTCGCCGACCTTGGCGCCCATCTGGATCACGGCGTTGGCCCCGATGAAGGTGTAGTCGCCGACCTCGGTCGGCTTGTAGTCGACGGTGGCGTGGCGCCGCTCGGTGACGCAGCGCCTCACCGTGGAATGCGAGAGGACCTGCGCGCCCGAGCTTATGTTGCAGCCCTTTCCGATCCTGAGTCCGCCCAGGCCGTCGATGAGCGTGAAGGCGCCGATCCAGGTGCCCTCTCCGATCGTGGGGGCGCCCGCGATCCACGCGAAGGGGTTGTACGGGTTCTCGGGCAGGGGGGCGGCGGCTGGGGGGGCCATGATCAGGGGTGCCGGGAGTGCCTCTGCACCGCTGCGGTCACGGTGTCGATATCAGCGTCGCTCATCTGCGTGTAAAGCGGCAAACACACGCACTGGTCGCTCGCCTTCTCGCTCTCCGGGAACGACAGGCGACCGTAGCGCTCGACGTAGGGGGCCTCGCGGTGGATCGACATGACGCCGCGCCTCGTGGCTATCCCGTCCGTCAGGAGGGCCTGCATGAAGCCGTCCCGCTCGGCCACCGTGCTCCCGACGAGGCGGATGAGGTAGGTCTGCTGGTTCCAGCGGCAGTCGGGCGGCTCGGCGAAGACGCCGATCCCCTTCATCGCCGCGAACGCGGCATCGTAGCGCGCGGCGATCGCGCGCCTGCGCGCCACGATCGAGTCGAGGCGCCGGAGCTGGCCGAGGCCAATCGAGGCCTGCAGGTCGGTGAGCCTGTAGTTGTAGCCCAGGATGGGGTAGCTCTCCGAGACGATCGTCTTGGAGCGGTGGCGCTCCAGGTCATTGACGGACATGCCGTGCTGCCGGAGCAGGCGCAGGTGCTTCGCGACCTCGGGGTCGCTCGTCGTGATCATGCCGCCGTCGCCCGTGCTCAGGATCTTGCGCGGATGGAAGCTGAAGCAGACGAGCTGCGAGTGGGTGTTGTCGCCCACCGGGCGGCCGCGGAACGTGCTGCCGGTCGCGCAGGCGGCGTCCTCGACCAGCCGGACGGCCCTCTCCCTGGCCAGCGCGCCCAGGGCGGCGATGTCGGCGGGGCGTCCGACCTGGTGGACGGCGAGGATCGCCCGGGTGCGCGGGGTCACGGCCGCAGCGGCGAGGCGCTCGTCCATGTTGAGGGTCTCGGGGTTGATGTCCACGAACACGGGGCGCGCCCCGCAGTACAGGATGGCGTTCGACGTGGCGATGAAGCTGTGCGGGCTCACGATCACCTCGTCCCCGGGGCCGACGCCCGCGGCGATGAGTGCCATGTGGAGGGCGGCCGTGCAGTTGCAGGCGGCGACGGCGTGGGCCGCGCCGACGCGCGCCGCGAAGGCCGCCTCGAACTCGGCGACGCGCGGCCCCTGGGTGATCCAGCCGCTGCGGATCGTCTCGGCGACGAGGGCGACCTCGTCCTCTCCCATCTCGGGCTTTGCGATCGGGATCATGGCGCCTCCCAGTTCCTGTTCTGGATGCGCGAGAGGCAGTCGGGCTCCGCGGCATAGAGGGCCCTGTAGTGCTTCACGGTCTCACGGAGTCCCTGAGCGGGCTTCGTGCGGGGGCGGAACTCGGTCGCCCCGCGCAGCTTCGACGGGTCGACCCAGAGCCTCGGCACGTCGCCGGGCCGCTCGGCCTCGAGGACGGGGCGCAGGTCCGGCCTACCCACGGCCTCGAGCACCATCCGGGCGAGGTCGTCGATCCGGATCTCCTCGCCGTAGCCCAGGTTCACGAGGTCGCCGACGAGGGCGTCGCATTCGGCGATGGCCACCAGGGCCTCGGCGCAGTCGCGCACAAAGAGGAAGTCGCGGGTGTGGGACCCGTCGCCGAAGATGACCGGGGGCTCGCCGGCCAGGGCGCGCAGGATGAACCGGGGAATCACCTCGCCGGAATCCCCCTCGAAGTGGGCCCTCGGCCCGTAGTTGTTGAAGGGCCGCACACGCACGACGGGCAGGCCGAAGCAGCGGTGGTACGCGGCCGCGTAGTGCTCGCCGGCGAGCTTCGACGCCCCGTAGACGGTCGTCGGCCAGGTCGCCGCCTGCTCGGTGAGGGGGAAGGTGAGCGCGGCGCCGTACACCTCGCTCGACGACACGTAGAGGAAGCGCCCGACGGCCGCCTTGCGCGCCGCCTGCAGGAGGTTCAGGGAGCCCAGGGCGTTTGCCTGGTGGTTGCCCACCGGGTCGTGGAGCGAGTGGCGCACGCCGAGGCAGGCCAGGTGAAAGACGGACTCGACGCCCTTCATGGCGGAGAAGCAGGTGTCCGCGTCGACGATGTCCCCGCGGACGATCTCGAGGCCGCCTGTCTCCGCGGCCTTGGCGAGGTTCGCCAGGGTGCCGTTCCTGAAGTTGTCGAGCACCCTTACCCTGCAGCCCGAGGCGAGGAGGTGATCCACCAGGTGCGATCCGATGAACCCGGCGCCTCCGGTCACGAGCACGAGGGAGTCTTTGCGGGCGATCTTCACCGGCGGGAGCCCGCTACCATGAGGGGAACTCCCGGATCATGGCCGCGACGTACTCGATCTGCGGGTCGGTCATCTCGGGATACATCGGGATGCTCAGGCAGTCCCGCGCCGCGGCCTCGGCCACCGGGAAATCCCCGGCCCTGTGGCCCAGCTCCGCGAAGCACTTCTGCAGGTGCAGGGGGAGGGGATAGTGCAGCGCCGTTCCGACGCCCTTCGCCTGGAGGTGCTCGCGCAGCATGTCGCGCTTGGGATGGCGGACGACGTAGAGATGGTAGGCGCTCTCGGCCCAAGGGGCCTCCCGGGGCAGCAGGAGAGGGGTCGGGGCGAGGAGCTCGTGGTAGCGGTGCGCGATGCGGCGCCGGGCCGCAGTCCAGGCGGGCAGGTGGCGCAGCTTCACACCGAGCACGGCCCCCTGGATGCCCTCCATGCGGTAGTTGTAGCCGACCTCGTCATGGTAGTACCGGGCATACGCCCCGTGCTCGCGAAGGGCCGCCGCGCGCTTGGCGTGGGCGGGGCTCGCCGTGACGAGCGCGCCGCCCTCGCCGCAGGCCCCGAGGTTCTTGCCGGGGTAGAAGCTGAAGCCCGCCATTTCCCCGAGGGTCCCCGCCGGGCGCCCCTTGTACCGGGCGCCGACGGCCTGCGCCGCGTCCTCGACGAGCGCGAGGCCGTGCTTGCGGCAGAGCTCGAGGATCGGGTCGGCGTCGAAGGGCTGCCCGTAGAGGTCGACGGGCATGACGGCCTTGGTCCTGGCCGTGATGGCGCGCTCGAGGAGGCTGGGGTCGAGGTTCATCGTCTGCCTGTCCACGTCGACGTAGACGGGCTTCGCGCCGACGTAGGCGATGGCCCAGCTCGTGGCGACGAACGTGTAGGGGGTCGTGATCACCTCGTCGCCCGGCCCGATGTCCAGGAGGCGCATGGCCACGTGGAGGGCGGACGTCCCGCTGTTGAAGCCGAGGCAGTGCGGGCTCCCGACGTAGGCGGCGAAGGCGTTCTCGAACTGCACGACCTCGGGTCCGAGGCAGAAGGCGCACGAGTCCAGTGTGCGGGCTATGGCCGCGTCCAGCTCGGGTCGGATGGAGCGGATCTGGGAGGGGAGGTCGAAGCAGGGGACGTTCACAGGGGTGCCTTCCCCGGGAGCGGCCGGGCGGGGTTGCCGGCGACCGTGGCGCCGGCCGCGACGTCGCGCGTCACGACGCTTCCGGCGCCGACCATCGCGCGCTCGCCCACGGTCACGCCGCCGAGGATGGTTGCCGAGGTCCCGATGGAGGCTCCCTTCCTGATCCTTGTCGGCTGGACCTTCCAGTCCGCCTCGGACTGGAGGCTCCCATCGGACCTCGTGGCCTGCGGCCGCTTGTCGTTTATGAAGGAGACATTGTGGCCGACGAAGACGCCGTCCTCTATCTCGACGCCCTCGCATATGAACGTGTGGCTGGAGATCTTGCAGTTGCGGCCGATGCGGGCGTTTTTCTGAATCTCGACGAAGCTCCCTATCTTCGAGTTGTCCCCGATCTCGCACCCGTAGGCGTTTACAAAGTTGAAGAACTTTACGTTGGCGCCTACCCGGACGTTGACGAGCGAGCGCCTGGGGCTGTCTTCATTGATCAATTCCATTTGAGGGTAATCTCGGAGCCTCCGCTGGTAACAGAGGTCTGGGCGGCCTCAAGAATTTTCACGGCGTCGGCGCCGAACCGCCCGTCGGAAAGGGGCGTCGAGCCGTCCCGGACGGCCGAGGCGAAGTCGGCGACGAGGTTGGCCAGGGCCTCCCTGGGCGCGATCTTCGGCGAATACACGTCCCCGGCCCGGTACTCGTATAGCAGCCTGTTTCTCTCCTCGTCCGAGCGGGCCATCACCCCGGAGTCGTAGACCTTCACCGGCTCGTTCGCGTTCAGGTCGTCGTAGACCACCATCTTCCTGTCCCCGCCGATCAGCATGTGGCGGATCTTCACCGGCGAGACCCAGGAGCAGTTGATGTGGACGAAGAGGCCCGAGGGGTAGCGGAGCGTCAGGATGCCTATGCTCGCGTGCGCGCCCGGCGGGTGCGCCGAGCCGACGGCCTGGACCTTGGTCGGGCGCTCCTTCGTGAAGAAGTTGATGATGGCGATGTCGTGCACGGCCAGGTCCCAGAGGACGTTAACGTCGTGCTGGAAGAGGCCGAGGTTGATCCGCGTGGAATCGATGTAGTTCAGGGTTCCCAGCTCGCCCGCCCTGATGAGCGCCCCGATCTTCTGGATCGCCGGGTGGTAGATGAACGTGTGGTCCACCATGAGCACGAGCTTCGCCTTCTTCGCGGCGCGGACCAGCGCCTCCGCGTCCGCGGCCGAGGTGGCCAGGGGCTTCTCGACAAGGACGTGCTTGCCGGCCTTGAGGGCCGCAAGGGCGAGGGGGTGGTGGGTGGCCACCGGTGTGGCCAGCGCGACGGCCGAGATCGCCGGGTCCTCGAGCACCTGCCTGAACGTCTTCGCCGCCTTCGCCTTCGGGTTCTCGCGCAGGCCGCGCTGCAGCCGGGAGGCGTCCTCCTCGCAGATCGTGACGCTGGCGAAGCTTCCGTCCTGGAGGAAATTGCGCGTCAGCTTCGGCCCCCAATAGCCGTAGCCAACAATGGCTATTCCGTTCATGGGCTTGGGTGGGTTCGTCATATTCTCTTTGGCGAAACCGGCTGAAATTAGCCAAAGACATCCGGGTGTCGACCCTTTCTGCGCCGGCGGCGCCCGGCGTCCCTGGAAGGGATCCCGCGGCGAAGTCTTTTCTTCCCCAGACACGGGGGGACCCCTAGATTGCCGGACCCTATGATCCGCACATGAGAGGAGCGCGATGGCTATCAACGGCCGCCGCGGTTCTGGCCGTTGCCACCCTGCTGTGGCTCGCACGGACAAACGACAGCTGGCGAACCTCGTTTTCCTTCACTGGAGCGAAGGACGACTATTACAACCTCCTGGTCCACGGCTTCCAGAAGGGCCACCTCTACATGGATTCGGACCCGGACCCGGCCCTCTTCAGCACGGATCCCGACATGCGGCGGCGCGCGGCGTACCTCCAGGATGCGAGCCTCTTCAACCACCGGTACTACCTGTACTACGGCGTCGTGCCCGCGGCGCTTCTGTTCCTGCCGTATTCCGTGCTGACGCGGGGCGACCTCTGCACGAACGCGGCGGTCCTCCTCTTCGTCCTGGCGGGCTTCTTCTTCTCCTTCCGGGCCTACAGGCGGGCGCAGAGGGCGTATTTCCCGGGCATCGGGCCCGTGCTGGACGCGCTCAACGTCCTGCTGCTCGCCTTCGCAACGCTGGGGCCGCTCCTCGTGAAATGCTTCGGCGTATACGAGGTCGCCGTCGCGTCGGGCTACGCCTGCAACGCGGCGACCGTGTACTTCCTCTACCGCTCGCTGCATTCGCCCGGGCGCGGGGCGTGGTGGCTCGCGGCGGCTTCGCTCAGCTCGGGGCTCTCCGTCGGCTGCCGTCCCAACTACATCCTGGTGCTGCCGGTGCTCGCGGCGGCGGCGTGGTTGCTCTGGTCCCGAAGCCGCCGCGCCGGGCCCCGACCGGTCGCGGCGCTTGTCGCCGCCGCGTGCCTGCCGGCGGCGGCAATCGGCGCGCTCCTCGCGGCCTACAACTACGGCAGGTTCGGCAATCCCATGGAGTTTGGCTTCCACTACGGGATGAACGCGTTCACGGGGACAGGCCGTCCCGTGGCCAGCCTGTCCTTCGTATGGCCGAACCTCCGGTGGTACTACCTGACGCCGCCCACCCTCACGCCCTATTTCCCGTATTGCTTCACCATAAACGCCGCCGACCTTCCCCCGGGGTACTTCAGCGTCGAATCCATCCATGGCCAATGTGTCGTGGCAATCCTGCTGGCGGTCGCCGCCCTAGGCCTTGCGTGGGCTCCGCTCCGCGGCCAGCCCCGGGCCGGCCTGAGGTCGTTCGCGGCGATCCTGGCGTGGATGGCCGCCAGCGAGCTTGTGTTCATGATATTCCTCGGCGTTCGCGCGGATCGGTACATGGCCGACTTCCAGGCGCCCCTCGTGCTCCTCATCGCCGTCATGGGAGGCCTGGCCGCGTCCTCGGCCCCGGCGCGCCGCCCGGCCCCGCTTCTCTGGCGGGCCGCCTACGGCGGCGCCGTCCTCTGCGCCGTGCTCTTCAATTTCTTCGTGGCTCTCGAGGTCTTCAACAACTTCGAGTACCTTCACCCCAAGGCCTTTGCCCGGCTTGCGAGGCTGGGCGACATCCCGATCGTGGAGATGGGCAGGCGCGGTTTCGTGCACTTCGGGCCCGTGAGGTTCACGGCGACATTTTCACCCGTCACCAAGGAGACCGACGCGCCTCTTCTCACATCGGGGGCCCCGAACCACACGGACATCCTCTATGCGAATCAAAGCCCGCAGGGCTCGCTGGAGCTGGTCATGATGCACGAGGGAAACGTCGGGATCCACGCGGACGTGCCGCCCATAGCCTACGGGCGCCCCTACACCTTCGAGGTGGACATGGGCTCGCTCTATCCGCCGCGCGTCAGCTCCTATTTCGACGGGTGGGCGCGCAAGGATATCGACAGGCTGAAGACGACGGGTCGGGTGCTCATGGACGGGAAGGAGGTGCTCAAGGGACGCCTCGCGTTCTACGATTCCGCCCCCGGGCACGTCCACTTTGGCTCAAATCCGGACGAGGGCGCCGCGCCGTTCTCCGGCACCATCGCGGGCATCGAGCTCCTGCCGGCGCGCGACGTCCATGGTGAGGAATCCATGTCCGAGCCCGGTGTGTGGCGCGCGGACATCGAGGTCCCGTGGCTCGCCCCCGACACGGCGCATCCGCTGCTGGGCTCGGGCACCACGGGCGAGGGGAACCTCGTCCTTGTGGACGTGCCCGCGCGCAACAGGATCCGGTTTGGCTATGACCAATGGGGCGTCGGGATATCGCGGTCGCGCGCCCTCGACGTGCGGCCGGGCCTTCACCGGGTTGAGATATTTGTCGGCTCGCGGGTTTCCCTCCTCAGGTGGCCCGCCGCCTGGCACCTCGACGCCGCGGCGCTGGCGAAAACGGCCCCGCTCCTGAACGTGTGGTGGGACGGCGTCCTCGTCTGGACCACGACGATAAGGGCCAACCAGGACAGCTACGACCTGGTCTCGCTTGCGAGCAACCCGCAGGGCTTCTCGACGACGGACATGACCTTCCCTTCGGCGATCACGTTCAAGCCGTACACGTCCGACGAGATGAGGGACTTCATTTCCAGGAACCTCGGCGGGGCGAAGTGACCCCCCGTCGATGACCCGCACGGGTCCGTCAGAACTTCATCCCGCGGTCCTCGGGCAGGATCCGCCGGAGCGTGTAGACGTCGCTGCGCGCAAGGTTGGCCGCGTGCTCCCCAAGGGCCGCCCACGCGTCCCACGGGGCGCTGAGGAGCTTTCCGGTGATGCCGTCGCTCTTCGCGGACAGCAGCCACTCGACGAGATCGAGCGCGTGCTCGAGGGAGGCGCCCCCGCCCGCGATCTGCTTCAGGGCCGAGTCGAATTCAGCCTGGCCCGCTATGTCCGGCCCCAGGGCGACGATCTCATCGGTCAACCGGGTGGCGATCGCGCCCGGCGCGACGGCGTTGATGTCCAAGGGGGCCTGTATCTCCTCCTCGGCGATCGTCTCGACGAGGCGGACGATCCCGGTCTTCGCGACCCCGTAGGCCGAGAAATTGGGCCTGGCCTTCGTGGCGCCCCCGCCGGCAAAGCAGACTATCTTCGCCCGGCGCGGCGCCCTCACGAGAAGGCTGTGGCAGGCCCGGATGGAGTTGAACGTGCCGTCGAGGTTGGCGCGAACCGTGGCGCTCCAGCGGGCCGGGTCCGCCCTCACGGCGGGCGCCACCTCGCCGTGCGAGCCCGCGCAGCAGACCAGTCCGTCCACGTGCTTCCATTTGCTCCCGACCTTCTGGAAGGCCCTGGAGATCTGCTCCCAGTTCGAGACATCGCACATCGAGGAGTCAAAGGTGCCGTTTTGGTCGGCGGTGAACTTGCTCTGGTCCGAGCGGGCCATGCCCCACACGTTGTGGTCCTCCCCCAGGAGGCGAAGGACGAGGGCACGGCCGATCCCGGTGCTGGAGCCTGTGACGACGATGTTCATCTGTTCTTTTCCGCGGAGACGGCGTAGGACGTCATGATCTTTGGGGCGTTCCCGGCCTTCTCAGGGGCGTGGTCCAGGATCCAGAACGCGTCGAGCCGGGGGTATTTCCTGGCGGACTCGTTCTGCAGGAGGATTTCAAACGTGATGGTCGTCTTCTGCGGGGCCGCATCGCGCCGCACGGACACAACCCGGAAGTGGTCGCCGACGTGAAGGACGTCGAGGATCCGGATGTTCGGCAGGTCCATCCCGACGTTTGACTCCCTGACCTCGGCGGGCAGGTCGGGCACGGTGTCCTTCGCGCCGATGAGCGGCCAGTCCGAGTTAGGGGACTTGAACTTGAAGATATAGCACTCGTGCTCGAGGATGTACTCCCGGTCTGTCTGGGCGCTGTATGCCGATAAGCCATTGACATACTGTGTCTTAGTGCTTGTAAGACGAATGTACACGAGGAAGCCCACGAACACGAGGACGACGGTGGCGAGGGCCCATTTCATGGGCAAAGGATAGGAAGATGCGCTTCGGCTTGGCGACGATTTTCAGCGGCGGCAAGCGCCCGCGATTCGAATTGTGGATCAGTGCCAATATCGCAGCCTTCCCCGGTGACCCCGTCCGTACCCGGAAGACAAGCGCCGCCGCGAAGCCTTGTCGTCGTCGGCGCCGGTCCCGCCGGGCTCACGGCCGGGTTCGAGGCCGCCGAGGCGGGCTGGCAGGTGAGGGTCCTCGAGAAGGATCCCGACTACGTCGGCGGCATCTCCCGCACGGTGCGCCACGGCGACTACCGCTTCGACATCGGGGGTCACCGGTTCTTCAGCAAGAGCGCGGAGGTCACGGCCTGGTGGCGAAGGCGGCTGCCCGACGACTTCATCAAGGTGCGGCGGATGTCCCGGATCTTCTACCGCCGGAAATTCTTCGACTACCCGCTCAAGCCGTGGAACGCCCTGAGCAACCTCGGCCTCTTCACGAGCACGGCCTGCGTCCTGAGCTATGCCTGGGCCCGGGTCTTTCCGCGGCGCCCCGAGCGCTCGTTCGAGGACTGGGTGACGAACCGCTTTGGTCGGCGCCTGTTCCTCATCTTCTTCAAGACCTATACCGAGAAGATATGGGGGATCCCGACGAGCGAGCTGAGCGCGGACTGGGCGGCGCAGCGCATCCGGGGGCTGTCGCTGTCCAAGGCGATCCTGGGCGCCCTGCGCGGCAAGCGGGGGGAGGGGAGCGCGGTCATAAAGACACTCGTCGACAGCTTCGAGTACCCCCGGCTCGGCCCGGGGCAGATGTGGGAGAAGGCCGCGGCTGACATCCGCTCCCTGGGGGGCAGCATCGAGATGGGGCTGTGCGTCAACCGGATCCGGCACGCCGGGGGCCGGGTGACATCCATAGAGGGTGCCGACGCGGAAGGACGGACCAAGGCCTTCGAGGCCGAGGAGTTCATCGTGTCCATGCCGCTGCGGGAGACGGTCCTCGCGTTCGATCCGCCCCTTCCCGAGGCGGCGCTCGCCGCGGCAAGGAGGCTGCGCTACCGCGACTTCATCACAGTGGCGATCGTGGTCGAGGGCGAAAACCCCTTTCCCGACAACTGGATCTACATCCACGAGCCGGGGGTGAGGCTCGGGCGGATCCAGAACTTCAGAAACTGGAGCGAGGCGATGGTGGGGCGGCCGGGTACCACGTGCCTCGGCCTGGAGTACTTCTGCTTCGAGGGCGACGGCCTCTGGACGATGAAGGACGAGGAGCTCATAGAGCTCGGGAAACGGGAATTGGCCGAGCTCGGCCTGGTCGATGCCGCCCAGTTCAGGGAGGGCTCCGTCGTGAGGGTCGAGAAGGCCTATCCCATCTACGACCCGGGCTACCAGCAAAACGTGGCGGCCGTCCGCGAGGCCCTCGCGGGACTGTCAAACCTGCATGCCGTCGGCCGAAACGGCATGCACAAGTACAACAACCAGGACCACTCGATGATGACGGCGATCCTCGCCGTGAGAAACCTCGGCGGGGGGCATTTCAACCTCTGGAACGTCAACACCGACGCCGAGTACCAGGAGGAATCGTCGGCCGAGGACGCGTCCGGGCGCCTGACGCCGGGACGCCTGGAATCATAGCTTCATTCCCGGCGGCTGGAGCGAACCCGTCCGCTCCGAATAGTGGACGATGCCGCTGAAGACGGGGTCGGCCGTGGAGCCGCCTATGCCGTTCTTCGCGAAGGCGACCTGCGCCTTCGTGCTCGGGTAGGTGGGGTTCTCCTGGGAGAGGACGACCTTTCCATCGAGCACGACGGCCACCTTCGACTTGAGGAGCGCCCGCGCCGTGGGGTCCATCGTTCCCCAGGCCGCGTTGTCCTCGGCGGGCGGGTAGAGCGACCCCTCGGTCACCCAGATGTCGTGGGGCTGGGCGTAATCGACCGCGATCGGGTCGCTCAGCGTGGCCTTGTGGCCCCAGTGGTCGAATCCGATCCGGACGTGCTGTTCGTCCTCGTAGATGATGAAGATGAGGTCCCCGGCCCCGTTCTTGCCCGTGGTGAGCAGCGGCTCGTGCCGGCCGGCCTTCTGGGACGGGAGGGACAGGATCATGTGGGCGGGGCCAAACTGCTCGATGGAGCCGGTGGAGGTCCCGTCGGACGTGAGCGTGAGGCTCAGCTCGCGGCCGGAGAAGCGGGTCAGCGGGCTCTTGGGCTTGGAGAAGATGGCGCCCGTGGACAGGAGGGGGTAGACCGCGAGGACGAGGGGCGTCGTCCCCCCGAGTATCTGCCTGCCGTCAAGCTCGCACGAGATGTCGAACGAGGCCGTCGGGTCCGACGGCTTGCTCGGCCAGAAATTTATGGCGTGCGTCTTGGTGAGGTCGACTTTGACATCGGCGCTCTGCCTGACGACGCCGTCGGCGCCCGACGAGGTGAACCTCAGCCGGTCGGACCCGAGGTAGGTCACCGAGTACACGATCGTCCCCGTTCCCGAGTTGAAGGTCAGGAGGGATTCCGTGGAACCGACGCGGTCCGAGGGGAATTGCAGCCTGAGGTGGGCGCGGCCGCCAAAGGGCATGCCGACCATCCTGGGGACGGGCAGGCGCCGCGCGTCGACGATCGTGCCGGAAAACCTGGGCAATGACGTCGAGCCGAAGGGCGTGCGCCCCACGTAGACCTCGCCGGGCGCGGCCTCGTAGGCGTAGCTGCTGGCGTCGATCTCCACCGCGCCGTCGAGCTCGACCCGCAGCTCCCGGCGAAGGCGCTCCACCTCCACGCTGGACAGGTCCTTCAGCGCCGGGTGCTCCGGGGGGAAAAGGGCGCTGTCCGAGACGACCAGCGTGTGCACCTTGGAATAATCGAGCTCGATCGGCACGCTGCTGTACACGCTTCCCCAGACGTCGGCGCTCAGGCGGATGTGGCTTTCGTCCATCAGGGCGGCGGAGATGACGACGCCCGCGGTCGGGCGCCCCGTGGCGACGAGGGGCTGGATTTCGCCGCTTCTCCCGTAGGGGAGCATGAAGCGGACCTCGAGCGGCCCCACGGCCTGCAGGTAGTCCCTGCGCGCCGCGCCCGTCCTCGACGCGTGCCGGGCGGTCGCGGCCACGGCGAGGGCGAGGGCCGCGGCGGCCGCCAGGGGGAACCTCCGGCGCCAGGCAAGCGCGAGGAATCCCGCGGCGGTCCTCGCGCGGGTGCGCTCCGGGAGCCTCGAGCCCGCGAGCACCCAGGCGATGAATCCGGCCCAGCCGAGCGCGCAGGCCCAGAACGCCGCGCGCACGAGCGGCGACCCCACGTAGCGGATCTCGACGGTGCTTTTGCCGGGAGGGACGCCGACCATGACGTTTCTCCAAGGCGACATGAGGACCGGCGCCGGCTGCCCGTCGACCGTGGCCTCGTAGCCCTTGAGGTAGCGCTGCGGCGTCTCGACGGTGCACCCGGACTGCGGGGCGTCCACGCGCAGTCGCAGCGGGAGGTAGCCGTCGAGGCGGACGGGGAGCTCGTCCGTCTTGACGTCCTGGAGCGTGAAGTCGGCAAGGTCGACGCGGCGGCCCGCGAACGCGGTCGCGTCGGTCATCCCGATGGCCACGCCGACCAGCTCGGGCTTGTCGGAGTCGGTCCAGACCGAGAGGGCGCGCCTCTCGCTCCCCTTCATCCCGAAGCCCAGGTCGGCCCCGGCCTCGGGCAGGGCGTAGGAGCGCCCGATCGACGCCCCGGTGAACTCGACCCATCCGGTGAAGGGCGCTGTCTTGAAGTCGAAGGCGATCAGGTACCTGTGGCCGGGGAGAAGGACGACCGTCTGCTTTCCCACGGCGGTCGCGTGCGCGGTCGCGTCGACGACCAGCGAGCCCCTCTGGACGACGGGCGCGTCCCTGAGGGCGCGGGCGTAGTTGGACGTGAGCTCGCCGCCGCCGCCCATGAGGAGCCTGTATTCGAAGAGGGGATCATCGGCTCCGTTGATGAAGTCGGGGGGCGCGCCGAAGAAGGCGTACGAGGTCCCCGTCAGGTTGAGGTTGGACGGGCGGTAGGCGGACCGTGTCTCCTCGATCGAATGGCGGTTGACGAAGCCGATCGAGACCAGCGGCTTGGCCTCGTAGACGGTCCAGGCGAGGCCCAGGGCGGCCAGAGCGGGCGCGACCCACCGGGGCGCACCCAGTTCCCGCCATCGGGGTGGAAGCGCGAGCGCAGCCCCGAACACCGTGAAGCCCACGGCGACCAGGTAGAGCCGCTGCGTGGGCCAAGCGTACGTCAGCTGGAGCACGGGAATCGGCATGTGCACCCAGGCCCAGTGGGTGAACCCCGGCACCGGAAACGTGAGCAGCAGGAGCAGGACGGCCACCGCGGAGGTCCCCGACGCGGCCCAGAGAGCGGGGCGGTCCCAGCCGGGCCGCCCCCTGCGGCGCACGACGAGGAGCGCGAGCGTCAGGGCGAGGAGGAGCCACCCCACGTAGCCGAACTGGAGGTCGGTGTAGGAATTGCCGATGCGGCTGACCGGCAGCAGGCACCCGGGAAGCGAGGCGCGCAGGTTGCTCACGATCACGTCCGCGAACCCCCGCCAGGAGTCGACGCCCGGGGCGAAGAAGTCCAGGTCCGTGTTCACGTCGGCCACGGAGGCGAGGACGAATCCCGCGAGGACGACCCCCAGCGCCGCCGCCGCAGCGGCCCTCGCCAGGGGTCTCCAGCCCGGGGCCACGAGGAACGAGACGACCCTCACCAGGATCACGCCCCAGGTGACCCAGAGGGCGACGGGCGGATGGGCGAGCCACGCCATCGCGAGGGCCGCGGCCATCCACAGGTCCGTCCTCAGGGAGGGCCTGAGGCACCCCCGGACGCAGGCGGCGATCGCGAGGGGGACGTACACGGCCGCGTGCACGGTCATCAGCAGGTTCAGGGAGTGGGCCACGCAGAGGAGTGCGGGCGAGAGCCCGTAGGCCGCCGCCAGGAGGAAGGCCAGCGGGCGCGGGCAACCCGTGGCCCACCTGAGGCCCGCGTAGCAGGTGAAGACGGCCGCGACCAGGCTCAGCGCGAGCGAGGCGTTCTGCAGCTCCCAGAACTGCAGGCGGTGGAGCGTCAGCGCGTCGATCCCCCCCGCCAGGTAGTATAGATAGGGGGCGTTCCTCAGGGGATGGATCCTGCCGTTGAACGCATACGGCGTCTGGCCCACGAGCGGGGGGACGATGCCGTGGCGCATCTGGACCACGGCGTCGGCAACGGAAAGGCTGTAGTTGAACGCCTCGCCGGTGCCGACCAGCCGCCTGCAGAGGAAGGGGGAGGCCGCCGCGAGACCGACCGCCAGCAGCGCCGCCGCGAGGACTACTTTCGAGAATCGTACACCCATCGGTTGGCCTCGAGCCACCTGAGCGTCCGGACGATCCCCTGTTCAATCGTCAGCTTCGGCTTCCAGCCCGTGGCCTGGATCTTCTTCGTTTCGAGGAAGATGAACGGGTTGTCGCCGATCCAGCCCCGGTCGCCGCCGGTGTACCTGAGCTCGGGCTTGAGCCCCATCGAGGCGCAGATGAACCCCACGCTGTCGTTGACGCGGACGTACTCGGGCGTTCCCAGGTTGTAGACCTGCGTCCGGTGCTTCGCCCCCTTCGCCGTCTCTGCCCGCACGACGTGCAGGATCGCGTCGACGCAGTCCTGCACGTAGAGGTAGCTCTTGCGCTGCAGGCCGTCGCCGAGGATCTGCAGCCAGCCCGGGTGCTCGGTGAGCTGCCTGTGGAAGTCGAACACGTGCCCGTGGGTGTAGCGCTCCCCGAGGATCGAGACGAAGCGGAAGATGTAGCCCTCGAACCCGAAGCCCTCGCCGTAGGCCGATATCATGCCCTCGCCCGCGACCTTCGACGCCCCGTAGAGCGACGTCTGCAGGGGGAAGGGGGCGTCCTCCGGGGTGGGGATGGTCTGCGACTCGCCGTAGACGGATCCCGTCGACGAGAAGGCGATCCTCTTGATCCCGGCGGACCGCATCGCCTCGAGCACGTTGTGGGTCGCGATGGTGTTCTGCTCCAGGTCCTTCCTCGCGTGGTCCGTCCCGAAGCGCACGTCGGCGTTCGCGGCAAAGTGGAAGACGATCTCGCAGCCCGCCATGGCGGCCGAGAGCGCGGGCAGGTCGAGGTTGTCGCCCCTGACGAACGTGAAGCCCGCGGAGCCGCGGGCGCCCTCGAGGAAGCGCTCCTGGCCCGTCGACATGTTGTCCCAGCCGACGACCGAGACGCCGTCCGCGAGGAGGCGGTCGACCATGTTCGAGCCGATGAACCCCGCGGCCCCCGTGACAAAAGCCTTCTTCATGGTCGGCACGGGGTCGGCCTAGCGCCCGAGCGGCACCGGCCTCGGGCTCAGCGCGAGCCCGATGCACAGGTTGTTGAAGACGAAGGGCAGGAAGGGCAGCGGGAAGAACACCTTCTCCCGGACCACGAAGTACGGGTCGAGCTCGGCGAGGACCTCGTGGGGGCGGTTGATGTGCTCGCGCGAGATGAGCCAGGTGTACCCTCCCTTGAAGTGCCGGTTGTACACCCGCTCGGCCGAGATCTTGCGGGCGAGGGAGTAGGCGGGGCTGCCCTCGCACGGGATCACGACCAGCATCTGGCCCCGCTGCTTGTCCAGCAGGCGGTAGGCCTCGGCGATGCAGGCGGGCAGGTTGGGCAGGTGCTCCAGGACGTGGACCGCGATGTAGCGGTCAAAATGCCCGTCGGGGAAGTCCAGCCTGGCCTGGCAGTCGCCCGTGATGGCCCTCACCTTCGGGAAGCTCCTTCTGATCTCGGCCGCCATGTTCTCGCGCAGCTCGACGGCGTAGTAGTTGGCCTCCTGCTCTGGCGTCAGCCTCTCGTAGTGCAGGTGCTCGCCCAGGCCCGCCCCGATCTCGATGCTTGCGCGGAACCCGGGGCGGGAGTGCTTCACGGGGAAGGAGTGGTTGAACCTCTCGACGATCCCGAAGCGGCTGGGAAGCTGCTGGTGCCAGAGCTTCATGAACTCGTCGCTGATGCGCCGCTGCTCCTCGGTCAGAGGCGGCAGGACCTTGGGCCATTTCGTGGTGTCCATGGGGGGGAGACCTATTTCGCGCCGAAGCCCTCGGCCCGGTCGACGATGAACCGCGGGCGGGCCCGGACCTCCTCGTAGATCCGTCCGATGTACTCCCCGAGGATGCCCACGCTGATCAGCTGAATGCCGCCGAGGAAGGAGATCAGGATGACCAGCGTCGGGTTGCCCCAGAGGATCGGCCAGCCCATCAGCTTGTAGAAAAGGTAGATCGCCATCAGCAGGAACGAGAATCCCGCGATGATGAAGCCGAACATCGTGCTCAGCGTGAGGGCGTAGGTCGAGAAGCAGAAGATGCCGTTGAAGCCGATCCGAAGGGACCCGAAGAACCTGTTGTAGTTGGTCTCGCCGGAGAACCGCGCGGGCCGCTCGAACGGGAGGATGCACTGGCGGAAGCCGACGACGGCGACCATCCCGCGCAGGAAGCCGTGGCTCTCCTTGAGCTTGACGACCTCGTCGACCACGCGGCGCGCCATGAGCCTGAAGTCGCCGGTGTTCGGCGGGATCGTGACGTCGGCGATCTTGTTGATCACCTTGTAGCCCGTCCTCGCGACGACGCGCTTGATCCAGGGCTCGCCGGTGCGGCTGGTGCGCTGGGGCAGGACGACGTCGTAGCCCTCCCGCCATTTCTCGACCATCGTGAGGATCAGCTCGGGGGGGTCCTGCAGGTCGACGTCCATGACGATCACGGCCTCGCCGGACGAGTACTGCATCCCGGCCAGGCTCGCCATCGGCTGGCCGAACCTGCGGGAGAACTTCAGCAGCTTGATCCGCGGGTCCGCGGCGCGCGCCTCGAGGATGACGTCCTCGGTCCTGTCGGGCGACGGGTCCAGGGCGAAGATGATCTCATAGTCCGCCGTGACGGCGCGCAGGATCGCCCCGATCCTGCGCAGGAACTCGGGCACGTTCTTCTCCTCCTTGTAGACGGGTACGACGAGGCTCAGGAGCATGGCGGCGGGGGACTTAAAGCGGTTCGCCTACTGGAAGTCGATGTTCACGATGCGGTAGGAGCGCGACCGGGTGTCGGGCATCGACAAGGGGAAGCTCCTGTCCGCCTGCAGCGCGACCTCCGTGTTCGAGGCCTCGGAGAGGGGCACGGTTATGCGCTCCACCGTCTCGAGCCCGAGGTTCACGACCCTGGCCGGGGCGCTGCCGATGGTGACGGCGAGCGGAAGGTCCGCCTTGTCCGGGAAGCGCATGACGTCGACCAAGGCGGTCTTGAAGCGGGTGGTCGGCGGCAGGCGCAGGGTGAGGGTCTTGTCGACCCACCCGTCGGGATCGGCCCCGCTGATGTCGAAGAGGTACCCCGACTTGTGCCATCCGCGGGTGAAGAGGTCGGTCTGGCTCAGGTTGTCGAACGCGAGGTTCTTGATCGCGAACGAGCGCCTGCGGCTCTCCCCGGGAAGGGGGAAGTCCGCGGAGGCGTCCAGGTGGATCAGGCGGCGCCCGCCCGGGGGCAGGGGGACATAGACGCTCTTGAACGTCTGGCGGGGGACCGTCGCCGACTGGACCAGCTTGCCGTCAACGGAGACGGTCAGCCCGTTCGACTCGACCGGCGCCCAGCCCGGCATCTCCAGGTCGAGCCGCAGGACCTTGAACTCGTCGAACACGGGCGCCTTGAAGTCGCTCGACATCCCGATCCAGCCGTCGTCGTCCACACCCGTCAGGTCGAACTTCTCCCCCGACTGGTTCGTGATCTTGCGGAAACTGGAGAAGTCCGCGACGTCGTTTATGGAGAGCTCCGTCACGAAGGCCGAGACCGAGCGCCTGTCGCGCTCCGTCTCGTAGACCTGGGCGTCGGAGAAGTGCAGGCCGATGGACGTGATGTCCGAGGACTCCTCGATGAGCCGGGAGAGGGCGAACGCGCCCGCCTTGAGGTTCACGATCTCCGTCGGGCGGTCGTTGATGGAGATCGTCAGGTCGACCCCGTCGGCCCTGAAGCGCGGGATGTCCGGGATGTAGCCCTTGAACAGGAGCACCTGGCCCGGGTGCGAGGCGCCCAGCTTGAAGTACGCGTCCCTCGCCGTCCAGCCGTCCTCGTAGACCCCGGAGTACTCCAGGCCCTTGTAGTTGATGAGGTCCCAGGGGAAGTTGGCTATCTTCGTCGGGCGCGGCATCGCGCGGTACTGCTCGTCGGTGATGACCGAGATGTCCCGCGTGAACCCGACCAGGCGCCTGTCGTCCAGGTTGTACTCGACGCCGTACCACCGCATGAGGCCCGTCTTCAGCTTCGCGATCGGCTGCGCCGTGTCCCCGAAGTCCACCATGATGTAGGCCTGCTTCTCGTAGATCTCGGGCTTGATGACCTCGCTGATGACCCGCGCCGAGCCGGCGCCGACGAAGGGGAGCCGGTAGTCCTCCTCGCCGACGACGATCGCCTTCTTGGGGAGCTCGGTGCGGCCCTGCCCGAGGGACGTGCGCGAGAAGTCCACGAGGACGCGCAGGTCGGGCGAGGGGTTGAGGATCTCGAAGGTGTTGAACCGGCCCGTGCCGTGGAAGTAGGAGATCTTCTTCGTGATCGGCTCGCCCTCCCGCTGGAAGAAGGCCGCCTTGGTGCGGGCCGACGAGTAGTAGTGGGGGCTCAGCTCCGAGTGGATGAAGACCAGGCGGTCCTTCACCTGGCTCTCGAGCTTGTACTGGTACATGTTGTCGACCGTCCAGCCCGTCCCCGCGTTCTGCTTGTTGAAGTGGTCCAGGTCCGTGCGGATCGCCACGAACAGCCGGTCGTTGTAGTTGACGTGCCGCGAGCTGGTCTCGGTCCAGTTGTTCGCGTAGGTGATGCTGTCGGACTCCTTGCGGATCGTCACCACCTTGTAGTCCGGCACGGACCATCCCGGGGGGACCGCCTTCTCGTCGTGGATCAGGCCGTCCGGTAGCATGAACCGCAGGAGGGAGAGCTTCTCGACCAGGCGCGCCTGGGGCCCGAGGTCCGGGTCGGGCGTGCGCAGGAACTTCAGCACCGCGATGTTCGCGATGTTGTCCATGTAGCTGCGCGAGAGGAAGCGCGTGTCGATCCCGCGGGTGTACTGGGAGAGCATCTTGGCGCTCACGACGTTTGAGATGTCGCTCTCGATGCCCTCGTACTTGAGGTTCTTCGGCGGCGTGAACGAGACCCCGAGCTCCGACCCCCTGACGACCTCGGTGAGGCCGCCGCCGGTGGTGCCCAGCGAGGAGTAGGTGTAGTAGACCTGGGAGGGCACCGTGCAGACGACGAAGAGGATGAGCGCGTTTCGGGCGCGCTTGCGCGCGACCGGGCCGCCGGAGTGGAGGAAGTGGCTGAAGCCCTGGGCGAGGCAGAGCGTCGTCACCGGCTGGGCGAACATGGCCAGCTTGAAGAGCCCGAAGTCCTGGCCCTTCTGGAACAGGTAGACGCCGAGGAGGATCATCACGAACCCGAGGAACCCCGCGGGGGCCCCGTCCTTGATGTTGTCCCAGGTGCGCCACCCGAAATACAGCAGGAGGGCGGCGCCGACGAGGATCTGGACCGAGATGAACGGGTCGACGCCGACGACGCCGAAGGGGTGGAGCCCGAAGAGCATCGGGATGAAGGACGGCACCAGCGTCCAGGGGAACAGCACGAGCCCGCCGCTCTGGTCGTTGATCTCCGCCATCGCCCCGAGGCCGGCGGATCCCGTCGACTGCATGATGAGCGTGTTGATGAACTCGTAGGTGCTGCCGGCGATCAGCACGAACGTCAGGACCGCAACCCCGGCGATGTAGTACGCGTAGGGCTTCAGGCGGCTCATGTCGGCGTAGCGCAGGCGGATCGCCACGAGGACGATGCCCATCGCCACGAAGGGGGCCACCTCGGGGTAGAGGATGCCGAGGCCGCCGGTCAGGACCCCGGCCACGGCGCCCGCGCGCCAGGTGGGCCTGCGCGCCGTGAAGAGGATCGACGCGATGACGAGCAGGAAGGCGATGCCGCCCACCTGGGCGATCAGCTGGTAGAGGGTCCCCAGCGCGAAGAGGGGGCTCGTGGCGAAGAGCAGGAAGCCGATCAGGGCGACCTTGCGGTGGCGGCCCTTCCAGATCGCGATGGAGCCCAGGCCGAAGAGCTGCAGCAGGCTCAGGACCAGGATCGCCGGCATGAACACCTCGTGGGCGCGGCGCCCGGTGACCGAGGCGATCCACGCCACCGTCATCTCAGACCCGGGGCGGATCTGCTGCAGGGCGTGCATGAACCAGTAGTGCTGGGAGTAGTCCCGGCCCTCGAGGTCCGTCTGGAGCGGGACGTCGTAGTAGCCGTGCGCCAGGAAGCGCTCGGCCGCCAGGCAGTAGTTCGCCATGTCGTCGTTGCCGTAGGAGATCCAGTTGAACCCGTAGCGGATCGAGGGCCAGCCGACGTACAGGACGAGGCCCGCCGCGACCAGCAGGAAGGGCCGCAGTTGCCTCCAGGGCAGGATCGGGCGGCGCCAGGCGAGGACGCCGAGCGACGCCACGAGGAGCGCGGCCGTCGTCCACGGCCCCGCCGTCCTCAGCGGGACGCCCCAGACGTTGAGGCGGGTGACGACGATCAGCAGCGCGGCGAGGCCCACGGTGGGGGACACGAACCAGCTCCACAGGACCCCGATCCTCGGCCTGAAGAGGCTCACCACGGCCTGGCCGACCACCGTGAGGTAGAGGAAGAGTCCGGCGACGAGGAGAAGGGCGGTCATTCGGTCGTAAAGGGGCTAGATTTTACAATCCACATTGAAATAACAAGCCCCTACCAGCGCACGCCCGCGGCGAGGAGCCGCGACGCCAGCGCGCCCCGGGTGCGGGCGCTTCGCGCGTGCCGCTCGATCATCGCGGGGTTGTCCTGGTCGGCGCCGTGGAAGCGCCTGCGGATGCGTGCCATCTCGTCCGCCCCGGTCGTGTGGATGGCGTGGCTCGTCTTCTGCTCGGGGTGGATGCGGAAGCAGCCGAGGAAGTAGGGCAGCCGCACCACCCGGCAGCCGGCGGCGTGGAAGCGCGCGAGCAGGTCCCAGTCGAGCGCGAACTGGAAGGAGGGGTCGATCCCGCCCGCGAGGTCCCAGGCGCGCTTGCGCCAGAACAGCGTCTCCTGCGGCACGTAGTCGATCCACTCTATCGACGCCGGGTCGTGGCGGGGCAGGACCCAGCGCCCGACCTCGCGGTCGGCCTCGTCGATGATGATCCGGTGCCCGTAGACCACGTCGACGCGGGGGTTCCTGGCAAAGTACGCGGCCACGAACCTGAGCGCCCGCGGCGCCACGAGGTCGTCCGAGTTGAACCACGCCATCACGTCGTCCGGACCGAGCTCGTGCTCGATCTGGGAGAAGCCCTTGCGGATGGCGTCCGCCTGCCCGCTGTCGGGGGCCGACTGCCAGTGCCGCAGGCGGCTCGCGTAGCGGGAGATGATCTCGGGGCTCGAGTCCGCCGACCCGCCGTCCTGGACCACGTAGAGGAGCTTGGGGTACTCCTGGTTCAGGATGCTCAGCATCGTGCTCTCGACGAACTTGTGCTGGCCGTAGCTCGGCGTCACGAGGCCCATCTTCGGCAGGAGGGCGTCGGGCAGGCCGGGCTTGCCGACCCGGCGGTCCCAGCGGATAGGCCGGGGCGCGTACTGGCGCAGCGTCCCGATCTGCATCCAGTGGTCCTCGATGACGACGCGGTAGATCCAGCGGCCGAGCCTGTCCCAGACCTTCTCCCGGAAGCCGCGCGAGAACGACGCCCAGGCCCCGGGCCCGGCCGGCGGCGCGGCGCCGCCCGAGGCCAGGCTGTCGATCACCGCCTGGCGCTCGACGCAGGTCCGGTGCAGGTCGCGGATGACGGCCTCCTTCGCGGCGAGGAGCTGGCCGTAGTGCTTCGCCTGCTCCAGCCCGCCGTGGCCCGTCGCGTAGTTGGAGACCGACGCCTTGAGCGCCGCGACCTCCTCGTCCCTCGAGCGCAGCATGGCCTCGATGTTGGCGATGTGGACGTCCTTGTGGCCGAAGGCCGTGCTCCACTCCCCGGCGTCCGCCGGCAGGTTCGCGAGGATGCCTGCGAGCCTGGCCTTCTCGGCGGACAGGTTGGCGACGTGCCCCTCGGTCTCGAGGGCCGCCTTCTGGAGGTTCTTGATGTGCCCGTCGAGCTTCATGATGACCGCCTCGCGCTCGTCGCACACGCCCTTCAATTCGCCTATCTCCCGGTCCTTCGTGTCGGCCTCGGCCTTGAGCTCGCCTATCTCCCTGTCCTTGTCGGCGCACTCCTGCTCGAGCTCGGACTTGATGGCCTCCATCTCGGTCTTGCGCTCCTCGGCGGCGCGCTTCAGGTCGGCGATCTCGACGTCCTT
>CAZDZL010000024.1:0-3486 GCA_964509885.1 uncultured Opitutaceae bacterium | reverse complement strand
TCTCGGTCTTGCGCTCCTCGGCGGCGCGCTTCAGGTCGGCGATCTCGACGTCCTTCTCCTCGATCTCCTTCGTCTTGTCGGCGCACTCCTGCTCGAGCTCGGACTTGATGGCCTCCATCTCGGTCTTGCGCTCCTCGGCGGCGCGCTTCAGGTCGGCGATCTCGACGTCCTTGGAGTCCGTCTCGGCCTTCAGCTCCTCGATCTTGTGCTGGCGGTCGACCCGCGAGCGCTTGAGGGCGAGTATCCCGGGGGTGAGGCCGGCGATGAGCCGCACCGACTCGGGCGACAGGGCGTGCGACTCGATCACGGCGTTGATCGGCCGCTCCCCGGCCCCGAGCACGCGCTCGATTCCCTGGATGACGTCAAAGGCCGGGATCGTCTTCACGCACGGGCCGTCCCCGAAATGGCAGTCCCAGTTGCACCCGAAGCAGGGCAGCGGCTGGACGACCGAGACGGCCTGCCTCGCCGAGGGCCGGAACCTCGGCCAGTGTCCCCCGCCGAAGACGCCCACGACCGGGCGGCCGACGGCCCCGGCCATGTGCAGCGCCCCGGTGTCGTTGCCGACGTAGAGGAGCGATTCCTTCAGGAGCGCGGCGAGGAGGGGCAGCTCGCCGTCCTTGCCAAGCCAGGCCTTGGGCCGGGCGCCGCCGAGCTTCACGGCGGCATCGGCCACCTGGTCCACGAGCGCGGACTCGGCTGCGTGGGCCAGGAGGAGGACCGGGATCTTGCGGGCCTGCAGCCAGGCGACCACCTCCGCGAACCGTTCCGTGGGCCAGGCCTTGACGGCCACGTTGGCGATGCCGCCCGCGAAGACCGCGGCCCACTTGCCCTCGGAAAGCCCGAGCTGGGTCGCGACCGCCCGGGCCTTGGCCGCCATCTCCTTCGAAACCTCCAGGGACGGCAGCGCGGCGGGGAGCGGGCGGCCGACGAGGTGCTCGGCGAAGCGGTGCTGGTTCTCGACGTCGCCGAGCGCGTTGTCCGAGGCGACGGTCTCGCCGAAGGCGGCGGCCGGGTCGACGCCGAGGTCGATCCGCAGCGAGGCCGCGAAGAGGGGGTCCACGTCGGCGCCGCCCAGGACGACGCTGCGCACCTTCCCGAAATGGGAGGCCACGGCGAGCTCGAGCCAGGTCCGGTTGAGGGTGGGGGCCAGGATCAGGTCGGGCGCAAGCGCCGCCAGCTCGCCCAGGAGGGCGGTGAGCTCCCTCGCGCATTCGGAGGGCCTCTGCTTGAACGGGTTCAGCCGGGCCACTTTCCATTCGAGCGCCTTCGGAAACAGGGGCGCGAGGGTTTCGTAACCCTCCCTGACGACAAGGACATGACGCGCATCCGGCCACTCGGCCATGAGGAGGCCCAGCGCGGGGGTCAACAGGACCAGGTCACCGATCGTGTCGGGCCGCAGGTAAACGATGGTCTTGGGCTTGGCAGGCACGCGTATAAAGGGTCACTTCACACCATGTTCGCAGGGTGACGCGAGCACGTTTTAGGCGGGGCCCGGAGGGGTATTCTGCTGGCCCTGAAGCCTCTGGATCGCCCACCAGCGGTCGTTGGATTCGTACGCTATGTCGAGAAGGGCCTGGACCAGGCGACCGATGGGCTGGCGTTCGAGCGCGGCCAGCATCTTTTCGGCGTCCACGGCCGGAATCGCCGTCCGGGCGGCGGCAAACGACATGTCATAGGGATAGACCGGGTTCGAGAAATCGAGGTGGGGAAAGCCCAGCCTCGCAAAGAGCGCCCCGACCGACCTGCGGCTGAAGAGGTAGAGATGCTCCTCGTTGTTGCGGTCCATGTGCTTCAGGAACAGGTCATTCGTGGCCCTGAGCTCCTCATACGTCAGGTGCTCCTTGTATTCAGGAGTCTGGATCACAAAGAGGCCATTTGTGGAAAGCAATCGGGCGCAATGAGTTAACGTTGAAACAGGGTCGGGCAGATGCTCAATCACATCATTAAGGACAATTATGTCGAAGCTACCCGCCTCGAAAGTTTGGCTTTCGACCGTCCCCGTGAGGACCCTGATCCCGAAGGTCTCCTTCGCGAAGAGCGCCGCCCCGGGGCTGAGCTCCGTCCCTACGGCATCGTAGCCGGCCCATCCGAGGAGGGCGACGTAGGCGCCGTGGGCGCTGCCGACCTCGAGCACGCGCGCGGGGGGAAGGCGAAGGGTCAGCAGGCGCTGCAGCCAGTGCGTGCAGCGCTCGGGCAGGTCGAGGCGCGCGCGCTGGCGGACATCGGGGAGGCCATGGTGCGATGTCTGGCGCTTGGTCCAGTAGTCGTCGTTGTAGAGCTCCGCGGAATGGGGCGCGAGGCTCACGAGCGTCCCGCAGGCCCTGCAGACGCGGTACTCCGCGGAGTAGGGCTCGAGGCCGCCATGCCCGCACCAGCACGCGCGCTCCGGGGTCACGCTCATGGTCAGAGATAGCTGATGTCCATCGGCAGCTGCGCGATCCCGTAGAAGGGAAGGGCGCCCCCGCCGTGGGCCGTGACGTTGAGCGGTCCCAGGCCCCCGACGCGGTCGAAGAACACGCCCACGTTCGGGTTCTCGGCGTCGACCTCCGCGGCGTCGATCGACAGCGTGTACGCGCCCGGCTGCAGGTTGAGGGCGATGCGGAATTCCAGCAGGACCTCCTGGCCCCGGGCGAGGGCCGGCATCGGGAACCGCAGCTGGGGCGTGCCCGCGGCGAAGACCAGGTTGCCCATGCGGTCGTGGATCTGCACGCCCGCGGAGGGCCGGCCTATGTCGGCCTTTGCGGCCAGGAGCACGCGCACGGCCGCGCGGTGGGTCATCTCGAAGTCCCAGGTCGCCGCGCCGTGCCCGTCGACCACGGCGGCCGCGGAGACCTCGAGCCGCCTGTCCCCGTGCCTCGACTTCGCGGCGGGCACGACGTCGTGCGCCCGCACCGCCTTGACGGCCGCGGCGTCGACCGCCGGGTGCGTCCCGGCGACGGCCTCGCCGGCCCTGGCCGGGGGCGTGTGCAGGTTGAAGTACCGGCTGACGCAGTCCTCGGGGGCGCCGTCAAACGCGACGCTTCCCTGGTTAAGCAGGATGGCCCGGTCGCAGAGCGACTGCACCGCGCCCATGTCGTGCGAGACGAAGATGAGCGTGGCACCCCTGTGCACGATCTCCCGTATCCGCTGGAAGCACTTCTGGGAGAAGAAGACGTCCCCGACGGCGAGGGCCTCGTCGATGATCAGCACGTCCGGCTGGACGTTGACCGCGACCGCGAAGGCCAGGCGCATCATCATGCCCGAGGAGTAGGTCTTCACCGGCTGGTCGATGAAGTCGCCGATGTCGGCGAACGCCGTGATCTCCCCCATCCGGGTCAGCATCTCGGCACGGGTGAAGCCGTAGATCGCCCCGTTCAGGTAGACGTTCTCGCGGCCGGTGAAGTCCGGGTTGAACCCGCTGCCGAGCTCGAGGAGGGCCGAGACCCGCCCGTGGACGCTCACCGATCCCGAGGTCGGCATGAGGGTGCCCGCGATCAGCTGCAGGAG
>CAZDZL010000023.1:54864-56918 GCA_964509885.1 uncultured Opitutaceae bacterium | reverse complement strand
GCTCAAGTGATGATTTCGAAACCCGACGGTGGGAACGGACTGGCAGCGGACGGTGCCTCTACAAACATCACATATGAGCAATTCCAAACTATACGTTGGAAACCTCTCGTTCAAAACGACCGAAGACGAGCTCCGCTCGCACTTCGGCCAGTTC
Source organism: uncultured Opitutaceae bacterium (assembly GCA_964509885.1). Taxonomy (GTDB): domain Bacteria; phylum Verrucomicrobiota; class Verrucomicrobiia; order Opitutales; family Opitutaceae; genus Palsa-1447. The sequence goes on along the minus strand of CAZDZL010000023.1, from coordinate 56,764 downwards.
GGATCCGTTACCGACGTTTACGTCGCTATGGACAAAATGACAGGCCGCCCCCGCGGCTTCGCGTTCGTCACCATGGGCACGGCCGATGAGGCCAAGGTCGCGGCTGAGAAGGTCAACGGCGTCGAGCTCGGTGGCCGTCAGCTGACGGTCAACGAGGCCCGTCCGAAGGAGGACCGCCCCGGCGGCGGCTTCGGCGGCGGCGGCGGCGGCGGTCGTGGCTTCGGCGGCGGCGGTGGCGGCGGTGGCGGCCGTGGCTTCGGCGGCGGCGGCGGCGGTGGCGGCGGTCGCAGCGACCGCGGCGAGCGTCGTTACTGAGTCCCTCGCACAGCGAGATTTTTGCAAAGGATGGAGCGCCCTCGCGGGCCTCCATCCTTTTTTTGTGATGCCCCCCACGGCCATAGGCAGGCACCTGTCGGCGCTCCGCAAGTGCGACCGCTGCCCGCGGATGCACAAGCCGGTCGTGGTCGGCCGCCCGGTCGCGAGCCGGATCATGCTGGTCGGCCAGGCGCCGGGCGACAAGGAGCCCCTCCTCGGGAGGCCCTTTGCGTGGACCGCGGGCAAGACGCTCTTCAAGTGGTTCGCCGGTGCGCTCGGCTGGAGCGAGGACGAGGTGCGCGACCGGATCTACTTCGCGGCGGTGTGCCGGTGCTTTCCCGGGAAGCTCCCGAAGGGCGGCGACCGGGTGCCGTCCCCGGAGGAGGCCGATGCCTGCGCGCGCTGGATGGACCGGGAGTTTGAGCTCCTCGAGACGACCCTCGTGATCCCGGTCGGCAGGCTCGCGATCGGCCGGTTCCTGGAACCCGCCCCGCTCCAGGACCAGGTCGGCAGGAGCTTCCGCGTGCGCCTGGCGGGGCGCGAGGCGGACTGCATCCCGCTTCCGCACCCCTCCGGGGCTTCGCCCTGGCACCGGATGGAGCCGGGAAAGACGCTGCTCGAGCGCGGGCTCGCGCTCATCGCCGCTCATCCCGAGATCTCCGGTCGTACCTTGACGAAGGCCCGGGCATTTGCAGGGTAATCGGGCATGCCCCCCCTACGGATGTTCGCCGTCCTGTTCGCGCTAGTCGCGGCGCCCGTGCTTCTCCACGCCCAGCGTGAGAAGATTCCGCCGGACGACCTCGATATCGTGGAGGCGAAGTGGCCCGACGCCAAGAAATCGAACACCGGCGTCCGCTATGTGGTGGAGAAGACGGGGACGGGCCCCCTCCTGTTGCCGGGCGACCAGGTCATGGTGACCTACACGGGGAGCCTGCTCAGCGGGAAGGTCTTCGACAAGGCCCAGGACCGGCTGCGCCCCTTCACGTTCCGGGTGGACCGCGGCGAGGTGATCGAGGGGTGGGACCAGATCTTCCAGCTGATGAGGCCGGGCGACAAGTGGATCGTCATCGTCCCGCCCGAGCTTGCCTACGGCAGGCGGGGCAGCCCGCCTCGCATCCCCGCCTTCGCCACGCTCGTCTTTGAGATCGAGGTGCTCGGCGTCAAGAAGGACGGCTGATCAGTTGGCGTGCGCCGCGACCTTCGTGTAGGAATAGTTCACCTTGAACTCCGCGACGGCCTGCGCGCGGGCGTCCGCAGGCGCCGTGCCCGAGGCCACGAGGTCGGCCGTCCGCTTGTCTATCCAGCGGTGCATAAAGTCCTTTTCGACGTCGGTGGCGACGGTCTTGCTCTCCTTCGGCGCGGCGGGGTTCTTCTTTGAGGAAAACATGTGGCAGGCGGAGCCGCAGAGCAGCACGGCAGCCAGGGCAAAGGGAACGAGGCGTTTCATGGGCAGTTGGGTCAGTTTGGGGGTCGCCGGGTGGGACCGCGAGTGAATCTTTTTGGTTTCGTGTTTTGTCGTTAAATCATCTATCTGCGTCCGAATGAGCGACGAGCCGCAACCGCTTCGCCTGAAGCCGCGACCTCC
>CAZDZL010000023.1:0-54764 GCA_964509885.1 uncultured Opitutaceae bacterium | reverse complement strand
GGGCTGAACCTGAAGGTCGCCGCCGAGGCGGCGATAAAGGGCGGCAAGCCGCCCGTGGTGAAGCCCGGGGTGCCCGGCAAGCCGGGGAAGCCGGGCAAGCTGGGATCCGTGCTGCGGAGGCGGGCGGCGCTCGGCCCGGTCGCGAAGGCGGGCATCGCCGTCGTCGTCATCGCCTTCGTGGTCGCCGGCATATTCTTCTACAAGATCTTCTTCCCTCCTCCCGCCAAGGAGGAGCCGATCGTGCTTCAGATCGTCAAGAGGCCCCCGCCGGTCAAGGACAACAAGGACGACGCGGCGGCCCAGGCGGCGAAGCTTCTGGAGGCCACCAAGGCCGCGGAGAAGGCCGCAGAGGCCAAGCGCATCGCGGAGCAGGCGAAGGCCGACGCCGCGGCCCTGGCCGCCGTGACTCCGGTGCCCGTGATCGAGTCGGTCATGGCCCCGTCCAACATCACGACGGACGTGAAGGTGAACATCACGCACCTCAACGCAGCGCCCGCGGCAAGCCCGGCCTTCCGGACATTCGTCGCTGGTGCGAGCATCGGGGGCGTCTTCCAGGGATATCCCTCCCGGGCGCTCATCAACGGCACGATCGTGCGCGAGGGGCAGGTCGTCGAGGGTGCGCTCAGCATCACCTTTGACCGGATCGACGCGGTCCAGAAGATGATCTACTTCAAGGACGCGACGGGGGCCGAGGTCTCCAAGAGCTACTGACGCGCGAATCCGCGCGGCGGGTCACCAGACCTCGACGGGGCCCCGCGGCACGGGGATGGACTCTCGGCTGAACACCTCCGCCTCGTCCGCCGCTCCGGCGAAGGACGTCGACATCGGGGCGGGCTGGTATTTCGGGAGGAGCTCCCCGGACGCGTCGCAGAAGGGTGCGCGCCAGGCGATGTATTCCGAGATGGCCGCCTCGAAGTCGGCCCGGGACTCGATCGTGAGGATCCTCTGCTTGAAGGGCCGCGCCGGCCCGAACCTCTTCGCGTACCACGGCGCCACCTTGCGGAAGAGCCTCGCCCCGCGCTCCTCGCCGTAGAACCCGCAGTACCTCTCGAAGTGGAGCCGAAGGACCCGGATGCGCTCGGCGAACCCGGGCTCGGGCAGGAGCTCGCCGCAGCGCAGGAAATGCTCCGTCCTTCTGAAGATCCACGGGTCGTAGAAGGCGCCCCGGCCGATGCTGACCCCGGCGCATCCCGTCTGCGCGATCATCTCGCGGGCCGCCTCCGGCGTCGTGACGTCGCCGTTGCCGATGACGGGGATCGAGCGGACCGCCTCGACGACGGCGCGGATGCCCTGGAGGTTGACGGCCCCCGAGAAGCCCTGCGCGCGAGTCCGGCCGTGGATGAAGACCGCCGACACCCCGGCCTCCTCCAGCGCCCGGGCGAGGTCGGGGGCCGTGATGTTCTCGGAGTCCCAGCCGAGGCGCATCTTGGCCGTGACCGGTATCCGGAGGGCGCCGACCATCTCCCGCACGAGGCCCGCGGTCTTCCCGAGCTCGGTCATCATCGCCGAGCCGCCGCCGATCTTCGTCACCTTCTTCACGGGGCAGCCCATGTTGATGTCGACCGCCTGGGCCCCCATGTCCTCGCACATCCTCGCCGCGTCCCTCATCTCGGATGCGACGCTCCCGAAGAGCTGGATCGAGAGCGGCCGGTCCCCCTCGCACGTCTCGACAAGCTTGAGCGCCGTCGGGTTGCGCTCGATCAGCGAGCGGGCGTTCACGAGGTCCGTCGTGGCCCATCCCAGGCCGCCCAGCTCGCGCAGCGTCATCCGCATGGGCAGGTTTGTGTAGCCCGCCAGCGGGGAGAGGAAAAGGTTGGACCCGAGCTCTATCTTCTCGATGCGCATGCCTGACCCGCACGATGCCCGGGGCGGACGGGGCCGCAACCGGCAATTGGACGGCCGTCAGCCCGAGACAAGCTCGAGCGAGAGGCGGTTGTGGCGTTCGAGGACGGACCGCAGGTCGACGGTCGCCAGGCGGCCCCCCTCGACCACGACGCGGCCGTTGATGACGACCCAGGAGGCGCCCGACGGCGGGCAGAAGACGAGGGAGGCGACCGGATCGTGGAGGGCGCCGGCTGAGGCCGGCCCGCGCAGGTCGAAGGCGGCGAAGTCGGCGGCCATACCCGGGGCGAGGGCGCCGATGTCGTCGCGGCCGAGGACCCTCGCGCCGCCGAGCGTCGCGAGCTCGAGCGCCTGGCGCGCGGTCATGGCGGCCGGGCCGAGCCCGACCCGCTGGAGGAGCATCGCCTGGCGCGCCTCGGCGAGCATGCTGCCGGAGTCGTTGGAGGCCGAGCCGTCCACGCCCAGGCCGACCGGGATGCGCTTCGCCATCATGCGGCGCACCGGCGCCGTGCCGGAGCCCAGGCGCATGTTCGAGCAGGGGCAGTGGGCGACCCCCGTGCCGGTCGCCGCAAAGAGGTCGATGCCCGCGTCGTCCAGCTTGACGCAGTGGGCGTGCCAGACGTCCGGTCCCACCCAGCCGAGGTCCTCCGCGTACTCCGACGGCGTCATCCCGAACTTCTCCCGGCTGTAGGCCACGTCGTTGTCGTTTTCGGCGAGGTGGGAGTGGAGCGAGACGCCGAGCGAGCGGGCGAGGCTTGCGGACTCCCGCATGAGGTCGCGGCTCACCGAGAAGGGCGAGCAGGGCGCGACCACGATCCTGAGCATGGAGAGGCGCCCCCGGTCATGGTGGGCCTCGATCACCCTCTGCGTGTCCGCGAGGATTGCCGCCTCGCCCTCGACCAGGCCGTCCGGGGGCAGGCCGCCCTGGCTCCTGCCGACGCTCATGCTCCCGCGGGCCGCGTGGAAGCGCATGCCGATCTCTCGCGCCGACTGGATGCTGTCCTCCAGGCGGCACCCGTTGGGGAAGAGGTAGAGGTGGTCGCTCGATGTGGTGCAGCCGGAGAGGATGAGCTCCGCCATCGCCGTCAGCGTCGACACGCGCAGCATCTCTGGAGTGAGGTGGGCCCAGGTGGGGTAGAGCGCCTCCAGCCAGCCGAAGAGCTCGGCGTCCTGCGCCGCGGGGACAGCGCGGGTGAGGCTCTGGTACATGTGGTGGTGGGTGTTGACGAGGCCGGGCACGACCGCGTGCCCGGCGAGGTCCAGCACGCGGTCCGCCGTGCTCGGCAGCTCCGAGGACGCGCCGACGGCGGTGATCCGGTTCCCCTCCGCGAACAGCCCGCCCCCGCGGATCTCCCTTCGCTCCCCGTCCATCGTGACGAGGACGTCCGCGTTGCGGACGAGAAGGGTCCGGGGAGGCGCGCCGCCGGGGCTCACCGGGCGAGGACGGCTGCCTTCATGCGCCCAAGGCCCGCCGTGAGGATGGACCTCGGGCACCCGAAGTTGATGCGGACGTGGCTGCCCGGCTCGGCGCCGAACGAGACGCCGTCGCTCAGCCCGACGCCCCCCGCCTCGAAGTATTTCGTGGGGTCGGACAGGTCGAGATCCGCCACGTTCAGCCAGGCGAGGTAGGTCGCCTCGATGGGCGCCTCGATCCGCACGCCGGGGATCTCGCGGGCGATGAAGTCCACGAGGAAGTCCCTGTTGCCGCGCAGGTAGGCGAGGAGTTCCTGGCGCCACGGCTCGCCGTCGCGGTACGCCGCCTCGCATGCGACATAGCCGAAGATGTTCACCTCCGGGACGATCCCGACGCCGGCGCGCACATAGCTGGCCCGAAGCAGGGTGTCCGGGATGACGGCGAAGGAGGCGCCGAGGCCGGGGACGTTGAACGTCTTGCTCGGGGCCATGAAGGTCGCCGTCCGGGCGGCCTCGCCCGGCGCGACAACCCCGACGGTCTCATGGACGGCACCGGGCTCCAGCAGGAGGTCGCAGTGGATCTCGTCCGAGCAGAGCACGAGGTCGTGCTTGGCGCAGAAGGCGGCAATCTTCGCCACCTCGTCCCGCGTCCAGACCCTCGCGACCGGGTTGTGAGGATGGCAGAGGAGGAACACCCTCGTCCTCGGGGTCACGGACGCCTCGAGCGCGTCCCAGTCGATCTCCCAGCGGCCGGCATCGGAGTCGAGCGCGAGGGGCACGTGCTTCGCGACCCGCCCCTGGGTCTTGGGGGCCGTCAGGAAGGGCGGATAGATCGGGGAAAGGCTGAGGATCTCGTCGCCGGGCTCGGAGAAGGCCCGGATGGCGACGTTGAGGCCGCTCACGAGGCCCGGGAGCCAGACGATCCACGCCGGGTCGATCTTCCAGCCGTACCGCGCGGCGAGCGCGTCGACCACCGCGTCGACGGCCGACTTCACCGGGCGCGCGTAGCCGTAGACCCCGTGGGCCGCGCGGTGCTGGAGGGCCGCGATGATCGCCGGGGCGGACATGAAGTCCATGTCGGCGACCCACATGGGCAGCACGTCCCGGCCGGCGTACTTCTGCCACTTCTGGGAGTCTGTGCCGCGCCTGTCCGGCAGCGTGTCGAAGTTGAACGTCATTGGCCGACGAACGAACCACAACTCCCCCGGGATTCCGAACGTTATTTGCGCGCATCCGCCCGGTCCGGCTCGAAGATGCGGAGAATACGCATGCCCGGGACGGTGACCAGGCCCTTGTCGGTTATCCGGATCTCCGGGATGACCGAGAGCGGGATCAGGTTGAAGCCCATGTAGGGGAGCCTGCAGCCCGCCGCCGCCCAGGCGCGCTTGAGGCGGGCCGACATCCTTGCGACCTCGGGCGCCCTCCTGTCCGATATGAGCCCGGCGACCGGCAGCGCGATGCTGGCGACGACCCTGCCGCCGCGCACCACGCAGACCCCGCCCCGCATGCGCCGGATCTCGGCGAGCGCACGGCGCATGTCGGCCTCGTTGGTCCCCGCCAGGATGACGTTGTGGGCGTCGTGGCCGACGGAGCTCCCGACGGCGCCGTCCCTCAGCCCGAAGTTCCTCAGGAGCCCGTGCGCCGCGGCGCCCGACCGGCCATGGCGCTCGACGACCGTCACGAAGCAGAGGCGGCTTCGCGCGAGGACCGTGGGCCACGTGTCGCCCGGGCGCGGGCGGATCGCGACCCGGTCGTGGAAGAGGATGATCGCGGACGCCGCGACCCGGATCACGTTCGCCGTGACCGCCCCCCGCGGGAGCTCCGGGATGAGCCTCGGCCTGGCCGGGAGCACGACGGTCCTGTATGCGGCGCGCGGATACCGATAGCGCCGGGAGAGCGCCTTCTCCAGGATCGGCGTGATCCTCCGGTTCCTGACGACCAGCTCGCCGCCGTACCAGGTGCACTGCGGCTTGAGCGCGTCGTCCAGGAGGACCAGGTCCGCCCGCCGGGCGGGCGCGACGCCCCCGATTTCCCCGTCCATGCCGAAGCGGGTCGCCGGGTGGAGCGATCCCAGGCTCCACGCCAGGACCGGCGCGATTCCGGCCCTCGCCGCGGAGCGCACGACCCAGTCCAGCCCGAAGAGGAACAGGTCGTCGGCGTCGCGGTCATCGGTGCAGACGCAGACCCGCTTCGGGCTGGCACCGAGCTCCGTGACCGCCTTGATCGCGAGGGGCAGGGAGTTCCAGGGGGTCCGGGGGTTGCCGCCCCGAAGGAAAACCCAGATGCCGTTCTCAAGGAAGTCGTCCGATATCTCGGTCGTGATCGCCTCGTGGGTGTCCGTGACGCCAGAGGCCGCGTAGGCGGCGACGAATTCGCGGCCGTAGACGTGGCCCGAGACGGGCCGGCCGCGGCGAAGCGCCTCGGCGAGGACGGCGTGGCTCCGGCGGGCGCCCATGGCGACCTGCACGAAGTCCATCTTCTCGCCGAGGGCGACCGCCTCCGGCCACCGGTCGAAGATCCTCCCGATCTTGGCGGGCGTGAGGTCGCCCCCGGCGGTCTCGAACCTCGGCCCGGTCGCCGGGACCGTGCTCGGGACCGTGAGGAAGATCGAGAGGGGCGCCTGCCTTGCGTCCTCGAGCATCCACTCGACCCCCCGCGCATCGCAGACGTTCCCGATCTCATGGCTGTCGCAGAAGATGGTCGTCGTCCCGTTGAGAAGCGCCGCCTCGGCGTAGGCGCACGCGGTCATCATCGAGCTCTCGATGTGGAGGTGGGGGTCGACGAGCCCGGGCGCCACGATCCCGCCGCGCGCGTCGTAGCGGAGGACGCCGGCGCCCCTGCCGGGCCTGAAGGTGCCCGCCGGCTTCACCGCGGCGATCCGGCCGCTCTTGATCCAGACCTCCCTGTCCGCGTGCATCCGGTCCGTGTAGGTCGAGAGGACCCTGGCCCCGGTGATGACGAGGTCCGGCGCCTCGCGGCCCATCGCGACCGCGGCGAGCGTGCGCGTGACCCTGTGGAGGGGGGGGACGGAAAAGCGCGTGAGGCTCATGGCGAAGTGTGTTTCACGCGGGCGGCCATCGGAACATTCCTAGACGCGCGCGCCGCGCCTAGGCGAGAGGATTGCTGCGTTCGCGGCGAGGCGCCTTCCCTAGTGGCGCGCCGCCCCCTCCGGGCTGGCCATCTTCCTGTCCGCGGGCCGGAAGAATTCCTGCACCGCGAATATTCTCTGGTCACCCTGGGCGAAGCCGTGGGCGAGGCGCGCCGCGCAGCCGAGGTGGGTGAACCTGCGCGCGAGCAGCGTCTCGCGGTGCTCGGGGGAGTCCATCCATCCCCCCACGAGGAAGGCGGCGTACGACGCATAGGTGTAGCCGCCTCCAGGCGAGCCGGGCGCCGCCGCCGGCATCATGATGGCGTTCTCGCCGACCCTCGCCGGGTCGAGCCCCTCGTGGATGACGCGCTCCCCCTCGTCCCGCTCCCCGAGGAAAGGGTTCCTGTGCCCGACGCTGAGGCTGAGCGCGAGGTAGCTGGCCTGCTCGTCCGCGGCCGCATCCAGGGCGGCAAGGTGGCCGAGCGGGGGCGACCCATGCGCCTCGCGCACGCGGTTCGACTCCTCGAAAATGGCCGTCGAGAGGAGCGCGTGGTCGAAGTCCCCGAGGCTCATCACCCGGTCCAGGGAAGCCCCGGCGCGAGCTTCCGGGGCGTGGGCGCATCCGGCGGCGAGCACGGCCAGGAGGGCGCCGGCGATGGCCTGGGTCGGTTTCACGCGAGCCAGCCAAGCGCCGGGGTGCGACCGGGCAAAGGTTTTCGGGCGGGTGTTCCCGGACGTGCGCTAAAACTGCCCACCGGGCGTCCCACAGTGGGAAGGATCTGCACATCCGGCACTCGCTCGCAGGGAGCTAAGGCGCTGGCCATGGGCCACTTGCGCCGGGGCCGCGGGCGGCACCGCGCATGCATGAGGGGTGGCACTATGCGATTCATACACTTCACACAGCCCAGCACCCGCAGCGCCGCGCCTGTCGCCCTCTTTGGCGGCCGCCTCGGCGGAGCCGGCGTTGAGGCCGAGATAGACAGGCTCCTGGGCACGGCGCTGGCCGGGTTCAACGGCGCCTCCCGCGGCGGGCAGTTCCCCGTCGACCTCTACGAGGACAAGGACAACACGTACGTCCGGGCCGAGCTACCCGGCGCGAACCGCGACGCGATCAGCGTCGAGATCGTCGACGGATCCCTCTCGATCCAGGCCTCCCGCAAGGAGAAGTCCGGCGAGGGCGAGACTGCCGTCTCCTACAGAAGGCTGGTCAGCATCACCGACGAGGTCCAGGCCGACAAGGTCTCCGCCGTATATGAGAACGGCGTCCTCACCGTGACCCTTCCCCGCAAGGAGGAGGACAAGCCGAAGAAGATCAACGTTCAGGTCAACTGAGCACCCACACTATAACAAAGGAAACAACCATGTCATTCTTCAACACACTCACACCGACCTCCAACGGCGCCTGCGCCGGGTCGGACGCATGCTCGACCCGCAGGCCGAGCTACGACATCACTGAGACCGCGGCCGGCTACGACGTCACCGTGAACCTTCCCGGCGTCGCCAAGGAGGGCCTCGAGATCACCGACGAGGGCGGGGAGCTCACGATCCGGGGCAACCGCTCGGGGCTCATCCCCGAGGGCCGCACGGTCCTCCACCGCGAGACGTCCGACGCGGCGTTCGAGCTCGTGCTCGAGCACAGCAACGAGATCGACTCCGAGAAGATCGAGGCGGAGCTGAAGGACGGTGTCCTTCGCGTGAAGCTCTCGAAGGCGGAATCGGCGAAACCCCGCAAGATCGCCGTCAGCTGACTTCCAAGACAGTCTTCAAAGGCCGGAAGCCCCCAGGGGCCTCCGGCCTTTTTTTGCCCCGAGGCCGGGGGCTGGGATCAGGATGGGCGCCTCGCCCTGGCCGCGAGCGAGGCCCCCACGGAAACCGCCAGGACGGCGGCGATGACCGCCAGCGATGCCGGGGTCGGGACCTTGTACCAGGGCTCGGCGACCATCTTGATCCCGACAAACGAGAGGATGGCCGCAAGTCCCGCGCTCAGGAACCGCAGGTCGCGCATCGCCCCGCTCACGACAAAGAAGAGGGAGCGCAGGCCGAGGATGGCGAACAGGTTGGACGACACGGCGATGAAGGCGTCGTGGGTCACCGCGATGACGGCGGGGAGCGAGTCCAGCGCGAAGACGAGGTCCACCGTCTCGAGCACGATGAGGGCGGCGAGGCCAGCGGGCGCGTGGCGGGTGACGAAGCGGAACGCGCGGCCCGAGGGGTCGAGGGGCTTTCGCCCCTTCCTCTGGAGCGCGAGCCGCAGCCCGGTCGCCAGGATGAAGACGCCGAACACGGGCACGACCCAGGTGAAGCGGGAGATGACGCCGATCCCCGCGACGATGAACACTGAGCGGAGCACGATCGCGCCCGCGACGCCCCAGAAGAGGAGGCGGCGCTGGCGCCGCGGATCCAGACCGAACTGCTCGAACACGAGGGCGAAGACGATGACGTTGTCGACGCTCAGGCTGAGCTCGATCAGGTATCCGGCGAGGTACTGCTGCGCGGGCTCCGAGCCGCGGCGAAGCCAGACCCCGGCGCCAAAGCCGAGGCCGAGGGCGACGCAAAGGAGGGCCACGAGGGCGTCCCTGCCGACGGAGCGGGATACGGCGCGGGCGGGGGGTGGGGGTGGGCGGGACATCGGGTGCGCCGGCTCGGTCGCAGCTTGACGTTGCGGGAGCGTGTGGATTTGGCAATGTCCTCCCATGGCAGTCCCCGTTCCCATCGGGGCGCAGGCGGCCCCGCTCCTGCGCCTCATCGACAGACTCCAGGAAAGGTTCTTCCCGGGCGCCATGGACGAGGCGACCGCGCGGTGGATCGCCGCCCTCCTTATCGTCCTGATCGCCTACGTCCTGGCCCGGTTCGCGGTCGGGATGGTCTTCTCGCAGGTCAAGAAGCTCTCGGCGAGGGCCAACAACCAGCTCATGGTGCCGGCGCTCGAGGCGCCGTTCGCGACGCTGGTGATCCTGTGCGGGGTGATCGCGGCCCTTTCGATCGTCCCCATGTGGGAGGCGGTGCCCACCGTGGTGCACATGGGCGAGCGGGGCGCGTTCGCCGCCGTGATGCTCTGGGGGATCGCGTGCGCCGGCGGCGCCATGATCGACCACTTCGCCGTCGGCGCCCACGCGCGCCGGCTCCACATCGCCGCCTTCATCCCGCTCATCAAGAGGACCCTCGGGGCGTTCTTCATCGCCTTCAGCATCCTCGTCGTGTTCGAGAGCCTGGGCTTCGAGGTGAAGACCTTCCTCGCCGGCCTGGGGATCGGCGGCCTCGCCTTCGCCCTGGCGGCCCAGGACACGATCGCGAACCTCTTCGGCTCGTTCGTGGTCGTCATGGACCAGCCCTTCTACGTCGGCGAATACATCAGGATAAAGGAGAACGAGGGCACCGTGGAGGAGATCGGGCTCCGCTCGACGCGGCTGAGGACGGCCCAGCGGACGCAGATCGTGATCCCGAACAAGACGGTGGCCAACGAGGTGATCACCAATTTCACGCGGATGCCCCAGCGGCGCGTGGACGCGACGCTGGGCGTGACGTACGACAGCCCGCTTGAGAAGCTCCAGCTCGTCCTCGCCGACATCCGCGCGCTGCTCCGGGCCGACCCGGGCGTGCACCAGGGCCTGATCGTCGCCAGCCTGGCGGACTTCAGCGACTCCTCCCTGCGGGTGCAGATCCTCTACTTCACCTCCGATCCCGACTGGGAATCCCACATGGCGGTCAGGGAGAGGGTCAACTTCGCGATCCTGCGCTCGTGCGCCGCGCGCGGGGTCACGCTCCAGTACCCGGACCCCGTGATCCGCATGGAGGCGCCCGCGGTCGGGCAGGGCCCCGTCAAGGCCTGAGGGGCCGGGCCGCCGGCCTCAGGGGACCTGCTCGCGGTACTTGTCCCATCCCGCGAGGAGCTTCAGCGCGACCACGCTGCCGACGCGGTAGTCCGCCTCGAGCGCGGGGATGTAGGCGGTCCCGCTCGAGTCCGAGATGGTGTCGCCGAAGAGGCTCTGCTCCGCGGTGACTCCCGCCGGCGGCACCGTGAAGTTGCAGGCCGTCCTGAGGATGAGCAGGCGCCTGAAGTCCACGCGGCCCATCGCCGACAGCCGCTGCATCGCCAGGCAGACGCCGGCGTCCTCGCAATCCGAGATGGCGAGCCTCCCCGCGCCCCGCGTGTAGATCCGGTCCCAGTCCTCGGCCCAGCGCGCCATGATCTCCCCATGGAAGAACCGGTCCGAGGCGATGCTGTCACCCATCAGGACGGACGGGGGCTGCAGGGCCGCGGGATAGCCCGTGAACCTGCGGCCGAACGCGCGGAGCGCGTCGCTTTCGGGGATCGGCACGTCCTTCGTCAGCGCGTAGGCCCACTCGACGAGCGACGGGTTGAGCCTGAAGGCGACCGTGCCGACCCCGCCCGAGGAGTCCTCGGACGCCCCGGCCGCCGGGACCGAGTCGATGTTCGCGGATCCCTGGCCCGGCTTCGTCGCGCCGATGGCGATAAGCCCTGAGGACCAGCCCTGCGGGATCTCGCGGCTGTCGATCTCGAAGGCGGGATTGCCGTCCACGACGGTCCGGACCCAGACGGCGCTCCCGAGGGACATGACCCGCGGGAACCCGCCCCCGATGCCGCTGACCACAAAATACGTGTGGGTCAGGTCGAAGCGCGGGTCGTCCGCCAGGGCCATGATCTGCAGCGCGCACCGGGAGGTCGTCCCCGACACCATGGCGTAGAGCCCCTTGCCGTTCGTCAGCAGAGGGTGGTCGACCCCGGGCACCTTGATCTCCTGGGCGAGGTCCTGCCTCTCCGCCCAGAACTGGAGCTCGCCGGGGGTGTCCCCCCGGTCCTTGCCGGTCTCGTAGGTCGTGATGACAAGGACAGGGATCGCAACGGGCGCCGGCGCGCCGCGGGCGCACAGGGAGCCGAAGAGGGCGGCGGCAAGGAGCGCGCGCCGGAGCGGGGAGGTGACGGGGGGTCTTTGCATGGCGTTGCCCCAGCTTAAACCGGGCCGCGTCGCATCGCTAGTCCAGCGTCTGCCTGTAGCGCTTCACCCCGACCGTCATCGCGACGACGACGAAGAGGGCGATCGGCCATATCTCGGGCGTGATCTCGACGAGCCCGTTGCCCTTCAGGAGGATGCCGCGGATGATCCGCAGGAAGTGGGTGATAGGGAGGCAGGAGCCGATCCACTGGGCCCACACGGGCATCCCGCGGAACGGGAACATGAACCCGGAGAGCAGGATCGACGGAAGGAAGAAGAAGAACGCCATCTGCACCGCCTGGAGCTGGTTCTTCGCCAGGGTCGAGAGCGTGATCCCCATGGCAAGGTTGGCCGCGATGAAGAGGAGCGCGACGCAGTACAGGAGCGAGAGGCTGCCGACCATGGGCACATTGAAAAGGAACCTCGCCGCGATCAGGATCAGGGTCACCTGGACGTAGCCCACGGCGATGTAGGGGAGGATCTTGCCGAGCATCACCTCGAACGGCCGCACCGGCGTGGCGAGGAGGTTCTCCATCGTGCCCCGCTCGCGCTCGCGGGTGATCGCGAGGCCCGTGATGATCACCATCGTCATCGTGAGCACGACCCCCATCAGCCCGGGCACGACGTTGTACTGGGTGATGTTCTCGGGGTTGTACTGCGCGTGCACCTCGAAGTCTACGGGGCCCGGGGCGCCGCGCAGCCTCGCGAGGGGCCCCGTGAGGTCCCGGTCGAGGGCCGTGTCCGCGATGGCGCGGAAGGCGGCGATCGCCGGGCCTGTCGCCGCCGGGTCGGTCGCGTCCGCCTCGATGAGCACGGTCGGCCGCTCGCCCCGCAGGACCCTGCGCGTGAAGTCGTCCGGGATGTTGACCACGAACTGGACGGTGCCGAGCCGCAGCATGTGCTCCACCTCGGCCTCGGAGTCGGTGATGCGCACGAGCTCGAAGTACTTGCTCGCCCTCATCTCGGCCACGATGGTCCTCGTGAACGGCCCCTCGTCGGCGAGCCGAAGCGCGGTGGGGAGGTTCTTCGGGTCCGAGTTTATCGCGTAGCCGAACAGCGTGAGCTGCAGGAGCGGTATGCCGACCATCATCCCGAAGGTGACGCGGTCGCGCCGCATCTGGATGAACTCCTTCATCACGACGGCCCACAGCCGGTGGAATGTGAATTGGCCCATGGTCGCCCCCCTAGCGGTAGTTGTCCTCCGCCCTGTCCATCAGGCCGATGAACACGTCCTCGAGGCCGGACTCCATGCGGGTGCGCGCCCGGCCCGCGCCGCACACCCGGGACAGCGTCGCCTCCAGGGCGGCCGCGTCGCGCCCGCTCACGTGGATTGTGTTCCCGAAGGGCACGACCTGCTCCACCCCCGGCTGCCCCTTGAGCGCCGCCGCCAGCGCCGCCAGGTCCCCACCCTCGACGGCCCAGGTCGCGAGGCCCGCGCCCCGGACCACCTCGGCGACGGTCCCGCGCACAAGGAGGTTGCCGTAGGCGAGGCAGGCGATCCGGTGGCAGCGCTCGGCCTCGTCCATGTAGTGGGTCGTGACGAGGATCGTGATGCCCTGGGCCGAGAGGCGGTGGATCTCGTCCCAGAACTCGCGCCTCGCCTTCGGGTCCACGCCCGCGGTGGGCTCGTCCAGGAGGAGGAGCTGGGGGCGGTGGATCAGGCAGGCCGCCAGGGCGAGCCTCTGCTTCCATCCCCCGGAGAGCTGCCCCGCGAGCTGGCCGCTGCGGTTCTCGAGGCCGAGGCCCTCCAGGCTCCTCTGCACGGCGGCCTCGCGGTCGGCCATTCCGTAGATGCGCGCGATGAAGTCGAGGTTCTCGCGGATGCTCAGGTCCTCATAGTAGCTGAAGCGCTGGGTCATGTACCCGACCTCCCGCTTTATGAGGGACTGCTCCGTGAGGATGTCGTGGCCGAGGCACGTGCCCGTGCCCCCGTCGGGCGTGAGGAGCCCGCACAGCATCCGGATGAACGTGGTCTTGCCGCTCCCGTTGGGGCCGAGGAAGCCGTAGATCTCGCCCCGGCGGACCTGCAGGTCGATCGCGTTCACGACCGTCTTCGTCCCGAAGCGCTTCGTGACGCCCGAGACGTCGATCGCGAACTCGCCCGCGCCGCTCATCGGGCCGCCGGCTCGACGTCCACGGGCTGACCCGGGTGCAGGTCGGCGGCGGCCCCGGGCGCGAACACCGCCTCGACCATGTAGACGAGCTTCGCGCGGTTGTCCCGGTTGTAGAGGACGGGGGGCGTGTATTCAGGCTGTGGTGACAGGTAGCTCACGGTCGCCTCGAGCGGGGAGGGGAGTCCCTCGACGCCCACGGACACGCGGTCCCCCGCCTTGAGCCGGGCGAAGTCCGCCTCGCCGATGAAGAACCGCACCTTGATGTTCGCGGGGGGCAGCAGCACGACCACCGGGGCCCCGGCGGCCACGAACTCGCCCTCGCGGTAGAGGGTGTCGTAGACGAGGCCCGCGCTGTGCGCGGCCTGGGACTTCTGGTCGACGGCCCACTGGGAGCGCGACGCCGCGTCGGCCGCCGCGCGGACGGACGCGCCCGCCGCGGAGACGGCGTCGGCGCGGCCCCCGAGGCGGGCCGTGTCGAGGCGCGCCGCGTCCTCGTCGACGGCGCGCTGGTTGGCCACGTCCGTCAGCCGCGCCCGGTCGTGGTCGCTCGCCGAGATCGCGCCCGTCCTGAAGAGCTCGTCCTGGCGCGCGAGCTCGAGCCGTGAAAGCTCCGCCGCCGCGCGGGCCGCCCCCAGGCGCGCGTCGAGCGCGGCGATCTCCTCCGGGCGGGAGCCCGTCTTCAGGTCCGCGAGCTGGTCCCTCGCGGCCTGCATCTGCTGGGCCGCCTGGCGCTGCGCGTCGACCTCGGCCGCGCGCTCAAGCTCGAAGAGGGGGGCCCCCTCGGCCACCCGCGAGCCCTTGGTCACCGAGAGCTTTTCGAGGCGCCCGGCGAGCGGCGAGGAGACATAGACGAAGTCGCCCTCGAGGTAGCCCTGCCAGGGCTTCGGGCCTCCCCGCGAGCAGCCGCCGAGCGCCAGGAGCACGGCAAGCGGGGCGAGCGCCAGGCGCGCCATGCGGGACAGCTGGGGCGTCATGGCCGTCCGCGCGCCGCCGCGGCCTCCTCGTCGGGTTGGAAAGTGTTCACCTTAAGGCCGTGATTGTGAGTTGGTTGAAATATGCCCGGCGGGGCCCGTTGGGCCCGCGGATCCCTGGGTACTCGCGGAATTTAATCACCCCTTTCAAACGCCGTCCAGACGAGACCGCCGGGAGGGCCCGGCCGCAGGCCGCTTGACCGCAGCCGCCCCCTGCGTCTATTGCACCGTGGGAAACATCATGGGCATGCGGCATCCATATCGCGGTTTGAGGGCGGTCGTCCCGGCGCTGGCCGCTATGGGAATGGCGGGGCCCCTGCACGCCGACCTGGCGCCGGTGTCCCCCTTCCTCGCCCCGAACGCGGCCGCGGCGGGGGCCGCCGCCGGCCCCTCGTCCCCGATCGAGCTCCGCGGGCTCATGCCGACCCCAAACGGCCTCGCCTTCTGCATCTTTGACACGGCCAAGAAGAAGAGCGTCTGGATCGGGATGAACGAGACGGGGCACGACTTCGTCGTCAGGTCGGCCAGCCCCGAGTCCGACACCATCAGCGTCGACTACCAGGGCAAGAGCATGAAGCTCACGCTCAAGGCGGCGAAGGTGGACTCAGCCGGCGCCGCGAGCCTGGGCCCGCCCTCGGCCCCGGCGCCCGGGCTCCCCGGCAGGGTGGCGCTCAACCCGAACCCCGCGGACGAGCAGAAGAGGCTGGACGCCGTGGCGCAGGAGGTCCGCAGGCGCAGGCAGGAGCGCGAGAAGGCCGCCCAGGAGGCGCAGAACAACGCGCCGCCCGCCCCCCCGAACCGCTAGCGCATACCGGACGGAAATTTCGTGCACGTGGCGCCCGTCCGGCTAGCGTGAGGCCCAAATGGGACCTCCGCTCACAAGCGCCGCCGCCGGGCCCTCGAACCCGGTGCTGATCCGCCGCCTCTTCGGGCTGGCATGGCGCTACCGGCTGCGCTGCCTGCAGGTCCTCGGCATCCAGCTCATCCTGCTGACGATGGGCCTCTTCGGCCTCAGCTTCACGGGCGTCGGCATCGACTACATCCGCCAGGTCGTCGGGCACAAGGCGTCGGACCCCGCCCCCCAGGCGGTCATCCGGTTCCTGCATTTCAGCCTGCCGGCGGCGTGGCACCCCATGCACGTGCTCGCGGTGCTCGGGGGGCTGATCCTGGCCCTCTCCGTGTGCAGGGCCTTCCTGAACTACGTCTACGCCGTCCTGGTCAACATCCTCGTGCAGCAGAAGCTGGTCGTGGACCTGCGCGCCGAGATCTATGACAAGCTCCAGAGGCTGAGCTTCCGCTTCTTCGACGCCAACACGACCGGCTCGATCATCACGCGGGTGACCGGCGACGTGCAGTCCGTCAGGATGTTCGTCGACCAGGTCCTCATCCAGAGCGTGATCATGGTCATCTCGCTGACCGTCTACGCGGTCTACATGGCGAGCCTGAGCCCCGGCCTCACGCTCGCCTGCCTCGCGACGACGCCGGTGCTGTGGGTCCTGGCCACCCTCTTCTCCCGCAGGATCCAGCCCGAGTACGCCGAGAACCGGAACCTCGTCGAGAGGATGGTGCAGTACCTGGCGGAGAGCATCCAGGGGATCGCCGTCGTCAAGGGCTTCGGCCGCGAGGACGAGAACCGCGAGAAGTTCGAGGCGGGCAACACGGCGATCCTCGCGCAGCAGTACAACATCTTCTGGCTGGTGAGCCTCTTCTCGCCGACCGCGGGATTCCTCACGCGCATCAACACCATCGTCCTCCTCGGCTACGGCGGGATGCTGGTCGCCCGCGGCTCGCTGCCGCTCGGCGCGGGCCTCGTCGTGTTCGCGGGCCTCCTGGACCAGTTCGCCGGGCAGGTGAACAACGTCGCCGCGATCGTCAACTCCGTCCAGCAGTCGCTCATCGGGGCGAAGCGCGTCTTTGAGATCCTCGACGCGCCCGTCGACGTTCGGTCGGCGCCCGACGCCGTGCGCCGCGCCCGCTTCGAGGGAGCGGTCCGCTTCGAGGGCGTGTCCTTCGAGTACGGCAAGCTGGACCCCGTCCTGCGGGACGTGACGCTCGAGGTGAAGCCGGGCGAGTGCGTGGCTATCCTCGGGGCGACGGGCTCGGGCAAGAGCGTCCTCATGAGCCTCATCCCGAGGTTCTACGACGTGTCGCAGGGCCGCCTCCTGATCGACGGCATCGACGTCCGCCGGCTGCACCTGGACGACCTGCGCCGCAACATCGGCACGGTCTTCCAGGAGAGCTTCCTCTTCTCCAACACCGTCGCCGCCAACATCGCCTTCGGCCACCCCGACGCGACGCAGGCGCAGATCGAGCGGGCCGCGCGCGTCGCCGCGGCCCACGACTTCATCATGGGCCTGCCGAAGGGCTACGAGACGGTGCTCGGGGAGAGCGGCAACAGCCTCTCGGGCGGCCAGCGCCAGCGCCTCGCCATCGCGCGCGCCGTCCTTCTGGAGCCTGCGATCCTGCTGCTCGACGACCCCACGGCCGCGATCGACAGCGAAACCGAGCACGAGATCTTCGAGGCCCTGGACCGCGCGATCGCGGGCAGGACGACCTTCATCGTCGCCCACCGCCTCAGCACGCTGCGGCGCGCGGACCTGATCATCGTGCTCGAGAACGGGCGCATCGTCCAGAGGGGGACCCACGCCGAGCTGATCAAGGTGCCCGGGCCGTACCTGCACGTCGCCAACCTCCAGCTGGTCGACGGGCGCGAGCTTCAGGAACCCCCGGGGGTGAGGGCATGAGCGCCGACAAGCCCAGGACGCCCGACCTGATCCTCGTCCACCGCGTGCGCGACGAGGACGACGACGAGGAGTACTTCAAGCCCCTCGACTGGAGGCTCGTGCGCAGGCTCCTCGGCTACGCGGGCCCGGTCCGCGGCAAGCTATGGGTCATGGTCGTCCTGACCGTCATCCGGGCGGCCCAGCTGCCCGCCCTCGCCTGGCTCACGGCAACGGTCATCACCGGCCCGATCGCCCACGGCGACGTCCACGGGATACTCGTGGGGACGCTCGAGTTCACGGCGCTCGCGGTCGTGACGGACGTGATGTTCCACTTCCGCCAGCGCTACGCGCTCGAGATCGGCGAGACCGTCGTCAACGGGCTGCGCTCGGACATCTTCGCGAAGACGCAGCGCCAGCCGATGAGCTTCTTCCACAGGATGAAGCTCGGCCGGATCCTGAGCCGCGTGACCAGCGACGTGGAGGCGGTGCGGGTCGGCGTGCAGGACGTGGGGTTCGTGAGCGCGATCCAGTTCGGGCAGATGGCCTTCACGGCCGCCGTTCTCGCGTGGAGGGACTGGAAGATGTTCATGGTCGTCGTGGGCATGGCGCCGATCCTCTGGGCGGTGAACAACCACTTCAGGATGAAGCTGAGCCGCCTCACGCGCGCCGCCGCCGACAGCTTCAGCCGCGTGACGGCGACCCTCGCCGAGTCCGTGAACGGGATACGGGTCACCCAGGGTTTCGTGAGGCAGGACACGAACGCCGGGCTCTTCAGGAGCCTGCTCTCGGACCATTCGCGCTACAACATCGCCCTCGCCCGGACCTCGGCCGTGCTGGCGCCGATCCTCGAGCTGAACAGCCAGTTCTTCGTCGCGACGCTGCTGATCGTCGGGGGCTGGCGCATCTTCCACCACGGGATGGAGCCGACCGACCTCATCATGTTCATCCTGCTGTCGAACTTCTTCTTCTCGCCCTTCACCATCATCGGAAACCAGTACAACCAGGGCCTCGTGGCCATGGCCAGCGCCGAGCGCATCTTCTACCTCGTCGACATGAAGCCCGACTGGGAGGACGACCCGGCGGCGGCGGCGCTCGCCGATCCCCGCGGCGGCGCGGGCGAGGGCATGGGCGCGCGCGTGGAGTTCCGCGGCGTGTCCTTCGGCTACGACCCCGCGAGGCTCGTCCTCCACGACATCAACTTCACGGCGGAGCCCGGGCAGACGATCGCCCTTGTCGGCCACACGGGGAGCGGCAAGAGCTCGATCATCAACCTTGTCTCGAAGTTCTACCTGCCCACGGCGGGCGAGGTCCTGGTGGACGGCAGGGAGATCCGCGCCGTGACGGGGCGCTCCCTCCACCGCCAGATGGGGATGGTGCAGCAGCAGAACTTCCTGTTCAGCGGGTCGGTCCTCGAGAACATCCAGCTGAGCCGGCCGGGCGCGACCGAGTCCGACGTCAGGGACGCGGCAGAGAGACTCGGCTGCCTCGACTTCCTCGGCGAGCTGCAGGACGGCCTGCACACCCAGGTCGGCGAGCGGGGCGCGGGGCTCTCCGTCGGCCAGCGCCAGCTCGTTTGCTTCATGCGCGCGCTCCTCGCCGACCCGCGCATCGTCATCCTGGACGAGGCGACGAGCTCGATCGACGCCCTCACGGAGTCGCGCCTGCAGACCGCGCTCGCGACGCTCCTCCGCAGGCGCACGAGCTTCGTGGTGGCGCACAGGCTGAGCACGATCCGCACCGCGGACCTCGTGCTCGTGCTTGACCAGGGCCGCATCATCGAGCGCGGGACGCATCCGGCGCTCCTTGCGAAGGGCGGCCACTACGCCGCGCTCTACCGGCAGTTCGTCCAGGTCGACGACAGGCGCTGATTGCGCGCGTAAATATATTGGAAAGATTTTTCTCGGAAAATGGGGGATTTTCCCTCTAGAAATGAATTGCGTTCACAGTAAAACACCCTACAACAAAAGTTCTATATGGCTAAAAAATCAGCTCGCAAACCTAACGCCGCGTTCATGAAACCGGTAACTCCCGACGGCGCACTTTCCGCCGTTGTCGGCTCAAAGCCGCTTCCCCGCACGGAGCTCACAAAGAAGCTCTGGGACTATATCAAGAAGAACGGCCTCCAGGACAAGAAGGACAGGAAGATGATCAACGCCGACGCAGCCCTCAAGGCCGTGTTCAGCGGCAAGTCCAAGGTCAGCATGTTCGAGATGACGAAGCTCGTCTCGGGCCACGTTTCCTAAGCCCCCGGACACGTTTCGCATATTTCACGCCGCGGACGAAAGTCCGCGGCGTTTTTGCTTTCAGGCCCCGGCGGTCACTTGCCGAGCGCGGCCTCGATCTGGCGGCAGGAGGTCTTGATGATCTCTAGTCGGGCGTGCCGCTTGTTGTTCGCGGCGACAAGGTGCCAGGGAGCGTGGCGCGAGCTGGTCAGGGCCAGCATGTCGCCGACGGCGATCTCGTACGACGCCCATTTCCGGCGGTTGCGCCAGTCCTCGGCGTCCATCTTGTGGCTCTTGTAGGCCGTCGCCTCCCGGTCGCGGAACCTCTTGAGCTGCTCCTCCTTGCCGATGTGCAGCCAGAACTTCAGGACGATCACCCCGTGCTCGGCGAGCTCGCGCTCGAACTCGTTCAGCTCGCGGTAGGCGCGCCTCCACTCGGCCTCGGTCGCGAAGCCCTCCAGGCGCTCGACGAGGACGCGCCCGTACCACGAGCGGTCGTAGATCGTCACCATGCCGGCCCGCGGCAGGTGCCTCCAGAACCTCCAGAGGTAGTGGTGGGCCTTCTCCTCATCCGTCGGCTTCGAGACCGGGATGACCCGGAAGTCGCGCGCGTCGATCGCGTCCGTTAGACGGCGGATGGCGCCCCCCTTGCCCGCCGCGTCCCAGCCCTCGAACACCCATACGACGGAGCGGCGCTCCTGCCCCGCGGCGCGCACGGCCTTGTTCAGCCGGCCCAGCCACTTGTCCCTCTTCTTCTCGTACGAGGGCTGCGACAGTTTGCTATCCAGGGGAAGGGAAAGCAGGCGGCGCAGCCCCGCCGGCCTCAGCGGGACGACCTGCTTGCCGCGCCGCCGGCGCGAGGCGGCGGCGCGCTTGCGCGCCCGCATGTGGATGCGGAAGCGGGAGAGCAGGATGTCCGCGACCGCGAGGTTGCGGGCGCGGGGGTCCCCCGAATCGACGATGTACCAGGGCGCCCCGGGCTGGTGGGTCGCGCTCCGCATTCGCTCCGAGAGGCGCGAAAGCCTTTCGTAATCGCGCTGGCTCTTCCAGTCGTCCGGGGTCACCCGCCAGGCCGTCCGCGGGTCCGACTCGAGCTCCCGGAGCCTGGCCCTCTGGGCCGACTTGGATAGGTTCAGCCAGATCTTGATGATCAGCGCCCCGGCCGCCGCGAGTTGGCCCTCGAACCAGAAGAACCTGCGGAGCGTGGCGTCAAACTGCGCGAGCTCCCGCGCGCTCCGGGGATCCTCGTGGAGCGCGTCGGCGTGCCAGCCGCCGGCGTAGATCGCCATGCGGCCGGCCGGCGGGAGCGTCCGCCAGTAGCGCCACATGGCGGGCCGGTCCCTCTCCTCGTCGGTCGGCTCGTGGAACGCGAAGGTTTCGAATCCGCGCGGGTCGAGCCAGCCGTTCAGGATGTTGACGACATCCCCCTTCCCCGAGGCCTCCACCCCGCCGATTACGAGGATGACCGGAAACTTGGCGGACTTGAGCTCGACCTGCATGCGGATGAGCGATGCGCGGACGTCGCGAAGGCGCGCCTCGTAGGCCTTCTTCGACATCTTCCGGTCGTCTCCCGATTTCGCCATTTTCTTTGGGGTTTCTCCGTGAGGAGTGCCCGCAGCCGCCGCCGATGTCGAGACGTCTCGGGCTGCGCCCGCGTTAAATCTGGCGGCGTTCCCTCTTGGCTGGGCCCCGGGCGGCGGGCACCCTCGCTGCGGTTCCCCGGACACACGACCCCATGACCGAAGCCCCCCTCTCCCTGCACAGGCGCGCCCTCGCCATGCTCGTGCTGGCGAACCTCTACTGGGGGCTGAGCTTCCCGGTGATCAAGTCGGTCACGGCCCTCAACCGCCTTCTGCTGCCCCATGCCGGGACATGGTTCGTCGCGGCTCTGGCCCTCGCGCCGAGGTTCGTCCTGGCCGCGCTCCTGCTCCTGCTCTTCCGGCGAAGCGGCACCGCGCGGGCGACCCGCAGCGAGATCAAGCAGGGCGTGGGCCTGGGGGCCTTCGCCGCCGCCGGGACCTTCCTGCAGACGGACGGCCTCCAGTTCACGGAGGCGTCCACGTCCTCCTTCCTCACGCAGTTCTCCGCGATACTCATCCCCGCGTGGATTGCGCTTCGCAGCCGGCGAAGCCCCAGCGCGGTCGTCTGGCTCGGCTGCGTCCTTGTGCTGGCCGGCGTCGCCATACTCGGCCACTTCGACTGGAGGACGCTGCGGTTCGGGAGGGGGGAGGCCGAGACGCTCCTCTGCTCCCTTTTCTTCACCGGCCAGATCCTCTGGATCGAGAGGCCGGAATTCGCGGGCAACCGCCCCGGCTCGATCACGCTCGTCATGTTCACGCTGCAGGCGGCCGCGTTCCTGGCGCTCGCCGCCGCCACGGCGCCGAGCGCGGGGGCCCTCCTCGTGCCGTGGGCCTCGCCGGCGTGGCTCGGCCTCACGCTCACGCTGGCTGTCGTCTGCACCATCGGGGCGTTCTCGATCATGAACGCCTGGCAGCCCAAGATCACGTCGACCGAGGCGGGGCTGATCTACTGCGTGGAGCCCCTGTTCGCCTCCGTTTTCTCCCTGTTCCTGCCCGCGCTGTTCTCGGTGTGGGCCGCGATCTCCTATCCGAACGAGCGTGCGACCTGGTCGCTCCTTGTCGGCGGAGCGTTGATCACCGTTTCGAATGTCATGGTCCAGGCGGCCTCGATGAGTCGAAAAGCCTCATTTTTGCGCGAACAGACAAATAGGTAATTTAAAGACTGCTAAAAACAGTGATGGGCATGTTTTAGATTGCCTTTATATAACTAAGGCAGTCTAAAGACTGAATAAGCACAGAAATCAAAGCCATCCTGCTCGAGGGCCTGGAGCAGAAGGTCGAGGCGCTCACTGCGGCTCGGCCGGCGGCGGCCCGGCCCGCGAGGGGTTGGCTGCGCGCCGTGCGCGAGGCGACCGGGCTGACGCAGGGCGGGGTGTCCCGCGCGATGGGCGTGAAACGCCAGTCCTATGCCCAGTTCGAGGCGGCCGAGGAGCGCGGCACGCTCAGCGTGGCGTCGCTGGCCCGCGCCGCCGAGGCCATGGGGTGCGAGCTCGTGTATTTCATCGTGCCAAGGGAGTCCGTCGCGCGCTCCTACGCCGAGCTGGCCCAGATCCATGATCCCGCGGCGATGCACCTCAAGGCCACGGACCATTCGATGGCACTGAAGGACCCGGGAGCGCAGGACGATGCCCGCTGACGCTCCCGCCGCGGAATCGCCGATCACGCCCGAGGAAAGGGCCATGCTCCTGCCGAGCCTGTCCACGCGGCGCCAGCTGGACGAGATCGAGAGGCTCAACATCAACGCCGCCCGGGTGTGGGCGATGCGCGGATACGTGCTGCGGCGCGGAGACCTCCTGACGGAGGCGTTCGCCCGCGAGCTCCACCGCCGCATGTTCAACGGCATCTGGCGGGGTGCGGGCCGCTACCGCGCGGCGGAGCGCACCCCCGGCTGGGAGCCCCACCGGATCGCCGAGGGCGTGGGCCTGTTCATGGACGACGCGGAGGGCTGGCTTCGCTACGCGACGTACCCGGTCCACGAGGCCGCGGTGCGGCTCCACCAGAGGCTCGCGGCGATCCACCCGTGGACGAACGGGAACGGGCGGCACGCGCGGCTCCTCGCCGACATCGTCGTCGCGTCCCACGGCGAGGCGCCGCTGACCTGGGGCTCCCGGGAGCCGGGAGCCGCGCGCGCACGGTACGCCGACGCGATGCGGGCGGCGGATTCCGGCGACATGGCCCCGCTCCTCGCGTTCGCGCGGGGGTGAGCGCTAGTACGAGTACGAGGCGCTTCCGAAGAAGCCGCGCCGCATCCCGTACTGCGCGGCGTTGACCCCGACGCCCGAGCCGTCCCTCAGCTCGTACGCGTTGTCGGTGATGTTGACGATGTCGAGGCGGACCTTCCAGGTGCGGTGCGCCCCGACCTTGAAGCTCTGCTCGCCGCCGACGCTGACCGAGTAGTATGCGGGCACGGTTCCGCCGTTCGGGATGTTGGAGCCGTCGGGAGCGGTCGAGTCGGTCCTCAGGCCGGTGCCGTAGAGCGCGTCCACGTAGACCCGGGTGTCGCCCCGGTGGCGTCTCCACACGTAGTCGGCGCCGAAGGACCCGGAGAGGGCCTGGTCGTGGTCGAGGAAGATGGGGTGGGTCTTCACGTAGGCCAGGTCCGCGGCATCAAAGAGGAACTGCGCCGAGTCCCAGTCCTCGCCCTTCGCCACCGAGTGGGCAAGGTTGAGGTAGGTGGTGAAGCCGCCCACGGAGTAGGAGCCGGACAGCTCGAGGCCGTAGATTTCGCCCTTCGCATAGTTGAACGCGGAGAGGATGAGCGTCTGGCCGAAAAGGCCGTCGTCGAGCTGGTTCCTGGCGCGCTTGTAGTAGCCGTCGAGGCCGAGCTGCAGGCCCTTGCCGATCCTCTGGGTGATGCCGGCGTCGTAGTAGTCGGAGCGCTCAGACCTGACGGGGTCGTCCTCGGCCGAAGCGGTCTGGTTAGAGGTGCCCTCAAACTGCATCACCGTGCCCGCGGGCACGTTCTCGACCGGGGGCGGCGTGAAGTAGCGCGCATAGCCCGTATGGAGCGTGGTCGACGCCGTGGGCTGCCAGATGAGGTTGATGCGCGGGCTCAGCTGGCCCTCGCTGTCGAACGTCGAGTCGAACGCGTCCAGGCGCGCCCCGTAGTTGAGCGTCAGGCCGGGCGTCAGTTTCCACTCGTCCTGGAGGTAGGCCCCGTAGAAGAGGCCGTGAAGCGTCTCCCTGTCGTTGATCGTGAACGCGGGGCCGTCGGGGTTGCCTGCGTCGTCGACGGGGAACACCGTCGTGGCCGAGACCGCGTCGACGGATTCGTCGAGGAACGTGAAGCCGGCTCGGATCGTGTGGTTGTCGCCGAGGCCGTAGCTGCCGTCGCCCTGCACGCCCGCGGAGTAGAGCGTCCTGTCGACGTCGCTCGCCACGCCGTTGAAGTAGAGGTCGCCGACGGGATCGGGCGTGAAGTGCACGGCGCTCTCGCGCGCGAAGGCCGAGACCTGGGTGTTGAGGTCGCCCGCCGACCTCTGGTAGGTCGCGACCGCGTAGTAGTTCTGCTCGTTCTGCCTCTCGTTGAGCGCGGAGGAGGCGAACGTCCCGGGCACCCATTGCGTCCCGTCCGGGGCGGTCCCCGCTGAAAGCCCGGGCGTGTCGGGCACCTGGTAGTCGCTGTAGGACGCGCCGCCCATGAAGGTGAGGCGGCTGCCGTGGTCGAGGATGTAGGACAGGTAGGTGAATGCCTTGTACTGGTCCGTGTCGTCGTGGATCGCAGACGTGCCGGCCGTGGGGCTCTCGATCCCCAGGCTGTTGTGGTCGTAGCTCGCGTCCGCGAAGTAGCTCAGGTTCCCGCTGGATCCGCCCCACTCGACGCTCGGGCGCACCGTGTCGAAGCTGCCCCCGTAGAGGGACGCCTCGCCGCCATGGTCGAAGCCGCCGGTCTTCGTCTGGATGTCGACGATGCCCGCGGTGCGGAAGCCGTACTGAGCGGGCAGCGAGCCGGTGATCAGCTGCATGCTCTGGACAAAGCGCGGGTCGAGCTCGAGGCCGAACCCCGTGATCCCCTCGGGGAGGAGGACGTCGTTGATCCTGTACTGGAGGTTGCCGTGCTCGCCCCTGACGTGCAGGTCGCCGTTCGCGGCCGAGTCCTCGGCCACTCCGGGAGCCCGCAGCAGCACCTGGTTGAAGGGCGCGTCCGCCCCCTGCGGCAGGTTGAGGATCTGCTGCTCGTCCATGATGAACGAGGTGGCGCCGAGGCTCGGTTGGATGAGCCCGCGGGTTTCGTCGAGCTCCCCCGTGACGACCATGGCGTCGAGCTCGGTGACTTTCGATGCGGCGGCCTGGCCGGGCACCGCGGGGGAGGGTGCGTCCTGGCTTCGGGCCTGGGAGGCCGCGCCGAGGGCGATGAGGGGAATGATGAGACTGCGGAAATTCATGATGGATCTGATGTGTAGCACCTGGGCATCCGGGCGGCGGTGCACCCGGGTCGCTAGCCATGCCGCAAGCGCGGCGTCGGGGACACCGGGGAGCGGCGGAACGCCGGGTCATGCGGCGGGACGGCACCCTTCGGGTGCTCGGTCCCGCCGGCCGGCGGAAGGGCTCAGGCCAGGGGCGGAGCCTGCGCGGGCAGGCGCAGGTAGCGGGGCGCGTCCGGGATCACCCGGTCGACGTGCGCGAAATCTGAGAGGCGGATCGTCTGGCCGGTGAAGGCCAGGGCGAGGAGCGACAGGGCGAGGACGACGCCCTGGGCAAAGAGGGTGACCACGCAGCCGTCGTCGGACTCATCGGCCCTCAGGCCGCTGGCAGGTCCCGCCTCGTGGCTTGCCGCCGCGGCAGCGGGGTGGCCGTGAAGGCGCTCATGGAGCTCCGGGCTTGCGGCGAGGACCGTCAGGGCCAGCACGAGCACAACGGCCAGCGAGGCGGTGACGCGCGCAAGGAGGGACGGGCGACTGTGGCTGAGGCGGAACATCGGGCCTTGAACGTCGCCAGTTTACCCTATTCGTCAACCCGGGAAGAGTGAGGCGGCGGGGAACCTTCGCCGCCGGCGGGCGACAATGGTGGGCATGAACACCCCCAAGACGAAGATCTCGCGCCGGGTCGCCGCCGCGATCGCGGCCTCCCTCTGCTCCAGCCTGTTCGCGCAAACGTTCGCGCAGACGACGCCCACGCCGACCCCTGAGCAGCCCCCGTCGGCCGGCGCGAAGGCAGGCTCCCTGACCCATCATGACCGCGCCTTCCTGAAAAAGGCCGCGGGGGCCGGCATGAAGGAGATAGACATCTCCCGGGCGGTCCTGGACCGCCTCGCCAACAGGCACGGCAAGGACCTGGCGCAGATGATGGTCACCGATCACACGGCGGCGAACGAGGAGCTCATGGCCCTCGCCGCCAGCAAGGGCGTGACGCTGCCCGCCGAGGATGTGTCGGTCTCCGCCGACTGGGCCAAGAAGACCGGCGACATCGACCGCGCGTACGCAAAGGAGATGGTGTCCGACCACGTCGGCGCGGTGAAGCTCTTCGAGAACGCCTCCCAGAGCGCCGATCCCGATATTGCCGCCTTCGCCCGGAAGACCCTTCCGACCCTGCAGCACCATCTTGCGATGGCCCAGGAGCTCGCCAAGGACGTCAACTGACCGTAAGCGTCGGCGCCCGGGGTCAGCGGGGCCCCGCCTTGCCCCCGCCCAGAGCCTCGTAGCCCGAGACGACGTCGAACAGCTCCTCGTCGATCGCCTCCTGCCGGATGCGGTGGAACGTGCGGTTCAGGCCCTCGAGTATCTCGCCGATGTTCTTCTCCGCGCGCTGCATGGCCGCGAGGCGGCTGGCGTTCTCGCTCGCGAGCGACTCGGCGCAGGCCTGGAAGAGCAGGACGAAGAGGTATCCCCGGATGAAGGACTCGAGGGCCGGAGTGGCACCCTCGATGACCTGGGGCCTGCTCTTCGTGGGCCACGGCAGCTCCACGAGGCTTTGTTGCCAGGCATGATCCAGGGGAAGGAGGCGCCTGCCCACGGGCTCATAGGCGGCTCCGGGCCTCGGCCGGTTGTGGAAGACGTAGACCTCGCCGACCTCGCCGCGTGCGCGCGCCTCCACGATCTCCACGAGGATACGGCCGACGAGCGGCGTGATCCCATAGACCGAGAGGGGAGCCTGCAGCAGGGACGCCTGGGCCATGCCTGAGTCGACCATGAGTGCCTGGACGCGCTCGCCGACCGCCCATATCCTTCCCTGGCTTCCGGGGCGCGCCTTGAGTTCGTTCACGGCGAAGTCCGCGATCACCTCGTTGAAGCGCCCGACAAGGCCCTGGTCTGAGCCGAAGATGACCGCGCCGGCAGGCCCCCTTTCTCGCGCGGGCCTTTGCGGGGGGGCTCCCGATTTGCGGAAGCAGGCGGCAAGCCCGAGCTCCACCGTCCTGTAGTAGTGGTCCAGGGAACGGACGGCCCTCTCGTATTGCCCGAGGCTCGATGCGGCCAGCGCCTTCATCGAGCGGACCACGCCCTCCAGGTCCCCGGCCCCCTCGATCCTTCGGCGCAGGCCCTCCGTTGTGCCGCTCATGACGGGGCATTCGGGCCGGGCTTTTGATCCTTCCCGGGATCTGGCCTGGCGGGGGCCTTGGGGTCGGGGGCCGGCAGGAACGGGGCGAGCGCCCCCGCGGCGATCGCAAGGAGGGCCTTTCGGTCCGCGTCGGCCAGCGTGTCGGCTGAGACGAGGCGCCCGGCGGCGTCGGGCGGGGTGGCGGACGCGGCGGCACGAAGAGCCCGCTCGGCGTCCGGGACCTTCTCGAGGGGGACGGGGTCGAACAGGCCCGCGGTGAGGGCAAGGAGCACGGCAACCTGCTCCAGCATGGAGACGGGCTGGGATTCGGGCTGCTTGAGGCAGGCGCGGATGCGCCGCCCATGGTCGATGATCCTGCGGGTGGATTCGTCAAGGCGTGTTCCGAACCTCGCGAACGCCTCCAGCTCCTCGAACTGCGAGTAGGCGAGCTTGAGGTCCCCCGCGACGGAGCGGTAGGCCGCCCTCTGGGCCTCCCCGCCCACCCGGGAGACGGATTTCCCGACGTCGATCGCGGGGAGGATCCCCAGCTCGAACAGCGTCGGGGAGAGGTAGATCTGGCCGTCGGTGATGGAGATGAGGTTGGTCGGAATGTAGGCGGAGATGTCCTGCGCGTCCGTCTCGATGATCGGCAGCGCGGTCAGGGAGCCGCCCCCGCGCTCCTTGCAGAGGTGCGTCGAGCGCTCGAGCATCCGCGAGTGGATGTAGAAGATGTCGCCGGGGAACGCCTCCCGCCCCGGCGGGCGCCTCAGCAGCAGGGAGAGCTCCCGATAGGAGCGGGCGTGATGCGTGAGGTCGTCGTAGACGATGAGCACGTCGCGTCCCGCCTCCATGAAGGATTCCGCGATGCTGGTTGCGGCATACGGGGTGATGTACGACAGGCCGGGCGCGCCGTTGCCCTCGGCGACGACGACGACGGTGTAGTCCATGGCTCCCTTCTCCCCGAGGTTCGCCACGACCTTGGCGACCGATGAGGCCCGCTGCCCGATCGCGCAGTACACGCAGATGACGTTCTTTCCCCTCTGGTTCAGGATGGCATCGATTGCGATGGCGGTCTTGCCCGTCTGGCGGTCGCCAAGGATCAGCTCGCGCTGGCCGAGGCCGATCGGGATCAGCGCGTCCACGACCATGAGGCCGGTCTGCAGGGGAACGGTGACGGGCGCCCGGTCCATGATGGCGGGCGCGGGGCGCTCGACGGGCAGGCGCCTGTCCGTGGCCACAGGCCCCTTGTTGTCCAGGGGCCTGCCCAGCGGGTCGATCACGCGCCCGAGAAGGGCGTCCCCGACCGCCACGTCCATGACGCGCCCGGTGCGCTCGACCTCGTCGCCCGCGTGCAGGTCCTCGTACTCCCCAAGCAGGATCACGCCGACCTCGCCCTCATCTACGTTGAACGCGATGCCGAGCAGGCCTCCCGGGAACCTGACCAGCTCCTCGAAGCCGACTCCCGGGAGCCCCGAAATGGTGGCGATCCCGGTGGTGACATTCGTCACTGTTCCCACCTCGCGCGGAGCGAGCCGCGGCGCATATCCCGCCCGGGCCCCGCGCATGCCGGCGAAGGCGCGGTCCACGGCGCTCTGCAGGATGTCGGGTGGCGCGCTCATCCGGTCCCGGCTATGCGACGGACCTGAGGGCGGGCGTCTCCGCAGGGCGGGGCGCCGGCGCTGCGGCCCCCGGCGGGGATTTGGCGTCGAGCAGCGCGCCGACCTGCTGCTCGAGGGATGAGAGGTAGCCTGCGATGCTCCAGGCCACCTGCTGGCCGCCTGCCGTCAGCTCGATCCCGCAGATCGGCTCGCCCGCCGTTTCGAACCGGACAGGGATGTTGGCGGAAAAGTCCTCGTTGAGGGCGTTCTGGATGGCGGCCCTCTGGGCGGGACCTAGGTCGAAGGTGCTTCGTACCAAGGCCGGCCCGGCCGGGGCCCTTAGGGCCGCGCCGAGCGCGTCCCTCGCCCCAGGGTCCATCGTGCGCAGGCGGCGCGTGAACACCTCCCCGATGCGCTCCTCGAGGCTGACGGTGGCGAGGTCCGAGAGGGTCTTTCGGGCGACTTCAAAGACCTCCGCCACGGCGAGGTGGGTGATCTCGCCGGCGAGCCGCTCGCGGTCGCCGCGAAGCGCCGCGTCCTGCTTTGCGCGAAGGTCGTCGGCCTCCTTCGCCGCCGCGGCGAGGAGGCGCTCGCGCTCGGCCTTCGCCTCGCCAACGGCCTTCGCCAATAGGGAGCTGCGCTGTTCATCGAACGCCTTGTTCTTGGCCTGGAAATCATCGCGCTCCTTCTGGGCCTCGGCCTTCCTTGCGTCGGCATCGGCGAGCTCGGCGGCGATGCGCTTCTCGCGGGCGTCGATGGCGGCGAGGACGGGCTTGTAGAGAAAGCGCTTCAGCAGCCATACCAGGATGACGAAGTTGAGCGCCTGGGCCCCGACGGTGAACCAGTTGATGAGCATGGCTTACTTCCCCCCGGCTTGGGTGATGACATGGGTCCAGAACGGGTTCGCGAAGATGAGGATCATCGAGACGACGAAGCAGTAGATTGCCGTCGACTCGATCATCGCCAGTCCCACGAAGAGAGTTCGCGTGATCGTGGCCGAGGCGTCGGGCTGCTGCGCCAGGGATGTTAGGGCGGTGGCGACGGCCCGGCCCTCGCCGAGGGCGGGGCACATGCAGCCGACGCACGTGGTGAGGCCGGCGGTGGCGATTGAGGCTACGGCGATGACGGTGTTGCTGTCCATGATGTGTCCTTTGTTGGGTCCAGTTGCGGGTTCAAGGGGTGGGCGGGGGCCGCGGCCCGGGGACGGGCTGCGGCCTGCGAATGGTGGTTGCGGCCGCGATGTAGACCGCGGCCAGCACGCTGAAGATGTAGGCCTGGACCATGCCGGTCAGCAGGCCGAGCGCCGTCATGGCGATCGGAAAGAAATAGGGGGTGATTGTCAGCAGGATGCCGATGATCATCACGCCGCTCATCATGTTCCCGAAGAGCCGGACAGCCAGGGCCAGCGTGCGCGAGAACTCGGCTATGATGTTGAACGGAAGCATGACGGGCGTGGGCTTCACATAGGTCCCGAGGTAGCCGGACCATCCGTGCCTCTGGATGCCGAAGAGAGGCACGGCGAAGAATACGCAGAGCGCCAGAGCGGCCGTGGTCGAGAGCGAGCCCGTGGGCGGCGCGAACCCGGGGATGACGGTGCAGAGGGTGGCCGTCGCGATGAAGAGGAAGAGGGTGCCGAGGAAGGGCAGGTACCTCTCCGGCTCGTCCATGCCGACCTCGCGGATCTGCTGCTCGATGGACGTGATGACGATCTCGAGCGAACACTGCCAGCGCGAGAGGGTGCGCTCGGTCGCGAGCCTGTGGGTCACCAGCTTCGCGCCCAGGGCCATCGCGAGCATCATGGCCCATGTGGTGACGATGGTCCCGTTCAGCTCCATGCTCCCATGGCGCCACAGGACCTGCTGGTCAGAGGTGAGGTTCACGGGACTCCTCCCTCTGCGGACCGCCCTGCATCTGGCTGCGGGAGGCTCGCGAGGCGCGTCACGGCGAAGCGCGCGAGGAGGAATCCCAGCAGGCAGGCCAGCATCCTCGGGAGGTGGCCGCCCGAGACGAGGTAGAAGCCCGCGACGGCGGCGGCCGTTCGCAGCAGGAGGCTGCCGAGGAACAGGAGGGCCGGCCGGCGGGACGAGAGGCCCCTGCGGATTGTCCACCATAGGCCGCCGAAGAAGATCCCTCCGAGGAGGGCGCCTGCAAGCAGCGCCGGAATGAGTGTCAGCGCGTCACGCATCCTTGTCCTTTGCGTCATCGCGCATGGCCTCGTCCTCCTGCGTGATCCAGTGCCACGCGTTGGCGCAGCCGACGAAAAGGCCGGCGGCCATCAGCACGAGCGTCCATGAGTGGGCGCCCGGATGGCGCCGGTCCAACCAGAGGCCCAGCATCGCGCCGGCGAGCGTCGGGACCGCCACGGACCAGCCGATCAGTCCCGACATGCCCAGCCCGAACCAGACACCGCGCGGCCCGCCGCTTTGCGCGGAGAGCTTTCGCGAGGCCTTCGCGGCAACCTGCCTTGCGAATTCGGCCTCTTGCCCCGGGGACGGGTCTGAGGGGTCACCGTCCATGCTGGAGCTCCGCCACCCTGCGGACGAGCCCGCCCTCCATCCTTGCGACCGCCGCCCGGACGTCCCTCTCCTGCTCGCCGACCTTCAGGAATTCGCGAGACACCGCCTCATGGAGCCGGCCGAGGTCCGCTCCCCCGATGGCACGGCGGACGGAGACGAGCACGTCCGCACCCGTCTTGACCATCACTCCCTCGTCCACCGCGACGTAGGTGACCCCGCTCCCCTCCGCCTCATACGTCAGTATGCCGGGCACGAGCGCCGCGACGCAGTCGAGGCGGTGGGGGAGCAGCCCGTATTCACCGTCGCTCGTGTCGACGACGATGCGCGAGACCCCGGTGATATCCGCGAAGATCTCGAAGGGCAGCAGGATTTTAAGGTTCATGGGCGGCCACCGGCTCGGGCTTTTTCTGCGGCTCGGGCGCCGGCTGTGCGCCTGGTTTCCTCGCCTCCCCGATGGCGCCGATCATGTAGAGCGCGCTCTCGGGATAATCCTTGAACTCGTCCCTCAGGATGCGTTCGCACCCGTCAATCGAGTCTCCCAGGCTCACGAGCTTCCCCTTGATGCCGCTGAACTGCTCCGTGGCGAAGAACGGCTGCGTCAGGAAGCGCTCGAGGCGCCGGGCGCGGGCGACCGCGCTCCGGTCCTCCGGGGACAGCTGCTCCAGGCCAAGCATCGCGATGATGTCCTTTAGGTCCTCGTACTGCGCGAGGGTGCGCCTGATGTCCTGCGCGAGGTTGTAGTGCCGCTCGCCGATGATGCCGGGCGTGGCCATCTTCGAGCTCGACTGCAGGAGGTCGATGGCGGGGTAGAGGCCCTCGCCGGCCCGCTTGCGGGAGAGGACGATCGAGGCGGAGAGGTGGGAGAACACGTGGACCGCCGCCGGGTCCGTCAGGTCGTCGGCGGGAACGTACACAGCCTGGATGGAGGTGATGGCCCCGGCGCGGGTGTTCGCGATCCGCTCCTCAAGCCCGGACAGCTCGGTCCCCATCGTGGGCTGGTAGCCGAGGCGCGACGGCATCTGTCCCATGAGGCCAGACACCTCCATGCCGGCCTGGATGAATCGGAAGATGTTGTCGACCAGCAGCAGCACGTCCCGGTGCTCATCGTCGCGGAAATACTCGGCCATTGTGAGGGCGGCATGGCCCACCCGGAACCGGCTGCCGGGCGGCTCGTTCATTTGCCCGAACACCATGACCATGCTCTGGAGCACGCCCGCCGCCTTCATGTCCCTGTAGAGCTCCTCGCCCTCGCGGCAGCGCTCCCCGATCCCGCAGAAGATGCTCACGCCCTTCTGGTGGCCGATCATGTTGTGGATCATCTCGGTCAGGAGCACGGTCTTGCCGACGCCGGCCCCGCCGAATAGGCCCGCCTTGCCGCCGCGCTCCAGCGGCATGAGAAGGTCGATGGCCTTGATACCCGTCTCAAAGATCTCGGACGTGGTGGAGCGTTCGGAAAGCGGCGGGGGCTCGCGATGGACGGTGCGCCACTGCACTCCCTCCGGGGCCGGCTGGCGGTCGATGGCGCTGCCGAAGACGTCGAACATGCGCGAGATGATGGCTTTTCCCACGGGCGCCTTCAGAGGGCCGCCCGTGTCCTCAACCGGCATCCCCCGGGCGAGCCCCTGCGTCGGAGTGAGGGCGATCCCGCGGACGCGGTGCGCGTCGATCTGCGCCAGCACCTCGATCACGATCTTTCCCCGCTCCCCCGCGCGCAGCATCGAGTAGATCGGGGGCAGGTGCCGGTCGAATCGCACGTCGACGACGCTTCCCCGCACGGAGACGACCGCGCCGATGTTTGCCGGAGTGGGTTCATACCTCATGTTCGGAGTTTTCAACGCGCGCCCCGGGTCGGGCCCGGGTGCGATGGACTCGAACCCCGTCCGGGCAGGCATAGTGCTCGATCATGCTCCCCATCCCGGGAGAATCATATGGGGTGTTGATCCCACGGCGGCCCCGGGCGGGATGCCGCGCGGGTGCGCGGCCGCCGGGGATTACACCCCATTGGCCCAGGCGGCTGGCGGGCGTACACTCTCGGACCCAAGGCGCGGGCACGCAATCTCTGCGGTCCCGCTCCGCCACGGGAGCCAGGACAATCGAATCATGCTACAAGAAATAAAAACTCTCTTCGGCGACAAGCTCGCCGCATCCGACGGCGACATCGGCCACATCCAGGACTTCTACTTTGACGACAGGAGCTGGGCGATCCGGTACCTAGTCGCGGACACCGGAACCTGGCTCACGGGGCGCCTTGTCCTCATCTCACCCATGGCCTTTGGCCGCCTCGACCAGCCGGGGAAAACCCTCCATGTGAAACTGGCCCGCAAGCAGATTGAGGGCAGCCCTTCGATTGAGTCCCACATGCCCGTCTCCCGCAGGTTCGAGGCCGAGTACCACCGCTACTACGGGTGGCCGGAGTACTGGAGCGGCGGGGCGATGGGGGGTCTTGCCGGCTTCCCGATGGTCCTGCCCCATTCCGACGAGGTGATGGAGGCCCAGCTGCGGCACAGCAGCCGGGATGACAAGCAGCTCCAGGGCGTGCGCGCCGTCACCGGATTTCACATACAGACGGTGGATGGGATGATCGGCCACGTGAGCGGCTTCCTCGTCGACGACAAGAGCTGGGTGATACGCGACCTGATCGTGGAGGCGGGTCCCTGGTACGCGGGCAAGGAGATCCGGATACCCTCCGGCAAGGTCGAGCGGGTGAGCTTCGAGGAATCGACGGTGTTCGTCAGCCTGTCCAAGGCCGACATACAGCGGACCGAGGAGGACCACGTCGCTCATGCGTCCGCGGAGAGCCGCGGCGAGGCAAGCTTCCGCGACTAGGTTGAAACCTCTTCCTCACCACTCATGAACACCTTCCCAGACAAGAATTTCCTCACGACGGGCGCGATCGCCAAGGGCCTCAAGGGCATCGGCCCGGCGACCCGGCACATGGTCCATTCCCGGACGATGGAACTAGCCCAGATCGCGGGCCGAGATAGGTCGGACGTTTCCCAGGCGGACTATGAGCAGGCAAAGCGGGAATTGACCGGCGAGTCGGACCAGGATCTCCAGGACAAGCTCCTGGAGTCGCTGCCCGAGGAGGGACGTTCGGGACTCGTCCTGGACGATGCCGGGCGGGAGGATCCGGAGCCGCCCAGCGAGGAGGCTGACGACGAGGGGCGAAACGAGAGCGCGCAGCTCGTCGAGGAGGGCCTCCAGGAGGCGGAGCACGACCTGATGCTCCAGTCCGCGCGGTCTGTCGTGGAAGCCGACAGGCGGGAGAAGAGGGGCCGCTGACGCCTGCAGTCACCGCGGCCCGGCGAGAAGCCCGCGAAGCTTTTCCAACTCCGCCTTCCGGCGAATGCGGAAACGGCGCTGTCGCTCGGCGTTGGCCTTCCGCCTTTGCTCCGGCGTCGTGCTGGGCCTTCCAGCGCGCAGGCGAAGCGGCAGTTCGACATTGTACGTATAGAGATTGCGCCGCTTGAAGGCCAGAGGCGACCTGGCAAGCGAGCTTGCGCGCAGCCTCTTGCTGCCGAGCACGTCGGAAAACCACGGCTCGGCGGCAACCCGCGATTCATCGAACGCCCATTCGGGCGGCGGCCGGCCAATATGCGATGCAACGTGTTCGGCATAGGCGGCGAGCCAGGCGTCCGCAGCTTTCCCTCCCTTGAAGCGGGCTTCCAGGATCCTCGGCTCCTGAAGGTAGGAACGTTCTATTTGGCCTCGGGATGAAAGGCGCCGCACTTCATGGAGCCAGTCCGTGAAATTCAGCCCAAATTCAGCCATGGAGTCCGACAGATCGGCCACCTCCTTCAAAGATGCGGGCCGGCGAGTCATCGTTTGCCGTGCTTGCCGACGGCCCTGCGGACAAGCTCCATGGCCGCCTCCGACAGCACATCATGTGGAAAAAAGCGGTCGTAAATCTTCTCCACCTCGGAGGGGGAGGTGATATCCATCTTGCGCAGGAGGAATTGGATGTCCTCTTGGTCTCCGGCGAAACCCGGGCGCGGCGCGCGGCACGCGCGGAGCTTCATCGCCAGGAGATAGGCGGCGGTTGGGACCGAGACCTGCAGACCCGCCCCGAACTCGTCGCCTTTGAGCCGGCGCTTGGCCTCGTTGTCCGCCAGGAAGAACCTGACATCGTCGTTGATCCAGTCTTCCGGCAGATCCTGCTCCCCGGCCACCCGCGCAGCGAGTTTCCGGGCAAGTTCCGACGGCCGGACGATCGCGTCGACATCCTTTGTGGAGTCGCGGGAGCCGTAGACCAGCGTGAAGACGGCGCCCCCGTAAAGGGATAGCTCCAGGATGGATCCCTCCGCCTGCGCCAATTCACCCAATCGCCGCAAGGCGTTGGTTATGCGTGGCTTTGATAGGGCCTCATAGGGCATTTAAAAATAGGTTACGTAACGTTTAATTGAAGTCAAATGCATTTGGCTGCGTCTGGAAAGCCGGGCTTGTGCGGCCAAATCCCGGCGGCAACCTGAGAACCGTGCCGGCACTTGCGCCCCTTTCCGAAATCACCTCGATCTCCGCGGAGATCGACGCGGTCGTTGCGCCGACGCCCCAGTTCTCGTGGCCGCTTCTCAACGAGCGGGCGGGATGCGAGCTGTGGGTAAAGCACGAGAACCACACCGCGATCGGGTCATTCAAGATCCGGGGGGCGGTCAACTACATCAACCGGCTGGTGGAGCGGGAGCCCGGGGTCCGCGGGGTGGTTGCGGCGACGCGCGGCAACCACGGCCAGGCGGTGGCCTTCGCCGCGGCCCGGCGGGGGCTCACGACCACGGTCCTCGCCCCCCGCGGGAACAGCGTCGAGAAGAACCGGGCCATGCGCGCCCTCGGCGTCGAGCTGATCGAGCACGGCGAGGATTTCCAGGCCGCGCTCGTCCAGTCGCAGAGGATCGCGGCCGAGCGCGGGCTGCACTGGGTCCCCTCGTTCCACCGGGACCTCGTCAACGGCAACGCCGTGTCGATGGTCGATTTCCTCAGGAAGGCGCCGCGGCTCGACCGCGTGTACGTCCCGATAGGGATGGGCTCCGGCATCTGCGCGCTCCTGACCGCGCGCGACGGCCTCGGGCTTTCCACGGAGGTCGTCGGCGTGGCGGCTGAGCGCGCACCCGCGATCTCGATGTCATTCGAGGCGAGGCGGCTGATCTCGCACGCGGCCACGACGCGGATAGCGGACGGGATGGCGTGCTCCACGCACAGTGCCGACGCCCTCGAGGCCATGCTCGCGGGCGCGGGGAGCATCGTGCGGGTGTCGGACGACGAGATCGAGGCGGCGATGCGCGCCTTTTTCTCGGACACGCACAACGTGGCCGAGGGCGCGGGAGCGGCCGCGCTCGCCGCGCTCCTGGGCGACCGCGACCGCGTCGCGGGCAAGCGCGTCGGCGTCGTCCTCACAGGCGGCAACGTCGACGCGGACGTCTTCGCGAGGGTGCTCGCGGCCAGCTGACCGGGACGAGGCGCGCGCCCATGAATAACCCGGCTGTTGGGGCGACGGGGGTGAAGCCGGGGCTGACCCGGGGGCAGGTCCGCCTCTACGTCGCGGGCTACGCCGTCCTCGTCGCGGGCACGCTTGGCTCGGCCTGGGCCTACCGTGTGGCCTCCCGGGACGAGCTGGGCGACGCCCTCGCGGAGCAGGCCCGGAACACGAGGGACTACAAGGGGCAGATGGAGAACATCGGGGGGAAGGCCAACGTGCTCGGGAGCGAGATGCAGGATTGGTTCGCCGGGCTCTGGCACGGGAGGAACCTGGCCTACACGCTGGCCGTGCTGACGATCGCGTCTGCGCTCCTGTGCTTCTATGTCGCTTTCGCCCTGCCCGACCTCCCGCCGTTCGGCGACGGGGAGCCGAAGGAGCCCGACCGGCCGAAGACGTGAGTCGCTGAGCTGGAGGAAACCGCCGCGCCGGCTTCCGCCCTACGAGGAGCGGAGCGCCTCCATCGGCGGGACGCGGGCGGCCCGCAGGGCCGGTACCAGGCACGCTGTCATCGCGACGACCGAGAGGAGCGCCGCCGCGCACGCGAAGACGGCGGGCTGGGCGGCGCCGACGCCGAAGAGGAGGCTCACCATCGCGCGCCCGATCAGCCAGCCGCCGATCACGCCGAGGACGGAGCCGACCGCCACGATCCGGGCCCCGAGGGAGAGGAATTGCGTCATGATCTGCTGGGGGAGGGCGCCGAGCGCCATGCGCACGCCGATCTCGCGCCGGCGCTCGGCCACGGCGTAGGCCAGGACGCCGTAGATCCCGACGGCGGCGAGAACGAGGGCGACGCCGGCGAAGATGCCGGCGAGCATGAGCGGCGACCGCCGGGAGACGAGGCTCTCGTCGAGGCGCGCCGCCATCGGCTTCAGGTCGACGACGGGCAGCTCCGGGTCGATTCGCAGGACGGCGGCGCGCAGCGAGGCGCCGACGGCGCTGGGGGGCTGCGAGGTGCGCAGCACGACGGTCATGTAGGTGCTGTTGTAATGGTAGAAGTCGAAATAGACCGCGCCGTGCGCGCGCGTCTCGGCGAGGTCCCTCGACTTGATCGGCCCGACGACCCCGACGATCGTGAACGCCTCCTCCTTCTTGTCCGGCACCCCGTTGTAGAGCCGGTGGCCGAGCGGGCTCTTCCCGGGCCAGTAGAGGCGCGCCACGTCCTCGTCGACCACGCACACGCGCTGCGCCCTCGAGGAGTCGTCGGCATTGATCACGCGGCCCTCGCGAAGCGGGATGCCGAGGGCCGCGAAGTAGTCGCCCGTGACGCCGCTGGTGAAGTGGGTCTGGATCGACTTGCCGGGAATCGGAGGCTGCCCCTCGATGCTGACGGCGTTGTCGTTCTGGTTGCCGTCGAAGGGCCCTCCCGTCGAGAACCCGACGGCCGTCACGCCCGGAAGCGCGCGAAGCTCCTGGCCCAGGCGCTCGGAGAACGCGAGCTGGGTCTTCTGCTCCTTGTAGCGGGCGTACGGAAGCGGGATACTTCCCGAAAGGACGTTCTCGGGGCGGAATCCGGGATTCACGGCGAGGACCTTGGAGAAGCTGAGGGCCAGAAGGCCCGCGCCCACGAGGAGCGTGAAGGCGAGGGCGAACTGCGCCACGATCAGCGCGTGGCGAAGCCTGTGGGCCGAGCGCGTCGTTGTGCCGCCGCGGGACTCCACGGAGAGCGCCAGGGCCAGGTTGCCCTGCAGCGTGTGCCAGAGCATCGGCAGCGCGAGAAGCAGTCCGGTGAGGACCGAGGCGGCGAGCGCCACGGCGCAGACCTCGCCGTCGAGCGCGTAGGTCCCGAAGTGGGGGAGGTCGTTGACCCCGAGGGACTCTAGGCCGCGCAAGCCGGCCCATCCGAGGCCCAGGCCGAGCAGCCCACCGACGAGCGAGAGCAGGAGGGTCTCGGTCACGAGCAGCCGCGCAATCTGGAGGCGGCCGGCGCCGAGGACCTGCCGCACCGAGAATTCCTTGGCCCGGGCCGTGGCGCGGACGAGGAGCAGGTTCGCGAGGTTGACGGTCCCTATCAGGAGCAGGAAGAGCACGCCGGCCTGAAGCAGAAGGAGCATGGGACGGGTCTCGGCGACATAGTCCTTATGGAAGTCGGCGACGGTCGTGTGGAATCCTGCGTCGATGACGAGCTTCACATAGGGGTCGCTCTCGAGGCCGTGCTTGTTCACGGCGTCGACCTGGGCCTGCGCCTGCGCCAGCGTCGATCCGGGGCGCAGCCTGGCGATCATCGACATGTTATTGCTGTGGCGCTGGTTGGCCTTCTTGTCGTCGTCGCTGAAGCACAGCGGCGTCCACAGCTGGGCCTTGGACGTGCCGAACCGGAAGTCGGCCGACATGACGCCAATCACGGTCTTCGCCGTGCCGTCCGCCCGGACCTTCCTGCCGATGACCTTGGGGTCCGCCCCGTAGTCCTGGCGCCAGAGGGCATTGCTCAGGACAATTACGTCGTCCTTTCCGTAGACCCCCTCCTCCTCGGCAAAGGTGCGGCCGAGGGCCGGCTCAACGCCCAGCACCCTGAAGAACGAGGGTGTGACCGACATGGTCGCCACTCGATCGGGCGATCCCGCCTCACCCAGGGTGACACCCCCGTCGCGGTAGGCGCCGGCCTCGGCGAAAGCCGCCACCCCGGAGCGGCGTTCGAGGTAGTGGGGGGGCGACGCCCCCGAGCGGTCCACGCCGGCCTTGGGGTATTGATTGAATACTATAACAATTTGCTCCGGATGGGGATAGGGAAGCGGTTTTATAAGGACGGCATCGACGACGGCGAACAGGGCGACGTTGGCTCCCAGGCAGAGGGCGAACGTGAGGAGCGCCGCCGCCGTGAAGGCCTTGTCGCGGGCAAGCCCGCGAAATGCCAGCCTCAGGTCGCGCAGGACGGGGTCAAGGAAGGGCATGCCGGGTGTATAACCCCACGTGCGGACAATAAGTCGCAAATTTTGTAACCCACGATCGAAACCGGCGTCTTCTGACCTGCCCAGCACCCTCGCACGGACACTTGACGGGTCCCGGGCGAATACCCTTGAATCAGCATTTCATCCCTAACACCAAACGCATGAACAGCCTACTCCGCCGCTCCCTCATTCCCGCCCTGGTTGCCTGCCTCACGCTGTCGGCTCGCCTTTCCGGCGCCGACACGCCGGCCGCGACGCCCGCCCCCGTCGCTAGCCCGGCCGCAAACGCGGCCGCAAACGCGGCCCCCGCTCCCGGCCCCAAGGTTGTGCCGTTCACACTGCCGAAGAACCTCGAGGGCGTCGTCACGCTCGAGGAGTACACGAGCTACTTCAAGTTCATGCAGTCCCTTCAGCAGGATCCCGAGATCAAGGCGCTGAACGATCAGGCTCGGGCGAAGATGGCCGAGTTCAACGAGCTCAGGAAGCAGTCGGGCGCCGCCCAGCAGAAGGCGATCAACGCCAATCCTGAGATCAAGGCGATCATCGACCGGATGAGGAAGGGCAAGCCGAAGCCCCCGGCTGCGCCGGCCGCCGGTTCGACGGTTGCTCCGGCCAAGGCTCCCGCCGCGGCGGCGACCCCCCCGACTCCGACCAAGCCGTAATTTCCGTCCGTTGATAATGGGCAGAGGATGGAGGCTCGCTCCCTTTTCCGCTCCGTGTTTCACAGGCATCGCTTCGCCGCGATGCCTGTTTAGTTTCCGCCCGCGGCGCCGTCGAGCCTGCGGATTGCCTAAGACATTGATTACCAGTCTATAAATTGGCAGTCCCATACGTAGTTCTCCCGGTTGAATAAAAGCCATGTTCAGTGGATGCTGATCCCATCGATTCCGTGACCCGCTCCGTCAAAGTCGCCCCCCGCTTCCTCTTCCCGCTTCTCGCAGCCCTGGCGCTGGCCGTGGCGGGCACGAGGGCGCGGGCGCAGACTGCGACCGACATCGACGGACTCTACTACACCGGCCTTACGTCGACGGGGGCCCTCCAGGCCGCGGGCGGCACGGACGCCCACTGGACAGTGGCCTACGCCTCGACCAATGGCGGCGGCACGGAGAACACGGCGTACGAGGGCGCGGCTTACGTGATCAGCCCAAGCAGCATCGCGGGCTCGGGCTACACGCCCAATACCACCAACGCCCAGTGGATCACGGCCCCGGGCGCGACGGATTCGGCCGGCAACAACCCGAACACCGGCGGGGACTTCCTCCCGGGCAACGGCAACTCGGGCGGCACCGAGGGCATCTACATCTACACGCTCGCCTTCACCATCACCGGCACGGGCGCGGCGGGAACCGTCGTCAACAGCGCGAACAGCAAGATAAAGATCACGATGACCCTCGCGGCCGACGACCAGTACTCGGTCTACGTCAACCCGACGGGATCCAACCCCAC
The DNA here is from genome assembly GCA_964509885.1 of uncultured Opitutaceae bacterium. GTDB lineage: Bacteria > Verrucomicrobiota > Verrucomicrobiia > Opitutales > Opitutaceae > Palsa-1447. The sequence goes on along the minus strand of CAZDZL010000023.1, from coordinate 13,467 downwards.
GCCCGCGGCCACGAAGGGCTCGGCGTGGAACAACACGTCCCAGATCACGCTCCAGAACTACGGCGCCGGCGGCGCGAACAACTCGGTCTTCAAGATCGGCGTCAACTACATCGTTATCGAAGTGGACAACACGAACAGCATCAACGGGACCAGCAACAGCACGCAGATCAACGCGAGCGGGCTCCTGGTCTACCAGACGTCAGCGGCCACGATCAATGGCGCGCCCATCCCCGAGGTAGGGACCTTCCTGCCCCTGCTCGGCGTGATCGGCTGCTACGGGCTCGTCGCCTTCCGCCGCCGCCAGACCTCGCTCCTGCCCGTGCGCGCGTGAGCCGGGCGGACCGGCGAAAGCGCCGTCTTGCGTCTGGCCGCGCCCTCTGAGAATAGGGGCTGTCCATGAAGCCGCCTGCAACGCGCTGCACCGCCTTTCGCGCGCTGCCGTGGCTCGCCAAGATAAACGCCCTCGGCCTTAGCGCCGCCGTGGCCTTCTTTGCCGCGCTGCTCTGGCCGCTGTGGCTCCACGACGACAACCTGACCCACGGGATATTCCTGCCGGTCCTGGCGGGCATCCTTGTCATCGAGAGCCGCCGGGACCCGAGCCCCCGGTTCGCGCGGCCGGGGCCCGCGACGGCCTCGATCGGCGCGCCGCTGGCCGTGGCCGGGCTCGCGTGCTACGTGCTCGCCATCATCTACGCCGCGGCGCTCGGCTGGAGCCACTCGCTCGCCGAGTTCATGCTCGCCGCCGGGCTCGTCCTGGTTCTGGGCGCGGCGTGGCTCGGCTTCGCCGACCAACGGGTGCGCTTCATTCCGCTCAACTGGCCCGCGGCGGTGGCGGTGGCCCTGTGGATCTTCGCTGCGCCACCGCCGCCCGGAACTTATGCGAGGCTCGCCTTCTTCATGCAGACCCTGGTCACCGACGGAGTGGTCCGCGTTCTCGGCACATTCGGGATAGCCGCCTACCAGAACGGGAACGTCATCGAGCTCGCGCGCACCAGCGTCGGTGTCAGCGAGGCCTGCAGCGGCGTCCGCAGCCTCATCTCCTGCACGGTCGCGGGGCTGTTCCTGTCGGCGGCGCTCGTGCGCCGCCCCCTCAACCGGGCGCTCGTGATCATCCTTTCGCCCGCGATCGGGCTCGCCATGAACTTCCTGCGCTCGCTGCTCCTCACCCTGCTCGCCAACGCGGGCGTCGATATCGAGGTCCACTGGCACGACGTCACGGGCGGTTCCATCCTCGTGGGGACGACGCTCCTTGTCGCGGCCCTCGGTTTTTGGCTCCGCCGACGCGAGGCCGCGCCCGCGGCGGCGCCGGGAGACGGCCCCCTTGACGCACCGGGCCGCTCGCTCCTGCAGGTGGTGCTCGCCGGCGCCTTGGCGCTCGCCGGCGGGCTGACCTGCCTCATGGTCATCGGCGGCCCGGGGCTCAGGCCCCGCGCCCACCAGGCTCCCGACCTGGCAGCGCTCTTCCCCGAGGCCCCGCCGGGATGGACGGTGCAGTCGACGCCGAACCTGGACGATTTCAGTGGCACGCTGCAGACCCACGATCTCATGGAGAAGGTGTATTCGGCCGGGCCGCGCCTTGAGAGCGAGCACCTCACGCTCTACGTCGCCTATTGGAAGCCGGGCCAGGCGCCCGTCACGCTCGTCGACGCGCACACGCCCGACGCCTGCTGGCCCGGCACCGGATGGGAGCCCGAGCCCGTGCCCATCGCGCAGGAAGTGCTGGGGATCGATGGCCGCAGGCTGGCCCCGGCGGAATGCCGGCGCTTTTCGCTCAATCGCTTCGAGACCCACGTTTGGTTCTGGCATCTATATGGCGGACAGCCCCTTGCCTATGTTGACCCCTACTCGGCCCTGCGGCTGGTGAAGCAGGCGCTGCGCTACGGGTTCGGCCAGCCCCAGGACCAGCTGTTCGTGCGCGTGTCGAGCAACAGGCCATGGCAGGAGATTGCCACGCAGCCGACCCTGCGGCAGTTTTTCTCAAACGTGAAGCCGCTGGGCCTCTGACGCCGCATGCCAAAGCCCGCCGACCTCCCCGACCCGCAGTCCGATTCGCCGAAGAGGGCGTCGGGCTGGCTGAGGCGCATGCTGTCTCGCGGCGCCCGCGAGAACCTCTGGGCGCTGCTCGATGCCCTTGACGCGCGGCCGGCGCTGAAACGGTCGCTTATAATCGGCGTGCCCGCCCTGCTGGTCTTATCAGGGCTCGGCGTGTGGGGCTACCAGCATTGGGCCCGGACCAACGCGATCCGCATCGCGCGCCAGTGGCTTGATGCGGGCCGCCTCGACCGTGCCGGGGCGGCCGTCCAGGACGCCCTCAGCGCCGAGCCCGACCTTCCCGTCTCCTGGAGCCTCGCATCGGAGCTGGCGTGGAGGAAGGGAAACCGGCCGGCCTCCGTCGAGTACGCGAGGAAGGCCGCCGCCGTCGGGAACTACCAGGCCGCGGACGTGCTGGCATGGGCGGAGGCTTCGGTGCTCGCGGATGACATGGAGCAGGCGGGACAGGCCATGGGCCACATCGACGCGGCGACCGCGGCCGAGTCGCCGCGGGCCCTGCGCCTATCAGGCGAGATCGCGCGGCGCGGCCATCAGTTCGAGGAGGCGCGCGACCGGTTCCAGGCGGCGCTGCGGCTGGACGCCGGGGCCGGCGCCGGCCCGCTCGCGACCGACGAGGTTCCGCTGGGGATCGTGTGCCTGCAGACGGGCTCCCCCGTCGACCGGAAGCGAGGGCAGGCCCTCCTCGCCAAGTGGGCCCCCGACCTCAACTGGGGGACCGAGGCGCTGCGCGCGCTCCTGGCGGACGCGGTCGCCCACGGCGACCGGGCGGCGACAGCCCACTGGGCGCAGGCGCTCAGTCAGCATCCGCGCTGCACCCTGGGAGACGTTCCGGTCTGCCTCAAGGCGCTCGCGGACTCCGACCCTGCGGCCTTCCATTCCATGCTCGCGGCCCTCGAGGAAAAGAGCGCGCCGGACCCGAACAAGTCCGCGCAGCTCCTCGGGTGGCTCACGGAGATCGACCAGGGCGCGGAGGCCGTTCGCTGGGGCGAGTCGCTGGAGCCCTCCACCAGCATGAAGCCGCCCATCGCCGTGGGGATAGCCGAGGCGCTGCGCGCCACCCAGCGCTGGGCGGACCTGCAGGCCTGGCTCGACCGCGGGGACTGGGGCAGGGACCTCGAATTCGAGCGGTGGGCCCTCGGCATGGTGGCGGCCCGGCAGCTCGGCGACGCGGCCCGGGCGGACGCCCTGTGGGAGAGCCTCCTGTCAGACGGGAGGCTGAACCCGGCCCATGCCCTCTTCGCCGGAGAGGCGCTCTACGCGTGGGGCTACCCCAAGGAGTCCGCCGAGCTTCTCTGGGTCGCGGCCGACCGGGCGGAACTCGCGTACCAGGCGCTGGGCTCCCTGGCGCGCCTCTACCAGGTCGAGCGCGACGCGGCCGGGCAGTACAAGGCTTGGAGCCGGCTGAACGCGATGCAGCCCTCCGACCGGAAGATCGCGAACAACTTCGCGTACTACGCCGCCCTCACCGACCTGGGCAGCCAGACGAAGGTCGGCAAGATCGCGCAGGACAACTTCGAGAAGGAGCCGGACAACGCGGTCTACCGCTCCACGCTCGCCTTCGTGCTTGTCTGGGGGGGGCAGGCGACGCGGGCGCTGAAGCTCATGGAGCCGCTGGCCGGCGAGTGGAGGAAGTCGCCCGCCGTGGCGTTCGCCTACGGCGCCGCCCTGGCGGGCGTCGGGCGAAAGCCCGAGGCGAAGGAGGTGTTCGACTCGCTGAACCCGCGCGAGCTGAGCCCCAGGGAGACCGAGTGGATCCAGAACGCGCTGCGCTGAGGCGCCTCACGCCGAGCGCATCGGGTATCAGTCCCGTCAATACGGCTTGGGGTCCGTGAAGCGGAGCTTCTTTATGAAGGCGGTCCAGCGGGCGTCGGCAATGATCGAGGCGAATGCCTTGTCGCTCAGGATCCAGGGAAGCCCCGAGTCATGCTGCCTGTAGGCGCGCTCCAGCCAGTCGAAGGCCTTGTCGGGCTCGTTGCGGAAGGCGTAGATCTCGGCCACCTGGTACGCCGCGACGTTTGCGCCCCCCTCGATCAGGCTCTTGAGGGCCGCATCGGACTCGGGGACCCTCTTCAGGGCCCAGTAGACGAGCGCTTGGGCGGAATACCGGGACCAATCCTCCTTTTCCGCGTTGGCCATCGCCAGCGCCTCGGGCAGCCGGAAGCCGTCGATCGCGAGCTGGGTGGCCTCAAAGCCCCTGAGCAGCGAGGCATTGGGCTTGAGCGACAGCCCCTTCTGGATCTGCGCGTACCCCTCATCGAGCTGGCCGTTCAGGTCCAGCGCGGCCGCGTAGAAAATGCCGAACTCCGTGTTGAGGGGGTCGAGCGCGGCGGCCCGCTTGAGGTACCCGAGCGCCCCGGGAATGTCGTTGTAGGCGATGTCCAGTATGCCCGCATCCGCCAGGCTCTGTGCATTCTCTGGCGCAAGCTGGAGCTCCTTGTGGGAGGATACCGCCCCGCTGGCGCGGTCGAGGTCATAGGTGAGCTGCGTCGCGAAGAGCGCCTGGTAGCCCTCGACGAGGTCCGGCTCCAGCTCCAGGGAACGCCTCGCTGCGTCGTGGCATTCCGCGATGGCCGCCGGCGAGGCCACGGACGTCCAGCTCCACTCGAGGGACAACGCTTCTGAAAGCGCGGCCCAGGCGAGCGCGTAGTTCGGGTCCAACTGGACGGCGCGCCTGAGCCTGTCTTCCGCGTTCGTGAAGGATTCCCTCGAGAACTGCCCCATGAAGAAGAGCCCCTGCAGGTAGAGTTCGTGCGCCTCCGCATTGCGGGTGCCTCCCTTTTCCGCGGCCTGCACCTGAGCCTTGATCTCCTCGGTCGCCGTCCTGCCGGCGTCGCCCCCGAGGTGCCCCCGCAGCCCGGACACGATGGACTGGGCTATCTCGTCCTGGAGCGCGAACACGTCCGTCAGCTCCCGCGGGGGGAAGCTGACCGCCCAGATCTCCTCGCCGGTCGCCGCGCGGCTCAGGCGCGCGGCGATGCGGACCCGGTTGCCGATCCTCTGCACGCTCCCCTCCACGAGGTTCGCGACCTGGAGCTGGCGGCCGATCTCCTGCGCCATGACGTCCTTGCCCTTGAAGTAGAAGGCGGAGGTCTGTGCCGCCACGTGGAGGCCCGGGATTTTCTGGAGCACGGTCAAGAGCTCCTCGCTCACCCCGTCCGAGAAGTACTCGTTCTCCTTGTCGTCGCTCAGGTTCTTGAAGGGCAGCACGGCGACCGACCTCGGGTCGGGCCCGGGGGCGGCGGATTTCTCGGCGGGGGCGGCGGGAGCCTGCGCCGGCGGGGAGGGCTCCGCCGGGGCCTTCCTCCATGGGCCCCAGAGGGCCACGGCGGCGGCCAGTGCGGCACATGCGGCGACCGGGACCAGCCACCCGCGCCGCGAACGCGTCGCCCGGGGCCCGGGGGCGGCCGGCGCCGGTGCGGGTGCCGGCTGCGCCGCCGCGGCCTGGGGCGAACCCTCGGAGAGGAGCCCCCGGATCCTATCGACGAAGGCGGCGGGCGTGTCGCCGCCCGGCAGGCGCGACCACTGCACCTCGCGGAAGCGCTCGGGCACGTGGGCCTCTCGGTCGGAGGTCGCGTCGAGAACCACCGGCACGAGGAAGGCGACGTGGTCGGCCATGTCGTGCGTGCGCTCGACCCCGAGCTTCCACTCCCTTCGGAAGTAGCCCTCGGACCTCGACTGAGTGCTCGCGGAGATGACGGGGATGAACAGGGCGCACTCCCGGATCTGGCGGCGGATCTTCTGGTCCCAGGCATCGCCGCCGCGAAGCTCGCTCTGGTCGAACCATACCTCGACGCCCGCGGCCCGGAGCGCGTCGCAGATGCGCCGCGCCGCGCCGGCATCCTGCGAGGCATAGCTTAGGAATACGGCGCCGGACATGCGGCGCGACCATGCCACGGGCCACCGGCTCCCTCCAGCACAAATGGGGCCGGCCCCATCGCGCGCCCCGTCGGAGCCCCGGGCCGCCCAAGGGGGGACCCGAGCGTTCTCCCTACGGGACCTCGTAGACCTCGACGAGTGCGACCCCGGAGTCCCCGCTCGCGCCCGACACCGTTGCCGTGTACGCCCCGGGTGGCAGCGTGATGAGGATCGCCGAGTCGTTGCTCGACGGGAAATCCCACGTGAACGCGCCCACCGAGGCCGACGATGAGGCTATCTGCGGATCGCCTCCCCAGGCACCGCTCGTCGCGATCAGGGCGGAGCTGGAGTTGAGCTGCAGCATGGGATCGGGCAGCGTGCCCGCCACGCCGAACGGGATCAGCGCCGGCCCTGAAGCCCGGATCAGGACGGTCCTCGAGGTTGAGCCGCCGATGACGAAGCCGGCGATCAGGACGTTGCCGCCCGTCCCCACCTGGACCCGGGCCGATATGTTGGTGATCCTCGGTGTCGAGGGCGTATAGGTGCCCGCGGGTGTCGCGTCATAGACCTCGGCAAGGGCGATGCCGGTGTCGCCGTTTTGGCCCGATACGTTGGCCGTGTAGCCTCCGGCGGGAAGGGTCTGCAGGAGCGCCGAGTCGTGGCTTGCTGCGTCGGCCCAGGGGAAGGCTCCCACGGAGGCCGCCGCGGTCTCGACTGACGAATTTCCCGCCCATCCGTCGTTTGTCCCGAGCACCGTCCCCGCGGAATACAGCTGAAGCTGCGGGTCGGGGATCGCGCCCGCGACCCCGAAGGGAAGGAGCGCCGGGCCCGAGGCGCGGGCAAGCACCGTCTCCGAGCCGGACGTGCCCGATCCGCCCACCACGAACCCGGCGATCAGGATGTTGGCGCCCGTGCCCACGGTCGCGCGGCACGAGATGTTCACAAGGCGGCCGATGTCCGTCGTGGAGCTGACCGCGAGCTGCGCGGCCGCGCTTGTCGTCGACCCGGTGGCGTTGCTCGCGACGCATGTGTAGCTGCCGGCGTTCGCCGAGGACGCGTGGCTGACCAGAAGCCTGGGCCCGGTGGCCCCCGGGATGGGCACGCCGTCAAAGTCCCATTGGTAGGTGGGCTGGGGCGCTCCGGTGGCCACCGAGGTGAAGACCACCGTGGCTCCCGCGTCAATGGTCTGCGACGCGGGCCCGGCGCTGAAGACGGGCGCCGACGCGACGTCATTCACCGTCAGGACCGCGGCCTGGCTCTGCACGGAGCCCCCCGGCGACGTCACGATGACGGCGTAGGTCCCCGAATCCCCCGCCTGGGCGGAGGCGAAGGTGAGGGATGCGCTGGTGGCCCCCGCGATCGGCGAGTCGTTCTTGTACCAATGGTAGGTGAGGCCCTGGTTGGCCGTCGCCACCACGCTCAGCGTCACGCTGTTTCCTGCGTTGACGGTCTGGCTCTTCGGCTGGGTGGTTATGGTCGGGGTGCTGCCCGAGGGGGGCGTCACGTTGATCGACGTCGTGCCGGGGGTCACGCTTCCGCTGCGGTTGGTGTTCTGCCATGCATCGACCGAGAAGCTGAAGAGGCCCGCCTGCGTCGGGGTCCCGGAGATCGTCAGGATCCCGTTGGTCGGGGTCGCGTCATTTATCACCCAGAGATTCCCGATCAGGGTCGCGCCCACGACGTTGATCCCCGGGGGCAGCGTGTTCGTGACGTCCCATGACTTGGCAAAGGTGACGGCCGTCCCGGTCACGGTGATGTCCAGCTTGAAGGGCTGCCCCGTGACGACCGTGGCGGGGACGGTGATGTCCGCCACCAGCGTGGCGGTTGACGTCGATGCCCCGGCCATGGAATCGACCGCGCCCAGCGCGGCGATCGAGCCTGCGGCCGCCTTCAGGAGCGCGGCGGCGGGTGATGCCTGCACGAAATCCGCAATCGTTGCCGCCACTCGAACGGCGGGCGCCCGCTGGAGCATGGCCAGGATGAGGGCTGTCGGCACGCGGGTCCGCGCAAGGTGAAGTTTCATTTGGACGATGCCCACGGCGTTCTTTCTCACTTTCGGCAGCGTTCGGCGCGCTTTTGATGTAAATAAAGCCGAAAATGCAGGTAGGGGATCGTGGGCAAGTGGGTAATGGCCGCCCGCGCGGCAAATCTCTACGCGGGTTGTGACCTTGGCGGGACCGGCGGGTTCCAAATAGCCCCGGGGACTGCCTGGGGCGGGCGGTTGAGGTAAGGAGGCTTCTGCGGCGCTCACCATCGCAGGATGTTGGCCTGCAACACTACAGGCCCTCCAGTCCGTATGGGGAATCTGGCGCGGGTCGCCGAATTCGACCGGAATTCCGCGGACGACGGGCGCCGCGCACCCTGCTAGCCTCGGCCCAAATGAACGCACGCGTGACGAGGGCGGTGGGGAAGGCCGGGCTCCTGCTTCTCGTGGCCGCCCTGGCCATGACAGGGATCCTGGTGGCTTCCGACGCCGCGCATGGCCTTCGTCCCACGCCGCTGCACTCCCGCCTGGGTTCCCTCGCCCTGATCCTGATCGGGTTCGCCCACGTGAGCCTGCAGGCCGTCTCCCGCGCGCCGCGCGCGGCGCGGGCGAGGGGAGTCCTCCTCGGGGGCGCCTTCGCGCTCTGGGGGATGGAGCAGCTTCTGCCCCCGGGCCGATGGACCACCGCGATGGACACCGCGGTCATCGCCATCTTTGTCGTGGACCTCGGCATGATCATCCTGGACGGGCTTGAGCACCCCGCCTCCTAGGGGTGCGTTCCCAACGGCCGGGGCCGGCCTATTTCGGCAGGGCATTGAGCACCGAGGATGCCGTCAGGATCTCGGGAAGCAGTATCGGATCGGCCCTGCCCGGGACCCAGATGACGTCGAAGGGCACCGCGGCGCGGTGGTACTTCGCCAGCTCCGCCGTGATCTGCGGGTCCTTGCTCGTCCAGTCGCCGCGCAGCGTCGCGATGTTCTTCTCGCGGAAGGCGCGCAGGACCTCGTCGGAATGGAACACGAGGCGCTTGTTGGCCTGGCAGGTCGCGCACCAGCGCGCCGTGAAGTCGACGTAGATCATCCGGTTCTCGGAGCGGAGCTTCTCGACGGCCTGCGGGCTCCACTTCTCCCAGCTGATGTCGGTCGACGCGGCGGGGGTGGGCCAGCCCGCCCAGGCGCCCGTCGCGAGCAGGAGGAGGCAGGCGATCATCCCGAAGCGGGCGCGTCCGGGCGAGGAGCCCGGCGCGTTCCATCGGCCGTAGGCCCATACGCCCATGGCGACCAGGACGAGGCCGAAGAGCGACGAGAGCAGCCCTGTCTCGGGGAGCTGGCCGGCGAGCACCCAGACGAGGTAGGCGACGGTCGCGTAGAGCGGGAAGGCCATCGCCTGCTTGAACGTCTCCATCCAGGCGCCGGGCCTCGGCAGCACCTTCACGGCCGCGGGGAAGGCCGAGAGGAGGAGGTAGGGAGTCGAGAGCCCGATGCCGATGACCGTGAATATCGCGAAAGACTGCGCCGTCGAGAGCGCAAGGGCGGCGCCGAGCGCGGGGGCCAGGAACGGGGCGGCGCACGGCGTCGCCGCGACCGTGGCCAGGGCGCCGGTCAGGAAGGAGCCGACGAGCCCGGACTTGGACTGGAGGCCCGAGCCGATCCCTGTCGCGGTCAGCCCGAACTCGAAGACGCCGCTCATGTTCAGCGCGAACGCGAGCATCGCCGCGGCGAGGCCGAAGACGAACGCGGGTGACTGCAGCTGGAAGCCCCATCCGAGGTGGCTGCCGCCGGCGCGAAGGACCGCGAGGATGCCCGCGAGCACCCAGAACGACACGAGGACGCCCGCGGTGAACACAAGTCCGTGGAGCGTGACCTTGCGGCGGTCGGCCCCGGCCTGGTTGACGAATCCGAGGATCTTGATCCCGAGAACCGGGAAGACGCACGGCATCAGGTTGAGGATGAGCCCGCCGACGAAGGCCAGGACGAGCGTCCCCAGGAGGCCGCCGGGGGCGGGGGCGGGGGTCATGTCCGCGCCTCCCGCGGCCTGGGCGGGCGCGGGCGCGCCGGCGGCGCCCAGTTCCACGTCGATCCTGACGCCGGGAAGTATCCCGTTGGGCTGCCAGCCCTTGGTCGAGGTCAGGACGCCGACGAGGCGCGCGGCGTCCTTGGGCCCGTCGTCGGAGACCGGCAGCGTGAGCGTGAAGCCGCCCCTGCCGTCGCCGGACACCGTCTGCGGCTGGTCGGACGCGATCAGGCCGTCCTCCGAGAAGAAATGCAGGTCCGAGGGCGACTCACGGGAGGCGTGCGACCCCTCCTGGGTGCGGACCGTGAGCGTGACCGTCTTCGCGCCGCGCGTGGCGGAGGCGGCCCACGACGGGTCGGACGCGGGGATCTGCGTGAGGACGAACGCGATCCTCTGGCCCCACTCGGGATCGGGCTTGGGCTCGTCGGCCAGGATCGGAAGCGAGAGGGAGAGCTTGGCGCTTCCCGGGACGCACTCGTCCTGGCACATGAGCCAATCCGCGGCGACGGGGAGCACCGCCGTCGTGCCGGGCTTCAGGTCGGCCGGCGGCGTGAGCGTGACCGGCAGCAGCAGGTCGCCGTCGTAGCCGTTGCCGATGACGTTGCCGCGGGTGTCCTTGAGGAGCATCGGCGCCGGCCACTGGATCGGGCCGGCCTTCCACCCCGGCGGCAGGCTCCACGTGAGGCTCGTCGGCAGCCCCGTGCCGGGGTTGACCCAGTAGGAGTGCCAATGGGGCTTGTGCACGAGCCGAAGAGCGAGGGTGAAGGGCCTGCCGGGCTGGATCGACGCGTCCTCCGCGACCAGGGACGCGCTCACCTGCGCGCGGGCCTCCCGGGGAAGGGCGGCGAGGAGCACGAGGGCCGTGAGGGCGGATGCCAGGATGCGCTTCATGTCGGGGGTTGCTCTCATAGTGCTACAACGGGTGCCAAATGTCCATAGACCAGGCCCGGCCCGCAACCCCCCGGGCAGTAACCGTTCTGTTACGGGGTTCAGCCGCCCTTCGCGCCGGCGGCGATCCAATGCTCGATCATCTGGATCTCCTCCGGGGCGAGCGGCTTGTCCCCGTCGCTCGGCATGGAGTCGTCGTCGCTAGCCGGGAGCCGCACGCGCCGCAGGATCTCGCTCGCCTTCGCGTTGCCGGGCGCGACGACCGGCCCGTCGTCGCCCCCGCGCATGAGGTTCGCATAGGTGTCCATGACGAGCCCGCCCTTGTGCTTCTGCGGCCTATGGCAGGAGAGGCAGCTCCTCGAGAGGAGCGGCGCGATGTGCACGCCGTAGAAGGCCGGGTTCGACGGGTCCGCGCTCCCGGGCCCGCCGCGCGCCGCCTTGGGCGGCTCCGGCGCGGCCCCCGCCGTTGCCGCCGTTGCCGGGGCCGCGGCCGGCATCCCGAGCCAGCCCCGGAGCCGCGCGGGCATCCTCTGCGTGAGGAATCCCTCGCCGTGCGAGAGCACGCTCCCCGTGTGCCCCGTCCACACGACGAGCGCGAGGGCGACCGCAAGCAGGGGGGGATGGAGCGCCCGCGGCAGCGCGCCGCAGCGCGCGAGCGCCGCCGCGCCGCAGGCGCCCGCGAGCCACAGCCCGGCCCACATGTGGGCGGTGACGTCGTGGCCGCGGTAGCCGCCGCTCCAGGCGAGGAGCCACCCGTCCATCGCCGTGAGGAAGACCAGGAACCCGGTCAGGGAGAGGAGACCCCCCGCGACCGGCGCGAGCTGCGCCCACTGCGGCCGCCGCCCCATGAGCTCGAGCGCCGCGGCAAGGACGAGGGTGACGAGGGGCCCGTGCAGCAGCACGAGGTGGAACCGCCCGATGTACTGGGCGAGGTTGCCGTGCTCGCGCCCGTCGGGGGGCACCTGGCGCATGAGGAGGGCGAGGGCGCACCAGATGAGGAGGGGGGGAAGCGCGCTCGCGACCCGCGAGGCGAGCGGGCGTGGGACGGGGGCAGGGTGGGCCATGGGGTTTTGCGCGGGACGCCTCGCTACCGGTCCAAAATGGAAGAGGGCCGTCCGGGGAGGCAAACCAACAAGTGTCCGGGGTCGCGCTTGCCCGCGGGGGCATTTTCACGCAATGTGGGCCGTTTTCCCCGAGCCGTCCCCACCCATGACCGAAGCAACCCGCCCCGTTGCGTCCCTGGCCCGAGCCGCCGGATGGGCAGCCCTCGCGCTGGCCGGGGCGGGAAGCGTCGCCGTGCTCGCGCTCTCGAGGGGCGAGCCCGTGAGCGCCCTCTGGATGGTCGTCGCGGCGGCCTGCACGTTCGCGGTCGCCTACCGCTTCCACTCGGCGTGGCTTATGGCGAGGGTCCTTTCGATCGACGAGGCGCGCGCCACGCCGTCGCAGACCCAGGCCGACGGCAAGGACTTCGTCCGGACCAACCGGTGGGTCGTCTTCGGCCACCACTTCGCCGCCATCGCGGGGCCGGGCCCCCTGGTCGGGCCCGTCCTCGCGGCCCAGTTCGGCTACCTCCCCGGCTTCCTGTGGATCCTGATCGGCGCCGTCCTCGGCGGGGCCGTGCACGACAGCATCATCCTCTTCTGCTCCGTCCGCCGCCGGGGAAAGTCACTCGGCCAGATGGTCCGCGACGAGGTCGGGCCGTTCGCGGGGATGGCGGCGCTCGTGAGCATCACCGCGATAACGGTCATCCTCCTCGCGGTCCTCGCTCTCGTCGTCGTGAACGCGCTCGCGGAATCCCCCTGGGGGGTCTTCACCATAACGGCGACGATGCCGATCGCTGTCGCGATGGGCCTCGCGCTGCGCTCGGGCGGCCACGACCGGGGAAGGCTCGCCTGGATCACCGCCGCGGGCATCGCCGCGCTCCTCGCCGCGGTGTGGGGCGGCCAGTTCATCGGGGGCACGGCGATCGAGTCCCTGCTCACGCTCAGGGGCACGACGCTCGCCTGGTGGATCATGGGCTACGGCCTCGTGGCCTCGATCGTCCCGGTCTGGCTCATCCTCGCGCCGCGCGACTACCTGAGCACGTTCATGAAGATCGGCACGATCGCGGGCCTCGCGGTCGCGATCGTCGTCCTCGGCCCGCAGCTGCGGATGCCCGCCGTGACCCGGTTCATCGACGGGACCGGCCCGGTGTTCGCCGGGCCCGTGTTCCCGTTCTGCTTCATCACGATCGCCTGCGCCGCGATCTCGGGGTTCCACGCCATCGTCTCCTCGGGGACGACGCCCAAGCTGCTCGCGCGCGAGCGCGACATCCGGGCGGTCGGCTACGGCGCCATGATGACGGAGATGTGCGTCGGGGTCATGGCCGTCATCGCCGCCTGCGCCATGGCGCCGGGCGAGTACTTTGCGATAAACATGAAGGGCGACGTCGCCGCCGTGACGCAGCACGTGAGCGCGCTCGGCTTCCCGGTCACCCCGGCTGACATGGCGGCGCTTGCCTCGAGCATCGGCGAGAGGACGATGATCGGGCGCGCAGGGGGCGCGCCCACGTTCGCGCTCGGCATGGCGCAGATGCTCGCGGGCGTCTTCCACAGCCGGGCGGCCCTCGCCGTCTGGTACCACTTCGCCATCATGTTCGAGGCGCTGTTCATCCTGACGACGATCGACGCCGGCAC
>CAZDZL010000022.1:28629-58337 GCA_964509885.1 uncultured Opitutaceae bacterium | reverse complement strand
TTTGGCGGCAAGGGCCACCAGGTGCGCGACTGCCTGCACCCGGCCGACCTGATCCCGCTCCTCGAGGCGCAGCTCGCGGCCCCGGGAACCGCGGCCGCCGACCGGATCGTGAACGTCGGGGGCGGCACCGCCTCCGCGATGTCGCTTCGCCAGCTGAGCGACTGGTGCGACCAGCGCTTCGGGTCCCATCCCGTCGCCTCCGATCCCTCGCAGCGCCCCTTTGACATCCCGTGGATCGTCCTGGACGCGTCGAAGGCCGCGCGCGTCTGGGGCTGGAGGCCGCGGACGCCCCTCCTGGCCATACTGGAGGAGATCTCGGCCCACGCGGGCACCCACCCGGACTGGCTGGAGCTGTCGGCGCCGCTCGGATGAGCCTCGCCCTTTTCTCGGTCGTCATCCCCGCGCGCGACGAGGCGGAGTCACTGCCGCCCATGGTGCGGGAGCTCTATGCCGAGTTGACGCGCGAGGGCGTGCCCCACGAGATCGTCGTCGTCGACGACGGGAGCCGCGATGCGACGTGGCAGGTGCTCCAGGACCTGAGGTCGGAGATCCCCACCCTCGCCCCCGTCCAGAACACCGGGGAGAACGGCTTCGGCAGGGCCGTCACCTTCGGCTTCGGCAAGATGACGGGCGACGCCGTCGTCATCATGATGGCCGACGCCTCCGACCTGCCCTCCGACGCCGTCAAGTACTGGCGCCTCCTTTGCGAGGGAAGCGAGTGCGTCTTCGGCAGCCGCTTCCAGAGGAAGGGCGACGTCGTCGACTACCCGCGCTTCAAGCTTCTCGTCAACCGGCTGGCGAACCTCTTCATCCGGGTGATGTTCGCCATCCCGCTCAACGACACGACGAACGCGTTCAAGGCCTACCGGCGCACGGTCATCGAGGGGTGCCGGCCGTTCATGTCGCCGCATTTCAACCTGACGGTCGAGCTGCCCCTGAAGGCGATCGTGAGGGGCTACACCTGGACCGTGATCCCGATCTCCTGGAAGAACCGCAAGCACGGCGAGGCGAAGCTGAAGATCAAGGAGATGGGGAGCCGGTATTTCTTCATCTGCATGTACGTCTGGCTCGAGAAGTACTTCAGCCGGGGCGACTACCGAAGGCACTGAGGCGGGGGTTGAAAACCCTTGTTTCCCCGTCCACGATCGATTGGCTTAGTCCCTCATAATTCGATGATTTATCTATTGGGAGGCTCGGGCTATGTCGGTGGCGCCTACCAGGCGCTCTTCAAGCGGAAAGGCATCGCCTTCCGCAACCTGCGGCGTTCCGAGGTCGACTACAGCGACGCGGCGACCCTGCGCGCGGCGCTCGAGAAGGACAGGCCCGAGTTCCTGGTCAACGCCGCCGGCTACACGGGCAAGCCCAACGTGGACGCCTGCGAGCTCCACAAGGCCGAGTGCCTGCTCGGCAATGCGGTCCTTCCCGGGGTCGTCGCCCAGGCCTGCGAGGACGCCGGGATCCCGTGGGGCCACGTCTCCTCGGGCTGCATCTACAGCGGCGACGGCCCGGGCCCGAAGGGCTTCACGGAGCTCGACCCCCCGAACTTCACCTTCCGCTCGAACCACTGCTCGTTCTACAGCGGCACGAAGGGCCTCGGCGAGGAGGTGCTTGCCGGCCGCCCCAACCACTTCGTCTGGCGCCTGCGCATCCCGTTCGACGGCGTCGACAACCCCCGCAACTACCTGGCGAAGCTCATGCGCTACAGCCGGCTCCTCGAGGCGACCAACTCGATCTCGCAGCTGGACGAGTTCGTCGAGGCGACCCTCGCCTGCTGGACGAAGCGCGTCCCGTTCGGGATCTACAACGTGACCAATCCCGGCCGGGTGACGACCCGCGAGGTCGTGGACATGATCCGCCGCTCGGGCGTCTGCGCGAAGGAGTTCTCGTTCTTCGCGAGCGAGGAGGAGTTCATGCGCACCGCCGCCAAGACCCCGAGGTCCAACTGCGTCCTGGACTCCTCGAAGCTCGAGGCCGTCGGGATCCGGCTGACGCCTGTGCGCGAGGCGGTGGAGCGCGACCTGAGGGCCTGGAGGAAGGCCGCCTAGGCGCACCGCCATGAACATCCTTGTCACCGGAGGCTGCGGGTTCATCGGGAGCAACTTCGTGAGGCAGCTCCTCCTGGACCCCCCGGGGCGCGTGGCGGGCGTCGTGAACCTGGACAAGCTGACCTACGCCGGCAACCCGGCGAACCTCGCCGACGTCGCGGATGACCGAAGGTACACCTTCGTCCACGGCGACATCGGAGACGAGGCGCTCGTGGCGGGCCTCCTCGCGACGCACGAGATCGGCGCCGTCGTCAATTTCGCGGCGGAAAGCCACGTCGACCGCTCGATCGACTCGCCGGAGCCCTTCGTCCAGACGAACGTCGTCGGGACGCTTCGCCTCCTGAACGCGTCTAGGCGCCACTGGGCGGGGCTCGCGGGCCCCGCGCGGGACGCCTTCCGCTTCCTGCACGTCTCGACCGACGAGGTGTACGGCACGCTGGGGCCCAGGGACCCCGCCTTCACGGAGGAGACCGCCTTCGCCCCCAACTCGCCGTACGCGGCCTCCAAGGCGGCGAGCGACCACCTGGTGCGCGCCTACCGGCACACGTTCGGCCTGCCGACCCTCACGACCAACTGCTCGAACAACTACGGCCCGTTCCATTTCCCGGAGAAGCTCTTCCCGCTCGTCATCCTGAACGCGCTGGACGGCAGGCCCCTGCCGATCTACGGCGACGGCCTGCAGATCCGCGACTGGCTCTACGTCGGCGACCACTGCCGGGCCGTGTCGCTGGTGCTCGAGCGCGGCAGGCCCGGGGAGACGTACAACGTCGGGGGCATGAACGAGTGGGCCAACCTGGACGTCGTGAGGCTCATCTGCTCCCTCCTCGACGCCAAGGCCCCCCGCAAGGACGGCAGGCCCTACTCGGAGCAGATCGAGTTCGTCCAGGACAGGCCGGGCCACGACAGGCGGTACGCCATCGACTGCTCAA
Source organism: uncultured Opitutaceae bacterium (assembly GCA_964509885.1). Taxonomy (GTDB): domain Bacteria; phylum Verrucomicrobiota; class Verrucomicrobiia; order Opitutales; family Opitutaceae; genus Palsa-1447. The sequence continues at coordinate 55,363 of CAZDZL010000022.1, read as the reverse complement.
AGATCAGCAGCGAGCTCGGCTGGCGCCCCGCCGAGTCGTTCGAGAGCGGGCTGGCGAAGACCGTCGACTGGTTCATCGCGAACCGGGCCTGGTGCAGCGAGATCACGGCCAAGCGCTACGCCCGGGAAAGGCTCGGGAAGACGGCCTGAGGGCCCCCGGAAAACCCCTATGAACCGCAAAGGCATCATCCTCGCAGGCGGCTCGGGCACCCGGCTCTACCCGCTGACGATCGCCGTCAGCAAGCAGCTCATGCCGGTGTACGACAAGCCGATGATCTACTACCCGCTCTCGGCGCTCATGCTGGCGGGCATCCGCGAGGTGCTCGTCATATCGACGCCGCAGGACCTGCCGCTCTTCGAGCGGCTCCTCGGGAGCGGCTCCGACCTCGGGATGAGGCTCAGCTACGCCGAGCAGCCGAAGCCCGAGGGCCTCGCCCAGGCGTTCCTGATCGGCGACGCGTTCCTCGCGGGCGCCCCGAGCGCGCTCATCCTCGGGGACAACCTCTTCTACGGGCACGACCTCGCCAAGTCGTTCTCGGCGGCGAACGCTCGCCCCAGGGGCGCCACGATTTTCGGCTACCACGTCGCCAATCCCTCCGCCTACGGCGTCGTCGAGTTCTCGAGCGACGGGCGCGTCCTCTCGCTCGAGGAGAAGCCCGACAAGCCCAGGTCCAACTATGCGATCCCCGGGGTCTACTTCTACGACGGCGACGTGGTCGCGCACGCGCGGCGCCTGAGGCCGTCGAAGCGGGGCGAGCTCGAGATCACCGACCTGAACCGGTTCTACCTCGAGGCGGGGCTCCTGCACGCCGAGGTGCTCGGGCGCGGCACGGCGTGGCTCGACACGGGCACCCACGACTCGCTCCTCGAGGCCGCCCAGTTCGTGCATGTGATCGAGAACCGCCAGGGGCTGAAGATCGCCTGCCTCGAGGAGATCGCCTGGAGGCAGGGCTGGATCGACGACGCCCGGCTCACGGCGAACATCGCGAAGCTCGGGAAGTCGAGCTACGCCCAGTACCTGCGCAGGCTCCTCTCCGGGCCCTAGGAGCCGCGACCCGTGGACAAGGGCAGCCGCCGCAGACCCCGGATAAGCGTCGTCACGCCGCTGTACAACTGCCTGGCCCACACGCAGGCGATGGTGGCCAGCCTGCGCCGCTCCATGCCGCCGTGGGTCAGCTACGAGATCATCCTCGTCGACGACGGCAGCACCGACGGGACCCGCGAGTGGCTCGCGGGCCTCGGGGAGCCGTTCCGCGTCGTCCTGAACGAGCGCAACCTGGGCTTCGCCGCGGCGACGAACCGCGGCGCGGCGGTCGCGAGGGGACGCATCCTCGCGCTCCTCAACAACGACCTTGTCCTGCGGCGGGGTTGGCTGCGGCCGATGATGAACGCCCTGCGGCTCCTCGGCTGGCGCGCCGGGCTCGTCGGGAACGTCCAGCTGAACGCCTCGACGCTCGAGGTCGACCACGCCGGGATCCAGGTCAACCTGAAGGGCAAGCCCGAGCACGACCGAAGGGCCCCCGGCATCGCCTCCCTCCTCTTCCACCCCGCCCCGCGCGTGTTCGCCGTGACCGGCGCCTGCGTGCTCGTCCGCGCCAAGGCGTGGCGGCGCCTCGGCGGCTTCGACGAGGGGTACGTCAACGGGTGCGAGGACATCGACCTGTGCCTGCGCGCCCGCCAGGCGGGGCTCGTGAACGTCGTCGCCCTGCGAAGCCGCGTCCTGCACCACGTGAGCGCGTCGCCGGGGCGCAAGCTGCGCGACGAGGAGAACACCCGGCGGCTCGTCACCCGCTGGCACCGCGAGCTCGCCGAGGCCGCCTGCCGCCCGATCGCCTGGGAGCACTTCCTCGAGGTCCTGCCCGAGCCCAGGGACTTCCCGGACAAGCTCGAGGCCCTGGAGGCGGCGCTCTACCTCGCCCGCCTGAGGAGCCGCCCCCCGGAGCCCGCCGTGGACGTCCTCGAGAAGGCCATCGACCTGGAGCTCGCCCGGTGGCGGAAAATGTTCTCCAATTGCTGATGGATGCGTTCCAGCACAGCCCGCCGTTCGGCGGCTCCTTTGCCCGCAGGTTCACCCGATACTCGGGGCTCTTCTTCGACGAGTTCTCGGCCGACTCGGCGTGGATGCGCGAGACCGCGGTCATCCGGCTGCCTCCGATGGCGGACGTGGACGCGGTCGTGCTGAAGGGGCGCTTCCTCGCCCACCCGCAGGCGACGGGACCCGAGGCCGGGTTCCCCACGCTCGAGATCCTTCTCGACGGGGCCAGCGTCGCCAGGGTCTGCGCCACCGCCCCGGGGCCGTGGGAGGCGCGCGTCGCCCTGGAGCGCGTGTCCGCCAGGAAGGGCTCGGTCCTCTTCTTCACGCTCCACGGCTGCGGCCTCACGAACGCTCTCGCGTGGCTCGGGCGCGTCACCCGCCTCGGGCCGCTCCAGCGCTACCGCGCCCAGAACAGGAACCGCCAGCTGCGCCTCGACGCGATCGAGTCCGACTCGGGCGCGCGGATCTACGACTTCTCCAGGCGGGAGAGCCCCTACTCCACGGCGTTCGCCCGCACCCACTCGCGCACGGGGATGAACATCGTGGGTTTCCTGACGGCCGACCTCGGCATCGGCGAGTCGGCCCGGTGCATGGTCCGCTCGGCGGACGCCGCCTCGCTGCCGACAGCGCTCGTGCCGCTCAAGCTCAACTGCAGGAACCGCATGGGCGACCTGACGTACGCCGGCCGCCTGCAGGACACGAATCCCTACGGGGCGAACGTGTTCCACATCGACCCGCCCGTCGCCCGCGACATCGACCACCACCACGGTGCGGGGTTCAGGAAGGACCATTACAACATAGGGTACTTCGCGTGGGAGCTCGCGGAGTTTCCCGAGGCGTGGATGCCCTCCCTCGACTACTTCGACGAGATCTGGTGCCCGAGCGACTTCGTCCGCGAGTCGATCGCCCTGAAGGCCCTCTACCCGGTCCTGACGATGCCGCACTCGATCGGCTTCGAGCGGCCGGCCGGCGACCCCGCGGTGCTTCGCGCGCGCTTCGGCCTGCCCGCCGGCCGCCTCCTCTACCTCTGTCTCTTCGACCTGAACTCCTACTCGGCGCGCAAGAACCCCCGGGGCGTCATCGAGGCGTTCCGCATGTCGGGACTCGCCGCGGACAGGGCCTGCCTGGTCGTCAAGGTGCAGAACGCCGACGCCAACCCCGGCGACTTCGCGGCCCTCCAGGAGGCCGTCCGCGACATCCCGGGGACCGTGATCATCAGCGAGACCCTGTCCCGCGCCGACGTCTACGCCCTCGAGTCCGCCTGCGACTGCTTCGTGTCGCTGCACCGCTCCGAGGGGTTCGGCCTGGCGGTCGCGGAGTGCATGTACCTCGGCAAGCCCGTCATCTCGACCAACTGGTCGGCGACCGCGGAGTACGTGAACCGCGACAACGGGTTTCCCGTGGACTACGCGCTCGTCGAGCTCACCGAGAGCCACGGCCCCTATGCGAAGGGCGCGAGCTGGGCGGAACCCGACCTGGCCCACGCGAGCGAGCTGATGCGCCGGGTCGCCTCCGACCCCGCCGGGGCCGCGCGCATCGGCGCCGCGGCGAGGCGGACGATCGAGGCGCGGTTCGCCCCGTCGGTCATCGGGGAGCGCTACAAGCGCCGGCTCGAGGCCATCGCCAGCCTCTGAGGGGGCCGCGCCAGGAGGGCCCAGAGGAGCGCGGCGACGAGGAGTCCCAGGCCGACCGACGCCAGGGCCAGCGTCGCCGAGAGCCCCCGGGGCCAGTACTCGAAGCGGACCTCATAGGTCCCCGGGGCGTCGACGTAGACGCCCTTGAACGCGTGGTTGATCCGCAGGTACGGCGCGGGGGCGCCGTTCACGCTCGCCCGGAAATTGCCCGGCTCATAGGCCTCGGTCAGCACGATGAACCCCGGGCCGCTGGCGGAGACCGTGAAGGACGTGGTGTTGGTGGTCAGCCTGAAGCCCTGCGCCGCGCTGACCCTGCGCTTCGCCAGGTCTCCCGAGACCCGCGGCGCCGGGCTGATCGCGGCCCAGTCGCGCGCCTGGACCGCGGCGAAAGGCCGCCCGTCGCCCGCCTTCACCCATGAGAGAAACTGGGCGGCGTCACTGTAGACGGCCACGCTGTCGGTGAAGAAGGCCCGCGGCCATGCCGAGGGGCTCTCGTAGGCGTCCATGTCCGCCGAGAGCACCCTGTTCACCCCCGGCCCCGGCCTGTCGTTGCCCAGGTGGTAGCCGACGTAGGCGCGCACGTTCAGGAGGTCGAGCACCGGCTTCTCCTTCGCGAGGTCGGCGGGCTCCACCCGGTAGCGCCAGTCCCAGATCCGGGTGATCCCCGCCGTGTCCATGAATTCCCGGTAGTAGGGGTTCACGAGCGCGTCGGGACCCGAGATGCCCTCGAGGCCGTAGGCGATGGACCAGCCCGGCAGAAGGTCGTCGTGGAAGCCCGCGACCCGCGAGGGCTGGTCCGCGGGCGGCCGGACCGCGTCGACCGCCGCCGAGTCCTCGAGCAGGCTCGCGCGCGCGGCCGGCTTGACGACGTAGTCGGCAAAGCCCCCGCCGGTCTGAAGGGCCATGCGCCAGTGGAGGGCGCCGAAGGAAACGACGGCGCAGATGAGGAGCGCGGGGGTGGCCGCGGCGCGCCCGCGCATCCGGCCGAGCGCCCAGAGGAGCAGGGCCGCGGCGGCCACCAGGCTCCACCCGTACCCGTGGATGAAGGGCTCGAGCCTGATGGTGCGGCCCCAGGTCGACGACGCGAAGGCGCTCCGCAGGACCGCCTGCGCGGTGCCGAGGTACGCCAGGTAGAGGGCGAGCACGAGGGCGACCACCGCGAGCGCCTCGCGCCTGCCGCCCTGCGACGCCAGCCTCTCCCACGCCTCGCGCCAGCCGAACCCGCTGAGCACCGTGAGGAGGACGACCAGCACGCACGAGAAGGTGTTGTCGACGTGCATGATGTTCCGAAGGAGGGGCACGTGGGCGATGAGGCCCGGGGACACCGCGCCGAACGCGAGAGCGAACGCGGGCGCCGCCGCGGCGACGAGCGCCGCGGCGCCCCGGTCAGCCAGAAGGGAGCGCCAGCGGACGGCGCACCACGCAAGGCCGACGAGGACGAAGGCGTTGGCGGACGGGTTGATGACCCCGGACTGGAACTGGAAGGGGCGGTAGAACGCCTCGTCGAAGAGGCCGATCAGCATCCCGGGCTGGATCTGGAAGGCCTGCGCGGCGTTGTAGCTCGTGTAGGAGGCGCCGAGCGCCCGGTAGAACGTGTACCAGACGGGCGACCCCAGAAGCGCGAACACGATCCCGGCGGCGCACGCGCCCGCCAGGAGGGCCGCCTTCTCGCGCGCGGTCCTCCCGCAGGCGAGCAGCAGGCACGCGCCGGCGCCGTTCATAGCGAGGAGCAGCACGTAGGCCTCCTTCGCCGTTCCGCTGTTCATCTCCATCCAGCTCGCCCCGATGAGCGCCGCGAGCCACGGGACGGCGCCCCGGGCGGAACGGGCTTCCAGGAAGCGAAGCCAGGCATAGAGGATGAGCGGAGCATAGCAGACGCTGAAGATGGCGGGATGGTTCACGCGGTAGACGAAGAACCCGAGGAAGGACGACGAGAGGGCCGTCAGCAGCGCGGTCGGCAGGTGCCGGAACATCCGCCACGCGCAGAGGCCGATGGCGCCGGAGAAGATCCACTTGGCGATCAGGAGCTTGAGGTCCCAGGCCCACGCGGCGCCGTTCGCCAGGACGGGGATCGCCTGCAGCGGGTCCCCGAAGCACGACTGGCCCTGCCCGAGGAGGGGCACGCCGGCAGAGTCGTAGCGGTTCCAGAGCGGCAGCTCCCCGTCGCGGAGCACGGCCCGGCGCTCGACCATCGAGAGCGGCAGGTGGTGCCACATGAGGGCGTTCACGTCCGCCTTGTTGGCGTTGCCGGGCTCCGCGCTTTGGGCCCCGGGCAGCCAGGGGCTCCGGCCGTAAAGGAGCGCGACGCCCATGTTCGGCGAGACAAGGCTCCTGCCGCCGAACACGACCGGGGCGTTGGCGCAGAGGGTCCCGAGGAGCGCCGCGGCGGCGAGCGCCGCGCCGGGGGACGCATGCGCCGACGCCCAAAGCCCTCGGGCGCGCCCTGCGACGCCGAGGCGCTCGGAACCCCAGGCCCACCCCAGCAGGGCGACGCCCGCGACCGCCGCGGCGAACACGAGGCCCACCTCCCGCCACAGGGGCGGCCTCGGTATTTCGAACGCCCCGGCCAGGTTTAGCCAGAGGTGGGGATCGGTCGCCCCGGGGGTCGTCTCGACATGGAGGACGTCGCCCTCCACGGCAAGCGACCCTATCTCGTCCTGCGCCTGGAACTGGCCGGGCGCGAACGCCACCCGGACCCTGCCGGAGCCGTCGACGACCCTCGCCCCGCTGAAGCTCATGCGGGCGTCCCTGTCGAGGGGATCAAACCGGAGCGCGCGGTAGCGGCCGAACGGGAGCGCAAAGCTCAGGAGCTGCGGGTGACCCGCCGTGATCGCCTGCAGCGCCGACTCCGGCTCGCTCATGCCCCCTCCCCGGTCGTAGTAGAGCTGGACCAGCCCGGACTGGTCGGACTGCGCCGTCACCTCGAAGCGCCAGGGGCTCACCCGGTCCGGCGACCACGGGCGCAGGGGAAGCAGGGCCGCCACCGAGAGGAGGAGGCAGGCGAGAAGGCTCGGTAGGGTGAGGCCGGCGCGCTTCATTCAGCAGATGCGAACTAGCGGCCAGCGCGGGCGCGGGCAATGCGCATGTGGGGTCACGCGGGCTGCCCGCGCATCCTGCGGGCGATGTAGATCGTGTTCTCGACGTCGCCGTGCTCGCTCCCCTCCACGGAGAGGATCTCGGCCCCCGCACCGGAAAGGACGGCGGCGACCTGCGCCCTCGGCACCGCGTACATCTGCATCTTCGGCGTGCCCGGGAACCAGCCGGGATGGTGGTAGCGCACGTGCCGGGCGACCCGCATGATGAGGGTCGGGGGCCACGCCGAGAACCTCAGGCGGTCCGGCGGGTCCCCGGCAGGGACCCGCTCGGGGACCTGGACTGACATGACGCCGCCCGGGGCCAGAACCCGGGCGAACTCCGCCAGGTAGCGCAGGGTGTAGCGCGGCGCGACGTGCTGGAGCGTGATCCGGCTGTAGACGAAGTCGAACGAGGCGTCGGCGAACATCCGCAGGTCGGGCCTCGCGTTCTCGGCGAAGCGGACGCGCTCGTCCGCGCAGTGGGCGCGGGCCAGGGCGACCATGCGGGGGGAGATGTCGACGCCCGTCACCCGCTCGAAGTGCCGCGCGAGCCCCTGCGTGAGGCGACCCGCCCCGCAGCCGAAGTCGAGCGCGCGGCCCATGGCGAGCCCGGGATCGCAAGCGCGTGCGCGCTCCACGTCCCGGCCCGCCTCGGCGACGCCGGTCGTGAAGAACTCGTCCAGGGCCCAGCGGTTTCCCCGCTTGTCCGAGCCGGTGAGGACCGCCCAGAACGGGTCCCTCTCGGCCAGAGCGTCCCAGTGGCGCCTCACCTGCCAGAGCTTCATGACGGGGACATGCGGGGTCGGGGGCCGCCCTAGCGCCGCTCCCTCAGGTCAAACTCGAGGTCGCGCACGCTGAAGGTCAGCTTCCTGATGTCCCCGTGGCCCGGGAACGCGGCGGGCCGGTCGCTCCGGAACCCGAAAACCGTGTCGCCGGGCGCAAGGACGACCCCGGGCAGCGTCACCTCCCGGACCTCCGCGGGCTCGAGCATCCCCCGCCACGCCTCCCTTCCCCCGACGGACACGATCGCCGCGCGCCGGTCGACCGCGCGCAGGCTGAAGGTGACGTCCGCGGCGATGGCAAACGCCTGGGGGTTGTGGACGGTCACCGTGCTGTCGCCCATGCTCCACCGGAAGTACTGCCACCCCCAGTGGGATTTCTCGGGCATCCACCAGTTGCTCTGGCCGTACTCGACCTCGACGAGCTTTTGCGTCGCCGCGCTCATCCTGAGCGCCATCGGCCCCTTCACCATGAAGGATTCCCGGCCCGGGGGCTTGAGGAGGTCGGCCGCGCCGAAGACGCCCAGGTTGCCTAGGAGGAGCAGGAGCGGCCACCATCCCCTGCGGGGCACCCTCAGGTTGAAGGCGAGCGTCATCGGCACCAGCACCCGCGCGGCGGCCGAGGGGTAGTTCTCCCACACCGCGTCGCCGAGGAACATCATGAGGATGGCGTAGCTCGCCCCCACGCGCCACCAGGGGTCCCTCCACCGGATCCTGAAGGCGAAGAAGAAGAACTGCGCCAGCAGGCCGACGACGACCAAGAGGTTGAACTTGGCGACCGAGTCGTAGGGGTAATGCTCCGCCATCAGGCTGGAGGTCGTGTCCTCGAGCTTGTTCATGAGCCCCGCGAACGGGCGCGCGAAGTTGCGCGCCCCGATGTCGTCGGCGTGCCCCAGGCGGAGGCGGATGTAGGCGATCCAGAGGAGAAGCGGAAGGACGAGCAGGATCCCCCGCCCGATCCACGGCGCCCAGGTCCGGGCGTTCCTGGGGTCGGCCGGCGGCAGCGCCGCCCCGCAGAGGATGTTCGTATCCTTGCCGAGGCCGGAGACCCCCATGACGAGGGCGCCCGCCCAGAGCCGCCCTCCCTCGATGAGCACCATGCCGACGGACACGAGGAGCAGGCTGGGGCCGTCCAGGAGGGCGCCGCGCACGCTGAAGATGAGCCCGAACGAGAACAGGACGGCGCCCCAGCGGAAGACGTTGCCCCAGCTCACCGGGGGCAGCCACCGCAGCAGCAGGAGCGCCAGCAGGTACCAGCAGGCGACGTTCTGGAGGGCGTAGACGTTCATGACCCGCGCCGGGTTGCCCCCGCCCAGGACCCACGCCGTCCACTCAAAAAGGATGCGACGCGCCCTGTACGGCAGGCTGTCCACGGCCTTCCGGAGCACCGGATCCGTGAGCCGGGGATGCATCGCGATCTGGGCGTACCACTGGGAGTCGTAGCCGGGCGAATTCGGCATCTCGTAGTGGGTGGCCGCCTTCAACTCGGGGAGGTAGCGCTGGTGCTCGAGCTCGCCGAACTCGATCATGTAGCTGAACCCGGCCCCGGGGAGGTAGAACAGGGCCACGCTCCACGTGAAAAGGCCGACCACCAATCCGCACGCAAGCCACCGCAAAGCGTTGGCCCGTCCGTGGAGAAATGATTTGATACCAGCCACTAAAAGAGGACAAACCACTCTCCCCGACCCCCCAAAGCAAGTATGGATTTTCCCGACGCCCAGACGACGCCCGCCCGCCCCGCCCACGGGCTTGCGGCCGCCCTGCTGGCGGCGGCCGCGATGGCGCTCTACGCCTGGGTGCTGGCCTCCCATGCCGGGGCCGTGGCCGGCGGCTCGGACTCCTCGGGCTACATGAACCACGCACGGCTCCTCGCGTCGGGGAGCCTTCACGTCCAGCCGAGGGCGATCGCCGGGCTCCCCCAGGCCAGCGCCGCCCCGTACCTCTACGTTCCCCTGGGCTTCCGTCCGGCCCCCGGCGGCGACGGGCTCGTCCCGACCTACCCGCCCGGCCTGTCGCTGCTCATCCTCGCCCTGGAGCCCATCGCCGGATGGCGCCATGCGGGCGACGCGACGATCATCCTCCACGCGCTCGCCGGGCTCCTGGCCACCTACGCGCTCGGGCGCAGCCTCTCGCTCGAGCGCCGCTGGGCGGCCCTCGCGGCCGCGATGGTGGGACTGAGCCCCATCTATCTCTACATGTCGGTCCAGGCCATGACCGACGTGCCCTCGCTCGTCTGGACGACGCTGGCCGTGGTGGCGGCGCTGCGCAGCCGCGTGCGACCCGCGTGGGCCCTGGCGGCCGGGGCAGCCCTGGCTCTGGACATCCTCCTGCGGCCGGCAAATGTCCTCGCGTTCCTGCCCGTGGCGGTCGCCCTCGGCGCGTCGCCCCGGCGCTGGAGCCTCGTCGCCTGCGGGGGCCTTCCCGGCGCGGCCTTCTTCTTCGCCCACAACCTGGCGGCGTACGGCCGATTTGCCGAGACGGGCTACGGCGACGTGTGGGTCAACTTTGCCGCGGCCTACGTGCCGGGGTCCCTGCGGCTTTACGCCCGCTGGCTGCCGGCGCTCTTCACGCCGCTCATCGTCCTCGGCCTCGGGCTGCCGTGGCTCCCGTCGGAGAGCCTGCGCACCCGGTGGCTGCTCGCGGCCTGGATCCTCGCCTACGCGGCGTTCTACGCGCCCTACTACTGCACCCAGGAGGTGTGGTGGTACCTGCGGTTCCTGCTTCCCGCGGCCCCGGCCATGGCCGTCGCCGGGCTGCTCGTCCTTCGCGCCCTCCTGGGGCGCGTCGCGGGGCGGGCCGCCCGGCAGTGGCTGTTCGCGGCCGCCGTCGTCCTCGTCCTCGCCGGCTCGCTGCGGGTGACCCGCTCGCTCCACGCGCTCTCGGTCGGAAGGACGGAGCTCGTCTACCCCGACCTCGCCGAATGGATGCAGAAGAACGTCCCCAGGGACGCCGTCTGCCTGTCGATGCAGGCGACCGGCGCCCTGTTCTACTACACGGACTTCACGTTCCTGCGCTGGGACTTCGTTGACCGCGGCAACCTCGCTCAGGTTGAATCGGCCCTCCGGAAGTCCGGTCGACCCCTGTATGCCGTCCTTTTCCCCTTCGAGTACAACGAGTCCCGCCTCCCGCAGAGCGCCATGCCCGGGCGCTGGACCGAGGTGGGCGGGGTATCTTATGTGAGGATACTGCGGCGCGACCCCGACGCGCCGAGACCCTGACGCCCGTGTCCCTCCTCCTCGACCTCTCCCACACGAGCCACACGCGAGCGCGCACGGGCATCCAGCGCGTCGCCCGGGCGATCCACCGCGAGCTCGCGGGGCGCGCCGAGGCGGTCTGCTTCGACCCCTACGAGGGCGCCTGGCGCCCCCTGGAGCCGTGGGAGGAGCGAAACCTCGACGCGCCGGACCCCGCGCACGGGCGCGCCTCGCGCTGGCCCCCGCACGCGCGCCTGCGCGGCCGCGCGCGGGCCTTTTTCCACAGGGCGCCCCCGCTCGCGGCCCAGGCGCCCGGGACGGGGGGCGTCCTCGTGCCGGAGATCTTCTCGGCGGAGGTCGCCGCGGCGCTCCCGGCGCTCTTCGCGGCGACGCGCGGGCCCAGGGTCGCCCTGTTCCACGACGCCCTCGCCCTGCAGTTCCCCGAGTTTTCCCCTCGCTCCACGTCGGCCCGCTTCCCGGCCTACCTGCGCGAGCTCCTCCAGTTCGACGGAGTGGCCGCCGTCTCCGAGGCCTCCCGCGGAACGCTCCTCGGCTACTGGGCCTGGCTCGGCGCCGCGCGGATCCCCGAGGTCGCCGCAATCCCGCTCGGCATCGACGCCCCGGCGGACGCCGGCCCCTCCCCCGCCACGGGGATGCCGCTCGTCCTCTGCGTCGGGAGCATCGAGGGCAGGAAGAACCAGCTGGCCCTCCTGGACGCCTGCGAGGCGCTCTGGGCGCGCAACGCGCGCTTCGAGCTGCGCCTCATAGGCCTGGCGAACCGGGAGACGGGCGCCCCCGCGCTCCAGCGCCTCGAGCGCCTGAAGGCCGCGGGCCGTCCCGTCCGCTACGACGGCCCCGCGTCCGACGACGCGCTCGACGCGGCCTACCGGGACTGCGCCTTCACGGTCTACCCCTCCGTGGCCGAGGGATTCGGGCTTCCCGTCGCCGAGAGCCTCGCCCGCGGAAGGCCGTGCCTGTGCCGGGTGCGGGGCGCCCTGGGTGAGATCGCGCGCGCCGGCGGCTGCGTGGACGTGGGCGGCGCCAGCGCGGCCGAGATCGCCTCCGCCATCGGCGCCCTTCTGTCCTCCCCGGCCGAGCTGGCGCGCCTCGCGGCCGCGGCGCGCGCCCGCACGTTCAAGGGGTGGGCGCAGTACGCCGCCGAGCTCGGATCCTGGATGGGGTCGCTTCGCCGCGACTCATAAAAGAATCGGAATGCGTTGATTCCCGGAGGCCTGGGGCCGTCCCATTTGCGTTTGCAAACGCCGGCTTCGGTCTTAGCGTCGTGCCCGCATGGCGATCACCTTATTCCTGAAGAACAAGAAGCCCATCCTGGGGCGCTGCAGCGAGGATTACTCGACGAAGATGCGGCTGAGGTATGCCCCCTTCTACCATGCGATGGACGCCCAGAAGGGCACGACCATTCACCTGGAGGGCAAGGAGATGATCATGCTCTCGAGCAATGACTACCTCGGGCTCTCCTTCCACCCGAAGGTGGTCGAGGCCGGGCGCGCGGCCCTCCTCAAATGGGGCACCAGCACGACCGGAGCACGGCCCTCGAACGGGTCCCGCACCTACCACATCGAGCTCGAGCAGCGCATCGCCGCCTTCCTGGGCAAGGAGGCGTGCCACATCCACGCCGCCGGCTACCTCTCCTGCCTGTCCAGCGTCGCCGCGTTCGCCCAGAAGGGCGACGTGATCCTCGCCGACAAGAACGTCCACTCCTGCCTCTGGGACGGCATCCGCCTCTCAAACGCCACGGTTGAGCGCTTCTCCCACAACAATCCCGAGGACCTGCGCGAGGTGATCGCCACGGCAAGCCCGACCGCGCCCAAGATGCTCGTCATCGAGGGCGTCTACTCCATGGAGGGGCACATCGCGCGCCTTCCCGAGCTCAGCGAGATCGCCGAGGAGCACGGGTGCTTCACGGTCCTCGACGACGCCCACGGGTTCGGCGTCCTCGGCCGGCAGGGCCGCGGGACGGTGGACCACTTCGGCCTGAACGACTGCGTCGACGTCATCTGCGGCAGCCTCTCCAAGTCGCTCGCGAGCACCGGCGGCTTCGTCGCCGCGTCCAGGGACGTGATCGAGTTCCTGAGGACCCACTCCAAGCAGACCATCTTCAGCGCCGCGATCAGCCCGAGCCAGGCGGCCTGCGCGCAGGCCTCGCTCGAGATCATGCAGACGGAGCCGCAGCACCTGGAGAAGCTCTGGTCCAACACCAAGAAGTACCGCGCCATGCTCAAGGGCCTCGGGTTTGACACCTGGGAGAGCGAGACCCCCGCGGTGCCGATCGTCCTGGGCTCCAAGGAGCGCGTCTACCCGTTCTGGAAGGCCCTCCTCGAGAAGGGCATCTTCACCGTCATGGCCACGTCGCCCGCCGTGCCGACCGGCAAGGACCTGATCCGCACCGCCGTCTCGGCGATGCACACCGACGAGCAGCTGGAGAAGATAGCGTCGGCGATGGCCTACGCCGCGAAGAAGCTTTAGGGGATTTTCCCGCCGGGGACACGCCCCGCGGACTCAGACGAGCGCCTCTCGCACGGCCCGTGCGGCCTCGGCCCACGTGGAAAGCGGCCGGCTCGACGCCTCGGCCGCCAGGCGGGCGCGGAAGGCGTCGTCCTCCAGGATGCGCCGCAGGGCCTCGATCCAACCGCCGAGGCCGCTGCCGGCCACGACGGAGCATCCTCCGCCGGCGGCGTTCTCAAGGAGAGGGGCGATGTCGCTGCAGACGCAGGGGACGCCCATCCAGAGCGACTCGAGGAGCGGCAGCCCGCAGCCCTCGGCCAGCGAGGCGAACGCGGTCGCCCTCGCGGACTGCACGAGCCTCGCGAGGGCCGCGTCGCCCATGCGGCCGTGGTGCCAGAGCCCCGGCCGGCGCGCCTGCATCGCCGCCACACGCTCGGCGATCGGCTTCCCGAAATGGGGGTTAACCCGGCCGACCAGGTGGAGCTCCATCCGGGCGCCCTCTGCCCAAAGCGCCTCGCACGCATCGAGCAGCAGCATCTGGTTCTTGCGCGGCTCAAGTATCCCGACGGCCACGATCCTCGGCGGATTCGCCCCGGGCGCGGGGGCGACCGCGGCCCTGGGAACGCCCGGCCCGTCGGCCCCGAGAGCCAGCACGTCGACGGGGGGCGGGTCAGCCACCCCCTGCCACCTCCAGAAGCCGAGGAGCTCGTCGCGGCTCGCCCGCGACACGGCCCACACCCGGTCGAACCGCGAGAGCAGCTTCATGTATGCCGGGTGGCGCTCGACGCTCCTCGGCCAGGTGATCGCCGGCAGCTTGAGCGGGATCGCGTCGTGGTAGACGGCGGCCATCCTGCAGGGGCGCCGCTCCAGGAGCGCCGTGAGCCCCGGCCGCTCGGCCTCCGAGAAGAGCTCCGGCGTCAGGATCCAGTCGGAGGGCTTGGGAATCGTCCCGATCTCCGGCCAGCGCGCCGCGGTCGCGGCCTTCCCCAGCTCCTCCCCCAGCCTGCGGCTTACGCGGGCAAGGCCCGAGGCGTGGCCCCACGACGAAGCGTTGGTTGTGTCGAGGAAGATCATGGGGACGCGGCGGCCTGCCGCAGGCGCGCGAGGAGCCGATCCGTGTTCGCGCGCACGTCGAAGTTGGCCTCCACCCAGGCCCGCGCGGGGCCCCTGAGCGCCTCGCAGAAGGCATCGTCCGAGGACAGGCGCCTGAGGACCGCCACCCAGAGCTCGGGCTTGTCCACGGGGAGCACGATCCCCGTGGCGCCGTCCTTCACGGCCTCGGTCGTCCCGGCCGTGGGCGAGGTCACGACCGGCACACCCGACGCCATCGCCTCGGCGATCACGTTCGGGAGCCCGTCCTGGTCGCCGCTCGGGGCCACCACCCCCGTGTGAAGGAGGACATCGGACCAGTCCAGGTGATCCCATACCTCGTGGGAGGGCACCTGCCCCGTGAACGTGACGAGGTCCGCCACGCCGAGGTGGCCGGCCAGCTTCTCGAGCTTCGCCCGGAGGGGTCCGTCCCCGACGATCCGTGCGCGGAAGGGCACGCCGGCGGCCTTCAGCGCCGCGTAGATCCCGAGCTGCCGGTCGAGGCCCTTCTTCTCGACGAGCCTCGCGAGGGAGAGCACGTGGAGCGGCACCCGCGAGGCGCGGACCGGCTTCATCGCCGGAAGCCTGTCCAGGCCGCTCCGGATGCAGGCGACCTTGTCCGCACGGACGCCGCGGGCGATGAGGGCGTTGCGGGCGAGCTCGGTCGACGTGTGGACGAAGAGGGCGCCGTCCAGCTTCTCCCGCAGCCACCAGTCGCCCCCGTGCTCAAAGACGTCATACGCGTGCGCCCCGGCCGTGAATCGGCTCCCGTTCATCCTCCAGAGCATCCAGGCCGCGGTCGCGGGCGCGCCGCTCCAGGCCGCGTGGATGAGCCCCGGGGGATTCCTGCGGAACGGCCGCGCGTAGACGCAGGCGAATCCGGCGCCGAGCATGTTCTCCCAGAAATTCATCCAGGAAGGGGGCCGCCGGCGGGCGAGGCCCCGCAGCAGCTGCTTCATGAGATCCGGCCTTCGCCATGTCTCCAGGGGGATCAGCCACAGCAGCTCAATGAGCCTCCACTTGCTGAAGGCCTCGACCTCGATCCCCCGGAACGCGCCCCCCCCGCCCCACATCGAGTGGATCCGCAGGCGCACGCCCCTCGCCCTGAGCGCCGCGATCTCCCGCTGGAGAAACATCTCGGTCGTCTTCGGGAAGGTCGTGAAGAGGTACGTGACTTCGGGTCCGTCGGAGTTCAATTCCGGCCGATCCTAGACCGCCCGCGGGCGCGCCGGAAAGATTCTTCGGCGGATTCCTGCGCCGCCATTTTTTTCGCTCGCGCGGACGCTGGCCCTATGATCGGTTCGTCGGCTCACCGCATGAATTTCTACCGCCGGAGCGAGCTCACGGACGACGTGGCCGCCCTCCTCACCCGATACGACGAGACCGTGCGGAGGTTCGCGGGGCCCGGCTACCCCCACCCGCTGCGGATGCGCGACTGGGAGCTCGCCAGGGTCCTTAGCGCGGTGCGCTCGGTGCCCGTGGGCTCGAGCGTCCTCGACACGGGCTCCTTCAACACCTACCTGCCGCTCGCCCTCGCCTCGTCGGGCTACCGGGTCACGGCCTCGGACCTCATCTGGAGGCGCATGCTCAAGAGCTGCGAGAGGAGGCTCGGGCTGGCCCCGGCGAAGGCCTCCGAGGCCCCCTATTTCGAGTGGCTCGGGGTCTACAGGCGCGCCGGGGTCCCCGTCAGGAACCTGAACGTCACCCGGCTCGCGTGCCCGGACGCCGCGTTTGACTGCGTCGTCGCCCTCTCCGTCATCGAGCACGTCCCCGACGCCGCCCGGGGCCTGCGGGAGATGTACCGCGTCCTGGCGCCCGGGGGCCGGATGCTGGTCACGACCGACTGCTCGCCCGAGCCGACGCCCTACACCCGGGGCGTGCGGTATTTCTCGCCGGCGGAGCTCGAGGCGCTCGTCGCGCCCTACGCCGTGACGTCCGCGCGCAACGGCCCCGACTTCTCGGCCGAGAACTGGTGCTACGGCCTGGGCCGCCCCGTTGTGACGGCCTTCTTCGAGATCACAAAACCCCGGTGAAGGGGGCGTGGGAGTGCGGCTTGAGCGGAAGCCGGGTCGGCTTCTCCTCGGACACGCCCGCCGCGAGCCCGACCAGCTCGTCGATCAGGATGGTCGGGTCCTCCTCGTAGCGCAGCCTCAGGAAGTTGTCCCGCATCCTTATGTAGGCCTCGGGGTCGGTGAGCCACGAGCCGATGATCCGGTCGAAATCCTCGCCGTTCTCAATCTTGTCGGAGGCCGCCCCGTTCCTCAGGTACTTCCAGGTGAGCTCCTCCTGGGGCATGATCCCGCCCGACGCGTTGAAGATGATCGGGCACTTGAAGTGGAGCGCCTTGGCGCAGGTCGTCGTCCCGCCGCGCGTGACGATCACGTCGCTCACCTGCATCAGCAGGTGCACGACCTCCGAGTAGCCCTCGATGTAGCAGTTGAACTCGGGGTGGTTCGCGCGCCAGTGGACAAGGTCGTTGTAGGCCTGCTTGTTGCGGCCGCAGATCACGATCGCCTGGCAGCGGTCGGCCCTCTTGACGAGCGCGGGCAGCAGGTCGAAGTGGTTGTTGGCCCCGTTGCCGCCCGTCGCGAGGAACACGGTGAAGAGATCGGGGCGCAGCCCGAGCCTCTCCTCGCGGAAGATCCCCCGCTCGTGCGGGGCGACGACCTCGTAGTGCGCGTGCGGGTGCATCAGGTACCCGCGCACGCGCGCCTTCTCCTTGGGGATCCCCTTCTTTATCGCGTAGTCCTGCGCGGTGGCGGTCCTCGAGAAGTACATGTCCGCCGTCGGCTCGATCCAGTTGCGCGAGTAGCCCCACCCGCCCGAGAACTCGCCGCAGTAGGTCGCGCACGCGACGTTGTCCGGGCCGAGCACCTTCCTGGCCAGCTGGAAGTACCCCCGGTTAAGGCAGTCGTGGACGCTCAGCACCAGGTGGGGCCTGTAGTCCTTGAGCACGTTCACGTAGTAGCGCCGCCCTAGGGAGACCGTGTCCTTGTTCAGCACGCTCTGCAGCTCGACGAACGCGTAGAACGCCTTGTGGACCCACGGGGCGCTCGCCTGGATCTTGTTGTAGAAGTTGACCCCGGCCCGGTTCACGACCGAGGACTTTTCGAGCATCTGCTCGATCCGGACGTCGACGTCGTGCCTGTAGAGCTGGAAGCACCAGTCGGCGAAGGCCTCAGCCCGGGCGTCGTGGCCGCCGCCGGTGCTCGATGTCAGGACGAGGATTCGGACCTTTGACATGGTGCTTCAGTCCCGGCTCAGAGGCCGTAGTAGCGGGCCGTGGCCCAGCGCACCCAGGACTGCGGCGCGAGGCGGGCCAGCAGCTGCGCCAGGCGGGCCTGGAAGAACGTGCCCGAGCGCACGACGCCGCTCCTGTTCGCGAGGAGCGCCCGGCGCAGGTCGAGCGCGGCCAGCGCCGGCTCCGGCGCCGCGGCGAAGGACGCGTCGACCGCGGCCCACGCCTTTCGCGTGCGGTCGGTGATGGAGTCGTTCTGCATGGCTTGGTTGAACTTGGTCCGGTAGTCCCCGGGCCTGAAGTCGATGACTATTAGGCCTGAGCCGCGCGATTCAAACATCAAACTTTCGCTGAGCGCCGACAGCCCGGCCTTCGCCACGTTGTAGCCGCTCATGTAGGGGATCGGGAACTCGGCGGCGATGGAGGACACGTGGACGAGGCAACCGCGGCCCCGCCCGCGCATGGAGCCGTAGGCGGCGTGGCTCAAGGCGAGCACGGTGCCCAGCATGTCCCCGAGCTGCGAGCGCCAGACCGAGGACGCGACGCCCGCGAAGTCCCCGAAGACGCCGTAGCCGGCGTTGTTGACCACCAGGTCGAAGGCGCCCCCGGCCTCCGCCGAGGCCGCCCCGAAGGCCCGCACGGCGCCGTCGCCGTCGGCCAGGTCCAGCGCCACCGCCTGGAACGCCCCGGGATGGGCCGCCGCGAGGTCGGCGAGGCGCGCCGGGTCCCTCGACGTGCCCCACACCCGCACGCCCTCCCTAAGGAGCATGAGCGTGAACTCGCGGCCGAGCCCCGCGCTCGCGCCGGTGACGAACGCCGTGCCGCGGAGCTTGCCGAGCGCTCCCATCACGCCCGCCTCAAGAGGAGGGCCACGTTGGCCCCGCCGAACCCGCTGCTGTTCTTCAGGGCGACGCGCGGCGCCCCCGGGGCCGTCGCGCGGATGATGTTCAGGCCCTCGCAGGCCGGGTCCAGGTTCGTGATGTGGGCGGAGCCGGGCGTGAAGCCCCCGCGGAACATGAGGGCGCAGAATCCCGTCTCCATCGCCCCGGCGAGCGACAGGCCGTGGCCGGTCAGCGCCTTCGTGCTGCTGATCGCCGGGCGCACCCCCATCTCCCCGAACACCGAGCGCAGCGCCCTGGCCTCCGAGATGTCGCCAATGAGGGTCGAGGTGGCGTGGGCGTTCACATAGTCGACCTCGGCGGCCTTGATGCCGGTCGCCTCGAAGGCGTTCTCCATGGCGATGCGCGAGCCCGTCCCCTCGGGATGCGAGATGGCCACGTTGTAGCCGTCGGAGGCCTGCCCCCATCCCGCGAGCTCGCAGTAGGGCGTCACGCCGCGGCGGGCGACCTCGTCCTCGCTCTCGAGGACGACGACGACCCCGCCGCCGGTCCCGACGAACCCGTCCCGGGCCACGTCGAACGGGCGCGATGCGAGCGCGGGGTCCGTCTGCAGCGAGAGCGTCCTCATCCCGGCGAACGGGAGGATGGCGTCCCGGTTGCCGTCCTCACCGCCCGCGACGAACATGCGCTTCTGGCGGCCGAGCGATATCTCCTCGAAGGCGTAGGCGAGCGCGTGCGCCGACGAGGCGCAGGCCGACGAGAACCCGCTCGAGGCGCCCTGGATCTTGAAGGCCGCGACCAGGTTGAAGTTGAGCGTGCCGACGATCGAGGCGACAATCCCGAGCGGCGAGCAGCGGGCCGGCCCCAGCTTGAGCATGCGGTCGTGGTGGTAGTAGGTGAGCATCGGCGAGCCGCCCGAGGCCGCGAAAAGCCCCGTGGCCCGGTTCGAGATGTCCGCCTCGGCAAGCTTGGCGTCGGCTATCGCCTGCAGGAACGCGCAGTGGGCGTAGAGGCCGTGGGGCGCCATGGACCTGATGGTCTCGCGCTTGATGTCGTAGCCCGCGGGCCACGTCCAGTCCTCGGGATCCGTGGAGTCCGTGAAGAAGCCCTTGATCGTTCCGATCACCTTGCACGCGATCTCCGGCTTCTGGAAGGGGGCGTAGGTCTCGAAGCCGTGGCGCATCTCCCGCAGGCTCCCCGCGACGGCGCCGGCATCGTTGCCGATGCTGGTGACAAATCCGAGGCCGGTGATGAAGACTCTGGGCATGCTCGAGGGCGTGCGGCCCGCCCCATCGTGGCGGGCGCCACGACCCGGTCAATCTCAGGCGTTGATCGCGACCCTCAGGGGCGGGTTCGCGGGGTTCTCACCCTCTGGAGCGGGCTGGCCGGTGCCGTTCAAGGCCGTCGGCGCAACCGCTGATTCAACGTAGGCAAAGGTGAGCGTGATGTCCTCGGCGATGACCGCCTTCTCCTGCCCCACCCGGATCGCGCCCTCGAAGGTCGCGAGCGGCATCTTCATGCGCTTGGGCTTGATCGAGAGCGTCAGGATGTCGCCGGGCTTGCACATGCGGTGGGCCCTGACCCCCTCGCACCCCGTGAAGAAGATCGTGTTCGGGCCGATGGCCTTGCCGGGCTCCGTCGGCGCCCCCTCGAGCAGGAAGAGGACGGCCAGCTGGCCGAGCGCCTCGAGCATGATCGAGGCCGGCATGACCGGGTTGTCCTTGAAGTGGCCCTGCAGGAAGAACTCCTGGCCCGTTATGCGGTACTTCCCGTTCGCCCCGGTGGAGCTCACGGACGCCTCGTTCAGGAAAAGGAAGGGCGGCTGGACGGGCATGACCGCGCCGATGTGCTCGATCGGCAGGAACTTCGTCGGGCGCGGCAGGGGCAGCCCGCGAATCTTGCAGTCGATGAACGTCTTCACGTCGCCCACCGTGCGCAGGTTGCGCAGCTCGTCGTTGTTGATGGTCAGCTGGAGCACGTCCTCGACCAGGATCACGATCTCCATCATCGTGAGGGAATCGATGCCGAGATCCTCGATCAGGCGCAGGTCGTCGTCCGCGTCCTTGAGCTTCGAGCGCAGGTCGGGCTCCACAAAGCGCTCGATGACGCCTATCACGACGGCCGGCATGTGGTCGGCGTTGCCCGTCTTCCGAAACTGGACCGCGGCCTCGAATGTCGAGGGCGAGCAGCGTTTCAGGGCCTCCCTAAGTGCCGCCTCGTCGTCCGGCGCAAACGGCTTGGTTGCAAGCGTTAATGACTTGGCTCCGCTTGGATTTGGTTGGACTGAATCTGACATCGGGCGCTCTTTGTATGTTACGGTGCCTGATAAAGTAAACCCATTTTTTGACAGCGCGGAGCCCCGCTCGCCCCGGCGCTTTCCGCCAAGCCTTTGTAGGGAACGATTTGCGCCAGATGTTGACTGTAACCATGCTTGAAACGGGTGCGTCCTGCACCATATCCTACATCACCGAACCCGCTCAATGAGCGCATCTTCAATCATTGCCAAGCCCCCCACGCCGCTGTTTCTCATCACGCATGAGTTTTACCCGGTCAGCGGGGGGATAGCCACGTTCGCGGAGGAGATCGCGAAGGCGTCGGCCGGGCTCGGCTACGACGTGGAGGTCTGGGCCCAGTCGGCGCCCTCCCATATCGAGAAGAAATGGCCCTTCAGGATCCGCAGGCTCCCGCTCAAGGGCACCCACGACCTCATCTGCCAGTTCCGGCTCGCCTGCCAGCTGGTGGCGTCGCGCCGCGAGCTGCGCAACGCGACCGTGTACCTTCCCGAGCCCGGCCCGATGCTGACGATGATGCTCCTGCAGTTCTTCAAGGCCTTCCGGCCGAGGCGCCTCGTCCTCACCTTCCACGGCTCCGAGATCCTGGCCTTCGCGCGCAGCCCCGTGCGGCGCTGGCTCGCGGGCAGGCTGATCCGCCACGCGACCCGCGTCAGCACGCTGACGACCTACACCCAGGAGCTCCTCCTCGAGCGCTTCCCGCACGCAGCCGACAAGATCTTCCTGACGCCCGGCGCGCTGCGCACGGACTTTGCCGTCGTCCCGGCCCGCGAGGCGCGCGCCAAGGACAAGATCGTGATCCTCACCGTCGGCAGGCTGCACCCGAGGAAGGGCCAGATGCTGACCCTCCAGGCGCTGCAGATGCTGCCCGCGGCGGTGCGCGCCCGGATCGAGTACTGGATCGTCGGCGGCCGCAACAAGGGCAACTATGAGGACCGCCTGCGCTCGCTCGCGGCGGCGGACCCGGTGCTGACCGTGCGCTTCTTCGGCAACATTCCCGACGCGGAGCTGGCCCAGGTGTACGACAGGTCCGACATCTTCGCCCTGACGAGCATCAACCACGGCCAGAGCGTGGAGGGCTTCGGGCTGGTCTACCTCGAGGCCGCCGCGCACTCGCTGCCCATCGTGGCCCACAAGGTCGGCGGCGTGTCCGAGGCCGTCCGGGACGGCGTGACGGGGCTCCTCGTGACGCCCGACAGGCCCGCGGAGCTCGCGGCCGCCTTTGAGAAGCTGATCCACGACGTCCCTCTGCGCCGGATGCTGGGCGACGCGGGCCGCGTATGGGCCGCGCGCAACTGCTGGCGGGAGAACGCCTCCACCCTCTTCGCCAAGGTAGAGGAGCCGGCATGATCCAGTCCAGGGTGCAGGTGACGGTCCGGTACGCCGAGACCGACATGATGGGCATTGTCTACCACGCAAACTACCTGCCGTGGTTCGAGGTGGGCCGCACGACGCTCCTGAAGGAGATCGGGGTCCCCTACCGCACGCTCGAGCAGGAGGGCTTCCGCCTGCCGGTCCTCGAGGTGTCGGCGAAGTACCTGAAGCCGGCGGTCTACGACGACACGCTGGAGATCCTGACGACGCTGGCCGAGCGCCCGCTCCTGCGCATCCGGCTGGACTACGAGGTGCGCCGGGACGGCGAACTCCTCGCGACGGGAGGCACCGTCCACGCCTTCGTCGACCGGGAGGGCAAGCCCGTGCGGCCGCCCGCGTGGGCCGTCGAGAAGATCAACGCCGCGTTCGGCTGAGGGCGGGTTTCAGGAGAAGGCCGGGTCGAGCTCCAGGCCGAAGTAGCCGCGCGCGTTCGAGAAGCAGATGCGCCGCACCAGGGCGCCCACGAGCGCCGTGTCGCCGGGAAGCTCGCCGGACTCGATCCGCGAGCCCAGAAGGTTGCAGAGCACGCGCCGGAAGTACTCGTGCCGGGTGTAGCACAGGAAATTGCGCGAGTCGGAGAGCATGCCGACGAACCGGCCGAGGAGCCCGATGTTGGCCAGGGCGTTCAGCTGCCACTCCATCGCCTCCTTCTGGTCGAGGAACCACCAGCCCGCGCCGAACTGGATCTTCCCGGGGATGGAGCCGTCCTGGAAGTTTCCGGCCATCGAGGCGAACGCGTAGTTGTCCGACGGGTTGAGGTTGTAGATCACCGTGCGGGGAAGCTCGCCCGTCGCGTCCAGGGCGTCGAGGTAGCGCCCGAGCGGCCCCGCCTGCGCGAAGTCGCCCAGGGAGTCGAAGCCCGTGTTGGGTCCGAGCGCGCGCAGCTGGCGCGTGTTGGCGTTTCGCCGTGCGCCGAGGTGCAGCTGCTTCGTCCAGCCCCTTCGGGCGTCCCACCTGCCGAGCTCCAGCATGAGGAAGGACCCGTACCGGGCGGCCTCCTCGGGCGTGGCGGCCCTGCCCCCGTGCGCGGCCTTGAAGATCGACGCGGCCTGCGCGTGCGTGCAGGGCTCGGCGAGGGCGGTCTCCATCCCGTGGTCGGAGAGCCTTCCCCCGAAGGCGTGGAAGTCGTCGTGGCGCCGCTTCAGGGCCCCCAGAAGGTCGTCCAGCGTGCGCACCGGCGTGCGCGCCGCGCCCGAGAGGCGCTCCACCCAGGGGTTGAACGCCGCGGGGTCGCCCACGCCCAGGGCCGGGTCGGGCCTGAAGGTCGGGTACACGCGGGTTTTCAGTCCCGACGCGCGTATCCGCTCGTGGGTCTCCAGCGAGTCCGCCGGGTCGTCCGTCGTGCAGATCAGGGCGACCTTGTTGGCGCCGAGGATGTCCTGCACCCGCAGCGACGGCAGCCTGGCGTTCGCCGTCTCCCAAATCGCGTCGGCCGTGCCGGGGCCGATCAGCTCCCCTATGCCGAAGTAGCGCTTCAGCTCGAGGTGCGACCAGTGGTACAGGGGGTTGCCGATCGCGTAGGGGACGGTGTCGACCCAGGCGTTGAACTTCTCCCGCGGCGGCGCGTCGCCGGTGCAGAAGCGCTCGTCGACGCCGTTGGCCCGCATCGCGCGCCACTTGTAGTGGTCGCCGCCGATCCACATCTCCGCCAGGTCCCCGAACTGGTGGTTGGCCAGGATCTGCGCCTGGGGGACGTGGCAGTGGTAGTCGTAGATCGGCTCCCCCTTCGCGTGGGTATGGTAGAGCTCGCGGGCCGCGTCCGTCTGCAGGAGGAAGTCGTCGTGGATGAAGGGTTTCACCGGGAGATCTCCCCGACAAACTCATCATAGGTGGCGACGCGTGCAAGGAGCGACTTCACGGCGGCACACCGCTCCGCGCCCACGAGGCCCGTGCTCTCGGCAAGGAAAACAATGTATCCCGCCACGCCCTTCGCGTAGAGGAGCCGCGCCTCCGGGCTGATGGCGTAGAAGCGGGCGCGCTGGCGGTAGCCCACCGGCGAGTGGTCGCCAAGGGCCGCCTTCTCTGCGCGCCCCCCCGCGGCGAGGACGTAGAGGAAGTTGTACTCGAAGAAGAACATGTGGTCGGGGCTGGGCGCGAGGGCCTCCACGGCGGCCCGGCACGACGAGGCGGACGAGAACGCGCCCGCGGGCCCGCCCGCCTTCGCCAGGGCGTCCGAGATGAACGTGCGCGCCATGCGGCTCTCCGTCGGGTCCGCGCTGAAGGCCCCCGCGACGGCGAGGTCGACGGTGAACCGGTACCAGTCGCCCCAGAGCGCCCGGTCCGACGGGTTGCCCGAGCGGAAGAGCGCGACCCCCATCTCGTAGGTGTACCGCCCGCTCGTCTTTATCTCGAGGCGGCCGCCGGTCACCTCGCCCATGACCCGGTAGTTCTCGGCCGACTTGCCCGAGCCCGAGTGGAAGCCGATGCTGACCCCGAACTGGCGCGCCACGGCCCACTGCCTCCCGATGAGCGTGCGCAGCGCCCCGTTGTCGGGATAGGGCATGTTCTTCTGGAAGCCGAACGCCGGGGCAATGAAGTTGACCGGCATCCCGAGCGCCTCGCAGAGGGCCAGCATGACGGCCGTCGTCTCCGGCGCCGTCAGGCCCGGCAGCTCGTCGATGGAGAGCTCGCGCAGGTAGCGCCGTCCCCCGGGGGTCGCGAAGGCCCGCTCCCTGGCGGCCCGGTACTTGCCGTCCCTCACCCTCATCTTCTGCATCGCCGGCCAGACGGAGAGGAGGAGCTCCTCCAGCGCCCCGGGTTCCAGGGACACGCCCGCGCCCGTGACCCTCCCCCTTATCGCCTCCACGAGGCCCCTCTCGATGTCGCCGCCGCGCGCGGGCCTCCCCGTGGCCAGCTCCGGCGAAAGGTCGAAGGTGATGTAGCTCGCGAGCACGCATCCCTCGACGAGCGCGTCCTCGCGCGCGTCGAACGCGCCGCCGATCGGCTGGTGGTCCGCGTTGAAGCTCCACTCTATCCTGCGCCGGTGAAAGCCGGTCCTCAGCTTCGAGAGGACGCACCCGTGGCTCATGCCCTCGACGCTCTGGCCCTGGTGGCCCTCGGGCACGCTCGTCCCGATGAAGGGGAACGGCACCCTGTCCAGGCGCCCCTCGAGCATGGCGCCGACGTCGTAGACGAGCTCGCGCGGGATGCTGTTCTGGTTCGCCGTCACGCCAAGCTCGAGCGCGCTCATGGCCCACTCGACGGCCGGCCAGTGAAGCGTCGTGAACCTCGCCCCTATCCCGAGCGTGCTGCTGGCGAGCTTCCCGCCGCACGAGGGGAAGATCGTCGACCCCGGGTCGTGCGCCAGGACCAGGTTCTTCAGCCGCAGGAGATTCTCCCAGGTCGCGGGAAAGTACGCGGCGCCGTCGCCCCCGGCGACCCCGTCCGCGAGCACGTCCGTCCCGCCCGGGGCCCCGAGCCTCCAGGCGCAGTCGCCGGTCGCCGCGTCCTCAACCAGCGTCCACGACCCCTCGGCCGTCCCGAAGGCCGACTTCGCGTGATTCAGGAGCCCCGACGCAGCCGCCGTGCGGAGCGTCCCCGACAGCGCCTCCCAGTCGAGGCAGAAGTCGGGGCTGACGCACGGGTTGCCCGCGATCCGCAGGCCGTTCTCGAGCAGGAAGCGGTTGATGGGCTTCATCGCGGATCATCAAGAGCCTGGCGCGGCTTTTATCAAGGATAGCGGGGCCGCGCCTCGACCAAGGCGGGCGCCTTCTGTTGCTCGACCAGGAAATACACCTTCCCGCTCTCCACCTTCCCCTCGAACGAGACCTCGTAGGGCATGTCGTCCCGCGGGCGCAGCACCGGCTCGACCCGCGCCCTGAAATGGTGGACGCCGGCGACGAGCAGGGCGCCGGGCTGCAAGTCGACGAACTTGGGGTAGCTCTCCCGCGTGATGGGCCCGCCGTCGACGTCGATCAGGGTGTAGTCCAGCTCGCTCCGTATCGGCGGAAGGTTGTTCGGCGAGAAGACGACATGCTCCCTGACGATGCCGTAGCCCTGGGGGGCCCTCGTGGCGTCCCAGTACCGGCCGCAGGCCCCGAGGACGAGGCCGCCGCCGAGCGACGTCGCGGCCAGGAGGCTCCGGGTCCAGGGGGTCATGCTGCCTCCCACGGCCCTCAGATGCTCATCGCGTTGAACCCGCCGTCGACGGCCAGCTCCGACCCGGTGATGAAGGATCCCGCGCCGTCGCTCGCGAGGAGGAGCGCCGCGGCCACAAGCTCGCGGGCCTCCCCAAACCGGCCCATGGGCGTGTGGCCCATGATGCTCGCGACGCGCGCGGGAGTGAGCACCTTGCGGTTCTGCTCGGCCGGGAAGAACCCCGGCACGAGCGTGTTCACGCGGACGCGGTGCGGCGCCCACTCGCGGGCCAGGTTCTTCGTCAGGTTGTGGACGGCGGCCTTCGTCGCCGAGTACGTGAAGACGCGCGACAGGGGGACCAGTCCGGACATGGAGCCCACGTTGATGATCGAGCCGCCCTCCCCCTTTGCGACCAAGTGCCTGCCGAATACCTGGCAGGAGAGGAAGACGGAGTTCAGGTTCACGCGGACAATCCTCTCGAACTCGTCCTCGGCGATCTCGAGGAAGGGGGTCGCGGAGTTCGTCCCCGCACCGTTGACGACGATGTCCACCCTGCCGGAGGCCTTGAGCACCGCCGCGAGGAGTGCCTCGAGCTCCCCCTTGCTCGTCGCCTCCGCGGCGTGGAACCAGCCGCGCCCGCCCGCC
>CAZDZL010000022.1:0-28529 GCA_964509885.1 uncultured Opitutaceae bacterium | reverse complement strand
GAGCTCCCCCTTGCTCGTCGCCTCCGCGGCGTGGAACCAGCCGCGCCCGCCCGCCGCGGCGATGCGCTTCAGCCGGGCCCCGGCCTTGTCGGCGCTACGCCCGACGAGGACGACCTCCGCGCCGGCGGATGCGAGCCCCTCTGCGATCGCCCCGCAGAGTTCTCCCGTGCCGCCAATGACGACGGCCACGCGGCCGGTGAGGCCAAAGAGGCCCGTGAGGTATGATTCGGTCTTCATGGATAGTGGGTCGTGTGCCTGAGGTCGTCGTCCAGCGGGGTCATGCGCGGCATGAGAACCTGGATCACACCAAGGAAGAAGAGATAGGCCAAGCCCGCGATGAGGAAGGCGAACATGTAGCCGGCAGGCCCGCTGGCAGAGAGGACCTGGCCCAGGCTCCAGTCGGCGACCAGCCCCGACACCGCCCCGAACATGCCGCCAAAGCCGATCACGGAGGCCGTCGCCGCCTTCGGGAAGACATCGGAAACGAGCGTGTAGAGGTTCGCCGACCAGGCCTGGTGGCCCGCGGCGGCGACGGCGATGAGGACGACGGCGATCCAGTAGAAGCGGTCGCTTCGGGCGCTCTTGACGAGCACGGATTCGAGGCGGGCCGCCTCGGCCGGCGGGAGCACGGAGGCCGCGGCCGCAGTGAATTCCTTGGCCGAGGCGAAGCTCCTCCCCGAGAGGGCGCCCAGCGCGTCCTGCGCGGAGGCCGGCACCTGCTGCGCCCCGAGGCGCGCGTAGAAGGAGGCGTCGGCGTCGAAGCGCGTGTGGATCTCGGTCACGAAGACGACGGGCAGGACGCTGAGCGCGCAGACGAGGAGCGTGGTCTTCCTTGCCCGGTTCACCGACCATCCGCGCTTGATGAGCGAGGAGGACAGCCACCCTCCCGCGACGCTGCCCGCGTCCGACACCGCATAGATGAGGATCAGCGGCAGGGCCAGGCCCTTGATGTCCAGGCCAAAGCGGTCGTAGAGGTACTTGCCGCCCCAGAAGAGGTAGAACCACCAGACGGCGTCGGTGATCTTGCCGAGGGCGAACGCCCAGGTCTCGCGCAGCGGCAGCACCCGGCGCCACGGTATCCTCGCGCCGGATGTCGCCGGCGAGTCGCTGTGGATGTACGCCATCTCGCCGGCCGACACCCGCGGGTGCGATCCCGGCGGCTGATACGTCCTTAGCCAGAACACAATCCAGGCGAGGCTCAGGACCCCGGTCGTCAGGAACGCGAACTGCCAGTTCGTCCCGTCGGGAAGGACGAAGAGCGGGATG
Source organism: uncultured Opitutaceae bacterium (assembly GCA_964509885.1). GTDB lineage: Bacteria > Verrucomicrobiota > Verrucomicrobiia > Opitutales > Opitutaceae > Palsa-1447. Next base: position 27,263 of record CAZDZL010000022.1, on the reverse strand, counting down.
ACCAGCGGGGCCATGATGGCCCCCACATTGGCGCCGGCGTTGAAGACGCCGGTGGCGAAGGCACGCTCCCGCCTCGGGAACCACTCGGCCGTGGTCTTGATGGCCGCGGGGAAGTTGCCGGACTCGCCGAGGCCGAGCCCGAAGCGCGCCACGCAGAATCCGACGAGGCTGAAGGCCGGCCGCACGAGCGCGTGGGCCATGCCAAACACGCTCCATACGGCGATGGCGAGCGCGTAGCCCGCTCGCGTCCCTATCCGGTCGATCAGGGCGCCCATCGAGACGAGGCCGATCGCGTACGCCGACTTGAACGCGATGTTGACGAGCGCGTAGTCCCTGTCCGACCAGTGGAACACCTTGTACTGGAGCGTAGGCGCCAGCACCCCAAGCACGCTCCGGTCCATGTAGTTGATGGTCGTCGCGAAGAAAAGGAGCGCCAGGATGCGGTAGCGGTAGCGTCCGATCGGGGGGGTGCCCGGCTGGGTCTGCTTATCTTTCACTGGCGCGATTCACGGGTAAACTCCGCCCCGTGGCGATGCGATATGCCTTGAGGCAAAACTTTGTTCTTCCTTTGGTTAAATTTTGCATGGAACAGGAACAGGTCGAGGAATAAGGTAACCGCCCGGTCCTCGCCGGCCGGCGTTCCCGCAAGGTCCCGCCCCAAGCCCAAAACCCGCATGTTCAAAACCGAAACGCTCAAGCGCATACACTCCGAGAAGGTCCTCGCCCTCATCCGCGCGCAGGGCCCCGAGAGCCTGCTCGAGTGCGCCCGCGCGCTGGCCGCGGGGGGGCTGAACGTGATCGAGCTCACGATGACGACGCCGGGCGCGATCGAGGTCCTGGGCGACGTGTCGCGCAGGCTCCCCGGCGTCCTGCTGGGCCTCGGCACCGTGATGGACGCGGGAACCGCGCGCGCCGGCGTCGAGGCCGGGGCGCAGTTCATCGTCACGCCGGCCTTCCGGCCGGAGGTCATCCTCGCCTGCCAGGAGATGGATGTCCCCGTCCTCTCCGGCGCCCTGACGCCGACGGAGGTCGCCTGCGCCGCGGACCTCGGGGCCGACGTGATCAAGATCTTCCCCGCGGAATTCTTCGGTCCGGCCTACATCAAGTCGCTCAAGGCCGTCTTCCCGCAGCTAAACCTCCTTCCCACCGGCGGCGTGACCGCGAAGACGCTCGGCGACTTCCTGAGGGCCGGAGCGTTCGCGGCGGCCGCGGGAAGCGCGCTCGTGGACCCCGCCGCGCTCAAGGCGTCCGATTGGGCCGCGATCACGGAGCGCGCCCGGGAATTCGCCCAGGCCGCGGCTGTCGCCTGAGGTTTTCCATGCCCGAGACCTACTTCATCATCCCCGAGGCGCAGCACAACGCGCTCACCGAGGCCGCCTACCGGCACCGCGGCTACCTTCCCGACGAGGCCGCGGACGGGGCCCGCCTCTGCTGCGAGGCGTCGCGCCACGGGATCCGCACCCACAACGCCATAAAGGCGCTGCACCTTGACCACCTCTTCGGCTCCGGCTCGAAGGGCTGCGTCCCGGGGGCCCAGATCGAGGAGCTGCCCTCGCGCTTCGAGGCGGCGAGGGCCTGGAACGCCAACAGGAAGCTCGGGCAGTCGACCGCCTACCGCGCGATGGACGCCGCCGTCGCGCTCGCCGAGCGCTACGGGGTCGGCACCGTCGCCGTCGACAACGCCTTCCACTACCTCTGGGGCGGGGGCTACGTGATGGACGCCGCCAAGCGCGGCTTCATCGCGTACACGAACTGCACGGCCGCGCTCGCGGAGGTCGTCCCCTTCGGCGGCTCGTTCCCCACCCTCGGCACCAACCCCCACTCGTGGGGCTTCCCGACGACCGAGGCGGTCGGCTTCCCGGTCGTCATCGACTGGGCCACGTCCGTGATCGCGATGGGCCGCGTCCAGCAGCTCAAGCGCGAGGGCCTTCCGCTGCCGCCGTTGGCGGCCGTCGACAAGAAGGGCAACCCGACCACCGACCCGCACCAGGTGGCCTCGCTCCTTCCCTTCGGCGCCCACAAGGGCTACGGGCTCTCACTGATCGACGAGATCGTCGGGGCCTTCATCGGGGGCTCGCTGCCCACGCTCCGGAGCCGGTGGGACCGGGACCCGTCGGAGAAGCACACGTGCAGCTTCTTCTTCCAGGCGATCCATCCCGACGCCGTCAGCGGCGGGGCCTTCGCCAAGGGGCGAAGCCAGGCCGAGAACATAAAGGCCGTCATCGGCGACATCCTCGGGCACGGGAACGAGAAGTGCATGCTCCCGGGCCAGCTCGAGGCCGAGTGGGCGGGGCGCTGCGCGGCCGCCGGCGGCCTCCTCTTCACCGAGGCTGAGCTCGCGGCCTTCGACGAGCTCGCCGCCGAGGCCGGCGCCCCGAGGCTCGTCAGGCACCTCCACAGGACGGTCGTCATCTGAAGGTACTTCCCTTTCCCCACCGCCATGAGCCTAAAACTACGCCCCGCCACCCACTGCGCCTTTGACCAGCTCTCGCTCGGCGAGGTCATGCTCCGCCTCGACCCCGGCGAGGGGCGCATACGCACCGCCCGCCGCTTCAGCGCCTGGGAGGGGGGCGGGGAATACAATACCTCGAGGGGCCTGCGCAAGTGCTTCGGCCTGCGGACAGCCGTTTGCACCGCGCTTGTCGACAACGAGGTCGGCCACCTGGTTGAGGACCTGATCATGCAGGGGGGCGTCGCCACGGACTTCATCCAGTGGCGCGCGGACGACGGCATCGGCAGGACCGTGCGCAACGGGCTCAACTTCACCGAGCGCGGCTTCGGCGTGCGGGGCGCCGTCGGCGTCCCCGACCGCGGCAACACCGCGGCGTCGCAGCTCAAGCCCGGTGACTTCGACTGGGAGCACATCTTCGGCAAGCTCGGGGTGCGCTGGTTCCACACGGGCGGGATCTTCGCGGCGCTATCCGAGACATCGGCCGCCCTGTCGATCGAGGCTGTCAAGGCGGCCCGCAGGCACGGCACGGTCGTCTCCTACGACCTCAACTACCGCCCGTCGCTCTGGAAGTCGATCGGCGGCCAGAAGAAGGCCCAGGAGGTGAACCGCGAGATCGCGGCCCACGTCGACGTCATGATCGGCAATGAGGAGGACTTTACCGCCTCTCTCGGCTTCAAGGTGAAGGGCGCGGGCGCGAAGCTCGACCACATCGAGGCCGGGGCCTTCCGCTCCATGATCGGCACCGCGGTGAAGGAGTTCCCGAACTTCAAGGTTGCGGCCACCACGCTTCGCCGCGTGATCACCGCGACGAGGAACGACTGGAGCGCCATCCTCTGGCACGGGGGAAAGTTCCACGAGAGCCGGCAATATCCGGCTCTGGAAATCCTCGACCGCGTCGGCGGGGGCGACAGCTTCGCCAGCGGGCTCGCGTTCGGGTTCCTCTCGAAAAACGACCCCCAGGCCGCGGTCGACTACGGGGCGGCCCACGGGGCGCTGGCCTCCACGACGCCGGGCGACACCTCCATGGCCACCCAGAAGGAGGTCGAGAGCCTCATGGGGGGCGGCGGCGCCCGGGTCGTCCGCTGAGGCCTCGGGGCCGCACGGTTCCCGGGTCCGGATTCAGGGCCCCACCTGGATGCGGCATTCCCTGTCCACGAAGGCGTAGCCCCCTGCCCCGGCTGGGTCCAGCCGCACGAACCGCAGGAGCACCGTGTGGAGCCCCGGCTCCCGGAAGGTCGCCGTCAGAGTTCCCTCCCATATCCGACGCTCGTCGTCGCCCGCTTCAAGGCGGGCGAGCACACGCGGAACGGAGAGGTCCGTGATGTCGACGAAGTCGAGCGTCGCCTGCGTCTCGAACACCGAGAATGAAATCTCCACCGGGACGCCGATGGCGGCCCTTTCAGGCGCCCTGGCCGAGGCGCCGCGCGCGTCGCCGGATACATGGAACACGAGCGGGGAGTCGGCGGCGCCCACGGCATTCGCGGCATGGACGTGGGTCTCGAACGTTCCCGGGTGCGGAAACGAGCCCCGGATCTCGCCCGTCCGGGCATCGACCGCAAGGCCGGCGGGCAGGCCCTCGACGGAGAGCGTCATCGGGCTGTAGGCCGCCTTCAACAGAAAGTGGAACTCAGCCGCCGTGGTCCACGGGACGCTCGCGGGAAGCATGAGCCTCGGCGGGCCCGGGGGGAGCGCGGGCGCAGCCGCCTCTGCCTTGAGTCCTGCGGCGATCATCGGCTCGAGGGCGACCCCCCGCCCCCCGCGGGGCCGCGCCAGGGCCGGCCTCTCGTAGACCGAGACCGTGAACTCGGCCGTCTCGAGCCCCCCGTCAAGCTTCAGGCTGCCCTCGCACCAGCGCTTCATTTCCGGGAGCATCGCGGCCATGCGGCGGTCGAACGGCCACGCCCCGTCGGCCCGGGTCACCAGGCAGACAAAGTCGCTCTTGGCTAGGCGCTCCATGACGTCGCCCGGAGCCGGGTCCGTGATTCCCGTCGGCAGCAGGGGCGTGAAGCGCAGCCGGCTTTCGTGGCGCTCGTGCGCGAGCACCCCGAACAGCCGGGCGTCCACGCCGTCGAGGATCCACGTCGTCGACACAACCGGTCGGCTGAGCCCGGCCTCCTCGGCGCGGAAGAACAGGAAGTCGCCCAGGGCGTTCACACTCCGGAAATGCGCCTCGTCGGCTGCTGCGATCGGGTTCACGACCTGCGCCTGGACGAAGACCGCAATCCCCGCCACTGCGGCGGCCGCTCCTGCCAAGCGCCGCGCCCCGCGGCCCGCATTCCTCGAGAGGTGGATCCAGCACAGGACGATCATCCACACGAGCGGCGCCAGGATGACCGAGGCGGGCGCCGGGGACTGCTCATTGAGCCCGCAGAGGACGCAGGCAGGCGCGGCGAGGAAGACGACGGCCGCCGCCCAGGCATCCCGGAGGCGCGGCTGCCCGGGCGGCGCGTCCCCCCGGACGCAATGGCGGCCGGCTGTGAAAAGGACGGTGCCGGCCGCAGCGCAGATGAGCGCTGCCTCAAGTCCCATCTTGTCGAAGAGCGCCTGGCGCGCGAGCCAGCGGATCGACGAAGCAAGCCCTAGGTGCGAATCGCGAAGCGACACCTCCGCGCCCGAGACATGGGTGCCCCAGTAGTAGATGAAGATCTCGTGGCGCGCCCTGATGAGCGCCCAGGCCGAGAGCCCCGCCGCGACGAGCCCCGAGAGGGCGAGCCGAAGGCACCGTGCCCTGCCGCCCGGCCTCGTGGCGAGCCACAGGAAAAGGCCCAGGTAGACGAGGACGAAATAGACGCCGGTCAGGTGCCGGACGAGGACGGCCACGCCCACGGCGACCCCGAAGGCGAGCGACCCGCGCACGGACCCAAAGCCGTCCGACGCCACCGCGGCGCAGAGCGCGACGCCGTAGGCGCAGGCCGCCATCCAATCCAGCCGGAAGTCGAACGCCGAGCCGGGCCCGAAGATCCAGGGCGCATGGCACGCGGCCAGGAGCCCCAGCGACGCCCATGCGAGAGACCACGATCCCGAGACCCTGCGGACCGACGCGAACAGGGCCGCCTGCAGGGCGAGGAGCGCAAGCATGTTGAGGCTGAGCGCGGCCGTCCGTGTCGGGCCGCAGAACTCGAAGACGAGCATCGCCAGGAGGCCGTGGAGCGACCCCTGCGGCGCGACATGGGCCAGCGCGTGGCGGGCTCCCTCGAGGAAGCCGTGGTCTATCGCCCAGTCATACCCGTCGTAGGCTTCGCCCAGGTACTGCAGCTGGTCCAGCCACCGCGGGTAGGCCCACGAAACGTGGCGGGCGGTTGCGAAACAGAACAGGGCCAGCTCGCCGGCGAGGACCACGAGGAGCCCAAGCGGGGAAAGCCAGCCCGGGAGCGCCGCCGACTTGGCTGGGGGGACGGGATCGCCGCGCTCCATGCCGCTAGGGGGTGCCGGCATATTCGGCGAGGACGATGGGGTCGGCCTCCGCCGCGCGCGCCTCCCGGAGGGACTCGCCGGCCCCGAGGCGCCGCACGGCCCAGACCGCGTGCGCCCGCACGACGGGCGACGCGTGGGACGCGAGCCTCGCCAGGGGACCCACGAGCGATGCGTCGCCCGAGTTGCCCGCGGCAACGCAGGCGTTCCTCAGGAGCCCGGCCAGCTTCACCCGCTTGATCGCCGTGCCCTTGAAGACCTCGGCGAATCTCCCGGGCGTGAGCTCGAGGAGCTCCCGAAGTGAAAGTGCCGCGATATCGTTCCTCGCCGAGAGGATCATCCGGCGACCCTCCCGCGCGAAGCGGTTCCACGGGCAGACATCGAGGCAGGTGTCGCAGCCGTAGACGCGGTTTCCGATCGCGGCGCGCAGCTCCGCGGGGATCACGCCCTTGTTCTCGATCGTCTGGTACGAGATGCACCGGCGCGCGTCCACGACGCCCGGCCTCGGGAACGCCTGCGTCGGGCAGGCGTCCAGGCAGCGCGTGCACTTGCCGCAGAGCAGGCCCACGGAGCCCGGGTCCCCGCGCCCCCGCAGCGGGGGATCCGCCTCGAGGTCGAGGCGCGTGAGGATGGACGCAAGAAAGAGCCAGTTGCCGTGCGTTCGCGAGATGAGCATCGAGTTCTTGCCGATGAACCCGACCCCCGAGAGCGCTGCCCAGGCGCGCTCGAGCACGGGGCCCGTGTCCACATAGTAGCGGTAGTCGCTGGGGGCGGCGCCGCAGATCTCCTCGATCGCCTTGCCCGCGCGCTCGAGCGCGGGCTTGAGCGAGTCGTGGTAGTCGCGGTAGAGGCTGTACCTCGCCCAGGCCGGCGCGCCCCCGCCGCCCCTCTCGCCGCCCTGGTAGTAGTCCACGCCGAGGAGTATCGCCGAGCGGGCCCCCTCGAGGACGAGCCCCGGGTCCATCCGCTTCGCGGCCGTGCGCTCCATCCACTCCATGTCCGCATGGTAGCCCGAATCGAGCCAACGCCGCAGCCCGTCGCCGCGGGGCGGCGGGGCAAGGCTCACGAACCTCACCTCGTCGAAGCCGAGGCCGGCGAGCCGCCCCCGAAGTTCCTCCCGGCGCCCCCCCATGGCCTCAGGCCCCGCCCGACGGCCGCCGCTGGGCGAAGGACAGGGACTCGCGCCGCCACACGCGGATCACGTGCCCCGAGACCTCGCTGAGCGGCCGCGAATCGGTGAGGATCACCGTTCCCGCCGACCTGTAGATGGGCTCCCGCTCGGCAAAGAGGGCGCGGGCCTTGGCGTCGGGGTCGTCGACATCCAGGAGCGGGCGGGTCGCGCCGTGGCGCCCCGTGCGGGCGAGGATGGTCTCGATGGACGCGTGCAGGCAGACGACGACACCCTTCGACGCGAGGGTCGCGAGCATCCCGGGCTGGACCACGAGGCCGCCGCCGCAGGCCACAACCACCTTCTCGGGGGCGTGGCCCGACTCGACGAACTCGCGCTCCAGGGCGCGGAAGGAGGCCTCGCCGTCCTCCGCGAAGATCCTCGACACCGGCTTGCCCGCCTTGCGCTCGATCTCGTGGTCGCTGTCGACGCACTTGAAGCCGATCCGGTGGGCGACCGTGCGCCCCACGGTCGTCTTGCCCGTTCCCATGAACCCGACAAGGTAAAGGTTTACATCCTCCGGTTTCAGGGGATACGCGCCCTTCCAGATGGGCCGCAGAGCGGCTACTTCGCCGCGGCCGGGGTGGACACGGCCGCGGACGGCGTGATGTCCAGCAGGTCGACCTTGAAGACGAGCACGGAGCCCGGCGGGATGCCGGGGCGTCCGTCGTCGCCGTAGCCCAGCTGCGGCGGCACGAAGAGCATGATCTGTCCGCCCTTGCCGATCTTCTGCATGCCCTCCGTCCAGCCGGCGATCACCTTGTCCAGCTCGATGTCGAGCGGCTTGCCGAGTCGGTCGGAGCTGTCAAAGACGCTGCCGTCGATGAGCGTTCCCGTGTAGTTGACCTTGACGGTGTCCGTCGGCTTGGGCGGGTTGCCGGTGCCCGGCTTCATGATCTGGTAGCGCAGGCCCGAGGGGAGCTCCACGACGTCCTTGTCCTCCTTCAGCTTCGCGAAATACGCCGCCGCCTGGCCCATGTTCTTCGTCTTGATGGTCTCGAGCATGACGGCCTGCTTCTTCTGGATGAAGTCGGTCATCGCCGGCCCGATCTTCTGGATCTCGAACGGCGCCTCCTTGCCGTTGAGGGCCGAGAGCACGCCCTTGGTCAGCTGGTCGGACTCGGCGGGGGTGAGCGAGAGCTCGGAGAGCCCGGTGCGCTTGGCGATGTACCACCCGAACTCCTCCAGGAGCTGGCCGTCCGTGTAGGTCGGGGCGGGCGCAACGGCCGCCGGCTTCGGGGCCTGCGGCGGCACGGTCACCGTGGCGTCCTGGGCCAGGACGGCGGACGCGGCGGCGAGGGAGAGCAAGAGGGCCTTCGAGGGGGGGGAGATTTTCATGCGATGAGTGGGGAACTCATGCCCTTCCCCGGGCCGTTTGCAAATCTATAGCGCTTGTTCGCCGCTTGAGTCCGGGGCCCCCGTCCCCCACGCTTTCGGGTTCCATGAGCCAAGAGCAATTCTGGACCAGCCAGGACGGCCAGATCCTGACCGTGAAGAACAAGGACGAGCGCACCGTCACGCTCGCGCTCGCCTTCTGGCCGCGCAACCCCTCGGAGTTCGAGTTCATGAAGGCGCGCAAGGCCGACCTCAAGTTCACGGAGCGCAGCTCGCTGGCGAGGATAGGCATCGAGATGCAGGTTCAAGGCGGCCTCGAGGTCGACGGGAACCGCCTCGTCCTGGTGGTCGAGGCCTTCATCTTCGACATGAGCTTCCCGAACTCGGGCTACTGGAAGAAGCTCATGCGCTCGGGGCTTCCCATAGGGCGCCTGTTCCACGCCCCCGTATCCGAGAGGCTCACCTCCGACGAGATCTGGACGGCCATCAAGGAGAACCGGCTCAAGCTGCCCAACACGATCAGCATCGACAGCCAGGGGTCGGTCTTCCTCACGCCCCACCAGGTCAGCTACACGCTCAACCCGCGGCTCCAGCGCATCAACTTCGAGCTCATCGTGAGCGGCGACGCGGGCCGCAGCTTCCTCGACAAGGTCCAGGTGCGCCACGACGCCTCCCCGCTCGCGATACCGCCGCGCTCGGGGCTCCTCACGAGCTGCTCCATGTACCTGAAGGAGCACTACGTCGTCCTCAACCAGGGCGCCGGAAACTTCGGGATCCACACGAGCGCCGTGCTGCTCGACCCCGTGAAGACCTTCGGGACGAACATCATGCTCGAGATCTACAACCCGGGCGACCATCCGGTCGTGAACCCGATGGTGTCGGTCGAGATCTTCCGCGCGCCCGAGGCCAAGGACCCCGAGTTCGCCTCCCTCTCGAAGCGCCGCGTGCGCCTCCTCGGCACCGCGACGGAGCTCTTCCGCAGCCTGGACGGGAACCCGCCGCGCGACTCCGCCGAGCCGCGGCCGAAGACGGGGATCTCCGTCAAGGGCCAGAGCGCCACGATGGAGAACCTCTCCATCTGCTTCAAGGGCGGCACGGCGGAGGACGTGAAGAGGCTCTACGCCGACAACAACGGGGCCTGCGGTCACCGCACGATGATCCAGGCGCTCGACGCCGCGCCGAAGGACGCCGACACGCTGATCGTCGACTACTTCCCGGACCTCCTGGAGTCGATCGAGCTCCTGACGCGCATTCCCGACGTCCGCCTGAAGCGCATCGTCTTCAGGAAGGCGTCTCGCACGCACGGCTACTTCCTCTCCAGCAACGCCCACGCCCGCCTCGACACGCTGGACGCCATCAACGTGCAGGTGTACTGGTTCGACGAGCTCACCAAGGACCTGTACCTGCACGTCTACAAGAAGGAGCACGGCTTCTTCGTGAGGGAGGAGATGGGCCGCAAGTTCCAGGAGGCGACCATCCTCGCCTTCTACGGCTCGGCCGTCGGCCTGGACAAGGCCGACACGACACGCATCTCGGGCCTCGTCGAGCAGCTCTCGGCCTTCATCGGGCCGAACCTCGGCGTCCTGACGGGCGGCGGCGGCGGCGTCATGCGCGTGGCGACCGACCAGGCGAGGAGCACCGGCGCCCTCACGGGGGCCTGCTTCCTCGAGCTCGAGGCCCAGCCGCCGGAGCTCGGCGTCGACTTCTTCAACACCTTCCAGGAGGCCTCTCGGCACTTCCGGCAGAAGTGGTTCGAGGTCGCCGATTTCTGCATCTTCAACGTCGGCGGCGTGGGAACTCTGGAGGAGATCGGCATCGAGCTGTGCAACCTGAAGCTGGGGATCCGCCCCCGGGTGCCCTACATCTTCTTCAACTCCCGGTACTGGGCCGACCTGCGCAAGCTGGTGCGCGAGATGATCCGCTCGGGCCGCGCGCCGTCCTGGCTCGGGGACTACATCCTCTTCACCGACGACCCGGCGGAGGTCGTGGCCTTCTACCGCAAGAAGCTCCAGGTCCTTTGAACCCGGAAGACCTCCCGCGCTGCGTCCTGGTGGTCGGCTCCGGAGGGCGCGAGCACGCTCTGGTGCGCGCCCTGGCCGCCTCGCCCGCCCGCCCGAGGGTCCTGTGTGCCCCGGGCAACGCGGGCATCGCCGCGGATGCGGCCTGCTTCCCGGTCAAGGCGGACGATGTCCACGCCCTGGTCGCCCTCGCCCGGCGCGAGAAGGTCGGCCTCGTGGTCGTCGGCCCCGAGGTCCCGCTTGTCCTCGGCCTCGCGGACCGCCTCGCCGAGGCGGGGATACCCGTCTACGGCCCCGTGGCCGCCGGCGCGCGCCTCGAGGCCTCGAAGACGTACACGAAGGAGATCCTCCTAAGGCACGGGATCCCGACGGCCGCCGCCGGGATGTTCACGGAGGCGGCCCCCGCCCTCGCCTTCGTGCGCTCGGGGAGAATCCCGGTCGTCGTCAAGGCGGACGGGCTCGCCGCGGGCAAGGGCGTCGTCGTCGCGACGACGCTGGCCGAGGCCGAGGCCGCCGTGACGGGGATGATCGAGGACGGGAAGTTCGGGGCGGGCGGCCGCCAGGTCCTGATCGAGGAATGCCTGGAGGGCGAGGAGACCTCGCTCCTGGTCGTCGTCTCCGGCCGCGACTACGTGATCCTGCCGACCTCCCAGGACCACAAGAGGATCGGCGAGGGCGACAGCGGGCCCAACACGGGCGGCATGGGGGCCTATTCCCCCGCCGAGGTGGTGACGCCCGCGCTCATGGCCGAGATCGAGGCGAGGATCGTGCGCCCCTCGGTGGACGCCATCGCCTCCGAGGGGATCCGCTTTTGCGGCACGCTCTTCATCGGGATCATGCTTACCGCGGAGGGGCCCAAGGTCCTTGAATTCAACACGCGCTTCGGCGACCCGGAGACGCAGGCCGTGCTGCCGAGGCTGGCAAGCGACCCCCTCGCGCTCCTCTGGGCCGCGGCCACGGGGCGCCTCGCCGGCTTCTCGCTCGAGGTGCGTCCGGAGCACGCGATCTGCGTCGTCATCAGCGCGATGGGCTACCCGGAATCCTACGCCTCGGGCGACCCGATCGATATCCCCGTCGGCCTGCCCCCCTGCGTCACGGTCCTCCACGCGGGCACGGCCCGCGACGCCGCGGGCAGGCTCGTCACGAGCGGTGGCCGGGTCCTCGGCGTCACGGCGACCGGGGCGACGCTCCGGGCGGCCGCCGACAGGGCGTACGAGGCCTGCGCCCTGGTGCGCTGCGCGTCGAAATATTATCGCCGGGACATCGGCGCCCGGCAACTTAGGCGGGTATGAGCATGCGCGCGCGCCTCCTAACGCTGGTCCTCGCCGGGTGCGCGGCGGCGGGCCCCTGCCCCGCTGCGACCCTCGTGCGCGACCTGGGCCAGGGCCTCACCTACTACCGGGTGCGCGAGATCCCGCAGGACCAGCCTTCACCCCTCACGGGGCGCCCGGGCGCCTGCATCCTGGACCTGCGCTTCGCTAAGTCCGACGAGGTCGGGGCCTCGGTGCTCAAGGACTGGGTGATGTTCAATGTCTCCGCCAAGGCGCCCTTCTTCATCCTCGAGAACGCCCAGACGGACCCGGCGCTCCTGGCCGTCCTTCCCGCGAAGGGCCCCCCGGGCCTGATCGTCCTCGCGCCCGCCTCGGCGCGGATAGGGCCCCAGATCAGCGTCCAGGTGTCCCCCGAGGACGACCGCCTGGAATACGACGCCCTGGAGAAGGGCGCGGACATCCAGTCCCTCCTGAGCGACTACCCGCTCAAGCCCCGGATCGACGAGGCCTACCTCGAGAAGGAGCACATCGCGGACGGCGACTCCCCCGAGATCCCGACGGACAAGCCGCTGCCGCCCCGCCCCATGGTGGACGCGATGCTCCAGCGCGCCGTCCAGCTGCACCGCGGCCTCCTCGCCCTGAAGAGGCTCCAGCCGTAGGCCGGTACGGTTTTGCCTTTTGGGGCAATCCGTGTCCCTTGTATCACCTGATGCCCGATCCGGGACATATCCTCGTCGTCTGCACGGGGAACATTTGCCGAAGCCCGATGGGCGCCGCGCTCCTGCGGCACGCCCTCGCCGGGCAGCCCGAGCCGCTGCGCTCCCTGAAGGTGGTCTCCGCCGGCGTCGCCAGCCGCACGGGCGAGCCGGCGAGCCCCAACGCCGTGACCGCGCTCAAGAAGGTCGGCATCGACCTGCGGGGCCACCTGAGCCGGCCCGTCACCCAGGAGCTCCTCGACGACGCGGTCCTCGTCCTGTGCATGACCGAGTCCCACAGGGACATGATCGAGATGACGGCCGAGCCGGTCCCGGCCCACGTCCACCTCTTCAAGGAGTTCACGGGGGCCGGGCGCGACCTGGAGATACCCGACCCCTACGGGCTGCACCTGTCGGCCTACGAGGCGAGCCGGGACGAGATGGTGGCGGCGATCCCCTCCATCATCGCCCACCTCCAGAAATCCCCGCTGGGCCGCTAGCACCACTCGGGGGCCGCGAAAAAGTTTTGCCTCCGCACGCGTTTGCGCGAGCGTGGCTTCCCCCTTCCATGCTCAATACCGCCCCGCTCAGGAGCCTCGACCCAGAAATTCACTCCGCGATCGCGTCCGAGCTCGGCCGCCAGCAGAGCCACATCGAGCTCATCGCGTCCGAGAACTTCACGTACCCCGCCGTGCTCGAGGCGCAGGGAAGCGTGCTCACGAACAAGTACGCCGAGGGCTACCCCGGGCGGCGCTGGTACGGCGGATGCGAGTTCGTCGACAAGGTGGAGACGGTGGCGATCGAGCGGGCGAAGCGCCTGTTCGGCGCGGAGCACGCGAACGTCCAGCCCCACTCCGGGTCCCAGGCGAACTTCGCCGTCTACACCTCGGTCCTGCTGCCGGGCGACAAGATCCTGGCGATGAACCTGAGCCACGGCGGCCACCTGACGCACGGCAACCCCGCGAACTTCTCCGGCAAGCTCTACCAGGTCGTGGCGTACGGCGTGCGCGAGGACAACCAGCTGATCGACTACGACCAGCTGGCCGAGGTCGCGCTGCGCGAGAAGCCGAAGATGATCACGGTCGGCGCGAGCGCCTACTCGCGCATCATCGACTTCGCCCGGATGGGCGAGATCGCGCGCGCGGCCGGCTCCCTCCTGTTCGCGGACATCGCCCACATCGCGGGCCTGGTCGTGACCGGCCACCACCCCTCGCCGCTCCCCCACGCCGACTTCGTGACGACGACGACGCACAAGACCCTGCGCGGCCCCCGGGGCGGGCTCATCCTCTGCAGGGCGGCCCACGCGAAGGCGATCGACTCGGCCGTGTTCCCGGGGGCCCAGGGCGGCCCCCTCATGCACGTCATCGCCGCGAAGGCCGTGTGCTTCAACGAGTGCCTGAAGCCCGAGTTCAAGGAATACTCGGGGCAGGTCATCGCCAACTCGCGCGCCCTCGCGGCGGCGATGTCGGCCCTCGGCTATCGTGTCGTCTCGGGCGGCACCGACAACCACCTCCTCCTCGCCGACCTGCGCAGCACGCTGCCCGAGCTCACGGCCAAGAAGGCCCAGGAGACCCTCGACCTGGCGAACATCACCTGCAACAAGAACACGGTCCCCTTCGAGACGCGCTCCCCGTTCCAGGCCTCCGGCATCAGGCTCGGGACGCCCGCCGTCACGACGCGCGGCTTCCTCGAGCCCGAGATGGTGGAGATCGCCTCGATGATCGACGCCGTCCTGCGGGCCATCGGGACGCCCTCCGAGGCCGACACGGTCGCCGCCGTCAAGGCCCGGGCGGTGAAGCTGACCGCCCGCTTCCCCCTGCCGTACAGGATGTGACGGCGGCCGCCCCCCGATGAAACGCCCGCTCATCGCTCTGGCGGCGCTGGCGGGCCTCCTCGCCGGCGGGTGCTTCAGCGTCCAGCGCACGGCGCCCAAGCCGGGCCTGACGCACGTGGGCTCCAAGCCCGTCACGCTTCCCGGCCACGTGGTCGGCAACGTCCTCGTCATCGAGGACAAGTGGGACAAGTTCGGGCCCTACCACTTCGTCATCGACACGGGCTCGTCGGTGACCCTGGTCTCCCCGGAGCTCGCGAAGCGCTACGTCTCCGACGAGCCCCGGCCCCTGGACGAGCCCCAGGTGCGCGTGCGCTCGTCGGGAGGCGGCTATGCGCTCCTGGACGCCGTGACGCTCAAGCGCCTCCAGCTCGGCGCCGCGCGCTTCGAGTACGTCCCCGCCCTCGTCTACGACTGCGCCGACCTCTCGGCCCAGTTCGGGGTGAAGGTCGACGGCATCCTCGGCTTCCCGCTGTTCCGCAACGCCGTCCTCACCCTCGACTACCCGAACGAGCGCGTGGTGCTGCGCTCGGACATCCCCGAGGACGGCCTGCCGGGCGAGGCGATCCTCTTCAACAACGCGGACAAGACCCCGCTGATACCCATCCGGCTCGGGGACCGGGAGTTCGCGGCCCTGATCGACTCCGGCAGCGCCTCGGCGATCGACATCAACCCGGCCGGACTCGCCCCGAAGTTCTCCTTCGGCCCGGTCGACGGGCCGACGGTCAGCACGCTCGCCGGGGACCGGCCGTCCCGCGTCGGGCGCCTGGCCGGCGTCGTTCAGATCGGCTCCTTCGATGTGCCGCAGCCCCTGGCCGAGGTGACGGACGAGCTCACGTCCCTGGGCGGCGGGATCCTGAGCCACTTCACGATCACCTTCGACCAGCGCCACAACGAGGTGTTCTTCCAGCGGGACCTCTCCGTGCCGCTGGCGATCCCCCCGCTCCGGGGGACGGGGCTTAGCTTCAGGAAGACCCCCGCCTACTGGAAGGTGGTCGGGGTCGTGCCGGGCTCGCCGGGCGCGTCGGCCGGCGTCGCGGCGGGGGACCTGGTCTCGCGGGTGAACGGCGAGCTCGTCGCGGGCTGGGACCCGGCGCGCTACGACCAGCTCGTGGCCTCGGCCGACCGAATCGAGTACACCTTCATCGACGGCGCGCGAGAGTCGGTGAAGTCCCTCGGCGTGGCCGTGATCGTGCCCTGAGGGGCCGCCGCCCGCTCAGGCCTTGCGCAGCAGGAACGCGGCGGCCCCGTCGTGGCGCTCCACCCAGGGGACGGCCACGGAGCTCGCCGCCAGCGAGAACCCGCGGTTGCGGTCGAGGAAGGCCTCGACCACCTTCTGGTTCTCGGAGGCGTCGAGGCTGCACGTCGAGTACACCAGGCGCCCGCCGGGCGCCACGAGCCTCGCCGCGGCGGCGAGGAGCGAGGCCTGCTGGCGGGCGTGCTTGGGGAAGTCGTTCTCCTGGATGCGCCACTTCACGTCGACGCGGTGGCGCATGACGCCCGTGTTCGAGCAGGGCACGTCGATCAGGACCGCGGCGTACTGGCCGGGCAGCCCGTGGTCGGCGAGGAGCGCAGCGGCGGAGCCCTCGAGGAGGTCCCCCTGGACGAGCGCCGCCCCGACGGCCCCGGTGCGCGAGAGGTTCTCCTTCAGGCGGTCTATCCTCGCCGTCGGCAGGTCCATCGAGACGACGCGGCCCGAGCCGAGGGCGTCGACGATCAGCAGGCTCTTGCCGCCCGGGGCCGCACAGAGGTCGAGGACGGTCTCGCCGGCCACGGGCGCAAGCAGCTCGACGGCGAGCCGGGTCCCGGGGTCCTGGAGGTAGAGCGAGCCCGAAGCGAGGAGCGGCCCCACCTCGTGCCAGTGGCCCGACGGCACCGCGAAGAATCCCCTCCACTCGGTGGGGACGAGCCAGTCGGGCGCCGGCCTCGCGGGGTCGCGCCAGCGGGCGTGGAGCGGCGCGGGGGACTGGTTCCACTCGAGGAGGCTGCGGGTAGCCCCCGCCCCGAACGCGGCCAGCCAGCGCCGCACGAGCCACTCGGGATGGGAGAAGTAGTCCGCGAGGACATCCGCCGGGGCGATCGACCCGGGGGCCTCCTCGGCCGCCAGGACGGACGCCATCTTGCGGACGACCGCGTTCACGAGCCCGGCCTCCTTGGGGCTCGCGAGCTCCTTCGCGCGCTCCACGGCGTGGTGGACGATCTTGGCCGTGCGGCCCGTGTCGGCGCCCTCGCCGCGGGCCTCGATGAGCTCAAAGCCGGCGACGTACAGGACGGCCCTCGTGATGAAGCGCGGCGGGTGGGCGACCAGCCTGCCCAAAATCGCCTCGATCCGGCCGAAATGGCGCACGACGCCGAAGACCAGGTGCTGGCAGCGCCCGCGGTCCGCCCCCTCCAACCCGGGCGGGAGGGATTCCATGAGCAGGTCTATACGCTCGTGCAGGTCCAGCCACCGGGCGGTCAGGCGCGCGGCGGCCGACCAGGAACTCGGGGGCGCCGGTCGGGCCCTGGGCTTTTCCGTCGGCATCAGCTGCGGTCCTCGTTCCAGTCCTTCTGCTGCTTCACCACCTCGAGGAGGAGGGGAACGGTGATGCCCCGGGGGTTGGCGTCGGCGACCGGGCTCATGAAGGCGCGGTAGAGCGCGGTCACGAGCGAGGGCGCCAGCGGGTCCCCACGCGGCCCTGGGGGCGCGGCGGCGGCCGGCCCGAGCTCCTGCCGGTGCGCCTGCAGGAACGCCAGGGCCGTCCACAGGCGCCGGCAATTGGCGTCCCGGCTGGGGTTGGAGGCCTGCACCCGGCTGAAATACGCCTCGAACTCGGGGAAATCGCCCGCCTTGAGCTCGCCCCGGCGGTGCCAGAAGTCCATGTCGCGGCTCCACGCCTCCAAGGGGTAGACCCTTTCAACGGCGGCGGCGGGGGGCGAGGTCATCCAGCCTTGTGCTCGCGCGCGCCGGGCAGGGCAATAACATCCCAAGTCCCCCGCGCCGCGCCGGCCTGCATTCGACCCCCCCGGAATCGGGGCTCCCCGCGGGCCTTGGTGGCGTTGTGCAGGGCGCAGGGTGGCGATTTTTACCGCTTAGACAATTCTGTTTTCAGGGGGCCTTTTTGGCCCTTGGGAGACGCGGTTTGACAAGCCTCGCCCTTATCCTTTTTACTCTCCGGTTCACGCGTTCGTTAGCAACCTATGAATTCCGAAGCCGTTTCCGCGCTCATCGCCAAAAATCCCGCCCTCAAGGCCTCCAAGTCCAAGCTGGAGGCGATGAAGCCAGGTGCCTACGTGGTGCACAGGAGCTGGGGATTCGGCCAGATCAAGAGCTTTGACGACACCACGCTTCGCCTCGTGATCGACTTCAAGGGCAAGAAGGCCCACGCGATGGATCCGGCCTTCTGTGTCACGACGATGGAAGTCCTTCCGGCCAATCATCTTCTGGTGCGCAAGGAGACGGAGCCGAAGAAGATCCTGGAGCTCATCGCCGACAACCCCGCGCAGCTGATCGTGGAGGCCCTCGAGTCCTACCCGAACAAGGCCACGACCGCCATCGACCTCGAGATCACGCTCTCCCAGGTCATCGGCGAGGAGAAGTTCAAGAAGTGGTGGGCCGACGCCCGCAAGGCCGTCGCCAAGGACCCCCGCGTCCTCGTCCCCGAGAAGAAGACCGAGTGCTATGTCCTGCGCGAGACGCCCGTCTCGGCCGAGGACGAGATCTTCGACCAGTTCAACTCGACGCGCTCGGCGCGCCGGCGCATCTCCCTCGCCGAGGACTTCGCGAGCGCCTCGGCCCACAAGGCCGCCCAGGCGAACCTGACCGAGGTCTTGAAGGGCGTCGCCGACGCCGTCAAGGACAGCAACCAGATCGACGCCGCGGAGCGCCTCTACGGCGCCGCCGTCAGGGACCGCATCGCGAAGGTCGCGGGCGTCGACCCGGCCACCTACGAGCCTTCCCAGGCCTCCCTCGTGGCCAACCTGCGGGACCTGCCCGCGATCGCCGAGAAGATCCCGGTCCAGTTCCAGAGCCAGTTCCTCGAGCTCATCAAGAGCACCCACCCCATCGAGTGCCGCGACATCGTCTTCAACCTGCTGAAGGTGTCGCAGGGCAAGTTCACGACCGAGTGCATCAACTTCCTGGTCGAGAACGGCCACTCCGAGGACCTCGCCTCCACGCTCAAGCGCTGGCAGACGGAGCAGAACCTGCGCGCCCCGGTTCTCCTCTGGATCGTCAAGAACCGCCACTCCAAGAAGTTCGCCAAGCTGCTGAACGACCTGATCACGCCCCGGCTCCTGAGCGCGATCTTCTTCGCGATCGACTACGAGGCCCTGCAGGCGGCCAGCGCCCGGCGGATCCCGCTCGGCGACATCCTGAGCGACGACACGGAGCTGATCGCGGACCTGCTCTCGACCGCGGACCCCGAGACGGCCCGCGACCTCGCGAACACCCTCCTCCTGAACCAGGGCTTCGAGGAGCTGACCAAGAAGTCGCTCCTCGCCCGGTTCATCAAGATCTTCCCGAACATCCAGTCCCTCGTCGCCGTCGACGCCGAGGCGAAGGACGACCAGTTCCTCGTCTCCCGCGGCAGCTTCGAGCGCAAGCGCGAGGAATACGAGACGATCGTCTCCAAGAAGATCCCCGAGAACTCAAAGGCGATCGCCACGGCCCGCGAGCACGGCGACCTGAAGGAGAACTCCGAGTACAAGATGGCCAAGCAGGACCAGCAGGTCCTCATGGCCCAGAAGAGCCAGCTCGAGCGCGAGCTCGCCCGGGCCCGGATCACGGACTTCAAGGACGCCACCGTCGAGCAGGTCAGCGTCGGCAGCGTCGTGGAGGTCAAGATCCCCGACGGCGGCACGACGCGCTACACCATCCTCGGGGTCTGGGACGGCGATCCCGAGCACCAGATCATCTCCTACAAGACCCCCCTCGGCGCCGCCCTGATCGGCAAGAGGAAGGGCGACTCCGTGAAGGTGAAGACGGGCGCGGCCGAGGACTCGTACTCGATCGTCAGCATCTCGCGCTACGCCTGAGCGGCCGGGGCCGCGGGGCTTACGGCGTTGCCTTGGCGCAGGAAACCCGCACCCTCGGGCTCGCCGTGAACACCTCCTGGGACACCCTCAAGATCCTGTCGGACCCGACGCGGCTGCGCCTGATCGCCCTTGTCATGCGCGAGGAGCTGTCGGTCGCCGAGCTCCAGGAGATCCTCGGGATGGGCCAGTCGAGGATATCCTCGCAGCTGGCGCTGCTTCGCCAGGCGGGCCTCGTCGCCGACCGGCGCGACGGCAAGAAGGCCTTCTACTCCCTTCGCCCCAGCCTGCCCCAGGGCCAGCTGACGCTCCTGAGGGCCGCCGTGGACAGCGTCGCCGGCTTGGACGTGATCGCCGAGGACGGCCGCCACCTGGACCGGGTGCTCGCCAAGCGCCGCCGGGTGTCCGAGCAGTACTTCAACACGATCGCCGGGCGCTTGGGCCGCAACCACTGCCCGGGCCGCTCCTGGGAGGCCATCGGGCGCCTGGCCCTGAGGCTCGTGCCCCAGGTGGTGGTCGCCGACCTGGGGGCCGGCGAGGGCCTCATCTCCCAGCTCCTGGCGAGGAACGCCGCGCAGGTGTGGTGCATCGACAACTCCCCGCGCATGGTCGAGGTCGGCACCGAGCTCGCGAAGAAGAACGGCCTCACGAACCTGACCTACAGGCTGGGCGACATCGAGCAGGTGCCGCTCGCCGACGCGTCGGTCGACCTGGCGATCCTCAGCCAGGCGCTGCACCACGCCCGGCACCCCCAGAAGGCCGTGGACGAGGCCTACAGGATCCTCAAGCCAGGCGGCCAGCTCCTCATCCTGGAGCTCGCCGAGCACGACTTCGAGAAGGCGCGGGAGCTCTACGCGGACGTCTGGCTCGGGTTCAAGGAGAGCGCCCTGGACCAGTTCCTGAAGAAAGCCCGGTTCATCAAGATCGAGGTGGCGTCGGTCTCCAGGGAGGCCGTCGAGCCGCACTTCGAGACGCTGCTCGCGACGGGGACGAAGGCCTGAGGCGGGGACGTCCCCGCCTCGCTAGTCCATCTTCACCCGCGAGCGGTTGAATTCCTGGCACTTGGCGAAGATCTCCTTCGCCGAGGACATGCCGAGGGCCTGCTTCGCGAGCTCCCGGGCGTCGGCCATCGTCATCGCCCGCACGAGGAACTTCACCGCGGGGATGGACGGGGGCGCCATGCTGAGGGAGTCGACGCCGAGGCCCAGGAGGAGCGCCGCGTAGTTGGGGTCGCCCGCCATCTCGCCGCAGACGCTGACGGTGGTGTCCGTCCTGTGGGCGTCGTCGACAATCCGCTTCAGCGTCCGCAGCACGGCCGGGTGGGTCGGCTCGTAGAGGTGGGCGATCCTGTCGTTGCCCCGGTCGATCGCCAGCGTGTACTGGATCAGGTCGTTCGTCCCGACGCTGAAGAAGTCGCACTGCTTCTCGAGGATGTCGATCGTCGCCGCCGCGCTCGGGATCTCGATCATGGCGCCGACCTCGAGGCCCTCGTCGAAGGGCTGCCCGCGCGCGCGCAGCTCGGCCTTGCACTCCTCGAGGACCGCGTTCGCCCGCGTCATCTCCTCCGCGCCGCTTATCATGGGGTACATGAGCTTCGCCTTCCCGTAGTGGCTGGCGAGAAGGACGGCGCGCAGCTGCTCCTTGAAGATCTCGGGGTTGTCGAGGCAGAACCGGATGGCCCGGTAGCCCATGAACGGGTTGTCCTCCTTCGGGAAGAGGTCGGGGTTTGAAGCCATCGGCTTGTCGCCTCCGAGGTCGAGCGTGCGGATGATGACCGTGTTGGGGGCGGCGCCCTCGACCACGGCCTTGTACGCCAGGAACTGCTCCTGCTCGGTCGGCATCCGGGCCGCGTTCAGGAAGAGGTACTCGGTCCGGAAGAGGCCGACGCCCTCGGCGAAGAACTGCTTCACCTGCTCCACCTCCTCCACCTTCTCGATGTTGGCCATCAGGACGACGTCGACGCCGTCCTTGGTGACCGCCTTCTGGCGGTTGGCCTCGAGGAGCCGGCCCTCGAAGGACTTCTTCTGGGACTGGATCTTGCCGTACCGGAACAGGGTCTGCTCCGAGGGGTTCAGGATGACGACGCCGTCGTACCCGTCGACGAGGGCCCAGTCCCCCGTCTTGGCCCGCTTCGTCAGGTCGCGCACGCCGACGACCGCGGGGACCTGCATCGAGCGGGCCACGATCACGGCGTGGCTCGTGCGGCTGCCGGAGTCGGTGACGATCGCGAGGCCCGACCCGCGGTCGATCCCCGCGGAGTCCGAGGGCGAGAGGTCGTTCGCGACGACGATGCGCCGCTCCACGAGGCGGCTCAGGCTGTTCTCGGCCTGGCCGAGGAGGTTCTGCAGCACCCTCTGCGCGACGTCCCTGATGTCCCCCGCCCGCTCGCGCAGGTACTCGTCGTCGATCTCGGAGAACGCCTGGATGTATTTCTTGGATACATTGTCGAAGCAGGTCTCGATGTTCCTGCCCGTCGTCTCGAACTCCCGGATGGTCTCCGAGATGAGGGCCTGGTCCTCGAGGACGAGGAGGTGCGCGTCGAAGATCAGCGCCTCGTTCTTGCCGAGGTTCTTCTCCACCTCGTCCTGGATCTTCGCTATCTGCTGGCGCGTCACGAGGAGCGCCTTGTCGAAGCGGGCTATCTCGTCGATCCGCTTGTCGCCGTCGACCTGATACGAGGGGATCTCGACCTCGCTCTGCAGGTAGACAAAGATCTGGCCATAGGCGATGCCCTGCGAGGCGGAGATGCCTTGCACGACAATTTCCTCCTTTGTGTTTGAATCCGCGGGCATGCCTTGGCGCCGCCGGAGGGGTTTTCCAGGGGCGCCGGACGATCACGGCCCCCCCGGGGGATTCGGTCAATGCGATTTACCGCGTATTCCCGCGCGGGCGCGGGCCGGAAGTCCCTCAGGCGACGCGGGTTTCGACGACGAAGGCGGAGGGGCCCCAGGCCTCGCGGATCGCCGCCTCGACGGGCCCCAGCGCCAGGTCCTCGTGGACGAGCGCATAGCAGGCGCTCCCGCTGCCGCTCATACGCCCCGAGATCCCGAACTGGACACGGAGGCGCTCCAGGAGCTGGGGAAGCGCCGGGAACTTCGCGAACGCCGCCCTCTCCATCGAGTTGAAGAGGAGCTCGCCGGCGGGGGCGCCCGGCTTGTCGACCCACGCGGCGAGCATCGCCTCGGCCCGGGCCGGGGCGACGTACCCCCGGGGGGCCTCCGCCGCGAGCCTGCCGTAGGCCCAGGGCGTCGGGATCGCGAAGCCAGGCTTGAACACGAGAACCCTCATGCCCCGGATCCGGCTGTAGGCCTCCCTGGGGAGCGGCTCGGTGCGCTCCCCCCTGCCCCGCATGACGACCGGGCCCCTCGCGAGGAAGAGGGCGCAGTCCGAGCCAACGGCCGAGGCGACCCGGGCGAGCGCCGCTTGGTCCAGCGGCCGGCCGGCCATGGCGTTCAGCGCCTCAAGGACGGACGCGGCGTCGCTGCTCGCCCCGCCGAGGCCCGCGCCCAGGGGGATCCGCTTCGAGATCCTGAAGCGGGCCCCGCCGGTCCAGCCCGAGGCCTTGGCGAAGGCCTCGGCCGCCCGGATTACGAGGTTGGACCCGTCCACGGGGACCTCAGCGTTGTCGCAGGCCACCCCGAACGCCGCCGCGGCCCCCTCCACCTCCACCGTGTCCCCCCAGAGGAGCGGCACCGCCACCGAGAGCAGGTCGTGGAACCCGTCGGTCCTTCGGCCGGTGACGGCGAGGAACAGGTTCAACTTGGCGGGTGCTGGGACGGTTTGCGCGGTCAAGCCGCCCCGATCCTCGCCAAAATTTCCGCACACGCCATGATTTTCCGTATCGCGCTTTGGGCGGGCACCGCGCAGGCTCACCGTTCCCCAACCGCCACCCCCTCGAACCATGTCCCGTACCGCGGTCATCCTCCTCGCAGCGGGCGCCGGAAGGCGCATGGCAGGGACCGTGCCCGACAAGGTCCTTGCGCCGCTGGCCGGCCGGCCGGTGTTCGCGTATTCCGCGGCCGCCTTCGCGGCGAGCGGCGTCGCCGACTTCTACGTCGTCGTCTACCGCGACCGCTCGCAGATGACGGCCCTGTCCGCCTTCGCGCCCACGCCCTCCGTGCTCGTCCGCGGCGGGCGCGAGCGCCAGGACTCGGTGGCCGCGGCGCTGGCCGCGCTTCCCGGGGACATCGCCTATGTCTTCATCCACGACTGCGCCCGGCCCCTCATCCAGCCCGAGCAGCTGGTGGCGCTCCTGAAGGTCGTGAGGCGCAAGCAGGCCGTCGTCCTCGCGCACCGCGTCACCGACACGGTCAAGAAGGTCCGCAAGAGCGGCAGGCTGCGCACGGTCGACCGCTCCCGCCTCTGGGCGATGGAGACGCCCCAGGTGTTCTCGAGGAAGCTCATCGAGCGCGCCTACGCCCGGGTAGCGAAGCGCAAGGTCGTCGTCACGGACGACGCCGCGGCGGTGGAGCTCCTGGGCCGGCCCGTGGCGCTCCTGGAGAACGACCAGCCGAACCTGAAGCTGACCTCGCCGATGGACCTCGCGCTTCTCGAATTCCTGCTGGCCCCGCGGCCCTGAAGGTGTAAGACGACGCCATGTCCTTTCGCATCGGCCATGGGTACGACATCCACCGAACGAAGGCCGGCAGGCCGCTCATCCTGGGCGGCGTCCGCTTCGAGGCGGAATTCGGCCTCGACGGCCACAGCGACGCGGACTGCGTCACCCACGCGATCTGCGACGCCTTCCTCGGCGCCGCGGGCCTTCCCGACATCGGCAACTTCTTCCCGGACACGGATCCGACCTGGCTCGGCGTCGACTCCCAGATTCTCCTCAAGCGCGTCATCCAGGTGCTGCGCGAGAACGGCTGGCAGCCGGTGAACCTGGACGCGACCGTCATCGCCGAGAAGCCGCGGATCTCCAACCGGATCACGGACATGAAGGCGGCACTTGCGTCCTCCACGGGCCTGCCGTCCC
This sequence comes from uncultured Opitutaceae bacterium, assembly GCA_964509885.1. Lineage (GTDB taxonomy): Bacteria > Verrucomicrobiota > Verrucomicrobiia > Opitutales > Opitutaceae > Palsa-1447. The sequence continues at coordinate 3,094 of CAZDZL010000022.1, read as the reverse complement.
TGTCCATCGGGATCAAGGCCACGACCAACGAGGGCGTGGGCGACCTGGGCCACGGCCTCGCGATCGCGGCGCACGCGGTGGTCCTCATCGAGAAGATATGAGGCGCGCCGCGGGCGCGCTCGCGGCGTTCCTCGCGGCCGCCCTCCTGGCCGGGTGCTCGCGCGGGACCAACGTGGCCAGGGGCGACGCCGCCCAGGTCCTCCACCGCGGGATCAACCCCGAGCCGGCCGACCTGGACCCGCACATGGCGACCCAGACGTCCTACTACTCGGTGCTCTCGGCGCTCCTGGAGGGCCTCGTGTCCGAGGACGCCGTCGACCTGCACCCGGTCCCTGGCGTCGCCGAGCGCTGGGACGTGTCCCCGGACGGGCTCACCTACACGTTCTACCTGCGCCCCGGGGCCGCGTGGTCGAACGGGGAGCCGGTCACGGCCCAGGACTTCATCGATTCCTGGCGCCGCATCCTCACACCGTCCCTCGGCGCCGCGTACGCGAGCCAGCTCTACCTCATCCAGGGGGCTGAGGCGTTCCACAAGGGGGTCGCCGGGTTCTCCCAGGTGGGACTGAGGGCGCGCGACAGCCGCACGCTGACGGTGGTGCTGGAGCATCCCGCGCCGTGGTTCCTGTCGCTCCTGGCAAGCCCGGCATGGATGCCCGTGCCCACGCGCACCATCGCGACGTACGGCGGCGTCGCCGACCGGGGCAACGCCTGGGCGACGCCGGAGCGCTGGGTCGGCAACGGGCCGTTTGTCCTCAAGTCATGGCACCGGGGCCAGGAGATCATCGTGGCCCGGTCCCCCTCCTACTGGGACGCCGCGCACGTGCGCCTCACCGAGATCGACTTCCATGCGTTCGACTCGATCGACGCCGAGGAGCGGGCGTTCCGCGCCGGCCAGCTGCACGTCACCGAGACGATCCCGCCCGACAAGATCGACGGCTACCGCAAGGACGATCCGGGGCTCCTGCGCATCGATCCCCTGCTCGGGACCTATTTCCTCCGGGTCAACGTCAGGAGGCCGGCCCTGAGCGACCCCCGGGTCCGCCTGGCCCTCGCGCTGGCGGTCGACAGGACGGCAATCGTCGAGAAGATCCTCCGGGGCGGCCAGAGGCCCGCGTTCTCCTTCACGCCCCCGGGCCTCGGCAGCTATGTTCCCGACCCGGTGCAGAAGGGCAACCTCGACGAGGCCAGGCGCCTGCTCTCCGAAGCCGGGCACGCCGGCGGCGAGGGGCTGCCCGAGATCGAACTCCTCTACAACACCTCCGAGAGCCACCGGCTGATCGCCGAGGCCGTCCAGGAGATGTGGCGGCGCGACCTCGGGGTCCGGGTGAGGCTCGCCAACGAGGACATGAAGAGCGCCGAGGACGCCCGCAGCACGGGCGGCTACGACCTGCTGCGCTCGGCATGGATCGCCGACTACGAGGACCCCTCCGCCTTCCTCGACGTGATGCGCGGCGACAGCGGCAACAACTTCACGGGCTGGTCGAACCCCGACTACGACAGCCTCCTGTTCAAGGCCGCCCGGACGGCCGAACCCGCGGCCCGCAATGCGCTCTACGCCAAGGCCGAGCGGCTCCTCCTCGGCGAGGCCCCGGTCATCCCGCTCTACCACTACGCGCACGTCTTCCTGATCCGGCCGTCCGTCCACGGCTGGAATCCGACTCTGCTCGACCACCACCCCTACAAGGATGTATTCCTGGGGCCGTAGGGACCGCCCCGCCCCCTTGAACCCCGCTCCCGAACCCTCGCCCGCCCCGCGCCTGCGCTCCCTGGATGCCCTCCGGGGGTTCGACATGATGTGGATCGTCGGCGGCGACGCCGTGGCGAACGGGCTTGGCCGGATGAACGGGGGACCCGCCTTCAAGGCTTTCGCGGCGCAGTTCGACCACGTGGACTGGGCGGGCTACCACGTCTACGACCTCATCTTCCCGCTTTTCGTGTTCATGATCGGCGTCTCGATCACGTTCTCCCTCGGCCGGATGGTTGCCGCCGAGGGGCGAGCGGGCGCCGTGCGCCGCATCCTGCGCCGCACGCTCCTCCTCTACGTCCTCGGCCTGTTCTACTACGGCGGGCTGGACGGCGCCGTGTCGCACATACGGCTCCTGGGCGTCCTTCAGCGCCTGGCGCTCTGCTACGGGGCCGCGGGCCTGCTCTTCGTGTTCTTCAGCCCCCGGGTTCTCCTCGCAGTCCTCGTCGGGCTCCTCGTGGGCTACTGGGCGCTCCTCAGGTTCGTGCCCGTCCCCGGGTTCGGCGCGGGCGACTTCGCGGAGGGCCACAACCTGACCAACTGGCTCGACCGGCGCTTCCTGCCGTGGCGCAAATGGGACGGCGACCACGATCCCGAGGGCATGCTGAGCACGCTGCCGGCGGTCGCGTCCTGCCTCCTCGGCGTCCTCTCCGGGCTCCTGCTGCGGGACACGTCGCGGACGCAGGGGCGCCGGGCGGCCCTCCTCGCCGCCCTCGGGGCCGCGGCCCTCGCCCTCGGCCTCCTCTGGAGCCTGGAATTCCCGATCATCAAGAAGATATGGACGTCGTCATTCGTCCTCGTGGCGGGCGGCTGGAGCATGCTCGCGCTCTCCCTGTTCTACACAGTCATCGACATCTGGAAGGTCAGCCGGTGGTCGACGCCCTTTGTCTGGATCGGGACGAACGCCCTCGCGATCTACCTCGCCACGAACATCGCAGACTTCTGGAAGCTCGCCTCGCGCTTCGTCGGCGGCGACGTGTCCGCGTGGCTCGACGCGCGCTGGACGGGCTCGGGCGGGCTCCTGACGGGGCTTGTCAGCATCCTCCTCTGCATGGCCCTCGGGCGCCTCCTCTACCAGAGGAAGGTTTTCCTGAGGCTCTGAAGCCCCCGCGGACCCGGGTAAGCCCCCGGCCCCCGTGCGGGTTACAATGGCGCAAGGCGCGATCGTCGCCTTGCCTCGCGGCGGCGCCCGGCCATGCTCGGGGCATGCGCAAGTTCCTCTCCCTTCTGGCGCTGGCCGCGGGGATCTGGCTGATCTACCTCGGCTACGAGCGCCAGCTCTCGCTGGCCGGCAAGGCCGACAGGACCTTCTCGCGCCTCGGCGCCGCGATCGACGGCGCCGACCACACC
>CAZDZL010000021.1:54801-60300 GCA_964509885.1 uncultured Opitutaceae bacterium | reverse complement strand
CGGATCCCCCCGGGAAAAGCCCGGCGGCGGCCTCGAGGAGCGGCACGCTCAGGCGCGACGAGGGGTTGTTCCAGATGCGGTAGGCCTTGGTCAGGCTGACGGCCTCGATGAGGGGTTCGCTTGGCATCGGCGGGGCGTCAGATCACGTCGGCGAACGCCGGCCGCAGCTTGAGGAACACCCATCGGCCGACGGCCATGGAGGCGATGCCGGCGGCGTAGGTGTAGGCGAGCGCCCGCAGGTTGACGGGCCAGTCCCAGAGGACGACCTCGCGCGCCAGGACGACCGTCTGCAGGAAGGGGTTCCATTTGAGGATCATCCAAAGCCCGCCGGTGATCCGCGTGACGGGATAGAAGACGGCGCTCGAGTACATGATGATCTGCGCGACGAAGGGCATCGCCTGCGCGAGGTCGCGGTAGAAGACGCCGAGCGCCGCGAAGAGCCACGCGAGGCCCGCCGAGAGCATCAGGAGGGGGGCCAGGATCGCAGGGAGCCAGAGGAGCCCCGACAGCGTGAGGCTGTTGCCGATGACGAGCCAGCCGCCGAGGGCCAGGACGAGGCCGATCGCGAGGTTGAACCAGAGGCCGCCCGCCTGGGCGAGCGGCAGGATCTCCAACGGGAACACCACCTTCTTGACCAGGTTGGCGTTGCCGGTGATCAGGAGCGGGGACGCCCCGAGCGTCTCCGCGAGGAGCTGGTAGAGCGTCAGGCCGAGGAACATCGCCATCGCGTAGTCCTTGAGCGATTCCACCTTCGGGTCGCGGAAGTGCCCCCCGAAGATGAGCCCGAAGACCACGAAATAGACGCTCAGCATGAGCATCGGGTTGATCACGGCCCAGAGGATGCCGAGGTAGCTCCCGCGGTAGCGCGATTCCACCGCGCGCACCGTGAACTGCCACCAGAGGTCGCGCCTGCGGGCGATGCCCGAGACCTGAGGGGGGTTTCCTTGGGAACTCATGAATGCGTTAGAACGAGCGCACGGACAGGGGGTTAGAGTCAACCCGAACTGCCTAGGGCGCTCTGCGCCGATTCGCCTTTGGCTTGGCCGATTTCAGTGGGGGACTTGGGGCTTCAGCGGCCGTGGCCGAAAGCTGCCGGCGCGCCGATGGATCTCGGCTGAGAACTGTTTCGTCGCCGATCGAGGGAAGAACTCCCCCTTGACTGCCGAAATGACGCACCAGGAGGCGCAGGTCGCCGTGGGGCGTCACGAACCTCTTCTTCGCCGGGTTCCAGTACAGGCACCCGGAATCGCCTGGAGGAAGGTCTCTCGCCAGTCTTCGGGCGTCGTCAACAGCCTCGAGCCAGGTCCGCTTCAGCTCACCCACGTCCGGTTGCGAGGCCAGGCTAAGACCGGCGAAATCCTCGGCGCGGTAACGGCCCTTCCTCGCCAGCATCTCGACGAGCATGGAGGGGCTGTAGCCCGGATCTTTCCCTGCCGCGGCCCAGCAGAGGCTCCCGAGCGAGAGGTGCTTGCGATGGACAAAAATCGCATCCAGGAAATCCCTCGGCTCGTCGCGGCCGGCGAGTGCGAGGACCTTGTTGATGGCGAGGTCCAATGGGTGCAGGCGAAATCCCACCCGGGGATCCGCTATGGGCGGCAGAAAACGCCAGGCCGAGTCCGTTGCCCATTCGACCTTTGTCGCATCCCCTCCACGGCTCACAATCGCCCGAACAAATCCGGGTTGGCTCAAGGTTACCTCCACGACACAGCCGGAGGCCAAGAGGAGGCTGCGGTCCGCCGCATAGGCCTCTCCAACGAGCGCCTCCGCGTCGTGGAAATAGTCCAGGTCGTCGCTCGTGCGGGGCGACTTGGGTTCGAGGTAGAGGCCGGCGGCTCCGGCCAGGTGGCTGGAGGGCGAGCGGTTGACCGCGATCAGCCGCGCGATGTCCGACTGGAGCTTGGTTAGCGGCATTCGAGCAGCGATTGTATCCGGCCCGCCGCCTGCCAGGCCGCTCGATTTCCGTTTCGTCGCAGCTGCTCGGCCACCCAGGCGGCGTTCGCCGCAGTTATCCTCAGGTCCGGCGCATAGGACCAAAAGCAGAGCACGCGGAATCTCGCATAGGCGGTCCGCGCCAGGCGAACCGCGACCATTTGCCGGGCCTGCGTGGGGGACAATGAGCGGCGGCTGATTTGTCCGCCCTTTCTCCCGATCGAGGCGAAATACGCGCGTGTGGCTTTGCTGAGCATACAATAGCTTAAGCCGCTTACGTTGCCCTGGCAAGCCCATTGCCGGTGCTCCCAGGGCTGGCTGACAGGCGACAATTCTTTCATCCGCGCGGAAAAATAAGGTGTCGCCGTTCATTGTGACCTTCGCTCCGATACATTCGATACATGGATTCGCCTCCCGCAGACGCAGAGCGAACAAGCCAGCCCCAGTCTGCGCGCCCCATGGAATGCCTCTGGGCCGTCGCCGTCCTTGTCGCGGCAGGCCTGTTCTACCTGTGGACGGCGACCTCTGCCGGGAGCCCAATGTCCTCGAAGCTCCAGCAGGACGACCTCTACAACCGGCTGGCCGACGGCTTCCTCGCCGGCCAGCTGAGCTTCGTGGAGCGGCCGAACCCCGCGCTCGCCGACCTCCAGGATCCGTGGGACCCCTCGCAGAACGCGGGCCTGAGCCCCTTCCACGACGTCAGCTATTTCCACGGGAAGTATTACCTCTATTTTGGGCCCGCGCCGGCCGTCCTCCTCCTCGCGCCGTGGAAGGCGCTCACGGGTGGCTATCTCGGAGAGAACGTAGCCGCGGCGGTCTTCTCGTGGCTTGGCGTCGCGGCCAGCATGGGCCTCGTCCTCGTGCTGCGCAGGCGGCATTTCCCGTCGATCGGCGGCTGGGTCATCGGGCTCTGCTTCGCGGGCCTGGCCTTTGGGAACTTCGCCGCGATCCTGCTGCGCCGGCCCGTCTACTATGAGCTCGCGATCGCGAGCGCATATGCATTCGCGATGGGTTCCCTTTTGTTTCTCGCCCTCGCGCAGGGGCGCGGGGCGCGCCGGCGCCTCTGGCTGTCGCTCGCCGGACTGTCCTACGGACTGGTCCTCGCCTCGAGGCCCAACTACCTCTTCGGCGCGGTGGTTCTCGCCGTCCCGTTTGTTCCGGAGTGGTGGGCTTGGCGGACAAGGGGCGCGCTGGACCTGCGGCGGCTGCGCGGAGACCTCCTGGCCGTCGGCGCGCCGCTGGCGGCCGTCGGCCTGCTCCTGGTCACCTACAATGCGCTGCGGTTTGGGAGCCCGTCGGAGTTCGGCACCTATTACATGCTCTCGGGCCTCCACCCGCAACACGAGGCGGGCACATCGGCCAGGTTCCTGCCGACCAACCTCTGGTTCTACTTCCTCGCCCCGGCCCAGCTGAGTGCCTACTTTCCCTTTTTCGAGGTGATCCACATGCCGTGGTTTCAGCTGCCCGCGGGATACACGGGCGAGGAGGACGCCTACGGCCTCTGCAACATGCCCTTCTATTTCATGGCGCTCGGCCTTGTCTGGGCCTCGTGGGACGCCCGCTTGCCCTGCCGCGCCCTTCTGCGCGACCTCTCGCTGGGCATCCTGGCGCTCTTCGCGTGCAACCTCCTCGTCATCGGACGCGTCGGCGGGGCCGCCAACCGCTACATGGTGGATCTTTTCCCGGCGCTCCTTCCCCTGGCGTGCCTGGGCGTCCTCTGGATGGAGTGGGAGGGCGGTCGGCGACGCCTGCTCATGCGGGTTGCCTGGATCGGCGCCCTCGCGTACACGGCCGCCTTCAACGTCTTCGTCAGCCTCCAGCACAACGACCTCCTCGAGCACTACAACCCGGCCGCCTACCGGCGCCTGGCGCATTTCTTTGACCACGTCTCCTCGTGGATGGGGGAAACCGCGCCCTCAAAGACCGGGCCCCTGCGCCTTCGCCTTCGCTTCCCGCGCGGTCAGACGGGCCACCTTGAGCCCCTCGTGGTCACCGGCCTCTCCTTCAAGGCAGACTTCATCTATCTCTTCTACACGGACGACAGCCATATCCAGGTGGGCTTCGAGCACACGAGCTACGGGGGCGCCCTCACAAAGCCGCCGGTCGCCGTGGACTATTCGGCGGAGCACACCATGGAGATCGAGATGGGCTCGCTCTACCCGCCGCTCGCGCACCCCTACTATGACGCAATGGGGCCAAGCGATGTCGCCCGGCTCAAGCGGACGCTCCGGATCGCGCTCGATGGGCGCGTTCTGCTCTCCGGCGACTACTCCTTCTATGACTCTTCACCCGGTGACGTGAGCGTGGGGTCCAACCCGGTGTCCTCGGCCTTCGGGAAGAGATTCACGGGGCAGATACTTTCGGCCTCGCGTGGGGCCGCCCTTCCGGGCCCATAGGACCATGCGCATCTGCATCATCGGCGGCGGGATCGTCGGGCTGGCCACGGCGCTCCAGATCCAGAGGAGGAGGCCGGACGCCGCCCTGACCCTCCTGGAGAAGGAGCCCGGCTTCGGCAGGCACCAGAGCACGCACAACAGCGGGGTGCTCCACGCCGGGCTGTACTACAAGCCGGGCTCCGTGAAGGCGCGCATGGCCGTGCGGGGCATCCGGCTTATGACGGAATTCTGCAGGCAGCACGGGGTGGCCCACGAGATCTGCGGCAAGCTGGTGGTGGCGGTCGACGCGACCGAGGTCGAGCGGCTGAGGGGACTTCACGCGAGGGGGCTCCAGAACGGCCTCACCGGCCTGGAGTGGCTCGAGGGGCCGGCCATCCGGGAGGTCGAGCCCAACGTCGCCGGCGTCGCCGCGCTGCGCGTGCCCGAGGAGGGGATCGTCGACTACGCCGCCGTCGTGCAGGCGATGGCGGCAGAGGCCCGGGGCGCGGGGGCGGCCCTCCACACGGGATCGGGCGTCGAGCGGCTGGTGCGGGACGGCCCCGGATGGCGGGTCCTGACCGGCGCCGGGGAGCACGCCGCCGACTACATCGTCAACACCGCCGGGCTCCAGTGCGACAGGGTGAGCGAGCTCGCCGGAGAGGCGCGCGCCACGAGGATCGTGCCCTTCAGGGGCGAGTATTTTAAGCTGAGGGACGGGAGCGCCCACCTTGTCCGCAACCTCATCTATCCGGTTCCCGATCCCACCTTTCCCTTCCTAGGCGTCCATTTCACGCGCCTCATCCACGGGGGAATCGAGGCGGGGCCCAACGCGATCCTGGCGACGGCCCGCGAGGGCTACCGCAAGAGCGACATCAACCTGGGGGATGTCTGGGACGCCCTCTCGTTCCCGGGCCTCTGGCGGTTCATGGGCCGCCACATGGGGATGTGCCGCGACGAGCTGATCCGGTCCTTCAGCAAGCGGCGGTTCTGCGCCTCCCTGCAGCGGCTCGTGCCGGCCCTGACCGAGGACGACCTCACGGTGGGGGGCTCGGGCGTCCGCGCGCAGGCAATGACGACGCACGGGGAACTCGTCCAGGACTTCGAGCTCATCGAGCGGGCGAACGCCCTGCACGTCCTGAACGCCCCGAGCCCGGCGGCGACGGCGTCGCTCGCGATCGGGGAGGAGATAGCCGGG
>CAZDZL010000021.1:24690-54701 GCA_964509885.1 uncultured Opitutaceae bacterium | reverse complement strand
CGCCCCGAGCCCGGCGGCGACGGCGTCGCTCGCGATCGGGGAGGAGATAGCCGGGAGGGTGCTGGGATCGCGGCCAACCTAGCGGATGGGCTCGCGTTCGACCGACAGGATCCGGCCGCTGAAGGCGTAGCCGCAAGTGGATCCCCCGATGGCGTTGATGCCCACGGTGACGTCATAGGGGGACGATTCGTAGGTGTCGTGATCGGCGTTGAGGACGGGGGTCCCGTCGAGCGAAAGGCGCACGGTCCCCTTCAGCGCCGAGAAGCGCCCCGGCGCCAGCCCTGCCTTGTCCGCGGCGGGAAGAAGGGAGCCCAGGGACACCTCGAGCACATGGGTGGCCCCGGGCTCGACGGGGAGCCACGCGGAGCTGACCCCCTTCGCGCCCCAGTGGTCCAGGGCCAGCCTGATGCTCCCGCTGCCCGAGTACTCGACGGTCACAAAGTCGCCCGCCTGCGCCACGCCCGTCACGACCAGGGGCTCCCTTGAGCCGGCAGGCGGCGGGTCGGGAAAGGCCAGGGTGATGCGCAGGGGTCCGTAGGCGGCCTTCGGGATCGAGGAGAGGGAGGGTGGGGAGACGGGCACCCGGCTGACCGAAAGGATCGTGCCCGAGAACTGGGGCACGCTGTAATCCATGAGCACCCGGTTCTGGCCCGGATACACCATCGAGGGAAGGGAACCGTGATGGGGGACGAGCGCCTCGAACACGCGCGCCCCGTCCATGTCCACCGTCAGATGGCGCCGAAGATAGGCGACCTGGGGCTCGTCGAGTTTTTCAAGCCCGGCAAAGTCCGACGGGGGATAGAGGGCGCCCATGGAGATCGTCAGGTCGTGGGGCCTCCCGTAGTCGACGCGGATCGGCGGGCTGCTGGGCCCGACGAATCCCGTCGACATGAACCCGAGCCGGATGGTGTCGGGGCTGTCGTAGTGCACCAGGAGCAGGTCGCCGGCGGACGTCGTGCCGGTGCAGACCAGGGGCTCGAATCCCCCCGTCCTCCCGGGTGGCAGCTCCAGGCGCAGGCGCAGCGGCCCGTACAGCGATCCCTGCCGCGAGAGCAGGTAATAGGAGGGTGCGTTCAGGACCTTCGCCACGGGCTCGTAGCTCTCGGAGGGAAACCGCCCGAGATCCAGCGACAGCCCCAGGAGCACCGAGGCGACCGCGAGGGCCGCCGTCGCCGCGACGAAGGCCCGCCTGAGCCACGCCGGCCAGGCCGTGCTGGCGGCGCCCGCCAGGGCGATGCCGGCCCCCACGGCGACGAGCAGCGCGGGGAGAAAATCCAGGACATAGCGGCCGTTCGCGCTCGTGACCACGGCCGACGGGTTCCCGCTTGGGAGAATGATAAGTGAAACGAAGTTGAGCCCGCACAGAACGGACGCGGAGAGGGCCAGGGCCACCGCGGGGGGAGGGGCCGACCTGCGAACAAGCGCCCATGCCGCCACGGGGGCCAGCCAGAGCCACGGCACGTAGCTCAGTATCCCGGTGGCGACCCAGGTCCTCGGCACGATGAACGGGAAGAAGGGGCTCGTGATCGCCGGGCCGAACAGGAAATTGCGGATGTTCTCCCGCACCTGCCCCAGGCCGGAGTAGGCGAGGTGCAGCTGGTTCCATCCGCCCAGCTGGTACCTCTGCCCGAACTCGAGGGGGTTCCCGAAGCGCGCCCCGTTGTAGGCGAGCACAAGGCCCACGACCAGGCCGAGCGGAAGGGCTGCGGCCCCGAGGAGCTGCGCCCGCTCCCCGGGCGCGCGGCCCCTCAGGGCCAGAAGGAGGGGCGGCAGGAGCATCAGGCTCCCGAAGACATAGTTCGGGCGCGAGGCGATCGCGGCCCCATAGGCGAGGCTTGCCAACGCGAACCAGGCCCAGGGCCTCCCGGAGGGTTTGAGCGCCCTGGCGAGGAAAAGGAGGCTCAGCATCGAGAAGGCGAATCCCCCGGCGATCGTCACGTGCTGGGCGATGGATCCCTGGATCACCGCGTAGAACCCGTTTGCCAGCGCGAGGACGACGAGGGCGCAGCCGAGGACGATACGGGGCGAGGCGCCATGGGAGGGCCTCGAGATCATGAGGAGCATGCCGCAGCTCGCGGCCATCCCGATGACGCAGTATATCCACACGCAGGCCTCCTGGGTCATGTAGCGGCCCGTGAGGAGCCTGAAGGGGAGAAACGTGGCCAGGGCCGGCGCCGCCCCCATGTAGAGATAGTACCTGCCCTTGAAGTAGCTGAGGTCATTGACCCTGAAGGCCTCGTTCCTCGCGGGGTCGTAGGGATCCGCCAGGGCGACCAGCCGCGGGTCGGCCTGCCGCTCGAGGTGCGTCTGCCCCAGCCTGAACGCGTCGCCGAGCTCGTTGTAGAAGCCCTCGGGGTTCGCGGTGGTCCAGCGCCGCGGGAATGTCGCGGGCTCCCAGTGGTAGAGCCAGGCCGCGCCGACCAGGAGGAGCGCAAAGGCCGCGGCGGCGGGGCTCACGCGCCTCGGGCTCTTGGGACGGCAGGGCTCCTCGGCGGGCCGCTCGGGGCGCATGCGGTCCTTGGCCCGCAGGAAGGGCCTTTCTATGAACCTGTAGGTGACGGCCGCGAACGCCACCGCGAACAGGAGGGAGAGCAGCAGGTTGAGCGTGATCCAGCCATCTCCCACGGGTCGGCCCGGACCCAACATCCTCGCCATGAGGACGACGAGGACGGCGTTCGACGTGGCATGCCAGAGATAGATCCCGTAGGAAAGCCTTCCCAGGGCGCGCGGAATGCGGGAGCCGAAAAATCTCCCCGTCGCTCCGCCGGCGTTTGCGACCATCCACAGCAGGCAGAGGGCGAAGTACACCGCGACGATGCTGTACAGGCCGAGCGAAAGGGGCGTGTAGGGGTACCACAGGCGCGTGCTCCAGGCCCGTCCGATGACGAGGCCCGAGAGGGCCAGCGCCGGCCCGAGCCAGGGCCGAAAGAACCCGGCGAGGAGCGCCCGGTCGACCTCGGCGGCCGCCCAGCCGGCGACGGCGCCAAGCGCGAAGGAGTCCCCGTAGCTGAGCGTGGCGTAGTACAGGCCGCCGTCCTGGCCGAATCCCGCGTCCCTCGGGAGCTGCGCGAACCAGGCGCGGAACGCCCATGATCCCGCGACAACGAGGAGGGGAAGGGCAAGGCGGCCCCTCCCGATGCGAAGCGCCGCAAGCATCAGCAGCGGGTAGACCAGGTAGAACTGCTCCTCGACGGCGATGCTCCACATGAGGCGAAACGAGGCGGGCGAGGCATCCGCGTGGCCCGCGATGTGCTCGAGGGCCAGGGACCAGTTGGACAGGAAGGCGCCGAACATCCACGCGTGGGACCAGAGCCAGCTCCCGGAGCCCGCGCCCGCCCCGTAGGCGAGCCGGAGGCTCCCGGAGGCAAGACCGACGATCAGCAACGACGTGCCCAGGACAAAGAAATAGAGCGGCCAGATCCTCAGGCACCTCCGGGCCAGGAATCGCAGCGCCGAGAAGCGCCCCTCCTGCGCGAACTCGAGGCGGGCCCTGTAGGTGAGGAGAAACGCCGAGAGGGTGAAGAAGAAGGCCACCGCGAGGTTGCCGAGGCTGAAGCGGGAGGCCTGGGAGGTGACCAGGGCGATCAGCGAGCCGTCGCTGGGCTGCGCATAGGAGAGGCCTGCCGGGTTGAAGTGCGCGAAAACGACGGCGAGCGCCGCCGCGCCGCGCAGGCCGTCCAGCTGCGGGATATGGCCCGGGCGCGCGGCCGCCAGGGGAGGCGGGCGGGGAATGTCGGATGCCGTGGCCATGGGTTGCTGTCCTCGGGCGCCGGGTCAGGCTACTTCAGGTCGGGCCAGATTCGCTTGCACGACAGGATCTCGCCCTTGAACCGGGTGTTGGAGGTCGTGCCCTTTATGTCGTTCCTGCCCACGGCGACCTGGGTCGGAGGCGAATCCCAGAACTCGGACGGCGCCTGGAGCACCGTCTTGCCGTCGAGCTTCACCCACATGTTTCCCTTGAGCTCGGCGACGGCCTTGGGGCTCATGCCGACAAAGATGATGTCGTCCTCGGGCGGGAACAGGGAGCCCATCGAGATCTCCACGTCATGCTCCCGGGCATAGTCTATCGGGATGGGGGGGGAGAGGGGGCCGCTCTTGAACCAGTGGTCGAACCCGATCCTTATGTGGCCCGAGTCGGGGTAGATGACATAGATGAAATCTCCGGCCTCCTCCACGCCCGCCGTGACGATCGGCTCCGCCTGGAGCGTCTGGTCCGTCGGGAACCGGAGCCTGAGGCTGATGTACCCGTAGGGCAGGTCCTTCGGGGCGAAGCCCGGGGGCGTCTCGATCTGGACGGGATCGATCCTGTCCGTTCGGGCCGCCGCGACACGCCGGGCGTCGAAGATCTGGCCGAAGAACTCGGGGCCGGCCTTCGTCCGGGTGCTCGGCGTGACGGAGATCTGGATGCGCCCCTCCAGGCCCGGGTCCAGGGGGACCTTGCGGAACTCGGTCGACGTGCCGGCGCCCAGGGCGGCCGGGGCCGCGGCGGGAACCGCGTCCAGGATGCCGATGCGGTTCCTGTCGCCGGGATTGGCCGTCAGGTGGTCGGCCAGCCACTGGAGATAGCTGCGCGTCTCGCCGTGGCCCCTCATCCGCTCGTATTCGCTGAGGGTGTCCGGGTTGCCCCGGCGGAACTCGTCGGGGCGCACCGGGATCCCCTCGGTGCCCAGGAAGACGATGGTGTCGGCCAGCCTCCAGTCTCCCGGGGCCGGCTCGTTGTAGACACGCACCGTCGTGCCCTCCTCGGGCCTTCCCTTCTGCTGGGCATAGGCGTAGCCGAGGACCGCCGCGGGGCCGTCGCTGCCCGCGGTCAGCCAGGTGTTCACGAAGGTTCCCGGCGCCAGTCTCGGAATCGCGGTGTACTTGTCCCTCGCCGCTGCCGTGTTGAGCGAGATCACCCGCTCGGCGAACGCGGGCTGCCCCAGGTCGATCGCCTGGGTCATGTCATCGACGCCGACCGTCGCCCATCCCATGCCCGGGCCCGCCAGGAGCCGGAGGGTGACGATGTCCCCCACGACGACCGCCTCGAGCCCCCCGGCGGTCCCGGGACGCCCCGTCCAGGAGCGGCCCGCGCCGGCGTGGGCCGGCCGGGAGGCAGACCACCCGGCCGCGGCCAGCACAAGGTCCGTGAATACAGGGCGGCCGTCGACGGAGGCCTCCGTGAGCTGGACCGGCCCGCTCCCGCCCGCGCCCGGCGCGGGGGGCCAGGTCGGCTCGATCTGGATGCGCCAGCGGCGCCGCTGCTCCTGGCTCGTCTCGCTGAAGGCCAGCTTCTGCTCGAAGGTCATCGAGCGGGCCGCCGCGCGCATGGCCTGGTCGACCGGCCTCAGGTAGGGAGGATAGTCCCAGTCGAACTTCACGATGCTGTAGGCGCGCCCGTCGGTGGCCGCGAGCTTCTCGACAAGGAAGGGCTGGAGAGGCTCCTGGGTGCGCTTGATGATCCCCACCGTGTCGAAGGCGATGGCGTGCTCGTGCTGCGCCGCCCGCTGGGTGAATTTCGTCAGCGCCTCGGAGATGCTCGCAGGCTGGTTGATGAGGATGCCGTACTCCGGCTCCAGGTACGCGCTGTTCTGAAGGGCGTCGGCAAACCACAGGTAGTGCGTGTCGTGCTCGACGGAGAACCCGTCCCGGCCGAGCGCCACCTGCCCCGAGAATATCGACGAGTCGGCATAGGCCCACGCATGGGTCTTCTCCGACACCGGGGCGGGGTAGTCGCTCGCCACGAACGTGGCGCCGCGGAAGGGGGCCCTCGAGAGGAGCTTCAGGAACGGCTCGCCGTCCGGCGGGACGACGACGAGGTAGCTCGCCTGCATCGTGGCCCAGGCCACGGCGAAGAGGAGCAGAAGGAACGTTCCCGCCACGGCCAGGAAGGCGGGCGCGCGCCTAGCCGCCGCGGCGGCGGCGGCGCGAAGCGTGGACTCGAGGACCACGTAGAGGGCTCCCCCGAGGACGATGTCCGTCAGGAACACGAGGAACGGCGCCTGCCGGTTGAGGTAGCCCGAGAAGATGTAGCCCGTGAAGACCCGGTACACGGCGCCGTACGCCGCGAAGACGCAGAGCGACAGGGCGAGGAGCCCGCCGAGGCCCGTCTCGGGGCCGAGGACGCGGCGGGTGCCGCGGATGGCGAGGACGAGCGCGAGGGCGCACGCGACGGCATAGGCCGCGCCCCCGAGCCAGGCCGGCGGCGGCAGCCCCAGGGCGGCGCGCCACAGCGTCCCCGAGGACTCGTTGAAGAGTGGGCGCACGAACCTGAGCGCTGCCCACGAGAGGGCCACGACGGCGGCCGCCGGCAGCGCCTTGGAGACGAGGGGGCGCGCCCGGCCGGCTCCCCGGCCCGGCGCCTCGTCGTCCCGGCGGCAGAGGCCGACGAGGGCCCCCGCAAGGATCACCAGGGCCGAGAGGCAGATCCAGGGCGTGTAGTACTGGAGGTGCTTCTCAAACAGGGAGGTGACGAATGTCCTGATCGTCCTGAAGTTCGTGACGTCGAAATAATTGTTCCAGAAGATGATCCGGTGGTCGCGGTAGAACGCGTCCACCTTGTCCGCGAACGCGGGGTCTCGGGCCATGTTGCGGGCGGCCAGGGTGTAGCTGATGTCGAGCTTCACGCTCGGCCAGCCCATGTAGGCGACCAGCTGGCAGAGGAGGACGCCGGCCGCCGCCGCTCCGCCGAGCCCGACGGCGAAGCAGGTCCTGGCGACCTGCGCGGGTCTCCTCGGGTACAGGCAGAGGGAGTACCCGCAGGCGGTCATCCCGACGAACGCAGCGAAGACGTACTCCCCGTAGAACACGGCCGAGAAGAGGGCCGCGCCCGCCAGCAGCATCGGCCACCCGGCGCGGCGCCCCAGCCGGCTCACCCAGTAGAGCGTGGAAAAGAAGAAGAACGCGTACCAGACGCGGTACGTGTTGACCTGCCACTGGCCGAAGAGCGCGTAGTCCGTGATGAGGACGAGGCAGCAGGCGGCCGCGAAGCGGGGCGGGCCGATGCTGCGCAGGAAACGGTAGGCGAGCCAGACGGCCGCAAGGCCCACCGTGAAGGTCGCCAGGATGATCTGGCTCTCTATGGAACGGGCCCCCAGCAGGTAGAGCGCGAAGGTGAAGAGCCGGGGGAAGTTGCCCTGGTGGGTGTGGACGTAGGGGTTCGCCGCGGGATGCCACGCCATGACCTCGTCGGCGAGGCCCTTGGTCTCGGAGAAGCCGAGCTCGTACATGTGCCGGGCGTGCCAGAGGCTCGAGAAGGACTCGTTGTTGTCGATGGGGTAGGGCACGCCCCGCGTCCAGGCGAGCAGGGCCCCGAAGACGCAGAGGTAGGCGCCCAGGACGACCGCCCAGGCGACGTCGCGCGGTGGCTTTCCCTTGGATTCCCCGGGGCTCAAGGGGCGGAGGGGGCGCCAGGTCCGGCCATCCGCCACCGGTACAGCTTGGCGTCCAGGGGGTAGAAGAGCCTCGGGATCCTGAACCACGGGAGGTTGAAGACCGGGGGGATTGTCGTGAAGGCCGAGGTGCCGAAGAAGATCTTCTCGGGCGTGGACCCGGGCGGGAGGTTCTCGCGGGCGACCTCCGCCAGGGCGGACGCCGACCAGAAGTACATGTCCAGGACGCCCGGGGCGAGGCGGCGCACGGGGTTCCAGAGCGCGGACTGCGCGATGGAGAACGGCCCGATGGGCGTCATCTCGAAGACGAACACGCTCCCGCCCGGCCTGAGCACGCGGCCGAACTCCCTGAAGGCGCGCGCGACGTTGCCGCGGGTTTCCCCGATGGTGGCGCCGACCATGTGGTGGATCGAGTAGAAGCAGACGATGACGTCGACGCTCGCGTCCCCCATGGGAATGGCCGCCGCGCTTCCGTTCACGCGCAGGCTCACGTCCCTGTTCGCCCTTATCGACTGGAAGGACGGGTCGAGGCCCACCAGGTAAGCGCCCTCGGGCCTCGAGTACGGGATCGACGGGCCGCATCCGACGTCGAGTATCACCTGGCCGGACCGCAGGTAGCTCGTCAGGAGCGCCGTCTGCTGCTCGTAGCAGAACCTCCACTCACCCTCCTTCTCGTGGCCCCTCTGCATCGTCTCGAACTTGTCGTCGAAGAACGAGGTGCGTATCGACTCCGTCATGACGGCGACGCCGTCGACCAGAGCGCCCTTGAAGCCGGGGGCGTCCGACGTGATGGCATCCCCGCTCACGCTCAGGCGTCCGTGGCACACCGGGCAGGAGAGGCGCTCCTCTACGGCCCTTGCCAGGCCCCCGGATGTCGCGGACTCGAGGGGCTCGGTCACGGCGCCTTTCCCCGCTTGGAGTACACGATGTGCCGGATGCGCCGCAGCAGGATCTCAAACAGGGTGTGGCCGGTGGACACGAAATTCCTGACGTTCAGGGGCGACGAGCCCCGGGTCTTCTCGAAATGAGACCCGGTGACGGGCACCTCGACATAGTCCGCCCCCTCCTCGAGGAGCATCGTGATCAGGTCGGCCTGGAAGCCGAAGCCGTAGTTGTAGGGCGCCCAGCGCATGACGTGGAAGCGGCGGTAGATGGCGCAGCCGTTGTAGTAGCGGATCGAGCGGCCGCTCAGCGCGTTGACGAGGAAGGTGAAGGTCGCGGAGATGAAGCGCCTCACCCGGCTCTTTCCCGGCAGCTGGGGGTAGTAGGGAAGCACCATGTCCGCGCTTCCCATCTTGCTGGCGAGCGCGATCATGGTCTCCTTCGGCTCGACGTTGTCCCCGCAGACGAGGCGGTAGAAGCGGCCCCTGCCCATGAACGCCGTCTCCACGAACGAGCGCGAGAGCCCGAGGTTGCCCGCGTTGCGGTGGAGGCGGCAGGGGAAGTCCGGATGAGCGGCCCGGTAGGCCTCCACCATCCTGGCCGTATCGTCCGTCGACCCGTCGTCGACGACGATCACCTCGTAGGTGAGCGGCAGCTCGGCGTGGGCGCCGCGTATGGTCTCAAGCGTCCCCTCGATCCGCGTCGCCTCGTTGTAGCACGGCACGAAGATCGTGAGGTCCAGCTCTTCGCGGATGCCCTCGGATGTGCGGCGAAGGGGCATGCTGGATCCCGCCGACCTAGGCATCCTTGCGGCCGCAGCCCAGCCCGATGATGTAGTGCGCCATCGGGGAGAAGCCCGTGTGGACCACCTCGTCGTTCATGGAGAATATGAAGACGTTCTCGAAGAAGCGGCCGAGGAGGGCCTTCATCCCCGGGCCGTCCTTGCAGTTGACATGGCCGGCCTTGCTCTGGGGCGACGCGTAGGGCTGGGACTCGAGCGTGGGGCAGCCGATGAGGAGCGCGCCGTGCGGCGTCAGCGAGTGGACGATGTTCCCCACGAACAGGTCCTCGTCCTTTTCCGGGATGTGCTCGATGACGTCGAGGGCGTACGCCGCGTCGAACGACCCCGGGAAGGGGCCCGAGAGCATGTCGTGCTGCTTGCACTCAAAGCTCCACTTCGGGTCCATGCGGGCCAGGACGTCGGCCACGAACACGGGGTCGAAGTCGGTCGCGGTGAGCTTCTTCACCGCCTGCCTGACGATGCGCACGCCGAAGGCGTCGGCGCAGCCGACCTCGAGCACGTTGGAGCGGTCCGTGAACATCTTGGCCACGAACTTGTACCTCGAGAGGGTGAAGACCAGGTGCTTGGGGTCGTCCTGCCAGGCCTGGTTGGTCATGAGGCCGAGGGGCGTCAGCCCCTTCTCCCGGAGCAGGTCGATGGAGCGCTGGTACTGCGCCTCGCGCGTCATCGCGTCGGGCTGGGCCAGCGCCGCCGGCGCGGCGGCCGGGCTCACCCGCAGGCGCGCGGCCGGGTCGGGGAGGATCGCCCCCCGGCCGAACCAGGTCCGGCTGAACCTGCGGATCACGATCTCCAGGAGGCTGTGGGCGACCGAGAGCAGGTTGCGCACCGAGACGGACGACGCGCCGGCCTTGTCCCGGTGCAGCCCGACGATCGCCACCTCCACGTAGGTGGCCCCCTGGTCGAGCAGCTGGGTCAGCAGGTCCGCCTGGTAGCCGAAGCCGTAGTTCTGGGGCGCCCAGCGGATCACCTGCTGGCGCTTGTAGAGGGGATTGCCGTTGTAGTACTTCAGGCGGTAGCCGCTCACGACGTTGACGAGAGTCGTGAAGAAGCCGGAGATCCAGAGGCGCAGCCGGCTCTTGCCCGGGACCTCGGGATAGTAGGGGATGACGAGGTCCGCCTGCCCGAGGAGGGACATGACCGTGGCCATGGATTCCGGCGGCTCGATGTTGTCCCCGCAGATGAGCCGGTAGTACCTCCCGTTCCCGAGGAAGGCCGCGTTGACGAAGCTCTGCGCGAGCCCGAGGTTGGTCGGGTTCCTGTGGAGCCGCACGGGCATCCCGGGGTTCTGGGCGCGGTAGTCCTCGACGACCGCCGAGGTGCGGTCCGTCGACCCGTCGTCGACGACGATGACCTCGTAGGTGTACGGCGAGCCGACCATGGATGCCCGCACCGACTCCATTGTCGGGACGACCCGCTCCTCCTCGTTCAGGCAGGGTATGAAGAACGTGACGTCGACCTCGCCCGGTGCGGCCGCTTCCTTCTGGGATGGGGGTGTCATCGTTCGCTCCGTGTTCACTCGAAGAAGATGCAGCTGAAGTCGCCGGTGTATCCAGCCTTCTTGAAGAGCCACTCCCACTCGCGCGGGGTGAAGAAGCACTCGCAGGTGAGCTGCCAGTAGAGCAGGTTGACCTTCTCCTGCTCGTTGCGGTAGCCGTCCATCAGGATGTACTTGCCGCCCCGGGCGACCCGCTCGATCTCCCTCAGGGCCGACTCGAGCTCGGGAAGCTGCAGGTTGTGGAGCGTGTTGATGGACAGGACCAGGTCGAAGCTCCGGTCGGGGAACGCCAGCGACTCGGCGCGGCCCTCTTTCAGGAAGGGCCTCACCTCCTCCTTGGCGTGCTCCAGCGCGTAGCGGGAGACATCGACGCCCGCCACCTCGATCCCCGGCACGGCGCGGGTGAGCTCGTAGAGGAGGTATCCCTTTCCGCAACCGACATCCAGGACCCGCTGGCCGGCCTTGAGCCCGTAGTGGGCGGCGAGCCTCTGGGCGACGCCGAGCCAGCGCCCGTCGTACGTGTAGCCGCCGTAGCCCGTGTTGCGGCTCCCGTCCCAGTACTCGGCGTCGAACCTCTTGGCGACAGCGGCGAACTCGGCCTTGTTGCCGGCGAGCACGCGCGCGAGGTAGTCGCGCTTCGTGCTCTGGTGCACCTGCTCGATGAACTCGATGTAGGCCATGGCGGTCGCGCGCTGGGGGCCGGCTCAGGCGAGCGTCTGCCTGACGGCCGCCACCACGTCGGTCTCGTCGGGGTAGAACTCCGGCTCGAGCGCCATGCTCATCGGCGTGTGGCTGTCGGGAAGCGTCACGCGCACCGGTTTCGCCTTCAGCTTGTCGCCGAGGTTCTCGACGACGGTCGTCACGATCTCAGCCGCCGCGCCGAAGGAGTGCCAGGCAGGGTCGGCCACGACGAGGCGCCCCGTCTTGAAGGCCGAGTCGCAGATGGTGCGCCGGTCGAGCGGGGTCAGGGTGCGCGGGTCGACGACCTCGACGTCGACGCCGTCCTTCTCGAGGAGGGCCGCGGCGCGCATCGCTATCGGCACCATCGAGCCTATGGCGACAATCGTGGCGTCCTTGCCCGCCCGCCGCACGACGGCCTGGCCGAAGCGCACCCGGTACGGCTCCTCGGGGACGTCGTCCGTCATGGAATAGAGGCCCCGGCCCTCGACGAAGATGGCGGGCGTCTCGCTGAAGATGCTCTCCAGCAGCAGGCCCTTGGCGTCGTAGGCCGTGGCCGGCACCGCCACCCTCAGGCCGGGCAGGTGCGCGAACCAGGAGTGCAGGCTCTTGGAGTGCTGCGGCCCCTGGCCCCAGCCCTTGCCGACGATCGTGCGGATCGTGACCGGCATCGCGGAGCTGCCGTTCGACTTGAACCGCCATAGGGCGAGCCAGTTGGCGATCGCGTCGAGCGAATAGAGCATGAAGTCGAGGCGCTGGTGGGCGATCACGGGGCGAAGGCCGGTGAGGGAGGCTCCCATCGCCGTCGCCGTCATGAGGTTCTCGGACACTGGGAAGTCCTGGACCCGGTCGGGCCCGTGCTTGTCCACGAGGCCCGTCGTCGTCCCGAAGATCCCGGACTTGGTGTCGACCAGCTGCCCGAGGACGATCACCTCCGGGCAGAGCGTCATGGCCTGGTCGGTGGCCTCCAGGATGGCCTTGGCGTAGGAAAGTTGGCGGCTCATGGGCGTTTGGAACTAGTAGGGCCCCAGCTTCGCCTCGGCCTGGTCGTGGTCGAATTCCCCGCGCGTGGCCGTCCCGAGCAGGCGGTCGGCCATCGGGCTCGCGTCCTCGTAGTTCATCCGGCGCCAGTCGGTGCCCTTCGGGAACGGGCTCGCCTTCGCGAACGCGAAGTTCTCCGCGATCTCGGCGGCGATCTCGGACTCCATGCGCACCCGGATCGCGTCCCCGATAAGCTTGGCCTCCCTCAGCCTCTCCTCGAAGAGGACGAGGGGGCAGTTGTCCTTCCAGTACTTCATCTCCGCGGCGCCGCGGTAGTTGTTGGCCCCGTCGTCCTCGGGCCCCACGTGGCTGTTCCAGCGGTAGGTGTAGGCCTCGACGACCGCGGGGCCGTCCCCCCGGCGCAGGCGCTCCATCTCGCCCTTCAGGGTCCGGTAGGCCAGAGCGGCGTCGTTGCCGAAGATCTTCGTGGCCCGGACGCCGAACGGCCTCACCCGCTCGCAGATGTTGTCGTCGGCCTGGCGCTTCAGCTGGTCGGAGAACGTCGCATAGCGGTTGTTCTCGATCACGAAGAGGACGGGGAGCTTCTGCTTGCCGGAGTAGTTCATCGCCTCCCAGAAGGCGCCCTCGTCCGTCGCGCCCTCGCCGAAGCCGGAGACCGCGATCTGGGGCGACTTCTTGAACTTGAAGCCGAAGGCGGCGCCGACGGCGATGCTGACCGCGCCTGCGAGGATCGCCCCGCTGTAGAAGTGCGTTCCCGAGTGCGAGATGTCCTGGGAGCCCGCGCGGCCGCCGTCGGCCCCCGTCTCCCGGCCGTAGATCTCCGCGAACAGCTCCCGCAGGGGCGATCCCTTCGCGAAGTAGTAGCCGTGCGAGCGGTGGTGGCTGAACATGAAGTCGTCCGCCCGGACGAGCTGGGAGAGGGCCGCGGGGATGGCCTCCTGGCCGATGCAGAAGTGGATGGGGCAGCGCATCTCCTCGGCGGGGTGGTATTCGGCGAGAAGCGCCTCCTCGGTCCGGCGCAGGCGCAGCATCTGCCGGAAAAGGGACAGGGCGACGTCCGGGGGAATGTCGGCCAGCGTCAGGTCGCGGTAGGGGCCTGACTGGGAAAGCGTTCGGTGGCTCAATTCCATTATTTCCAAGAACAGATAGAATAGGTCATGGCGAGGGGATTAATCCATCATTTCCGCGTGGCCGCCACTTTCGGAAAGAGCCAAGTCCCAAACCCTTGTGAGGTAGTCGCGGCGGGGAATGTGCTCCGCGGCCAGGCGCGGGACGAATTCCAAAGCCTGGCCTTCCCGGCATTCGATCGCCTGGACGCCGTCGTAGATGTCCCAGAAGAAGACCAGGTCGAAATCCCCGGCATAGCCCGCCGAAGCCGAGGAGAGCTGGGTGAGGGGGCGGGGATTGGCGCACCGGTAGCAGGTTTCCTCAAGGAACTCCCGGCAGGCCCCGTCCCTGGGCGTCTCGCCGGGCTCGATGTGGCCCCCGGGGACGACCCATATGCCGGGGTCCTGGATCGTGGGGATGTCGTCGCGAAGCTGAAGGAGCGCGGCCCCGTCGTCCCGGAGGAGGACGACGCCGGCCACGACCTTCCTCGGGACGGCACCGCCGGCCTCGGGCCGGATTTTTGGATTCCCGGTCATCGGGCGCCCGGGAACGCCTCGACGGTCCCCCGCAGCCCGTCGCCGAGCGGGGTCGGGACGTGGTCGGGGAAGCTCCTGCGCAGCGCTGCCGTGTCGAAGGCCCTGTGGGTGACGGGGCTCCCGCGGGGCAGGGACTCGATCGCGGCCGCGCCGCCGGTGAGGCGGACCACCTCGGCCGCGAGGTCTCCGAAGGAGACCGTCGTCCCGCTGACCAGGTTGAGCACGCCGGTGCTGCGGCTGAAGAGGACCTCCTGGATGAGGCGGACCACGTCGGCGATGTACACGTGGTCGCGCGTCTCCTCCCCGCGGCCGAAGATCTGGATCCTTGCCTCCGTGAGGGCGGTGCGCACGAAACGGTTGGGACCGTAGCTGTTGTGGGTGTCCCCCGGGCCGTAGATGGCGCACGGGCGAAGGACGCAGAAGGGGACGCCGGCCCTGTCCGAGGCGTCCCGGAGCGCGATCTCCCTCGCGCGGTGCATGAGGCCGTACAGGTCGGCGGGCGCCGCGGCCGTGGCCTCGGACACGACCGCCGCCTGGGGGTCATAGACGGCGTCGGAGCTCAGGTAGACGAGATGGGCGGCGGGGCGGGCCTGGAGGGCCGCGGCGACATGCTCCGCCATGCGCACGTTGCGGATGAGCGTCCCCGCGTCGCGCCCCTTCTCCGGGGTCAGCGCCGCGGCCATGACCACCGCGTCGCCGGGCCGGAGCGCCTCCGTGAGGCTCCGGACGCTCGCCGGGTCGCAAAGATCCATGTCGGCGCTCCCGAGGGATAGGCGATCAACCCCGCCTTCGTCCAGCGCGGCGGCGAGCGCCGGCGCCACGAAGCCGCGGGCGCCGAGGAGGACGACCCTCGCGGGTCGGGTGGCGGAGCTGTTAGCGTGCTCGAGCATCGCCGTCGTTCAGCCCCGGCCGATCTGCACGTGCCGCAGCCCCGCGGCCTCGCAGGCCCTGGGGTTGAGGACGCCGTAGGGGTCGATCACGAGCTTTCCCCTCAGCTCCTTGGCGATCGCGGCCGGATCGGCGCCCGAGAACTCCTTCCACGGGGTCATGATGGCGAGCGCGTCGGCCCCGGACAAAGCCGCCAGGGCGCCGGGATGGAGTGTCAGGTTGGGGAGAACCTCGCCGGGGGTTGCCGCCGGGTCATAGGCGTGGACGTCGCACCCGGGAAGGCCCCGGATGAGCTCGATCGACGCGGAGTTCTTCGTCGAGTGGGTGTCCTGCTTGTAGGCGAGGCCCCAGACGGCGATCCGGGCCGCGGGCTTCATGTGGAGGACCTCGCGCTCCAGGACCCGCATCGCCCAGGACTTGGCGTGGGCGCTGTGGGCAAGCCACGCGTCCACGATGCCCGCGTCGGTCCCGTGAGCCGAGGCGAGGGCCTTGACCGTGACCAGGTCGCGCTCGAGGTTGCCGCCCGCGATGCCGAGGCCCGGCTTCAGGTACGCGTGGGGGCCGATCCGCCGGTCGAGGCGCAGCGCCGGGGCGATCTCGCCCCAGTCCGCGCCGATCGCCTCGCAGAGCTCGGCGAGCGTGTTCGTGGTCGTGACCGACGAGACGAGGAAGAAGTTGATGGCGATCTTCGCCAGCTCGGCGCTCTCGTAGCGCATGATGAGGACGGGGCAGCCGAAGGCGTCGAGCCAGGGCCGGTAGGCCTCGGGAAGGGGAGTCCCCGGGGTGCCCGAGCCGACGATGAAGCGCTCGGGCTCCATGGCGCGCTGGACAGCGGCCCCGAAGATCAGGGTCTCGACCTGGTAATACCAGGCCTTGGCCGGCGTCCGGGTGCGCGCGGCGAGTTCCCTCATGTAGCCGGGGCGAACCTGGCTCATGACGACGGCGACACAGTCCCTGCCGAGCGACGGCGCGGTGGAGGCGATCAGCGCGGACAGGGGGCCGGGGTCGCTCTCGTTGCGCTCGTTCGTGCGCACGTCCAGCGCATAGAAGACGAGGCCGCACTTTCCCAACTCGGAGAGGTCGCTGGTGTAGCGCAGCCTCGTCCGGTGAAGGGCGAACAGCTCCCTGAAGCCGGGCTCCTCGATGGGAAACACGCCGTCCCGCAGTCGGCCCACGAGGGCGCTGTCGGGGTCGTAGCACACGACGTCGAAGCCCTTGGCGGCCGTGGCCAGGCTGTAGTTCAGCCCGAGGTGCGAGAGCCCGATGAATCCGATCATGGTGCTAGGCGTCGGCCAGGATCCTGCAGGTGGAGGCGATCCCCTCGCGCCACGGCGTCATGCGCAGGCCGGGGAAGGCCCGGGCGATCGCCGAGGCGTCGAACGGGCGGTAGCCGCCGTGGGGCATCGCCCCGCTCCGGGGCGAGCCGGAGACGGACACGCGGGGCGAGAACTGCTCCGCCGTGAACTCCGCCAGCTCGCGGAAGGAGGCGACCTCGCCCGACACCGCGTTCAGGACGCCGGTGCTGCGCCTCTCGACGATCCGCCTTAGGAGCAGGGCGACGTCCTCGACATGCACGTGGTCGCGCCGCTCCTCCCCCTCGCCGAAGAGTGCGATGTCCGCCCCCGCGCTGGCCAGCCTGCGGAACCGGTTCGGGCCGTAGCCGTTGTGCGGGTCCTCAAGGCCGTAGATGAGCGTCGGCCGAAGGACGGCCATGGGGCCCGGGTGATCGGCGCGCAGGAGGATCTCGCGGGAAAGGTGCATCGCCCCGTGGGCCGAGCCCGGCTCGGCGCAGGACGCCTCCGTCAGGGGCCCGGGCGAGTCCCTGTAGACGGCGTCGGAGCTCACGTAGACCAGGTGCGAGATGCCGGAGCCCTGGATGGCCGCGCCCACGGCCTCCGCCATCCGGACGTTCTCGACAAGCATGGCCGCGTTCCTGCAGGGGGCGTGCGCCGAGGCGAAGACGAGGGCGTCGCCCGGGCGCAGGTGCCGCCGCAGCGCCTCGGCGGCCCCCGCCGAGACGAGGTCCACCTGGGCGCGGCCCAGCGCCAGGGTCTCTATCCCCGCGCCCGCGAGGTGGCGCACGGCAGCCCCGCCGACAAACCCGGCGCCTCCCAGGACGACGGCCCGGGGGGGCTTCTCGGGCGGTGAGAGGAGGTGGGTGAGCATCGGTGTCGGTGGGCCGGGCTCAGGTGCGCCGGGACGCGCGCACCGCATTGAAGACGCCGTTGATCCAGATGTCATTGGCGATGTTGGAGGACGGCGCCCGGCACAGCCCGAGGAAGTGGTCGTACTCGGCCTTCCAGGTGGGGTCCGCGCACGTGAGCGTCTCGGTCTCCTCCGGCGGCCGGCCGCTGGGCAGGACCCTCCTCCTGTGGGTGAAGGTGCTGGGGCCCCACTTGCACAGGCAGTCGATGTGGGCCGATCCCTTCTCCGCGAAGACGTCGCAGCGGAAGGTGTTCCTCCACGAGAGGAGGGTCATCTCGAAGTCGAGCTCGGGCTCGCTGCCCCGGAAACCGAAGTGGAAGAAGTCGCTCGCGCGGTTCTCGAAGCGGCTGTCCCTCCAGACCTCAGCCTTGGCGGCCGGCGTTCCGAAGAGGAAGAGCGTCCAGTCGAGGAGGTGGGAGCCGAGGTCGGGGAAGACGCCCATCCCCTGGTCGCGCCACGCCGAGTTCCTCACGTCGCGCGCCGTCCCGTTTCCGTAGAAGAACTTCGCGAGGTAGACCCTGCCGAGGTCGCCCGAGTCCAGCAGCCTCTTCAGCCTCACGATGTGCGGCTCGAAGCGGTGGTTGTAGGCCGTGTAGCAGGCGGCGCGCTTCGACGCCGCGAGCTTGCCGAGCGCGGCAAGGTCCCCGTCCGAGTCCGAGACAAGCGGCTTCTCGACCAGCACGTGCTTCCCGTTGCCGAGGAGGTAGGAGAGGAGGGGGACCTTCACGGAGTCCGGCGTGCAGACAAGCGCCGCGTCGTAGTCGGCGAGGGGGACGTCCTCGATCCTGCGGAACCCGGCTCCGGCCGCGACGGGATCCACCGTCGCCACCGCGTCGCTCCCGGCAATGGCGAGCCGCTTTCTGCCCTGCACGCCGAGGCCCACGACGACAACTCTCATCATTCGTAGTGCGTCTGCTTCTGAACCTTGGCCAGCTTCTTGAGCACCTCCTCGGGGGAGATGGGCTCGTTGCCGTCGCGCTCGCAGGCGATGGCCGCGGCCACCGAGCCCAGGATGGAGGCGGTCACGGCGCAGCCGCCCCTCGCGAGCGACAGGGAGGCGTAGGCCAGGAGCGCGTCGCCGGCGCCCACCGCGTCGACCACGTTCTCGGTCAGGCTGTCGACCGTGAGGAAGGAGCGCACGTTGGGGTCCGGCGCGCGGTAGGTGATGATTCCCCTCTCGCCCATCTTCAGGATCAGGTACCTGCAGTTGGCCTTGCGGTAGAGCTCGAGCGCCAGCGGGCGGACCGTGGAGTCCTGGTCGCCCATGGAGAACCGCGCCTCGCGCTCGTTCGGCGTGATGAGGTCGAAGCCCTGGAACTCGAGGATGTTGCCCCAGCGGCTGGCCACCTGGCTGTCGGCCACGCGGAGCGGGCCCTTCGGTATGGCGGCCGTCAGGACGGGGATCGTGCGGCCGTTGAATATCCCGTGCCTGAAGTCGCTGAACACCACGACGTCGGCCTGGGTCGCGGCGACCGACTTCGCGAACTGGTCGAGCGTCTTGTCGGATACGGGGCGGTTGTCGACCTTGTCGACCTTCAGCATCCGGTAGCCGCCCGCGGTGAAGAGGTTCTTCTGCGTCGTGGGCCGCGTCCTGTCGATGATCGCGTCGCACTCGATGCCGTAGTCCCGGAGGTCCTTCAGCACGTAGTCCTTGAGGGCGTCGTCGCCCAGGACCGTCGTGAACTTCACGTCCGCGCCCGCCATCTTCAGGTGCTTGGCGACGATGCCCGCGCCCCCGACGAAGTCGACCTGGCGCTCGTACTTGAGGCTGAAGGTGGGGGTCTTCGTGTTGCCGCCGATCAGCGTGCAGTACGTGTACGAGTCGACGATCGTGTCGCCGACGACGTGGACCTTGATCCCCTTGAACGTCAGGAGGGCCTCGCGCAGGCCGTGGAACGTGAGGCCCTCGGCCTCCATGAGCGAGTGCAGCTTGTCGGTCGCCAGGTCCGGGGGCTCGCTCTCGATGATGCGCGACGACGAGTAGACGATGTCGCCGGGCGTGAAGATCACCTCGCCGCCGTAGGCCTCGAGCGCCGCGATCTCCTCGCGTGTCTTCGGGTGGACGCCCTCCTTGTTGTACTCGTAGCCCTTCGCGAAGAAGTCGGGCTGGATGAAGCCGATGTTCTCGATCGGGGTGGGGTTCTCGTCGATGACGACGTAGTCCACGATCTCGAGCGCCGCCAAGTTCATGGCGCGAAGCGCCTCCGGGACGAAGGGCCGGAAGTTCGCCTTCGCGATGTGCTGGTCTGTCGTCAGGCTCGTGACCAGGATGTCCGCCTTGCTCTTGGCGAAGATCAGGTGGCGGATGTGGCCGGGGTGCACGAGGTCGAACGTGCCGTGGCACATGATCACCTTCTTTTCCCTCGGGCGCGGGCCGATGATGTCGCGGAGCTCCGAGCGCGTCTTGATCTTGCGCTTGTACGTCACCATCTCCGCATCCGTCAGGCCTGTCATGTTGGGTCCTTTCCTTTTAGGAAGCTAAACCAGTTCTTCGTCGCCTTGTCGATGGAGGCCGGGTCCCAGACCGGGGCCTCCCGCCAGTACTCGATCACGGCGAGCATCCGCGACACGCCCTCCTCGAAGGAGACCTGCTGCTTCCAGCCGAGAACCCGCTGTATCTTGGAGATGTCGGCCCACGTGCACTCCGGCTCGCCGGGCCTCTTCGGCAGGTCGATGCGCTCGCCGCCGAGCAGCTCGACGAGGCGGTTGACCGTCTGCGGCTTGCCCGCCCCGAGGTTGAAGATCTCCCCGGAGACCGGCGAGGTGGCCGCCAGGAAGAACGCGCGGGCCACGTCCGTGACGTAGAGGAAGTCGCGCCGCTGCGTGCCGTCGCCGACGACCGTGAGCGGCTTGCCCTTGAGCTTCTGGGCGAGGAAGACGCCGAAGACCGCGCCGTAGGCGCCCGTGGTCTTCGAGCGCGTCCCGTAGGCGTTGAAGATCCGGATGGAGTTGACCGGCAGGCGGTAGACGCGGCCCCAGTGCAGGACGGCCTGCTCCCCCTGGTACTTGCTGAGGGCGTAGGGGTACTCGCAGTTGATCGGCGCGCCCTCGGTCGTCGGCAGCTCCTGGGCGAGGCCGTAGCAGGACGAGGACGCCGCGTAGACGAACTTCGCGACCTTGGCCGCCCGGGCGGCCTCCAGGGCGCAGACCGTCCCCATGACGTTGGCCGACATGTAGTCGACCGGCCTGTCGATCGAGGGGACGATGTCGCCTATGCCCGCGAAGTGGACGACGTGGCGGGCGCCCGCGAAGACGCTGTCCCCCGGCTTTATCTCCCGCAGGTCCCGGGTGTCCACCCTCAGGTCCGCGTTGCCCTTCTGGTGGTCGAGGTTCTGGAGCCTGCCGCCGACCAGGTTGTCGACGACATGGACGCGGTAGCCCTCGCCGAGGAAGAGGTCGACCATGTGGCTGCCGATGAACCCGGCGCCACCGGTCACGATCGCGAGCGGCTTCTCCGAGCTCATTTCAGCCCGAGCTTCTTTATGACCTTAACGTTGACGAAGCTCTCGTCGCCCATCGAGTCCTTGAACTTGCCCTGCTTGAAGGCCTGGCAGAGCCCGCGCACGGCGTCCTCGATCGTCCGCTTGGGCTTCCACCCGAGCTTCTCGAAGATCTTCTTCGAGGAGACGTGGTAGGACCTGTTGTCGTTCGAGGGGGTGGTCGTGATCTGGATCGGGGCCTTCTCGGGGAATTCCTGCTCGACCACGGTCTTCACGAACTCGGCGAGCTGGGACACGGTGAAGTTCTCGTAGCCGACGTTGAACGTCTCCCCGGCGACCAGCGCGGCGGGGTACTCGAGCATCTTGACGTAGAGCTCCGTCACGTCGTCGACGTGGATGTTGGGGCGCTTCTGCGTCCCGCCGAAGACCGTGATGAGCCTCCGGTTGACCGCGTGGTTCGTGAGGATGTTGATTGTGAGATCGAAGCGCATCCTCGGCGAATACCCGCATACCGTCGCCGGCCTGAGCGTCACGCAGACGAAGTCCGGGGACTGGTGCTTGAAAAGGAGGGGCTCGCACAGGCCCTTGTACTTGTTGTAGAGCGTGAGGGGGACCAGCGGATGGTCCTCGGTCACGTCGGGCGCCTCGCTGACCCCGTAGACCGAGCTGCTGGAGATGTAGATGAAGCGCCGCACCCCGGCCTTCTTCGAGGCGATGACCATCGGCTCGAAGCAGTCGAAGTTGATGGTCCGGCTCAGGCCCTCGTCCAGCTCGAAGCTGGGGTCGTTGGAGATGCAGGCCATGTGGATCACGCTGTCGACCCCCTTCAGGGCCGCGGTATAGGCGGGGATGTCCCTTATGTCCCCCTTTGTCACCGTGAGCTTGGGGTGCCTCGGCAGCCCGTCCGAGCCGAACAGCATCAGGTCGTACACGACGACCTCATAGCCGGCATCGAGGAGTTTCGGGACGAGGACGCAGCCCTTGTAGCCTGCGCCTCCGGTAACCAGGACTTTCTTCATTGTGGAAAGGGTTATTAGTGAGCGAAGGCCGTGGGGTTACACAAGTCTTAGATTGCCCGGGGAAGGCGTTCGCACTGCCTCCGGGTTGCACCGAGCGTGCGCGCCGGGGACGGGCCGGCGTCGGGGTAAGCCGCCCGGGCGGCGCCGAAGCCAAACTGACGGCTTGCGGATTCTCCCCGCCTTGCGTTAAGCATTGGCAGGACGATTGATGGCTACTTTTCTCAAATCATTTTCGGGAGCGCGGGTGCTCGTCACGGGACACACCGGCTTCAAGGGGTCGTGGCTCAGCGAGTGGCTCCTCGGCCTCGGGGCCGACGTCACCGGCTTCAGCCTGCCGCCGGCGACCAAGCCGTCGCTCTTCGTCCAGCTCGGCCTCGGGGACCGCATGACGCATCGCCTCGGCGACCTGAGGGACGGCGCCGCTGTCGCGAAGGCCGTGGCCTCGGCCAAGCCGGACTTTGTCTTCCACCTGGCGGCGCAGCCCCTCGTGAGGGCCGCCCACGCGGACCCCGGGCAGACCTGGGCCTCCAATGTCATGGGGACCGTGAACCTGCTCGAGGCCCTCCGGCCGCTCCGCAGGCCGTGCGCGGTGGTCGTCGTCACGACCGACAAGGTCTACGCCGCCTCGTCGTTCGAGCACACCGAGGGCGACATCATCGGCTCCAACGACCCCTACGGCGCCAGCAAGGCCGCCGTCGAGCTCGCTGTCGCGGCGTGGCGCCATTCGTTCTTCCCCGTCGGCCCCGCGGCCAGGCGATCGCCGGCCGTCGCCCTGGCGACGGCGCGCTCCGGCAACGTCATCGGCGGGGGCGACTGGGCGCGCGACCGGCTGGTTCCCGACTGCGTGCGCGCCCTCGAAAAGGGCGCGCCGATCCCCGTGCGCAACCCGTCCGCGATCCGTCCCTGGCAGCACGTGCTGGATCCGCTGGCGGGATACCTGATGCTCGGCGCCGAGCTCAGGCAGGCGGTCGCCTCCCGGCGCCCGGGCCGGCTGGCGGAGCTTTCCAGCCCGTTCAACTTCGGGCCGGCGACCGAGGACCAGCAGCCGGTGAGCAAGGTGGTCTCCGAGATGCTCAAGCACTGGCCCGGGACGTGGCGCAAGGCGCCCAAGGCGGGCGATCCCCTGGAGGCCAGCGTGCTTCGCCTGGACGCGCGCAAGGCCCACCGCGTGGTCGGGTGGCTGCCGAGGTGGGGCTTCGCGAGGGCCGTGGGCCAGACCGTCTCGTGGTACAAGGAGGCGGCGTCGCCCGCCAAGGCCCGGGCCGTGACGAGGCGCCAGATCTCCGAGTTCACCGCGCGCTAGCCCATGAGCAAGACCGGATCCCTCGAGGAACTTGCGGGCGAGATCGAGAGGCTCGTGCGCGACTACTCCGCGCGCGCGCACGGGGCCAACGCGCCGCAGGGGCGGGGCCCCTCGGAATTCGTGCCGGGCAAGACCGTGGTCCCCTACGCGGGGAGGGTGTTCGACGGCAACGAGGTGGCCGCCGCGGTTAGCACGACACTCGACTTCTGGCTGACGCTCGGGCCGCAGGGCGACGCGTTCGAGCGCGAGCTGGCGGACACCCTCGGGGTGCGCCGCTCGATCCTCACCAACTCCGGCTCCTCGGCCAACCTGCTGGCCGTCTCGGCGCTCACCTCCGCCAAGCTGCCGCCCGAGCGGCGGCTTCGCCCCGGCGACGAGGTGATCACGTGCGCGGCCGGCTTCCCGACGACCGTGGCGCCGATCGTCCAGAACGGCGCCGTCCCCGTCTTCATCGACAACGACCCGCTGACGGGAAACGCCGACTTCTCGCACCTGGAGCGGGCGTACACGCCCGGCCGAACGAAGGCCGTGATGCTCGCGCACGCCCTGGGAAACCCGTTCGACATCGCCGCGGTCCAGGCCTTCTGCCGCGCCTACGACCTCTGGCTGATCGAGGACAACTGCGACGCCCTGGGAAGCCTCTACGCCCTGCCGGGCAAGCCGTCCCGCCCGACGGGCACCTTCGGGGACCTCTCGACCCAGTCCTTCTATCCCCCGCACCACATCACGATGGGAGAGGGCGGCGCCGTGAACATCCCGCTCGACATGCGCTTCAAGGTCGTCGTCGAGAGCTTCCGCGACTGGGGCCGGGACTGCTGGTGCGCGAGCGGCGAGGCCGACACCTGCGGCAAGCGCTTCGGCTGGCAGCTGGGCGAGCTGCCCGAGGGCTACGACCACAAGTACACGTACAGCCACCTGGGCTACAACCTGAAGCCGCTCGACATCCAGGCGGCGATCGGCCGCGAGCAGCTGAAGCGGCTGCCCGACTTCGTGGCGGCGCGCCGGCGCAACTGGCAGACGCTCAGGGACGGCCTCGAGCCTCTCGGCCGCTTCTTCGAGTTCATGCACGCGACCCCCGGGAGCGAGCCCGCCTGGTTCGGCTTCATGCTCCTCGTGCGCGAGGGCGCGCCGTTCACCGCGGTCGAGCTGTCGCGCCACCTCGACGAGAGGAAGGTCGGCAGCCGCCGGCTCTTCGGGGGCAACCTCCTGCGCCAGCCCGCGTTCGTCCAGCTGAGGAGGGACAACCCGGGCGCGCTGCGGGTCGCGGGAGATCTGGCTGGGGCCGACCGCATCATGAACGCCGCGCTCTTCGTGGGCGTTTATCCCGGTTTGACGCCCGCAATGCTGGACTATGTCATCGGCGTGATCGGCGACTTCTGCCGCTCAAAATCATGAAGACGGTCATACTCTGCGGCGGAAAGGGGACACGCCTGCGCGAGGAGACGGAATACAGGCCGAAGCCGATGGTCCCGATCGGCAGCCGCCCGATCCTCTGGCACATCATGCGCCGGTACGCGAAGTACGGCCACAAGGACTTTGTCCTGTGCCTCGGCTACAAGGGCGAGGTCATAAAGGAGTACTTCCGCAACTACCGCTGGAACTCGCACGACGTGACCGTCGCCCTCGGGAGCGCCGCATCCCCCCGGTTCCACGCCCCGGCGAGCTCCGAGGACTGGAACGTCTCCCTGGTCGACACGGGCCTGGACTCCATGACGGCCTGGAGGGTGCGCTCGGTGCGGGACCACGTGGGGAGCGGGCCCTTCTTCCTCACGTACGGCGACGGGGTGGGCGACATCGACATGAAGAAGCTCCTGGCCGCCCACAGGAAGTCGGGGGCCGTCTGCACGCTGACCGCCGTGCACCCGCCGGGACGCTTCGGCGAGGTGCGCCTGCGCGACGACGGGCGCGTCGAGTCGTTCAACGAGAAGGCCCAGACCCAGACGGGCTACATCAACGGGGGCTTCATGGTCTGCGAGCCGGCGCTCTTCGACTACCTTCCCGACGACCCCTCGGCGATGCTCGAGGAGGCGCCGCTGCGCCGCCTCGCCGCGGAGGGCAAGCTCGGCGCCTTCCGGCACGAGGGATTCTGGCAGCCGATGGACACCTACCAGGAGTTCAGCCTTCTGAACCGCCTGTGGGACGCCGGCAGCGCGCCGTGGGCGGAGTGAACGCACACGGGCCCCTCCCGAGGGAGGACCTGGAGCACGTCGAGCGCGAGGCCGCGGCGCTTTGGCCGGGCCTGGAGGGCGCGAGGATATTCATCACCGGGGCCACGGGATTCTTCGGGCGGTGGCTCCTGGAAAGCCTCGCCCTGGCCAACGAGCGCCGCCGCCTCGGCGTGCGCGTGGTCGCCCTTTCGCGGGACCCCGAGGGGTTCCTGCGCGCGGCCCCCCACCTGGCGGCCCCGGGCCTTCGGTGGGTGAGGGGATCGGTGGCGACGCTCGAGCCCGGAGACCTCGCCGGCGAAGCCTTCGACATGGTGATCCACCTGGCCACCGAGGCGGACATGCGGGCGTCCGCGGCGGATCCCCGGGCCGCGGCGTCGGTCATCACGGGCGGCACGCGCCGCACGCTCGACGTCGCGTCGCGCGCGGGCGCAAAGCAGTTCCTCTTCGCGAGCTCGGGCGCGGTGTACGGGGAGCGCTCGCGGCATATGGAGCGCATTCCCGAGGGCTCTGCGTTCGGCGCCGACCCGCTGGACCCGGCCTCCCCCTACGGGGTCCCGGGGGAGGCCAAGCGCCAGGCGGAGCTCCTCTGCCTGGGGCGCGTCCAGACCGAGGGCCTCGGGGCCGTGATCGCGCGCGGCTTCGCCTTCGCGGGGCCGGGCCTGCCGCTCCGCGGCAAGTTCGCCTTCGGCAATTTCCTGGGCGACGCCCTGGCGGGCGGCCCGATCGTCATCACGGGCGACGGCACGCCTGTCCGCTCCTACATGTATGCGGCGGATTTGGCCGTCTGGCTCTGGACGCTGCTCCTTCGGGGCGCGCCGGGGCGCGCCTACAACGTCGGCTCGGAGGACGCGCTCGGCATGCGCCAGCTCGCCGAGGCGGTGTCGTCCGAGCTCGGGCCCTTCGGCGTCGATGTCAGGCAGGAGCCGAAGCCCGGGGCGGCGGCCGACCGCTACGTCCCGTCGACGGAGCGGGCGCGCCTGGAGCTCGGCCTTCGCGAGCACTTCAGCCTCTCGGAATCGATCCGGCGGACGGCCGCCTGGCACCGCGCGGAGGTGAAGCATTGACGCCTGTGGCGTCTCAACAAGGCTACCTCCATGTCGTCGAAGCATCTGTTCATCTTTGAGATGGCGAACAACCACATGGGCGATGTCGCCCACGGAGTCCGCATCGTGCGCGAGCTGAGAGAGGCGTGCGCCGGATTCGACTTCCGCCTCGCGGTGAAGCTGCAGTACCGCAACCTCCCGGAGCTCATCCATCCCGACTACCGCGGCCGCACGGACCACCGGTTCATCAAGCGCTTCGCGGAGACCGCGCTCTCCTGGGACGACTACCGCAGGATAAAGGACGCGATCGTGGAGAACGGTTTCCTCTCCATCTGCACGCCCTTCGACGAGGCCTCCGTGGACAAGGTGGTGGAGCACGATTTCGACTACCTGAAGATCGCGAGCTGCAGCGCAACCGACTGGCCCCTGGCCGAGAAGGTCGCCACGACCAAGCTTCCCCTGATCCTTTCGACGGCGGGCGAGCCCCTTGAGGAGATCGACCGCATCGTCAGCTTCTACCAGCACAGAGCGAAGCGGATCGCGATCATGCACTGCGTCGGCGAGTACCCGACGCTCGACGCCAACCTGCAGCTGAACCAGATCGACCTGCTGCAGCGCCGCTACGCCGGCGTCGAGGTGGGCTACTCGACCCACGAGCCGCCGGGCCAGCTCGACGCCGTCATGATGGCGATCGCCAAGGGCGCGACGCTCTTCGAGAAGCACGCCGGCGTGCCGACCGACAAGCATCCGCTGAACGCCTACTCGGCGAACCCCTCGCAGATCCGGCGCTGGCTGGAGGCCGCGCGCACGGCCGTGGCGATGGCGGGTGTCGAGGGAAGGCGCCACGACTTCTCCAAGGCCGAGAGGACGACCCTCGGCGAGCTCCAGAGGGGCGCCTTCGCGAGGCGCACCGTCGCCGCGGGATCCATCATAGGGGAGAACGACATATTCTTCGCGCTGCCGGCCGCCTCGGGCCAGCTGG
Organism: uncultured Opitutaceae bacterium; assembly: GCA_964509885.1. Classification (GTDB taxonomy): domain Bacteria; phylum Verrucomicrobiota; class Verrucomicrobiia; order Opitutales; family Opitutaceae; genus Palsa-1447. The sequence goes on along the minus strand of CAZDZL010000021.1, from coordinate 27,781 downwards.
TCGCCAACGACGTGTCGAAGTACACCGAGTACCGCGCCACGCGCGACTACGCGGCCAACGAGCCGATCTGGCACACGGGCGTCACGGCGACCGACACGCGCAGCCTTGTCCACGGGATCGTGCGCGACGTGAAGGCGCTCCTCAAGGAGTCGCACGCCGTGGTGCCCGCCCAGCTCGAGCTCGAGATCTCCCACCACCACGGGATCGAGAAGTTCCGGTCCGTAGGGTCGGGGATGATCACCGTCATCAACCGGGAATACTGCAAGCGGCTCGTGATCGTGCTCCCCGGCCAGCGCCACCCCGAGCACTGGCATGCGCAGAAGGACGAGACCTTCCACCTGCTGCACGGAGAGATCGAGCTCGTCCTGGGCGGCGAGCGCCGGCGCTGCGTGAGGAACGACGTGGTCGTGATCTCCCGCGGCGTGAAGCACGGGTTTAGAAGCACCACCGGCGCCGTGATCGAGGAGATATCCTCCACGCACTCGAGCGACGACTCGGAATACGCGGATCCCGCGATCGGCAGGAACGGCGAGCGAAAGACCTTCGTGACAAACTGGATGGACTAGGCAGGGGCCGTGCAACCCAAACAGACCCAACCATGGCGATTACGGCGCAGGACCAGGACGAGATCACCCGCTTGAGGCGGCAGCGGAACGTGTTCGCCGTGCTTGCGGCCTGCTCGCTCGCGCTCATCGGGGCGTCGGTGCCGCGAAAGGTGGCGAACTACCGCGAGCTCAAGGCGGCCAACGACCGCCTGGTCGAGCTGCAGGCCTCGATTGTCGGCACCCAGAGGCAGATAAGGACGGCTCAGGAGGAGATCGCGGGCTACCAGCAGATGCTGAGGGCCTGGCAGGCGAAATGAGCCTCGCCGGCATGCAGCTCCAGAGGGACAGGGCCCTCGCCGCCATGGTCCTGGGCGCCAGCGTTGCGCTGGCGGTGCTGCTCTCCGTCGTCGTGAACGGGGACGCGCGCGCGATAGCGGGCGCAAGGGCGGCCGCGGCCGTCCATGAGAAGCTCCTTCGCGAGGCGCAAGGGGCCCTCCGACAGAACCTTGACGCGCGGGATTCGGTCCGCGCCGCGCTCGAGGCCGTAATGAAGAACCGCGGGAAATAGCCGGGCCATGAAGCTCTCGGACTACGTCGTCGACTTCATCGCGCTTCAGGGGGTGCGCCATGTCTTCATGGTCCCGGGCGGCGGCGCGATGCATCTCAATGACTCGCTGGGCAGGCATCCGACGCTCAAGTACGTCTGCAACCTCCACGAGCAGGCGAGTGCAGTGGCCGCCGAGGCCTACGGCCAGTACTCGGGGCTCGGCGCGGCGATGGTCACCACGGGGCCGGGAGGAACCAACGCCGTGACCGGGATTGCGGGGGCGTGGCTTGAATCCACGCCCGTCCTGGTCGTCTCCGGCCAGGTAAAGCGCCCCGACCTCGTCGCGGGCAGGGGAGTCCGCCAGATCGGGTTCCAGGAAATCGACATCGTGAGCGTCGTGAAGCCGATCACGAAGTTCGCCGTCACCGTGACGGACCCGGGCCAGATCCGCCGCGTCCTCGAGGAGGCGGTCTGGGCGGCGACCCACGGGCGCAGGGGACCCGTCTGGGTCGACATTCCCCTCGATGTCCAGGCGTCGGAAATCGAGCCCGCCTCGCTCGAGCCTTTCATCCCGCCGAAGCCGCCGTCGTCCGGGGAGCGTGTTTCGGCCGCCGCCCGCCGCACGGTCGAAATACTTGGGGCATCGAGGCGCCCCGTGGTGCTGGTGGGCAACGGCGTCCGGCACGCGGGCGCGATCGCGCCGTTTCTCGATTGGGCCGAGGGCATCGGCATCCCGGTGCTGACGACATGGAAGGCCCTGGATTTCCTGCCCGACGACCACCCCCTCTATGTGGGACGCCCGGGCGCCGTCGGCCAGCGAGCCGCGAACTTCGCGCAGCAGAAGTGCGATGCGATCCTCTGTATCGGCGCCCGACTGGACTTCGGGCAGACGGCGTACAACCACGCGAACTTCGCTCCGAGGGCGAAGCGCATGGTCGTCGACATCGACCCCCATGAGATCGCCAAGTTGCAGATGGAGCTCGCCGTTGCCCTCGCGGCCGACGCAGGCGAGTACCTGGCCGCGCTCGGCGCCCTGTCCAAGGGCGCCCCGTTCCCGGATTGGGCGCCGTGGCGCTCCCTCTGCGCCTCGTGGAAGGCCAGGTACCCCGTCGTGATGCCGGCCTACCGCTCGGTTCCCTTTGGGGTCCACACGTACCTTCTCGTGGACACGATCGGGCGCCTCCTGGCGCCGGGGGACATCCTCATCCCGGGGAGCTCCGGGGCCTGCAGCGAGGTGACGGCCCAGGCGGTGCCGGCCGCCCGGGGCATGCGATTCATCAACACGCACGGCCTGGGCGCGATGGGATTCGGCACGCCTGGTGCCATCGGAGCCTGCCTGGCCTCCGGGGGGCGCCGGACCGTGTGCATCGACGGCGACGGCGGATTCGCCATGAACTCCCAGGAGCTCGCCGTGGTTTCCCGCCTGGGCCTGCCTATCAAGTTCTTCATCCTCAACAACGGCGGCTACGCCTCGATCAGGGCGACCCAGATCAACTATTTTGAGAGCCGGTTCGTGGCCTGCGACGCGGCGTCCGGGCTCACGTTTCCCGACCTGCGAATGACCGCGGAGGCCTGCGGCGTGGCCTACATGCGGATTGGCTCCCAGGCCAACCTGAGCGCGGACGTTGCGGCGGTCCTCGCCTCGGACGGCCCGGTCGTCTGCGACGTCGCGATGGCGCCGGACCAGTTCACGCAGCCCAAGGTCTCGTCGAGGCAGACAGCCGACGGGCGGATGCAGACGATGCCGATGGAGGACCTATGGCCTTTCCTTGACCGGGCCGAATTCGAGGCGGTCATGGCGGAATGACCACCGCAGAGCTATTGGATGAGGGCGTCCAGGAGGCGAGGGCGAGGGAATCGGCGGCCTTCGACGAGCTGGCCGCCCCCGCCGAGAGAAGGATCGTCCTCTTCGGGGCGGGAACGCTCGGGCGCAAGGTGCTTGCAGCGCTCCGAAGGGGTGGAGTCGAACCGCTGGCCTTTGCCGACAGTGACCCGGAGC
>CAZDZL010000021.1:0-24590 GCA_964509885.1 uncultured Opitutaceae bacterium | reverse complement strand
GCGCTCCGAAGGGGTGGAGTCGAACCGCTGGCCTTTGCCGACAGTGACCCGGAGCTTCACGGCATCAGGGTCGACGGGATCGCCGTCGTGGCCCCGGCCGAGGCCGCGGCCCGCTGGGGGGACAGGGCCCTCTTTGTCGTCACGATCCTCAGGCCGGGCGGCGGCGAGGGCATGGCCGCGCGCCAGCGCCACCTCGCTGGCCTCGGTTGTCGCTGGGTCACATCGTTTCTTCCCCTCGCGTGGCGTTTCCCCGGCGTGCTGCCTCATTTCGGCGCGGACCTGCCCTCAAGGCTCCTCGAGAAAGCCGGCGCCCTGCGCCGGGTCGCGGCGGCGTGGAGCGACGAGGCTTCCAGGGAGGTGTTTCGAGGCCAGCTGGCGTGGAGGCTCAGGGCCGACTTCCATCCGGCGCAGGATCCCACGCCGGGGCAGTATTTCCCCATCGACCTGATCCAGCCGAACGCGCAGGAACGCCTCGTCGACGGGGGCGCCTACGACGGGGATACCCTTGCGAGCCTGCCGGCCGGCTTCGCCCGCGCCTGGGCGTTCGAGCCGGACCCTTCCAGCGCGGCGCGGCTGAGAGTGCGGGCGGATGCGCGCGTGCAGGTCCACGAGGCTGCCCTCGGCAGGGCGGCCGGGCTCGCCCGGTTTGACGCGCGCGGCACCCCCGCCTCGGCACGGTCCGCGAACGGCGCGCTGGAGGTGCCCGTAGCCTCCCTGGACGAGCTGCTGGCGGGGGAGAACCCCAGCTTCGTCAAGCTGGACGTCGAGGGCGACGAAATGGCCGCGCTCGAGGGCGCCGCCGAGACCCTCCGGCGGGCGCAGCCCGTCGTGGCCGTCTGCATCTACCACCGGCCCGCAGACCTGTGGGAGATACCCGAGTTCCTTCGAGGAGTCCTTCCCCGGCACAGCGCCCACCTGCGGCTCCACGAGCAGGACGGCTTCGAGCTCGTCACCTATGCGGTGCCGGCGGATCGGCGCGCTAACCCGCCATGACCCACGCACCCCATGGACCGCGACCCTGCCCCGTGTGCGGGAGCGCCGGCCCCCGCAGCCGCGTGTTCCGTCCCGAATTCCGTGACGGCCTGCTCGGCGACGGCTATGATGTCGTCGTCTGCGGGGCGTGCGGCGCGGGCTTTGCGGACCGGATCCCGTCCCAGGGCGAGCTGGACCGCCACTACGCCGAGCATTCAAAATACGGCTTCGAGGGGTCGGGCGGCGCCGAATCCCCGTATGATTTTGGGCGGTATGAGGCGATCGCGGGCCAGGTGGCGCCTCACGTGCCCGGCCCCGGGGCGCGCATCCTGGACATAGGCTGCGCCACCGGGGGCCTGCTCTCGGTCCTCAAGCGCCTGGGCTTCACGAGCCTCCTCGGTGTCGACCCGTCCCCGGCGTGCGCCTCCGCCGCGCTCCGGCTCCACGGCGTGGATGTCAGGGTCCTGACGCTGGCCCGGCTCGCCGAGCTGGACGGGCGGTTCGACCTCATCCTCATGGTCGGCGTCCTCGAGCATGTCCGCGACGTGGCGAAGGCCGTCGCCGGCGTCGCCGGCCTGCTGGCGCCCGGCGGCGCCCTCTATGCCGCGGTACCCGACGTCGAGGGGCTGGCCGGGGCGAGCAACGCCCCCTTCCAGCAGTTCAGCATGGAGCATGTGAATTTCTTCTCGTCCCTGTCGCTCAACCGGCTGCTGGCGGGATCTGGGCTTGCGCCGGTCCGCGAATGGCGCTCCAGCGTCGAATGGCGCGAGGGCGTCACGGAGCCGGTCCTGGCCGGTCTATATTCGGCCGGCGCCGGCGTGACGCCCGCCTTCGACGGCGTGACGGAGGCGTCGCTCAGGCGCTACGTCGATGCCTCGAGGGAGCGTGAAAGGGCGATCGCGGCGAAGATCGAGGCGATCGTCCTGAAGGGCGACCCCGTGCTCGTATGGGGCGCGGGCGCCTTCACGCGCCGCCTTCTGGCCACGACGACACTCGGCAGGGCGAACATCGTCGCCTTCATCGACTCGAATCCCCACCTTCAGGGCGAGCAACTCGCGGGACGCGCCATCCTCCGGCCCGGGGACATCGGCGGGCGGACGGAGGCGATTGTGATCGGCTCCGGCGCCTTCGAGCGCGAGATCGTCCAGGTGATCCGCGGGCGCCTCGCGCTCACGAATCCGATTCTCAGCCTGATGTCCTAGGGGCCCCCGCGCCCGTGGCGAGCAGCGCGGCCAGCAGGAACCAGAAGAAGAACTGGTTGCTGGCATAGACGTTCAGGGAATTCGCGGTCATCTGCGTCTGGAGGTAGGCGCCGAGGGAAAGCGCGGTGCCCAGCGCAAGCACGGCGGGCCGCTGCGGACGCCCGGCGAGCCACGTCCCGATCCCCCGCCAGAGGCCCCAAGCGGTCAGGGCCGCGAGGGCCGCCGCCGCCGGCAGGCCGAGCTCGGCGGCGACCTGCAGGATGGCGTTGTGCGCGAACTCGGGCTCGCTCCCGTGGGGATCGTCGGGCGGGGCAAAGGCGACGGACTCCCTGTAGAAGGATCCGATGCCGTGTCCCGTCAGGGGTCGCCTCTCGATCATCGCCGCTGCCTTCCGGTAGAGGTTCAGGCGCACGGGATCCTTGTTGAGCGGACTCTCAATTCGCGCCAGCGCCGCCAGGCGCGCGAGGTAGGGCTGCTCCGGCTGGGGCGCGTTTCTCGCGACCGCGTTGATCAGGGCGACAGTGGCGACAAGGCCGATCAAAGAGGACGCCGCCCATTTCCAGGAAAGTCGGCAGAAAGCGACCAGGAGGAGAAACACGAGCCCCGCCAGCCATGCGGCGCGCGACCAGGACAGGACAACCAGGGAGAGCAGGACCCCGCATGCGGCGACACTGGCCGCCAGCCTGGGCGGCGGCATCGCGCGTAGGGTCGACGCGGCGAAAATGAAGACGGCCACGCCTATGCTTCCAAACGAGCTTATGTCCTCGTAGGGAGCCTGGAAGCCCGCGCCCGTCCAGCCCTCCGGAACATGGAGGACGAGCTGCACGAACACAAAGGCCGCCATGGTCGCGGCCGTGGCCGCGAGGAACGGGACCACCCAGGGCCCATCGCGGCGCCCGCCGTCTCCCTCGGCGCCGCAGCGCCCGGACCACACCCCGAGGATGCTCTTGAAAAAGAACAGGCCCTGGAGCCAAAGAAAGGCCGACGTGAGGAAGTACATGGGCTCGCCGAACCCGAAGACGGGGCGGTCGAAGAGCGCCGGCCACAGCCCGGCGGCGTCCCGATGCCTCCACAGCTGCCAGCCAAGAGAAAGCAGTACGGCGACGACCAGAAGGTCCGAGACCAGGAAAGCCGGTGACAAATCGGGGGTGTCCGGGATGGGCCCAACCGACTGGCCGGCGGAACCGGCCCTTGCCGCGGGCGCGCGCCCCGCGCGCCGCAGGAGCGCAAAAACCGTCATACCCATCCACATCGCCGAAAAAACGGTCCCGAGGGGTGATGCGCATTCAACGAGGCTGTCGACCTCGACGCCGATGAGAAGAGGCACGGCCAGCGTGAAGGCAAACAGCGCCGCGGGGGGGTTCCACGCTCCGAGCACAAAGGCCGCGGTGCCGAGCAGCAGCGCCGGGCCGAGTTCCGGACCCGCCGATCGGGCCGAGGCGATCTGGAAACGCAGGCAGACCAGCAGGAATGCGGTGTCGAGGACGGCGCGGCGCGCCGCGCCATGGCCTGCGCGAGTGGCTTGCGCCCGGAGCGGGGACCTCAGGATTGAATCCACTGCGAAGACCAAGCCGAAGGCGAAGCGCTGTCAAAACAAGATCCTGTCTGGGCGCCGCCGCCGGGCGCGCGCGACCTAGTTCCTACGCGAGCCCAGGTAGATGCCGATGAGGCTCAGGCCGACTCCCACGCAGAATCCAATGAATGCGCCCACGACACCCGCGAAGGCGAGGGGCTTGTAGACGCTGCCCGTCGTGGGCTGCATGGTGACCTGGATCGCGTCGGCGAACTGCTGCCTTGCGAAATCGACCTGGGTCCTTCGGATGTTCGAGATGAGGTCCTTGTACGCGGCCTCGAGGACTTTGAGCGAGGCCTTCACGCGGGCGCTGATGGCCGACTGGTCCTCGCTGTTGCTCTTGAGGAACTGCTCCATGCTCTTTCGCCGCTCGAGGAGGCGGGCCTCGTCAGCCTGGACGCGCTTGACCTTGAGGCCGGCGTCGAGCGCCTGGCGCACAAGGAAATTCGTGGCGTCATTCGCGAGCAGGGAGTCGATCAACCCCTGGTCGAGCACGGGTGTCTCGGGCCTCTGCTGGTTGGCCTGTGACTTGATTCCCAGAACGTAGTTCTGCGAGCGCTCCGTCGTCTTTGCGAGGAGCTCGTCGATCACCTTCTCCTCCTCGACGGCGAGCTGCTCCTGGTCCTGCAGGGTGCGCAGGTAATAGTCCATCTTCACCATCGCCATCGCGCGGTCGCTCGAAAGGCCGTTCTGTCGGATCAGCCCCAGCGTCTCGCTCAGCTGTATCTGGGAGAAGATGTCCGTCTGGCGCCGCAGGTCGTTGAACGACAGGTTTGTCGTCGGGGAACGGAACGTCTTCGCCTGGTCGAGCTGCTGGACGACGTAGTTCATTATGTTCTCCACCTCCTTGTCGAGGATCAGCTCATACTCGAAATAGTCCGCCTTGCTGAGCGAGTCGAACGCGCTCCCGAATCCCTCCGGCACCTCCGCGTAGGTGGTCTGGAACTTCTCCTCGTAGGAGCTCGCGATCTGTGAGAGGAGCAGCTCCCGCTGGCGCGCGCTCAGCGGGAATTTTCGCGGCAACGTCAAGGTGATGAGGAATTCGTCGGGCAGGTAGGGCGGGGGGCTCTGGCCCGCAGCCCTGAGGCGGTCTCGCTCCTTGATGACGATCGGGGAGATGACGCCCTCGACGGTCAGCGCCGCCCGGATCTTCCCCTGGAAATCCTCGGAGGAATCGAGTCCCTGGCGCTTGAGCGCCGCGGCGATCACATCTGGGGCGCGCAGGTCGTCGGGCTGGAACTTGGAGTGGTCCGGGTATTCGCCCCTGGCGAAGCTCTTGAAGGAAAAGCTGACGCGCATCGACGTCGACGAGGAGTCGAAGGAACCCGCCGCGAGGCAGACCAGGACGCCCAGGGCCAGCCCGGCCAAGGTCAATCCCAGGGTGGGCGCCAGCCCGCGCCAGATCCGCACAAACACCTCGCGCGCATCCCCCGTCTCGAACGAATCGCCGCCGTTTTCGCGAGCGTTCCTCTCGGCGGTGGGCGCTGAGGCACCGGACGAAGCGGAAGCGGGGGAGGTCATGCCCCACCGATGAAACGCCGTAACCCAGAGGGAGCAAGGATGAATCGGCCGCTGCGGTGCAGCGCACGTCAACGTCCGTTCCGGATCCGCACGGATACGGAAACCCGCGTCCACAGGAGCGTGGAATGCGCGCGGCGGCGGGAAAACGCACCACGGAACCGGGCAGCTCCTAATCGTTTGCATTCGCCTCTGTCCGCCAATATTCCGCGAGGTGTAGGATGCACCTCGTCACCTTCCATCTCAGTCGCGTGTTTGTTGGATACATCGACCCCAACGCCGGGGGTTGGCTTTTCCAACTGCTCTTTCCCGTCTTTGTCGCAATCAGCGGCGCGTTCTTGGTCCTGAGAAGGAAAACGGTAGCCCTCTTCAGGCGGATGTTTGGCCCCAAGGACAAGAAGCCTGAAGACCCCAAATGACAGGCTCACGACCGAGGCTTGGGAATAACGCATGCGTCAGGGCGGTGGGGATGGTGATCGCGGCCGTAGTCGGCGTCGTGCTGCCGATCGATTTCCTGCTGGCGGTCGACGGGTACCTGATGTTCCTGCGACCCGTCGAGCTGCTTCCCGTCTGGGGTTGGGCCTGGCTTTTCTATGCCGTGTTTGGACTGGTCATTGGCATTCTCGCGACGGGGGCCGCCCTGTGCATGGCGGCGCTGGCGCGCAGGAAATCGTCGCCCCTCGTCCTCGGGATGGCCATGTGGCTCTCGCTCTCGCTCATCGTCGTCGCGCTCGTCCGCGCCGCGAAGCTGTGGATAGGGATCCACAATGCCGTTATCGACGAGTGGCTGACCCGGAACCAGAACTGGGTGCTTGCCTTGGTGCTGGCAGGCTCCGCCGTCGCCGCCTTCCGCGATGTTGCCGAGAGGCGGATTGTCCAGCGGATGGCGGTCTGGCTTTCGGCCTGCGGACTCTTGGTGGCCGCCGCCGCGCCCCTTGTCTGCATCGCCTTGGGCCTCGCGCCCGCGCCGCCGCGGACCGGCCCAGCGGACGGGCGAGAGCCGAAGGGCCATCCCGACGTCATCCTCGTGACGGCGGACGCCTTCGCCGCCGATCACGCCTCCTTCCTCGGCTATGCGCGGCCCACCACCCCGAACCTCGATGTTTTCGCGAAGGAATCGGACGTGTTCACCCGTTACTATGCCAACAGCAACTTCACGACGGCGTCGGTCAACTCGTTCATTAACGGGGTCCGGCCCTGGACGCACCGCGCGAACCAGTTCCTCGGCAGGGTGAGCACGGAGATTGCGGACGACAGCCTTGTGGCGCGCCTCAAGAGGGCCGGCTACCAGACGGACGCCGTCTGGACCAACTCGCTGGCGGCGCCGTTCCTCAACCAGAGCGACAGGTGGCTGGACACGGCGGCCTTCGCGCAGACCCACTATACCGGCCCTGTCATCTCGTCCGTGATGTGCACCCGGTTTCCCCATTTCGTGCCGGTCACCGAGCTCGGCGCCTTCATAACGACCATAAAGGTCATAGACCGGTTCGCCATCACCGCGCACATCTGGTCGATGACGGACCAGAACGCGCTCGAGCCCGCGTTTTTCCAGGCCCGGAGGCTGATCGCAGCCCGCGACCCCACGCGCCCCCTGTTTCTCTGGGTCCATGTGATGCGCCCTCACAGTCCCTATGCCGCGCCTGCCCCGTTTCTCGGGAGGTTCACCCAGGGCCCGATGATGCGCACCCGCTACGATTCGAGCCCGATCAACAATTTCTTCAGCTCCCCCCTCGATGACGCGCGCGTCGAGGCGTTTGCGGGCCGTTATGACGAGGGGGTCGCCTACATGGATTCCGCCATCGGCGGCTTCATCGACTGGCTCAAGGCCCAGGGTGAGTTCGAAAAGGCTTTGGTGGTCGTCAGTTCGGACCACGGCGAAAGCTTCTCCCACCGCTACGGCACCCATGCCGGCCCCATGCTCTACGAGGATGTCATCCACGTGCCGCTGCTGATCAAGGTTCCCGGGCAGACCACGGGCAAGCGCGTCGACGCCCTTTCGGAGGGGATAGACCTCATGCCGACGCTCCTGGACCTGGCGGGTGTTCCCGTCGTTGGGGCGGTCGAGGGCCGGTCCCTGAGGCCCGCGATGGACGGCCAAACGCTGGCCGGGCCGATATTCTCGATGAATTTCGAGCAGAATTCCCGGTTCAAGGACCTGAGCGTCGGGTCGGTGGCGATGATCGAGGGCAACTGGAAGTATGTCCGGTATTACGGGCACCTGAGAGGGCCGCTGATCCCGAAGCTGACGGACTCCGTCTATGACCTGAAATCGGATCCGGGCGAGACCGTCGACCTGATTTCCCTACAACCGGCCGTTGCCGCCAGGATGAGCTCGGCCATCGACGAGCAGCTCAGGTTGCATGAGAAATCGCCCCGCTAGACGCCCGACCGTTCTCCCCCTTGGCCGCGAGGCCCTCGCCTGGGTGCACCAGGGTGGGACGCCGCCCTGCGGTTGGACCACACGACTGACGTACCGATGGCAGGGACTATGGTTCGAGAGAAACCTCGCGCTTCAGCGGCTGCTGCCCCCGGAGCGCCCGATGACGAACGATCCCGTCTTTATCCTCGGACTCTGGCGCTCCGGAACCACCTACCTGCACGATCTCCTCGGGGCCTGCCCCGGGATGGTTGCTCCCACCACGGCGCAGTGCATGAACCCGTCATCCTTCAGGCTGCGCCCGCCGCCCGCGGGCGGAAGGTCCGTGAAGCGGCCCATGGACGGGCTTTCCGTCGGTTTGCTCTCGCCCCAGGAGGACGAGTTCGCACTCCTGGCGCTCGGAGTGCCTTCGGTCTACCGCGGCTTTTTTGACCCTCGGCGCCTTCCCGAGCTCGCGCGCTGGCTTGATCCCGAGAGCTGGACGCCCACGCAGCCGCAAGGGTGGGGCGCGACGCTCGGCGAGTTCCTGTCGGGCGTGGGCGACGGGCGTTCCGGGCGCCTCGTTCTCAAGTCACCCGGGCACACGTTCCGGATAAACGCCCTGGCCGGTCTCTACCCGGGCGCCGCGTACGTCTGGCTGGTGCGCGACCCCTGCGAGACGTTCCTTTCCAACCGCAAGATGTGGCGCGCCATGTTCGAGCGATACGCCCTCTGGGACTGCGACGGGGCGGTGCTGGACTCCTTCCTCGCCCAGGCCATGGAACGCGCCGCAGGGTGCCTCGGGCATGCCCGCAGCCTGATTCCCAGGGACCGGCTGGCTGTCGTAGACTTCAGGCAGCTGACCGGATCGACGCTCGATACGCTTGAGCGGGTAAACCGAAGGCTCTGCCTTGGGAGCTGGACGCAGATGGAGCCATCCCTAGGCTCCATAGCCTCCGCTAGTGGGGCCTATCGCCCAGACTCCTATGACACCTCAAACCTCCCAAGCGCGTGCGTGAGGGCCGCCGAAAAACTCCAGGCCGCGCAGCTCGCCGCGGCCGCAAGCCACGGCGTGTGAAAGGCGCCCGATGACAAGCACCCCCTTCCAACAAGCCCCGTCGGCCGGCAGCCTCGAAAGGCTAATCCAGCTGCCCTCTCGCGCCCTGCGCTGGGCCAGGCGAAAGGCGACGCGCGCCCTGGGCAGGGACTACACCGACCTCGGTGAGCGCGTGGACATCATCTACAAGGAGCCGGTCCGCTTCGATGGGCTCGACATGTATCAGAAATCGCATTTCCGAAGGTACCAGTTTGCCTGCGGCCTCCTTCGCCCCGACATGGCGGCGGGGGACCTCGCCTGCGGCACCGGGTACGGCACCGCGATGCTGGCGTCCGTCGCCCGCCTTGCCCGGGGCTACGACATATCGCCCGTGATCGAGGTCGTGCGCGCGCGCTACGCGGCCATCGCCAACGTCTCCTTTCAGCAGGCCGACATCCTCGGGCTTGATGAGGAGGCGGCGTTCGACGCGGTCGTTTCCTTCGAGACGCTGGAGCACTTTCCCCCGGATCTCGTCGTTGAGGTCCTTCGCAAGTTCCACTCGATGCTGCGCGCGGACGGGCTGCTCGTGCTCTCCACGCCGTTCAACCAGGAGGAAACCCCGGCGTCGCGCCGCCACCACCGTTCCTTCCGCATCACGGAGAAGGTGCTCGCCGGCTGGCTCGCCGCGGCCGGATTCTCGGTCGACCGGATCCTTTACCAGAACTACCAGAGCCATGAAATCCAGGAGGAGCTCTCAGTGAAGGACTTCATGGTGGCCGTGTGCCGGAAGGTCCCCGGGGCGCAGGGCGCGGGCCACGAATCGGGCTGACACCGATGCCGGAGACTTCGCCCGACGCATGCCTTCCCTATGGACCTTGATTCGCTGATCGTCCTCGGAGTGGGTTTCGTGGGGGTGGCCCTGCTTCTCCTTATCCTCGCCAATATTGCCGGCGCGGTCCCCGTCCATGCGGCCATCTACTCGGCGGTGTGGGCGCCATGCCTTTGCATCTCGCAGGTGGCCCTGGAAGGCGCGGTGCGACCGGCCATCCCGACCTTGATCATTCTCGTGGGCGCGTGGTGGGCCTTCCTCATTGGATCCGTCCTGCCGCTCGTCGCGGGCCGCGTTCGAAGTGCCGGGAGCGTGGTGGAAGTGCTGAAATTGCCCGCGCTCGCGGCCCTTTACGTCCTTTTGGCACTCCAGTGGGCAGGCGTGCTGTACGAGGTTTTTCACCTGGGCGAGTCGCGGGGACAGTCGATCAGCCTTTCCAGCCTCGTGGATGACCTCGCCGGCCTCAGGGTGACCGGGGCGACAAACGAGCTCCATCTGCCCCCGCTCCTTGGGAGCTTCCGATGGGCCCACGTGATCTATGTGCCGCTGGCCCTGATCCTGCGCAGGAAGCAGTACATCTCCCGCGCGCATTTCCTGGGAATCTGCGCCCTCGCCGTCGTATCCGCGCTCATGCACTTCACGCGGGCGCCGATTGTCCAGCTTTCCGTGGTCCTGTTCGTCGCTTGGCTCGAGCTCTACCGCCCCTCGCGACGCACGAAATGGATCTCTGCGATCGCGACCAGCGTGGTGCTTCTCGCCGTATTCGTCGCCGCCCAGGTCGCGATCAACGAGCAGAGCACCAAGCCGACGTCGCTCCAGGGCTCGCTGAGTTCCTACTTCGGGATGTCGCCCATCGCGTACGAGGACATCCTCAAGGGGGGCTACCCCCGCGAGCCCGGCTTCTACACGCTGGACAGCGCCTATTTCTTCCTGACGAAGGCCGGTGTCCCTGTCGTGTATCCGGGGCAATCGCGCCCCCAGATCTGGTTCCCGGCCGTCACCAACGTGTACTCCTACCTCGATGTGTTCACCCTCGATGCCGGAGTGACGGGAGCGATCCTCGGCGCCGGCCTTGTCGGCGTCGGGTGTTCGTGGGTGTACAAAGCCAACCGGAGGCGGTCAACCTTGGCGACGTTGTCCATGTACGCCTACCTGTGCTACTGCTGCCTCATGACGCCGATAAACAATGAGTTCATCCGCGCCACCACGCTGATCACGCTTTTCCTGTCTTGGCTGGCGACGCGCCTCATCGGGGCGCACCCGCGCAGGGTGCCTGCCGAGGACGTCGTCGGCATCCTCAAGGACGCCGCGGGCAGCGGCTGATGCGCGGAATGGCCCGGTCCATGAAACAAAGGATTCTCAACATGCTTCGGCCGCTCATGGGGCATTTCCCCAGGCTTCTCATGAGCTACAGGCTGACCCGGGCCCATTGGCGCCTGCTGGACGATCCCGCCCCCACGCCGCTCGGCTTCCGCCTGGTCGGAAACGCCGCCATGGAGCGGGGGAAATTCGAGAGGGAGGAGACCGATCTCATCCGCGCCCTCCTCCAGGAGGCCGACGTGTTCATAAACGTGGGTGCGAACATCGGGTACTACTGCTGCCTCGCCGCGAGCGCCGGGAAGCCGGTGATCGCCTTTGAGCCGATCGCCCTGAACCTGCAGTTCCTCCTCAAGAACGTGGAGGCGAACGGTTGGGGCGAGCTCGTGGACATCGTCCCCGTTGCCCTCAGCGACTCCCCCGGCGTCGCCAAGATCTACGGAGGCGGAACCGGCGCCTCGCTTGTCAAGGGGTGGGCGAACGGTCCGGAACATTACCCGACGCTGGTGGCCACGTCGACGCTCGACGCCGAGGCGGGACCGCGGGTCGCCGGGAAGCGCTGCCTCGTGGTCGTGGACATCGAGGGAGCCGAGATGAGGATGCTGGGCGGGGCCCGGGGCCTCCTCGCGATGTCCCCCAGGGCGATGTGGATCGTCGAGATATCGGTCGGGGAGCACCAGCCGAGGGGCGTTGCCCTCAACCCTCAGCTCCTCGAGACGTTCCAGGTCTTCTGGGCCGGGGGCTACGAGGCGTGGACGACAAGCCGGCCCTATCGGCGGGTGGAGCCCGCGGAGGTCCGGGGGATCGTCGCCTCGGGGGTCGACACGCTCGGGACCCACAACTTTCTCTTCGTCGAGGCCGGAAGGAGGGGACCATGGAGCTCCCCTGGGGCCAAGGGCGCGGAATCGGCGCGGGACACCAAGGCTGGCGCCTAGGCGGAAGCACCGTCAAAACGCCGTCCTGATGCCCCCAGCCGACACACGCCCGCCCGAGGCCCCCCCGCGCAGGAGGACCCTGGAGCCCGCCTCGAACATTGCGTTCACCTACGCGTCGACGGGCCTGGATCTCCTGTACCTGGCCACAACGGTCCTCGTCTTCCCGAGGATCGCGGACAAGGCGATGTTCGCCGAGTACCGCATCCTGATCCTCTACGGCGGCTACGCCGGGTTCCTGCACTTCGGGATCCTGAACGGATTCTACCAGGAATCCCTCCACAACCACGCGTCGGCCTACAAGCGGGCCCTGTACCGGAAGGCGCGGCGCCTCCTGCTCGGTGTCCTCCTGGTCGCGGCGCCCCTGTGCGCGCTGGTATTCTCCCTGGTGAACCCGACCGCCTCGGCGACCACGGTGGCGGCCCTGCTCGCCTCCTGGTTCCTGCTCAACGCCCAGACGCTGAACAACTATGCCACGCAGACCCAGGGACGCTTCGACCGGTTTTTCGCGTACAACTGCGCGGGCAGGTGCGTCGGGATCGCCTTCGTGTGCCTGATAGCGTTCAGCCGGAGCATCACGACGGCCACGCTGGACATCTCCTTCCTCCTTCCCATCGCCGTATCGGTCCTGGCCGCCGAGGCCTTTGCCCACGGCCGGTTCAACATCTATGCGACGCCGGAGACGGAGCCGCCCGGGCAGCCGGTGACCCTGCACTGGAGGTCATGCGCGCACCTCTATGTCGCCGGGGTGCTCTCGAGCCTCGCCCTGTCCGCGGACAAGGTCGTCGTCGCGGCCCAGTTCGAGCGGCGGGTGTTCGCCGACTACTCGTTCGCCTTCAGCCTGAGCAGCCTCATCCTTTACGCGGGCGACGGGATCGCCACGGCCACGCTGCCCCTCCTGCTCCGAAAGGGCGCGACTGAGGCGACCCGCAGGCAGTCGCACCTCATTTGGGAGTGGCTCTACTGGTCGGCCCCCCTCGTCTTCTGGCCGGCCTCGGCCTTCATCGACCTGTGGTATCCCGCCTACGCGTCCAGCAAGCCGTTCCTCGCCTGCTTCTGCCTGACCCTGCCGGCGGTCATCTACTGCAGGTCCTACTGCGGCATGGCCGCGATCGCGGCGAAGGCGGCCTACCTGCAGTCGAGGGTCAACCTGCTGGGGCTTGCGACGATCAGCTTCGGGATTGTCGCGGCCGAGTATTACAGCAGCCAGCCGCTGATGGTCTGCGCCGGCTGGTGCCTCGGCGTCTTCGGCTGGGCGGCCCTGTGCCCGTGGATGCTCGGCAGGAGCAGCGAGCCGCGGGTAAGGGCGGAGCTCGCGATCGGCCTGAGGGACGTGGCGCTGTCGTCGGGCGTCTTCGGCGCCGTCTATTACCTCCTGCGCCTGGGCGGCCTCCCGGGCGCGGCGGTGCACGTGGCCCTGGCGGCGGCCGCGCTCGGGCTGCCGAGGCTCTGGAACTCAATGCGCGGCCCGAAGCGGGCGCCGCAAGGCTGAACCCCCGACCGACGTGAACGACAGCCGCCCTCCAAGGGATCCGACGCCTGTGCAGGTCGTGATCCTCAACTACAACCGCCCCGCGCTGACGCTGCGCTGCGCGAAGTCGGTGCTCGGTCAGGCCCAGGTGCGCGTGGACGTGGTCGTGGTCGACAACTGGTCGAACGGGGAGCAGCTGGCGGAGCTGAGAGCGGGGCTGCCCGCCGAGGTCACCTTGGTCGAGAACAAGGCGAACCTCGGGTACGCCGCCGGCAACAACGCGGGCCTCAGGGCCAAGCGCCCGGCGACCGCCTTCGCCCTCGTGCTCAACAACGACACGGTCCTCTCCGACCCGCACGCGATCGCTCGCCTCGTGGAGGCGCTGGAGGGCGACGCCACCCTCGCGGCCTGCAGCCCCCTCGTCCGCGACGCCGGATTGGCCGTCAGGCCCGAGAATTCGATCCAGGTCCGCCGGATTCCCGGCTTCTGGGAGCTGGTGATCGTCTCCTCGGGCGTCCTTCGCCGCCTGCCGTGGCTGCGGAGGGTGAATGAGCGCCAGGTGTACGGCGACCTGAGGCCGTTCGCCCTCGACGCCGTCATCCCCTGCGAGACGATCAACGGCAGCTGCTTCCTGATCCGCACGTCGGCCCTGGAGGCGATCGGCTACCTCGACGAGGGCACCTTCCTCTATTGCGAGGAGCTGATCCTGGGCTTCCAGCTGCGGTCCTTGGGCCTGGGCTGCGCGCTCGTGACGCGCACCTGCGTCGACCACGAGCAGGGGGCCAGCGCGGGACGAAACGCGGCGGGGGCGACGGCGAGGGGCATGCTCAGGCGCATCAGGAGCGAGACATACTACGCCCGGAAATGCCTGGGGGCCGGCGGCCTTTCGGTGCTGCTGATCGGCGTCGTCGGGGGACTGGACCTCGCCTGCAAGGTGGTGTACCGCAGCCTGCGCCGGTCGTGACACCGCCCGGCTAACCCGACGCGTCCCCATGGAGCACATGCACAACCCACCGGCGGGGAGAGAGCGCCCGGCCGTGGTGAGGCTGATGGGCGGGCTGGGCAACCAGATGTTCCAGTATGCCTTCGGCCGCGGCGTTTCGGAGGCCTCGGCCCTCGCGCTCGCGTTCGACGTCGAGAGCGGATTCAGGGGGGATGTCCATCGCCGCCGCTTCGCCCTCGGCGCATGGAACGTCTCCATCGAGAACGCGCGACCCGCCGAGATCCCTCTCGGGATGGCGTGGGCGCCCCCATGGTGCGGGCTGGCGAGGGCGGCTTGGGCCGCGGTCCCGCAGGCCTGGCGCAGGGTCGTCGTCGACCGCGATCCCCTGCGTTTTGACCCCTCCGCCGGGGCCCGGGCGGCGCCGGGGGCCTACTTTTTCGGCTATTGGCAGAATGAGCGCTATTTCCTGCCGATACAGGAGGCGCTTCGCCGGGAGTTCACGCTGCGCGCGCCCCCCTCGGCCCCGGCGTCGTCGCTCGCGAGGCAGATGACGGAATGCCGCGCGGTGTCCCTGCACGTGAGGCGCAACCTCGGGGTCGACGCCAGCGGAAGGCCGCTCCCCGAGGCGAGGGAGCTTTACGCGTCGTGCAGCGCCGAGTACTACCGGCGCGCCCTGGGCGCCGTGGGCGCTGGACCCGGAACCGTGTGCTTTGTCTTCTCGGACGACCCGGCCTGGGCCAGGGCGAACCTGGCGCTGGACGTCCCGTGCCGCTTCGTGTCCGAGCAGGGCACCTTCTCGGACGCCGAGGAACTCGTCCTGATGGCTTCCTGCCAGCACCACGTCGTTGCCAACAGCTCGTTCTCGTGGTGGGGCGCGTGGCTGGGTGCCAACCCGGCGAAGATCGTCGTGGCGCCCCGGGACTGGCTGCGCGGGGCGCGCAACACGGCGGTGGACATATGCCCGCAATCCTGGATAAGGATTTAGAAATGGATGAAACGAGCGCGTGCAGGCCGCCGATGGCCCCCAGGCTGAGATCGTGGCGCCGCGCACCTTAGTCATAGGCGGAGCAGGGTTTATCGGATCCCATTTGGTCCCGTGCCTCCTGGCGACGGGCCGCGAGGTGACGGTCCTCGGCCGGCGCCGCGCCCCCGCGTCCCCGCTGCCCCCGGGCGCCGCCTATGTCGCGGGCGATTTTGGTGACCGCGGCGTGATCGGCTCCCTCCTGGCCCGCCACGCCGAGGTCGTCCACCTGGCCTATGCGTCGCTCCCGAAGACGTCCTACGAGGACCCCCTGGCCGACCTGCAACAAAACCTGCCGGCGGCCGTCCAGCTGTTCACCGGGGCCGCGGCCGCCGGCTGCCGTCTCATCCTCGTCTCGTCAGGGGGCACCGTCTACGGCCAGGCCAGGGCCCCGCTCATCGCCGAGGACCACCCGACCGAGCCCATCTCGCCCTACGGCGTGACCAAGCTCGCGCTCGAGAGGTACGCGCATCTCTTTGCCGTGACCCACGGGCTGAAGGTGGTCTGCCTGCGGCCTTCGAACGCCTACGGCGCGGGCCAGCAGGCCCACTTGGGCCAGGGGTTCGTGGCGACGGCGATGGCCTCGGCGATGGCGGGCCTGCCCGTGGGCGTCTTTGGGAAGCACGGCACCCAGCGGGACTACATATATGTGAGCGATGTCGCCGCGGGGATCGCCCGCGCGGTCGAGCGCGGGACGCCGGGCGCCACGTACAACCTCGGCACGGGCGTGGGCTCGTCGAACCTGGACATTGTGCGCGAGATGGCGCCGCTCATGAGGGAGTTAGGGAAGGAGCTGCGCGTGGAGCACCTGCCGGAGCGGGTCTTTGACGTCCAGATGAATGTCCTCGACGCGTCAAAGCTCAGAAACGACACGGGCTGGGCCCCCAAGGTGACCCTCGGCGACGGCCTCGTAATGACCCGCGACTGGCTGCTGCGCAATGCCCATGGCCGAGCCCCACGCTGAACCGCTCGTCACGGTGGCGATGCCCGTGTACAACGCGGGCAGGGACCTGCGCGCCGCCGTGCTGTCCGTCGTCAACCAGACGTACGTGCACTGGGAGATGCTCATCATCGACGACGGGTCGTCCGACGGCTCGCTGGACAGCATCAACGACATCCGCGACGCGAGGATCCGGGTCCTCAGGGACGGCTGCAACCGGGGATTGGCGGCTCGGCTGAACGAGGCGATCGACCTGGCTCGGGGAACGTATCTCGCGCGCATGGACCAGGACGACGTCTCCTTTCCGGGACGGTTCGCACGGCAGGTGGCGTCGCTCCGCGAGCGCCCCGACCTCGATCTTGTCGCGGTCCGCGCCATGACGATTTCGCCCTCGGACGAGCTGCTCGGCCTCTTTCCCCGCGCCCTGTCCCACGCGCAGATCTGCTCCAGGCCGTGGCGGGGGTTCTACCTTCCTCATCCGACGTGGATGGGTCGCATCGAGTGGTTCCGCAGGTTCCGCTACAGGATCCCCGAGTCCTACAAGAGCGACGACCAGGAGCTCCTGCTGCGCAGCTACCGGAGGAGCACCTTCGGCTGCGTGGACGAGGTCCTCTTCGCCTACAGGGTGAGGGGCGCCATTAGGCTGCGGGCGAGCCTGAGGACCCGGTGGGCCCTCCTTCGGGTCCAGGCGGCCACCTTCGCGGCCAGCCGGCAATTCGGATGGGTCTGCCTGGCCTGCGCGGTGTGCGGGCTTCGCGTCGCAAAGGACGCCGGGACCTTTCTCTGGCAGGCGTCGGGGGCGCGGTTCATGAGGCCGCGGCCTTCTCCCGAGTCCCGGCCCTACGCAGCCCAGTGGGAACAGATAAGGCGCTCGGCGTCCCCGCAGGCCTGCTAGGCGATGAGCTCGTTCCGCATAGCCCGCGTCGCGACCGTGCCCTATTTCCTGGTTCACAACCTGGGCGAGCAGATCCCGGCCCTCGTGCGCGCGGGCCACGAGGTCGACGTGGTCAGCAGCGGCGGCTCCGACTGGGGGGACCTGGCCTCGATGGAGGGGGTCACGGCCGTCACGATCGAGATCCCCCGCAAGATCGCCCCCTTCTCGGACGCTCGCGCCCTGTTCCAGCTCTACCTGCACTTCCGCCGCCGGCGCTACGAGATCGTCCACTCGAACACCCCGAAGGCGGGCCTGCTCTGCGCGCTGGCCGCACGGGCCGCCGGGGTGCCGATCCGGCTGCACACCTTCACCGGGCAGCCCTGGGTCGAGATGAAGGGGCTTCTGCGCTGGGTCGCCAGGACCTGCGACCGGATTGTCGTCGCCCTGAACACGCTGTGCTACGCCGACAGCCCGAGCCAGAGGGCGTTCCTCATATCGGAGGGCATCGGCGGCGAGTCGTCGCTGCGCGTGCTGGGCGCGGGCTCGATCGCGGGCGTCGACGTGGCGCGATGGGAGCGCGCGAGGACGAACCACCGCACCGCGGCGACGTACGCGGCCCTCGGGATTCCCGACGGGGCCCTGGTGGTCGTGTTCGTGGGCCGGGTGACCCGCGACAAGGGCGTCGTCGAGCTCCTGCTCGCCTTCAAGGAGCTCCTGGCGCGTGGAAGCGACAGCTACCTGGTGATCGTCGGCCCCCTGGACGAGGGGACGACCGACGGGGAACTCAGGGCCCAGCTCGCGGCCGTCGCCGGCAACGCCAGGATCCGGCTGGCCGGCTACGATCCCGAGCCGGAGAGGACGCTCGCGATTGCGGACCTGTTGTGCCTTCCGAGCTACCGCGAGGGCTTCGGCAATGTCGTGATCGAGGCGGCCGTCATGGGGGTGCCGACCGTGGGCACGTCCATCGTCGGCCTGCGCGACTCCGTCCAGGACGGCGTGACCGGGATCCTTGTCCCGGCCAAGGACTCCGCGGCCCTTGCCGGGGCGCTGGGCCGGATGCTGGGGGACGCCGCCTTGAGGTCGACCATGGGCCGGGCGGCCCGGTCCCGGGCCCTGGAGCTCTTCGACGCGGGGCGCGTCAACGCCCTTGTCCTTCAGGAATACGAGCGCCTCCACGCACTCCTGGAAAGGGGACATGGGCGCTCCTAGCGGCGAGGGCATCCTCGTGACGGGCGCCAACGGGTTCGTCGGCGCGGCGCTCGCCGCGGCGCTTGTCGGCGAGAGCGTCCCCGCGCGCTTCGCCGTCCGGTGCGGGACGTCGGAGGCGGAGCTCAGGGGCAAAGTGGCCGCGGCGGCCCGGGACCCGGGCGCCGGCCGAGCCGTCGACGTGGTCCGCGTGGGGGAGGTCGGCGCCGGCACGCAGTGGGCAGCGGCGCTCTCCGGGATCGGCGCGGTGGTCCACTGCGCGGCCCACGTGCACCGGCCGCTTGAAACCCCGGCCGAGATCCGCCGGTTCCACGCCGTGAACGCTGAGGGGACGGGCCGCCTGCTCGCCGCCTGCGCGGCGTCGGGCGCGGGGCGATTCGTACTGGCGAGCACAACGGCGGTCTATGACTGGGCGCAGGACGGGAGGGCGCGCGGCGAGGACGATCGGCTGGCTCCCGCCTCGGCCTACGGCCGCTCGAAACTTGAGTCCGAGCGCCTCGTCCAGGCGAGCGGCCTTGACTGGCGCATCGCCCGCATCGCCACGGTCTACGGCGACGGCGACCGCGCCAATTTCTTCCGGCTTGCCGAGGCCCTCCGTCGCAGGCGATTCGTGCTGCCCGGCGACGGCCGCGCGCGAAAGAGCGTGCTGCCCGTGGCGAGGGCCGCCGAGCTCCTCGCGCGCCTCGCCCTTCTCCCCGGGGCGGGAGGGAGCATCGTGAACCTCGCGGCGCCGGCCGCCCCGTCGCTGGCGGAGATCTGCGCGGCCTTCTGCGCCGCCTGCGGGTATGCCCGGCCCGCGCGGGCACCCCTGCCGCTGCTTCGGACGGCGGGGGCCCTCGGCGACGCCCTGGCGATTCTCGGTGTGCGCTTTCCCCTGACGACGGACGTCCTGGGAAAGCTCACGAGCGAAACCGTTGTGGACGTGGGGCGGATGCAGGCGTATTTCCCCGACCTCCGCTGGGATACATTTGAAGACACGCTGCGCAAGTCATCCCTTTACTACGGCCGCATTGTCTGATCCATGGCCTCGGCCGTGCAGACGGAGCTCCCCTTGAACAACGAAGTCCTGTGAACCTCTATTGGGCCTTTTTCCTGGCGTCGGCCGTCTCCTACCTCGCCGGCTTTGCCGCGAGGGCCATCCTCGGACGCCTCGGGGTCGTGGACCGGCCCAACGAGCGCTCCAGCCACGACAGGCCGGTGGTGCGCGGCGGGGGCATCTCGCTGCTCATCGGCGCCGCCGTCGCGGGATACGCCGCGGCGCCGCTCAACGCGGCGCCCGGGTTCGCCTGGCTGGCGCTCGCGGTCGTCGTCCTGACGGCGGTCTCCTTCCTGGACGACCTTCGCTCGCGGTCCCCGGTGCTGCGATTTGGCGTCCAGGCGGGCGCCGCGATCGTGGCCCTGTCGGCGCTCGGCCTCACCGGGGGGATCGCGTCCACCCCGACCGCGAGCGCGATCTTCGCCACGGTTGGGTTTCTTTGGATCATCGGCTACACCAATGCCTTCAATTTCATGGACGGCATCAACGGCATCGCGGGGATGCAGGTGGTGACCACCGGCGCGGGCACGGCGCTTGTCGCCCTGACCGCGGGCGCGGGCCGGACGCACCCCGCGGTCGTCCTGGCGATCGTCCTCGCCGGGGCGGGGGCGGGGTTCCTGCCGCACAATTTCCCCCGCGCGCGCATGTTCCTGGGCGACGTCGGCAGCGCCCCCATCGGCTTCCTTCTCGCCGTGCTCGCCTTCTGGCTCGCGCGGGACCTCGGCTGGTACCTCCTCGGGGCGTTCGGGCTGCTCCACGCGAACTTCGTCCTCGACACCGCGTTCACGCTCGGGCGCCGGATCCGGAAAGGGGAGAATTGGCTCCAGCCCCACAGGGAGCACTTCTACCAGCGCCTGGTCCGCACCGGCAGGACGCACCTGTTCGTGACCTCGGCCGAGGGCCTCCTGCAGGTCCTGGTCCTCGTTGTCGTCCTGGCGGCACAGGGCATGGGCTGGCCCGTGAAGGCCGCCGCCGCGACGTTTGTCTGCGCGCTCTGGGCGGCCTTCTTCACCTACGCCGAGCGCCTTTTCGACCGGGCGAATCCCGGGCGCGGTCCTTGAGCCCGGTCCCGCCCCGATGCCGCGGCCGGGGACCGCGGCTTTTCAAACTCGACGTGGGAAAGTCGCCCGTCAAAACTGGGCGTTGGACCCCCATGCTCACGGCCGCTACACGACGAGGCTCACCAGAAGCGTGCGCCTCCCCCCCCTTGAGGCGCGAAGGACCTCATCCAGAGTCCACCCGGGGCGCATGAGCGACGAGGCAAGCCACGCGCCGCACCATGGGCCGAACGGCGGCGCCTTGCCCGACCCGGCCGAGCCGGCTTCCGGCGCCTGGGCGGCCTTTGCCGCGGCGGCCCGGTCCGCGCGCCCCCCCGCGAACGGCGCCTCGGCCTTCACCCGCGTGGTCCTGCTCGTGGTCGTCTACAGCGCCGCTATCGTCGCGGCCCATTGGGTGGCGTACCTCATCCGGTTCGAATTCCACCCGCCCCATGACGAGCAGATGCACTTCTGGGGGACGCTCCAGTGGACGCTTCCGGTCGAGATCCTCGCGCTTTTCGCCTTCGGGCAGTTTCGCAGCCTGTTGACCTACTTCAGCCTGCCCGACGCGCGCCGGATCGTCCTCGCGTGCGCCTCGGCCAGCCTCGTCTCGCTGGGCGCCTGGTATGCCACCAAGGGCCAGTACGCCCCGCCGCGCTCGATCATCATCCTCGGCTTCCTGCTGGACACGGCCGCGCTCGGCAGCGTCCGGCTCGGCTTCCGGATGCTCCGGGAGCGCCAGAAGGAGCACCGCTCCGGCAACCGGCCCCTGCGACGGATCGTGATCATAGGGGCGGGCGACGTGGGCGCCAACCTGGCGAAGGAGATGAAGCTTCGCCGGGACCTGCGCATGTACCCCATCGCCTTCTTCGACGACGACGGCGCCAAGTGGAACACGCGCGTGCACGGGGTCCCGGTCGTGGGGCGCCCGGAGCTGCTCCTGCAGGGCACGCTCCAGGCCGACGAGGCCGTGATCGCGATGCCGAGCGCGTCCGGCCGGCGGATCCGCGAGGTGGTGCAGGTGTTCAACGAGGCGCGCCTGCCCTTCGAGACGGTCCCCTCGATGGAGCAGATGGTGAACGGGACCGTGAAGGCCTCACAGATCCGCCCGGTGCAGATCGAGGACCTGCTGGGCCGCGAGCGCGTCGTCCTCGAGGCGGACCGCATCCGGGACCTGGTGCAGGGCAAGGTCGTCATGGTCACCGGCGCCGGCGGCAGCATCGGCGCCGAGCTCTGCCGCCAGATCGGCGGTTACGGCCCGTCGCGCCTCCTCCTCGTGGAGCGCTGCGAGGTGCAGATGTTCCAGATCGAGCGGGAACTGGTCGAGGCGGGCCTCGCGGCGCAGGTCGTCCCCCTGGTCGCGGACATCATGGACGGCGAGCGCATGCGGGGGATATTCGAGGGCCACCGGCCCCAGCTGCTCTTCCACGCCGCCGCGCACAAGCACGTGCCCATGATGGAGCAACAGCCTTTCGAGGCGTTCCGGAACAACGCGATCGGCACGATGGAGATGGCGCGGCTCTCGATCGAGTCGGGCGTCGAGCGCTTCGTGCTCATCTCCACGGACAAGGCCATCAACCCCACGAGCGCCATGGGCGCGACCAAGCGGCTGGCCGAGCTGTATGTCCAGGCGCTGCAGCGGCGGGCCGGCACGCGGACCCGGTTCATGGCGGTGCGCTTCGGAAACGTCCTCGGATCGTCCGGGAGCGTGATACCGACCTTCAAGAGGCAGATCGCCGCGGGGGGCCCCGTCACGGTCACGCACCCGGAGATGACGCGCTACTTCATGACGGTCCACGAGGCGGTCGGCCTCGTCCTGCAGAGCGCGGCCCAGGGGGCCGGAGGGGAGATCTTCGTCCTCGATATGGGCAGCCCCGTGAAGATCATCGACGTCGCGCGCCAGCTGATAGAGCTGAGCGGCCTCAAGCCCGGGATCGACGTCGAGATCACGTTCACCGGGCTTCGGCCCGGGGAGAAGCTCTTCGAGGAGCTCAACTACGACACCGAGAGCATGGTGCCCACCGCCCACCCCAAGATCCTGCGCTTCACGGGGGAACCCCAGGCGTACGAGGCGCTGAGCCAGGGCCTCCTCGACATCCGCGGGCGGGCGCAGGGCATGGGTCCGAACCAGGTGAAGCGGGACATCCAGGCGCTCGTGCCCGAGTACACGCCGCACCTGGAGCCGGAGCAGGGGGCGACGGCCTCGCCCGCGGCTCGCCCTGCGGACCTGTAGAGCTTGCCGGGCGCGGCCCGCACTGGTACTTCCCGCGCCCTGACATGACGACCTCCCCATCGGTCTCGGTTACCGTCCTGACGCCGTGCCGCAACGAGCGGGAGAACGTGCGTCCGCTGCATGAGAAGGTGCGCGACGTGATGGCCCAGGTCCCGGGCGTGACCTACGAGCACCTCTATATAGACAACGCGTCCACCGACTCGACCCAGGAGGAGCTGCGCCGGCTGGCGGCCGGGGACCCCCGGGTGAAGGTCATCCTCAACCAGCGCAATTTCGGGCACGTGCGCTCGCCCTACCACGGCCTGCTGAACGCGCGCGGGGACGCCGTGATCGTCGTCGCCGCCGACCTGCAGGATCCCCCGGAGCTGATCCCCGCGTTCATCCGCCTCTGGCGAGAGGGGAGCGAGGTGGTCGTGGGCCAAAAGCGGAACAGCGCGGAGCCGCTCCTCGTCTTCACGCTGCGCAAGGCATACTACCGCCTCGTGAAGAGGCTGGCGGACATCGATCTCCTCGAGAACGTCACCGGGTTCGGCCTCTACGACCGGAAGGTCGTCGAGGCCTTCAGGGCGCTCGACGAGCCGTACCCCTACGTGCGCGGGCTGATCAGCGAGATGGGGTTCGCCGTGGCCCTGGTGCCGTATGACCAGCCGAGGCGCCACCGCGGGACCACGAAGAACAACCTGTATTCCCTCTACGACGTGGCGATGCTGGGGATAACGAGCCATTCCAAGGTCCCGCTCCGGCTGGCGGCCATGCTCGGGTTCGCCGCCTCGGCGCTCTCGTTCGTCGTGGGCCTCGTGTACCTCGTCTACAAGCTCCTGTTCTGGCAGCGGTTCGCGCTCGGGGTGGCTCCTGTCGTGATCGGTCTCTTCTTCTTCGCCTCCGTGCAGCTGTTCTTCATCGGGATCATCGGCGAGTACATCGGCGCGATCCACACCCGCGTGATCCGCAGGCCGCTCGTCGTCGAGAAGGAGCGGATCAACTTCTAGCGGCGCCGGTGGCGACGCGGCCTGCGCGAGGACCCGCGTTCGCCAGCCGGGGAGGGGGGTTTTAGCCAATCATTGGCATTTGGTGGTAAAATTGCCCCTATTCCCGGGAAAAAAGCAGGCGAAAACATGGGCAAATCCAGCTCCGCAAGGGCCCGATTTTGCACCCAAAAAATGGCATAAACGCGAGGTCGGATTCCGCGTTTGTCCGCACCGGCGGCCCCTGCGACGGAACAAAACGGCGCGAAGCGCCCGCAATCGCGACGAGGGGCCAGAAAACAGCGCAGCGGGAGTAGGAAGCGATCGCGCGGGTGTAAAAAAACTTTTGTGAGTCACGTGCGCTCGAGGAGGTTGCGCCTCCCTCGGGAAAGTGTGCCGATTGTGAAAATCATCGAAGTTGCGGCCCGCATTTCCCGGGTCAGGCACGGTCCCTGCTGTCGCTGAGGGCGCAAAAAGACGCCCAAAAAAAAGAAATGTTACCGACTAACAAAATAAAAGTTGTGTAAGGTCATCCTATCTGAATATCAAAGTGACCATTGGGCCCCCACAAGCTATCCAGCTTTTCTGTTTCCCTCTCAGAGTTTCGCAAAAACTAGGAAGCACCTGCTTCGCACCATCAAAATGAAGAACATGAAGTCGCTCACCAAGATCGTTAGTTCCCTTGCCGCGCTGCTCGCCTGCAGCCTCGCGCACGCCGATGTGTCCGACACCGCCACCGGCAACCTGGCGTTGGGCAGCGGCTCCAACACCGGCACGAACAACACGGCCACAGGCTACCTGTCTCTGTTCTTCAACACCTCCGGCACACAGAACACGGCCACCGGCGACGCGGCGCTGAACAGCAACACGACCGGAAGCTTCAACACCGCCACCGGCGTCACGGCACTCTTCTCCAACACGACCGGCACCTACAACACGGCGACCGGCATCTCGGCGCTCTTTGCCAACACGACCGGCACCGAGCTGACGGCCACCGGCTACGCGAGCCTCGTCAACAACACGACCGGAAGCCTGAACACGGCCCACGGCTACGCGGCCCTCTATACCAACATCAGCGGCAGCGAGCTCACGGCCGACGGCGTCCAGGCGCTCTACAACAACACGAGCG